>NZ_JBTYIP020000024.1:0-157982 GCF_054877945.1 Singulisphaera rosea | reverse complement strand
GCCACGGTCCATAGGGACAGCGCCCGCCGAAGGCTGGCACGGCGAGTCTTCGTTGAGTGCACCGATCGCGAGTACAGGCGAAAGAAATTCAGAGAAAATGAAGGGCGGATGTGCGGAACATAGGTTGAAGAGGTGTCATTCTAGAATAAACCTTTATAAAGACCAAAACCATCACGGCTATCCGCCAGGATCGGCGGGAGAGGCGGGGAGGATCCGTTTCTCGGCCTCTCGGCGGAGGACATGAGCGATCCAATCATCCTGATCGCGCACCGCGGAAGGTCCCCAGTCGTGGGACTCCAGTGCCGCGGCCAAGGTCTTCCGAGCCTCGTCGACGCGTCCATCCCCTTGCATGGCCATGGCGAGAACGAGGCGAGGTGCGGGACCGAGCACCTTCAAGACATCGCCTTGAATGAGTTCGCAGGCGCGGGCGAAATGGCCCTCGCGATATTCCGCCAGCCCCTGGAGGAACAGGAAGTGGGGGAAGGTCGGCGCATACGTCTGGCGATCCGCCTCCCAGGCTCGCTTGCCGAGGGCCACGGTCCCGCGAAGGCCTTCGTCGGAATCGGGCAGGATCAGGCAGGCCCGAGCGGTCCGCTCCGCGATGATCGGGTCGTCGACTCCGGCGAATTTCGCGAGGAGCTCCCGCCGGGCGCGGCGGTATTCCTCCTCCCGCCCGAGGTAAAGGCAAAGCTCGGCGTAGCCGTACCAGTCCTCGTGATTCCCGGGGGAGGTCTCGAAGACCGGCTTCCAGATGGCGATCGACTCCTCGTATTGCCGTTGGTAGATCAAGTACGCCCGCAATTCCAGCCGGGCTCCCGTAAAGTTCGGATCGAGGGCCAGGGCCCGCCGATATGCGAGGAGCGACTCCTCGTGCCGGCCGTAGAAATAGAGACATCGGCCGAGCATACGATGCATGGCCGCGACGTCGGGGGAATACCGAACGGCCAGCCGGGCGTGGGCGACGGCCTCCTCCGTACGACCAAGAGCCCACAACGATTCCGCAAGATTATGATGATAGGGGGCCGAGGTCGGATCGAGTTGCAGGGCCCGGCGGAACAACTCGACGGCCTCCTCCGAATGCCCCGTTCTGTCCAACATGATGCCGAGATCGCTGAAGGCGATGCCGGCTTCCGGACGGAGGGCGATCGCCGCCTGGTAGAACCGGGCCGCATCGGCGAAGTCCTCGCGCACGCGCAGGACGTCCCCCGTCCGGAGGTTGACCCAGAAGTCGCCGGGGATGTCCCGCAGGATCCGCTTCAGGAACGGGACCGAATTCTCACCGAGCGCGTTCCAGTGCCTCTCGAGCGCCAACAGCAAGGGAACCGGCACGTCGGCGACCGGCGCCTCCGCCAGCAATCGTTCGAGCTTCGCCTTGTCGTTCCACGTCGCCGGGTCGCGTGCCCGGTCGCGCCAGCCGGTCGGGTCGTGGTCGGCACGTCGGGCGACCGCCAGGGCCCAGGCCTGCTCTTGGCGGCCGTTTTCGGCATGGAGGGCCCAGTCGTCGAGCGTGGCGATCAGGGCCTTCCTGATACTCGACGCCGCGACGCGCGGCGCGACGACCTCGGGCGACTCGTCGGGCGAGCCGAATCCCGCCGCCTTGAAGGCCGCCCGGTATTCCCGCACGGATGGGTAGTCATAGAGGATCCCCCCGACGGTGCTGGCGCGATCCAGGCGGATGGCGTCGAGTCGGGACACGAGCTTCAGCTCGCGGTCCCCCTGCACCAAGAGCGGTCGCAGGCGGGACGGGGCGCCTCGCCCGCCCAACCGGCCCCTCGCCCGCTCCAGCGCGGCACGGGCCTCCGGCCAAGCGGATCGTTCCAGTGACCGGGCCATCTCGCGGAGGTCTTTCTCCGCGTCGCGTTCCGTCGCCATTCGCTCGGAGAACAGCCAGAGCCCGCCGGCGACCAGGGTCATCGCGAACAACAGACCGGCCGCGGCTGCCAATGAGGAGCGAGGCCGACGTCTGATCCTCCGGGCCAGTCGCTGCAAGCCGGTCTCGGGCCGAGCGGCGATCGGCTCGCCGCGCTGGAACCGTCGCAGGTCTTCCGCCAGGGCCTTCGCCGTCGAATAACGCTTCGGGACGGCCTTATTCAGGCACATCAGGCAGATGGTTTGCAGGTCCCGGGGCACGCGCGAGTTCAATCGCGACGGCGGCACGGGATCGTCCTGGACGACCTGCCGTTCGGTCTCGACGGCGGTCGCGGCGCGGAACGGCGGGCGGCCGGTGAGCATCTCGTAGAGGATCGCGCCGAGGGCATAGACATCGGTGGCGGGGCCAAAGCCGTCGGGGCGGCCGGTTGCCTGCTCCGGGGCCATGTAGCTCGGCGTGCCGACCCGGACGCCGGTGCGGGTGAGTCCCGCTCCGCCCTCGAACCTCCAGGCCAGGCCGAAGTCGGTGACCTTGGGCGTGCCGTCGGGGGCGATCAGGATGTTGTCGGGCTTGAGGTCCCGGTGCACGATCCCCACCTCGTGCGCGGCCTGCACCGCGTCGGCGAGGGTCGCGAGCAAGGGAGCCGCCTCCACCGCCGGGAGCGGGACACCGCCCAACCGCCGGGCCAGGGTCGGCCCTTCCACGTACTCCATGGTGAAGTACGGCAGGCCGTCGAGGTCGCCGACCTCGTGGATCTGGACGATGTTCGGATGCCCGACCGCCGCCAAGGACTCGGCCTCTCGGAAGAACCTCGCCAGTTCCGGAGGGCCCGCGTAGCCGCCGCTGAGCATCATCTTGACCGCGACGAGGCGGTTCAGCCGGAGGTGGCGGGCCTTATAGACGACCCCCATCCCGCCCCGGCCGAGGACGGATTCGACGACATGACCGGGGATGACGGGCGTCGAGGGCAACGCCTTGTGACGGCTCGTGGCGGGGGATTCGCCCGGCTCGGGGAAGAGCGCGTCGAGCTCGTCGACCACTCGCTCGAATCGCGCCCGACGCGACCGCACCTCGGCCAACAGCTCGGGATGATCCGCGCAGGCGTCCTCGGGCGTCTTCCCGGACTCCACATCCTCCAGGAGTTTCCACACCAATGGATCGATGGGCATGCTCGGGGGGCTCGTCTCGACGTCAAACCGACTCGGAGGGCCGTTTCGCTTGAGGGACCCCACCGGCAGCGGGAGGGTTCGGTCGGAGGTCGGCCAGGTTCTCCGCGAGGATGTGCAAGGCGCGATTCAATCGCCGCTGGACGGTCTTGGTCGACACGTCGAGCACCTCCGCCGCCTCCTCGTGGGTCATGCCGTGGATCCGGACCAGGTCGAGGACCTCGCGTTCGTCGCCGGGGAGCGCCTCGATGGCGTCGAGCATCCGTCTGGCGTCCTGGCCCAACGCCGAACCGCTGCTCTCCGGCGCCGCCACGTCGATCGCGTGGACATCGACGGGGATCTCTCGTGAATCTAAGCGGCGGGCCAGGTCATTCAGCTCCCAACGCATGTGCCGGCCGGCCAGGGCGAAGAAGCTCCTCACGGTGCCCGGCCGGATCTCCTGGAGCGCCTTGAGGAGTCGCTCGACGACGGCACCGAGCAAGTCCCCGGCATCAAGCCCGAGCGGCGGCCGCACCAGCCGGGGGTAGCTACGATTCAGAAGACTGTTGCACAAGATTTCAAGCCGACGGGCCGATCGCCCGAGGAGCGCCGAGACCAAGGCCCCGGCGTCGGTGTCGCCTCGGGCGACAGCCAGCTCGTCGAGGTAGCGCTGAACCACGATTGTGGTACGGTTCTCGTCCATCTCAGGGCCGATTCTATCGGGGCGGTGGCACACTGTCACGCGGCCGCGCGACGCCCGAAGGAATTGTGTCCACCGCCCTACGCTTAATCATTGCGACGGGTGGATCGATATCGGGCGGACCGCCGAAGTCCGACGCTCCGACCGGCCCCGATCGCCTAGGAGTCTGCCATGAAGCTGCGGCTCAAGGGGAACTCGATCCGCGTCCGGCTGGACCGTCGCGACCTCGAACAACTCGTGGACGCCGGCCGGGTCGACGACGCCTTGCGGTTCGGCCCCAGCCTGGCCTTCTCCGACTCCATCGAGACGGGGGCCGCACCCCGCGAGCGCCCGACCGCCAGTTACTCCGACGGCCGACTCACGATCCGGCTCGATCCCGATGACGCCGCGGAGTGGCTCGAGGGAGACCGCGTGGGCTTCGACCACCGGCAGGACATGGACGAGGGTGTCGTCCGAGTGCTCCTCGAGAAGGACTTCGCCTGCATCGACCGCCCGCCTGGCGAGGAGGCCGACGACGCCCACGCGTTCCCGAACCCTGCACTCGCCTGCTGAGCGACAAATCCGACACGACTCGCGAATCCTCACCGAATTCTCACCGCGCGAGGATTTCATCGCAAAGGCACAGAGGACACAAAGGGGAGGAGCCTGAATCAACCAATCCTCCTCGGACCGGCCTTAATGCTTGCTTTTTTACTTATTTGAATTTGCTGTGAATCAATTCACTCTTCGGGTTAGGCCTCGGTGGGGATCTGCAAGAAGGGGTCACAAATCCCGCGCGGAGGAGCGACGATGAGCGACGGCCTGCCCTGGCACCGAATCCAGTTCGCCTTCACGATCACCTACCACTATTTGTTCCCGCAGCTCACGATGGGGCTGGCCCTCTTCCTGGTGGCGTTCAAGGCCTTGGCGTTGCGGACCCGAGACGGGTCGTACGACGAGGTCGCCCGGTTCTGGGCGCGGATCTTTGCCATCAACTTCGCGATGGGGGTGGTGACCGGGATCCCGATGGAATTCCAGTTCGGCACGAACTGGTCGCGGTTCTCGCGGTTCTCGGGCGAGGTGGTGGGCCAGGCCCTGGCGATGGAGGGGGTCTTCGCCTTCTTCCTGGAGTCGACGTTCCTCGGGCTCTTCCTGTACGGAGAGCGGCGACTCGGCCCCCGGAAGCACCTCGCGGTGACGGTCGCACTGGCCCTGGGCTCGTGGCTCTCGGGCTACTTCATCATCGTGGCCAACGCCTTCATGCAGCACCCGGTCGGGTACCGGCTCGGCGAGGACGGCGTGCTCCACATGGAGAGCTTCGCGGCGTACCTCCTCAATCCCTGGGCGCTTTGGCAGTACGCCCACAACATGTCGGCCTCGCTCGTCACGGCGTCCTTCGTCGTGGCCGCCGTCGGGGCCTACTGGACGCTCCTCGGGCGGCACGGGCGGCACGCCGCGATCTGCTTGCGGGCGGGGGTCACGGTCGGCCTGGCGTCGTGCATCCTGGTCGCCTTCCCGACCGGCGACGGGGCCGGGAAGATGGTGACGCGTCACCAACCGGTGACCCTCGCCGCGATGGAAGGCCTCTTCGACGGTGGGCCGAAAGCCGACCTGGCGATCATCGGCCAGCCCGACGTCGCCGCGAGGGCGTTGGAAAACCCGATCGTCGTGCCGTGGATCCTGAGCTTCCTGGCCTACGGCTCGTTCGGCAGCACGGTGCACGGGCTGAACGACTACCCGACCGATCAGTGGCCGAGCCATGTGGAGTTGCTCTATTACAGTTACCACATCATGGCGGGGCTCGGCACGATCTTCATCCTCCTCATGGGACTGTCGTCCTTCCTCCTATTCAAGGGGCGGCTGACGACGACTCGGCCGATGCTCTGGGCCCTGATGCTGGCGTTCCCGTTCCCCTACATCGCGACCACGGCCGGGTGGTGGACCGCGGAGTTGGGGCGTCAGCCCTGGATTATCCACGGGCTCTTGCGGACCGATCAGGCCCATTCCGACCTGGTCAACCAGGGCGACGTCGTCTTTACCTTGCTCGGCTTCGCGGGCCTGTACCTCCTGCTGGGGGCCCTCTTCGTCGTGCAGATCCTCAAGCAGATCGATCGGGGGCCGGTCGCCTCGCATGCGACCGCCTGACGGCCTTCGAGACCGTCGATGCTGTCTCTCACCGTCCGATCGGACCATCGAACCGTCCCAACGTCGCCGGGCCAGGTCCGGCGACTCACAAGTCCAATCAGGACCTCATTCCATGGAAGCGGCCTGGTTCGCCATCGTCTCGGGAATGCTCGCGGCCTACGCCGTGCTCGACGGCTTCGACTTCGGCGTGGGGATCCTCCACCGCATCGTCGCGCGGACCGACGACGAACGCCGGACGACGCTGGCGGCGATCGGCCCGGTCTGGGACGGCAACGAGGTCTGGCTGATCGCCGCCGGCGGCGTGCTCTTCATGGCGTTCCCCAAGGTCTACGCCACGGCGTTCAGCGGCTTCTACCTGGCCCTAATGCTCGTGCTCTGGCTCCTGATCCTCCGAGGCGTGGCGATCGAGTATCGCTCACACCAGGACAACCCGCTCTGGCGCGAGTTCTGGGACACGGTCTTCTCGATCGCCTCGGCCCTTCTCGCGGCCGTCTTCGGCGCGACGATCGGCAACCTCGTCAGGGGCGTCCCCCTGCGGGCGGAGGGCCTGCGTGGCATGGCCCTGTTCACGAACTTCATGCCGGGGAGCAACCCGGGCATCCTCGACTGGTACACCATTCTCATCGCGCTCCTGACTCTGACCGCCCTGGCCGGGCACGGCGCCCTCTACCTGGCGTGGAGGACGGACGGACCGGTCCTGGGACGTAGCCTCGCCCTGGTCCGACCCGCCTGGCTCACGACGCTCGCCCTTTGGGTCGCCGCCACGGCCGCGACGGCCTGGATCCGCCCCTCGATCTTCGCCAACCTCGCCTCGCGCCCGTGGAGCCTCGCCTTCATCGCCCTATCACTCGCCGGGGCATGGGGGGTCTTCTCGTTCACGAGGCGAGGACGAAGACTTGCGGCGTTCCTCTCGTCCTCCGCGTTCCTATTCGGCCTGGTGGCCACGGCCCTGGCGGGCAACTACCCGGACTGGCTACGGTCGACCATCGACCCCTCCTTCAGCCTGACCGCAACCAATTCCGCCTCGGCTCGATACGGGCTCGGCGCGGCCCTGATGTGGTGGGGAGCAGGGATCGCCCTGGTCACGCTTTACTTCGCAAACCTGTTCCGCTCAGAGCTAGGAAGACTATCCGCAGACGACCAAAACTTTCCCACATGATCATTTTTATTTATAATCTTATTTGTGTCACTCCGTGTCATCTGCGGACGGTCTTCAGCCTCTGATTACTTGTCCGCGAGGCTCGCCCAGGGGGCTGCGAAGTCCGTCGTGGACGGCCGTTGATCCGAATTCCTGGCCCCTTTCCCGAAGGATCGAACGATGCCAACGAACCAACCGACCCCGGCGGCGATCATCGCCCCACCGTTCACCGTCGAGACGGCCAGGCTCAAGGTCCGGCAGGCCGAGGACGGCTGGAACTCGCGAAACCCCGAACGGGTGAGCCTGGTCTACTCCGAAGACTCGGTGTGGCGGAACCGCAGCGAGTTCGTCACGGGCCGCGACGCGATCCGACGATTCCTCGCCGGGAAGTGGGAACGCGAGCTCGAGTATCGGCTCGTCAAGGACCTGTGGGCCTTCGGCGACGACCGCATCGCGGTGCGATTCCAGTACGAGTGGCACGACGCGGCGGGCCAATGGTTCCGGAGCTACGGAAACGAGCTCTGGGAATTCGACGAGCGCGGGCTGATGAGGCGCCGGGAGGCCAGCATCAACGACGTCGCGATCGTCGAGCAGGACCGTCGGTTCTTCTGGCCCGCCCCCGGCCCTCGACCCGCGGACCACCCCGGAATCCCCACGGTGGAGTGACACCCCAGATTCGTCGCCGAAGGGCCTACCACGTCCGTGGGGCGCGGGTCCGGAACCTCGGCCGGGCTCGAGAGGCTTACCCCCCAACCTCAGGAGATTGAATTCATGCAGAGGCGGCAATTTATCAGCGTTGCGGGGGCCGCGACCGCCGCAACCATGGCCTCGAGCCCGGCCGGGGCCGGCGACCCTAGCTTCATGAACAACACCCCCGACCCGGCGCTCGCCGGGACGGAGCTGCCGACCTTCAAGTTCGAGCTCGAGAAGTCGACCGGGAAGGTCATCGGGGCGAGCTACGGGAAGGAAGCCACCGTCGAGCAGCTCCCGATCTCCAAGGGGATCGCCGGGGTCTCGATGAAGATCGAGCCTGGGACGATGCGCGAGCTCCACTGGCACGCCACCGCCGCCGAGTGGGCCTTCGTCGTCGAGGGGAGGGTCCGGACCACCGTCATCGACCCGCAGGGAGGTGCCGAGACGAACGACTTCGAGCCGGGTGACGTCTGGTACTTCCCCCGAGGGCATGGCCACATGCTCGAATGCCTCGGCGACACGCCTTGCCGCTTCATCCTCATCTTCGACAACGGGTATTTCTCCGAGTTCGGCACGTTCAGCATCTCCGACTGGATCGGCCACGTGCCCAAGGCGCTCCTCGCGAAGAATTTCGACCTGCCGGAGTCGGCCTTCGACGGCTTCCCCAAGGAGGAGGTCTACTTCGCCAAGGGATCGCTCCCCCCCGAGGAGCCCGCGAAGCCCCTCCAGGGATGGAAGACGCCCGCGCTCACCCATAAGTACGAACTGCTCAAGCGCCCGCCGCACGGCGTGTTCAAGGGGGGCCGCGAGTGGCGTGTCGACTCCACGACGTTCCCGATCTCCGAGACGATCACCGGTGTGGTCCTCGACCTGGAACCGGGCGGGCTCCGCGAGCTGCACTGGCACCCCACGGCCGACGAGTGGCACTATGTCATCGAGGGCGACGTCCAAGTGACCATGTTCGGCTCGCACGGCCGCTTCCGGACCGAGACCCTCTCCAAGGGGGGCGTCGGCTATATCCCTCAAGGCTACGGGCACTCGATCGAGAACGTCGGCGACGAGCCGTGCCGAATCCTCATCGGGTTCAACACGGGGGTCTACTCGAAGATCGACCTGTCGGAATGGATCGCCGGGAACCCCGTCGACGTGCTGGCCACGAATTTCGGCAAGCCGGCCTCTCTCTTCGAGAAATTCCCAAGGAAAGACGTGTTCATCGCCCCGGTCGAATCCGAATGACTCCGACGCGGGGATGGCGACGTCCGGGGGGCGGGCCCAGCCGAAGCGAGAGGCCGACGCACGATGCCCAAGCCGTCATTGTTACGA
Source organism: Singulisphaera rosea (assembly GCF_054877945.1). Classification (NCBI taxonomy): domain Bacteria; kingdom Pseudomonadati; phylum Planctomycetota; class Planctomycetia; order Isosphaerales; family Isosphaeraceae; genus Singulisphaera; species Singulisphaera rosea. The sequence goes on along the minus strand of NZ_JBTYIP020000024.1, from coordinate 148,989 downwards.
CGCGGTCCCAGGGAGAAGCCGAAACATCGGCTGGATGCTCCCAGGATCATCGAGACCGCGAAAAATCTGTCGGACGACATCGGCGCCCGCCTGCCGGGGAGTAGCCTGGCCGGCCTCGCCCAGGAGTTGGCCGATCTCGCGATCGCGACCGACGTGCGAGGGAGACGGGCCCGCGAGCCGATCGTCGCCGTCAGGGCCCTCTCGGCCTTGGCCGTCACGGTGAGCGTGCTCGCAATCTGGCTCCTCGCAACCCATGTCCACGCAAGGTGGTCGGTCGGGACGATCGGCGAGCTCGTCGCGGTGATCAATTCCGGGACCAACCTCCTGCTCTTCCTGGCGGGGGCCCTCTGGTTCTGCCTCACCCTGGAGGCCCGCATCAAGCGCAAGGAGGCCCTTGCCTTCATCGAGGAACTGCGCGAGTTCATCCACGTCATCGACGTGACGCAGCTCTATTACACGCCCGACCTCTACCGGTCCCGCCTCGGGGCGACGCCGACGAATCTCGCCATCGACGAGACCTACCTTTTGTACTGCACGCAAATGCTCGCCGTGATCAGCAACCTCGCGCCGCTGTATGCGCGAGGGACGACCGGAGATTCGATCCTCCGCTCGGCCTCGGAAGTCGAGATGCTCGCGATCGCCGTCACCACCAAGCACCTATCAAAAGCCCGGGCGGTGCGGATGTTCGCCAGGGACCTGCCGCGCTCCGATCACCCGCCGGGCCAATAACCCCACCTCCCCGGCCGGTACCCCGTGCCTTCGCCTGAAGAAATCGAAGAGTTGTGTCCGTTCCCGGATGGTGTTGTTGATACACCATTGGAAGGGGCGCCGATCTCGGCCTCCCGCGACGATCCGACGATCGATCGATTCGGCGACTTCATTCAGGAGACATCCCGATGGAGACGGCTTTACTGCCCGACGAGACCATCCAGAAAACCGGGTTCGCCAACCTCCAGCGCGGCTGGGAGGCCGTGGGAGGGCGCCTGGCCCTCACCGACCGACGACTCATCTTCGAATCGCACCCGTTCAACATCCAATCCGGGAAGACCGTCATCCCGCTGCCGACGATTACCGACGTGAAAGAGTGCTGGACCAAGCTCCTGAACCTCTTCCCGATCGTCCCGAACTCGATCGCCGTCACGACCAAGGACGGGCACGAGTATCACATCGTGGTCTACACTCGCAAGGATTGGATCGACGCGATCATGAATCAGGTGACCCTTCAGGGCTGAGAGCCTGCCTCGAAACCGGACTCTTGGCACTCCTCGCCGGTCTCCAACGAGCCCTGAGCCGAGGATTCTTTTCACCACAAAGGCACCGAGACACAAAGGACAGAATCCGGAAGGAATGGATCCCTCTCAGGCGTTCACCCGGGACCGTTTGTGTCTTCGTGCCTTTGCAGTGCAACTCTCAAGCTTTCTTCAAACCCAGGTTTCCTTGCAGATCCACGACGACAACTCCTCGAGAGGGGTCACCGATGTCGAGGGAGCCAGACGCCTGTTTTTCAAGAATGAATCAGATTTCGTAACAGATTCATAGCTTTCCAAAGCTGATTTGGAGCTCGCCCCAAGTCCACGAGTCCCCGGCTTCCCCCCTTCGAGCCACTGCGGTAAGGCTCGATCCGACCAAGATGAGGACGTCATGGCCAAATTCACGCTCCCGGACGGCAGCGACTTCGCCGTCGACGACGACTCGAATCTCCAGAAGCTCGAGCTCCCGATTGGGGTCCAGGTCACGCTCCAACTGACCGGGATCAGCAGCCCCTCGCGAAAGTCGATCCACTGTTCGGGGAATGTCGCGTCGATCGAGATCGCGGTCGTGAGCGCGACCGACACCATTATGACGTTCACGTTGAAGGCCAAGTCCGCCGGGACCGTGAAACTCTCGACGGTCCTCGACGACGGCAGGCCCTCCCACAATCCGCTCACGGTCGTCATCGGCAAGTTCGAGAACCACGACGGCATGGAGATCGACCTGATCGCCAAGGTCTGCAACGAGGGCGACCCGGTCAAGATCCGGGACGTCGTGCAGATGCTCCACAACAGCGCAACCAACATCTTCGAGCAGGGCTCCGAGGCCAACAAGGACCCGAAGTACGGCAACATGGCCTGCGGCATCGTGGCGAAGAAGCGGGGGACGGAGCTCTTCGGGTCGATGAGCCCCATCGACTACGAGCACCCCTACCACCAGCCCCTCTCGCGGAAGGCGACCAGTCGCAGCGACGTGAAGTACAAGCCCGAGACGCTCCGGAAGGCCTGCCAGAAGATCCAGGGGATCCTCGCCAAGGGGACCCCCGTGAGGGTCGGGGTCCTGGACAACCCTGTCAACATGACCGTGATCTCGGGCAGCCTCTACGCCTACTGGCCCGGCGGCCACACCGTCCTCATCGTCGGCTGCGACCACGGGGCGACCAGCTTCATGTACATCGACCCCTGGGGCGGCGGCTCCCTCCTCGAGTACACCGGCGGCATCCCGGGGGACAACCGGCCCAAGACGTGCGAGTACATGGGCATCTTCACCCTCACGACCGACCCCGACCGCAAGATCGGCTCCCTCGACACCAAGAACAACCTCCTGCGGCAAGATGTCGACACGGAGGGGAGTTTCAGCACGGCCGGCAAGAACTTCCTCGAGATCGTCTCCGGGCCTTGAGAGAAATCTAAAGACGTGCCTTGCGATCAAGCAGAGACCGGCGGAAACTCGACGTTGTTCGACCAATGATACGAACAATACGCCGGATCAAGGTCTCGAAATGGTTTTTATCTACATTCAGCGATACGAATCATCGACTGCCGGGGCTCGGCTTATCGACATAACCTGCCACCAATGCGGGTGTGCGTATTGTTACGAACTGGCTCGCGTCGGCACCGGGACCACGAGCACGCTCTACGAGATTGGTCGCGAACGGGCGACACGAAAGGCCGAGGTCTTGGCGCAGCAAGATCTGGCCAGACGTCTCGAAGAGGAAGACGAGCTCGTACCCTGTCCCAAATGTGGCTGGATCAACGAAAGCATGGTCGCGGGATACCGGCGGGGACGCTACCGAGGGTGGTCCGTCGCCTCGGCATCATGCGGCTTGATCGGGGCATCGACGTCGCTTGTCATCGCATGGTTCTTGTCGCGAGGACCCGGCGCCGACCCGGGCGCCTCGTCGACCGTCATGAGCTTCGGACTTTCTCTCTCCGCAACCTTCGCCATCCTGATCCTTCTGGGCCGACGATGGCTCAGGAGCCGAATCCAACCGAACCGGGATTATCCGCTGGCCCCGATCGTCCCCATCGGTTCTCCGATACCCTTGATGGCGAACCCGGTGACGGGTCAACTCGAGCCTGCCACTCCGAATCCGGAGCCTACGGAGAAGGGCTCGGATACGATCGTCTTCCAGGTCGGCCGTCACGAGATGCCGCCGATCTGCTGCGAATGCCTTCAGCCCGCCCCACTCCAAGATCCCGAGGTCAAACCCCTTTTCCCGGGCGTGGAACTTGGGATCACCCTGTGTGAGGATTGCACCCGATCGTTGAGGCGCCGCAAGTGGCGAGCGAGCCTCTTCCTTGCCGGGTTGACGCTCACGATCGGGGCCCTCGTGCTGCTCACCCTCTGCCCGGACTGGGACATCTTCTGGATTCTCTTCGTCGTCTTGTGCGGGCTGGCACCCATCGTCGGTGCGACCATCGCCTATGAGCGAACCAAACCCGTTCGCGTGAAGGTCGCCGACGCCTCGCGGGGGATCCTCCAGTTGCATTTCGCCAGCCCCAAATATCGGGACCGGGTCGAATTATTTAATCAAACGAACACTTCCGAACTACAAAAACAAGTGTGATTACGGCGACGGAAATCGGATCCCCGACGCCGGGCCACGTCTTCGAGAATCCGGGATAAGCCCGCGGCCCCCGTTCCATATCTCTATGGAAAACGAATACGGTCGCGAGGGTCGGGGCCCATGGCGAAGTGTCGAAACGGCGGTTCACTCCGGGATGTCTGCACCCTATTCGCCCATGGGACCTTCGTCTCGTTGACCGATGCCGAACTGATCGAGCGATTTGGGAACGGGGACGCGGATTCGGCGGAGCCTGCGTTCGCGGCGCTCGTGGCGAGGCATGGTCCGATGGTCCTCCGCGTCTGCCGGGATTTGCTCCGCGACGGACACGCGGCGGAGGACAGCTTCCAGGCCACGTTCCTGCTGCTGGCGCACAAAGCCCGGGGCCTCCGGGTGAGAGACTCGCTGGCGCCTTGGCTCTACGCCGTGGCCTATCGCGTCGCCAAGGACGCCCGGTCGGCGGCGGCGCGACGGAAGAAGCACGAGGGTCAAGCCGCCAGGAACGACCCGTCGTATGCGGAATCCGCCTCGGACGACTGGAAGGGGATCCTCCACCAGGAAATGGTCCGCCTCCCGGAACGATTCCGCAAACCCCTGGTCCTTTGCTACTTCGACGGCCTGACGATCGACCAGGCGGCGTGCGACCTGGGGTGGCCCGTAGGGACCGTCCGCAGTCGTCTGGCGCGTGGGCGAGAACGACTTCGCGGCCACCTCATACGACGAGGTCTAGCCCCCTCGGTCGCTTCGGCGGCGATGGTCGTGGAGGGATCGGCAAACGCGGCCGTGTCGGAAGTCGTCACCAATGCCATCTGCCGGTCCGCGACGAAAATCGCCACCGGCCAGGCCGTATTCGGCATGGTCCCAGATTCGGTTGTCGCACTCACACGAAAGGGTTTCAGAGAAATGTTCAGACAAACCATCCGGAGCGCCGCGGTTGCCGCCCTTGTACCCCTCGGTGCCGCCATTCTCTATGCGAGTTGGCCGGCAGCTCGGGCTGTCGGCAGTGCTCCTCCCCCGGCGTCGGGACTCGCGGAGGAGAACTCGAGGAAATCTCTCGAGCGGCTCGCCCCATTGTTGGGGACCTGGGAAGCAATCCAGGGGCCACGAGGACGGGTCGTCGTCATCAAAGTCCTCTCCGCCGACCCTGCCCTGGCCAAGGGGCTCGGCTTCGATGCCCCCTTCGTCTGCACCTGGACCGACAAGGATCCCGGCAAGACCGATCCCAAACCCAACCAACTGCTCTTCGTCGATCCGAGCCAGGATCCTTCGCACATCACGTTCCAAGCGCTCGGATCAACGGTCGGAGACGACGATCATCCCGACGGCATCCCCGAGATTTACCGAGTCGAAGAGGACACGCTGATCCTCCTCGGGCCGAAGAGGCTGGAACAGACACGGCCCACGGACTTCGACCGTGGAGAGAACCTCAGGCTTTTCCGTCGGCGGGCGGAGAAAGCGACGGGCGACAACGAGCCGTCGTCGAAGCCGGAACGCCCGACCGGGGAACGGTAGACCGGAGAGTCGTCGGCGGGCGGCTTGCAATTCGGGAGGCGGGGAGGATTCACCACAAAGGCACACGGAGCACGAAGGGAAAATACAAGAATCAAACAATCCTATTTTTGAATACTCTTCGTGTCCTCTGTGAGTTTGTGGTGAATCCTCCCCCCTTGGACCGCCTGCGATGCCTCGATCAATCCGGCAAAATCGCGACGGCCCGTGTGGGTCCGGCGCTGCCGCCTCGGATCTTGAGGGGGAAGCAGGCGACCTTGAATCCGAAGGGGGGCAAGGCGCCGAGGTTGACGAGGCGTTCGATCTGCGAATAGGGGAGGTCGGCCTGGTGGGCGGCCCAGAAGATCCCCGGCTGCTGACGGGCCAAGGCCTCGGCGGCCTGGCGATCGAGGGGACCGTCCCAGCCCCAGGCATCAATCCCCATGACGCGGATGCCCTGGTCGAAGAGCCAACGGGTCGCGCCCGGGGTGATCGCACAGCCCCGCCAGAGATAATCGGGATGGCCGTAGAAGGCGTCCCGGCCCGTTCGCATCAGGACGATGTCGAACGGCTTGAGCGTGTAACCGACCGTCGCCAGGGCCTCCTGGACCTCCTCGGCCTCGACCTTCTCGCCGTCGGCCTTGTAGGTCATGTCGAGCACGACGCCGTCGTTGAAGAACCATTCGAGCGGGAGCTCGTCGATGGCCTCGGCCGCCTTGCCCTGGATCGTGCTGTTGTAGTGCCGAGGGGCGTCGACGTGGGTGACGCTGTGGGTCCCGAGGGTCGAGAAGGTCTCGATGGCCCACCCTTCGCGGTCGCGGAGCAGTTCCGGCGGCACCTTCAAGAGGGCCTCCACCTGGGCGGCCCCCTCGAGGTGCGAGGTGTAGCGGATCTCCACCTTTTCGAACGGCAACGCTTCGGGATGCGTCGGCGCGATCGTCGCCGACAGGTCGATCACTCGCATTCGTGCGGTCCTCGGTAACGGCCCCAACCGGCTTCAACTCAATGTGCCCCCGCGACGACCCGGACTCGGGGAGGCTCCGCATAGTCGCGCCAGGCCCGCTCGAGGGCCTTCGCGTCGGGCGGCCCGTCGTGGACGACGATCCGGTATCGCGAACGATAGGGATGATCTTTTGTCAGTGTGAACGCGTCGTCGACCATCGGGGCGAAGCAGAAGTACGGTTTGGTCGGATGGAGCCGGACGGCCTGCGGGAATCGGAAGTTGGACGGGCTGTCGAGGATCGCGACGCCGCCGACCTTGCCGTCGACGGGCCCCGAGTGGTCGACCCAGCGCGGGTGCGTGTGGTTGCCCTCGATCCGGGCCTTCCCCTCGCCGGTCAGGAAATCGCCGGGAGGTTTCGCGGCCGAGGCCCCGGGGTCCGTGGGCTCCGACGCCTCGGAGAACCACTGGCGATTCCCGCGCAGGGCGAGACCGCCGTAGTGGTATTTGTTGATCGTCAGCGCACCGTCGACGATGTGTTGGGTCGAGTCGATGTCGAGGAGGAAGGGCCCGCCGACGTCGTAGACCCGGACACGCCAGCGGTCCCGGAGGACCGGCTTCGGGCCTCCCGGAGCGGTGAGGTCCTCGTGGAGGGTCTCGGCGACGAGGTCGCCGAAAACGGGTCCTCCGCTCACCTTATTCGCGACACCTCGAGCGTAAGAGACCCGACCAGTGCGTCCGATCTGGTTCCAGAAGTCGACGCGACGGCCCTCGAACGTGGTATTCACCCAGGCCGAGAAGAGGCCGTGCTGGTGGGCATGGTCGGGCGGGAAGTCGTCGGTGACGACGAGGCCCGAGGGGGTTCGTAGCGGGTGGATGAACCCGCTCCGCCGGAAGACGGGGTCGATCCCTGCGGGCGGCTCGAGGATCGCGACCTGATAAGTCAGCACGGGCGTCTCGCCAACCAGGAGCGTCACAGCCTCGTGGCCGTCGAGGGCGCCACCGCCCGGACCCAGGAGTTTGCCGCCCGCAAACGCCCGAATGCCCCCCTCGGGCCGCTCGACTGGAGGATTTGCGGCGACCGACAACCGATAACGTCGAGACTCACCCGCGGCGAGCGGGCCGCGGACGATCCAGGCCACCCCGGGCAACCCCCCCGGGGAGTCGGCCGTGCGCTGAACCGGGACGGGCCGATGGTCCTCGAGGTCTTCGAGCACGAGCCCGGCGGAGGCCCGCAACGCCTCCGGTAGCGGGGCGGTCACCGGCGTCTCGCGCCTGGCTAGCGGCCCCGCCTCCACCTCGAACACGACGGAATCGGCGAGCCGATCGGCCGAGGCCGTCGTCCCCGCCAGGATCAAGGCCATCCAAAAGCCCAGGGATCCGGCTCTTGTCATCGTCATTGGTCCGTGTCCGCACGCCGCCGGGGGATGAGAGGCCCACCCCCCAAGGCTACGTCGTCGGCCCTTCCCGCTCAATTCCGTCCCCCATCGATTTTCGGTCGGGCTCGGGAAGCGCGACGCCGCTCGGCTCGATCGCCCTCCCGATCACCCGGTCTTTCCGGAAGCCTTCGCTCCTGCGGGCACGAGCGGTCGTCCCGGTGGACAGTCAGGTCGTGCGAACAAATAGCCCTGCACGTAGTCGGCCCCATGTTCGCGGACCCAGCCCCACTCTCCTTCCGTCTCGATCCCTTCGGCGACCGTCTTGATCCCCAGCCCTCGGGCCATCTCCAGGAGCTTGGCTAGGATACCTGCCTTGTAGGAGTCTTGATCCACGTTGCGCACGAGTTGCATGTCGAGCTTGACGAGATCGGGCTTGAGCCGGATCAGCAAGTCCAACGAGCCAAAGCCCGAACCGAGGTCGTCGAGAGCGACCTGAAATCCGGCTTGCCGGTAGAAGTCGACGATCCTCACCATGCTCTCCACGTCCTCGATCCGATCGCTCTCCACGATCTCGAAAACGATCCGATCGGGTTGCAGTCTGGTTTCGGCGATCGCCGAAACGGTCGAGCGGAGGCAGTAGGTAGGGTCATAAATCGACGTCGGGTTAAAGTTGATGAAAAGGCGATTCGGGGTGGCGTCAAGCCCATGCGCGACCGCCGTGCGGATCGCCGTCAGGCGTGCCTGCCGGTCCAGTGAGAACAGGAAGTCCGCGTCCCGGGCGGCCTTGTAGAGAAGGCCCGGGTAAACCAGGGTGCCGTCAAGCTCCAGGCCTCGGAGGAGACATTCGTAGCCGAAGACCTTCTCCGGGTCGACGGCATGGACGATCGGCTGGAAGTGGCTGGTCAACCGGCCTTCCTCGATCATCGTCGCGAACCTTCCACCCTGGACCTGGGCGAAGAGCGTGGCCAAGGGCTGTACCGACGCCAGGTCCGCCAGGCTCGGCCCCCCCTCGGCATCGGTCACGAACGAACGAGTATCGCGCAACTCGGCTTGGCTCAAGATCTTGCCAAGGCCCTGGGCGAGGCCCAGGAGGACGCCGGCCGACAAGGGGATGGCCAACACGTTGTCATCCGGCTCGGCGTACGCGAGGTCGGATCGACGGAGGAAGCCACGCACGGTACCGAGCGTATGGGCGAGCGGGGGGGCGATGCAGAGGATCCCGGTCTGGGGGACCGGTGCTGGCAACTCGAAGCAACGAGCGCATCGGCTCATGGTGGCTCCACGACAGGATGAACGTCATTTCCCTTATTATAGAACCGGGATGCGTCGCCTTTGGCCAACATGGTCAGGGAATCCGTCGCCGTCGTCCCGACTGTCGAGGCTGGGGCCGGCCGTCGGGCCCGGAGAGGGCAAGGACGGAGTGTCCTAAGCACCCCTCACCGCAAAACATGGTTCGGAATTCAAAACCAAACAGTCCATTAAGTTAAGGCGATCAGCCCAGCCGACTCGTCGAAGTCCTGACGCTCCTTGAATTCCGGACCTTTGATTGCGGTGAGCCGTACCGAGAGCTGATCCCAGCAGGCTGAAAAACGCCTTGTTTTCAAGGCTCAAGCCCGCCTACTGGGATCGGCTCTAAGGACAGTCTCCCCCGGCATCGCAAGCGATCCAATGACCCCCACGTCGTGAAATCCCTCGTTCTCACGGTCCCTTACCAACCATTAGCCATAAGTTCAATCCTGCTTGCCTGAATGTTCGTGAGAGCACCATGCGATCATCGCTCGAACTCTGCCATGTCGACCTCGGAGAGCGACGCTCGAACCGAGGTTTGGTCAGACGGGTCAACGACCTGCTCGACGCGCCGGAGGCCGGCAGGCCTCGGGCGGTTGGGCCGCCACCGAGGCCACCTATCGGTTCTGGAACAACCGGCTCATCGACCCCGAAGACATCCGCGCGGCCCACCGCCCCGCCCGCAGGCGGATTGGCGACCGTGACGACCGCCCCGAGGGACGGCCGCCCGGCGAGGATCCGAACGTCGTCGCGCCCGGCCGCCATTCAGCGTTCCGGGTCCGCGATCAGTTCGAGCCCGGCCTTGGTCTCGCCCTCGGCAAGGGTCAGCCTGCCGCTGGTCCCGGGCGGGGCCTGGCTGGCGTCGAGATAGAACGGGGCGGCCTGGACGAACTGCTCGCCGGCGCGGATGAAGTGGAGCTCGAACGTGCCGTCGGCACCGGACTTGGTGGTCGGGTCGTAGTAGCGGTTCTCCCGCTTGTCCACGGCGCTGGCGCGGACCTCCCGGCCGGCGACGGGCTTGCCTTCGGCGTCGACCAGGCGGCCCCGGACGGTCGCCGGTTTCGACAGTCGGAGGGTCATCCCCTCGATCACCTGGCCGGGGGTCGTCCGGAACGGGTCGACGACGCCGTTGGCCCAGGTCCGCCATTGCTGGTACTTGCCGTCGTGGGCGACGAGGTTGTAGGCGATCTCGCCGCTGGCCGGCAGCCGCATGGTGAACGTGCCGTCCGGTTTGGTCTCGACGCTGAAGCGAGTGTCGCCGGTCAGCGAGTTGCCGGAGCCGGTCAGGGCGGGGGCGACGGTGGCGCCGGCGACCGGCTTGCCGTCGGGGTCGATGACCCGGCCTCGGATCGTGGCGGCCTTCTCGACCTGGATCGTCACGCGGGCCATGCCGGGCTTCATCGCGAAGTCGAGCCCGTCGAAGTTGCGCTGGAAGCCGAAGCGGTCCGCTTTCTGATAGCGGCTCCACTCATTGAGGCAGGCGTCGGACCACCACCGCGCGTAGCCTTCGGCCTCGATCGAGCCGAACTTGAAGTCGCCCGGCAACATCGAGGGGATGCGGAGGATCCCCTCGGAGTCGGAGGTCCCCGAGACGGTCGGGTTGCGCCAGTCTTTCAGGACGAGGCCCGCGACCGGTTTGCCGTCCTGGGCGTCGACCACGCGGGCCTCGAAATCAACTCCCGACCCGAGCGAGAGGTCGAGGGTCTGGGCCTCGTCGGTGGCGATCGCATGCTTCGGCGAGCGGATTACGCCAACGCCCGGGACACGAATCTGGAACTCGTACATCCCGGGTTCGACATAGAGCCGATACCGGCCGTCCTTGCCCGAGAGTCCCTCGGTCCAACATTCGCCCATGCGGGCCCCTGCCATCTGTCTCGGACCGGCGTCGGCGCGGATCGGGGCGTCTGCGACCGGTCCCCCGTCGGGCCCGAGGACCCGGCCTTCGAAGTAGGTCCGGCTCCCCATCACCACGACCCAGCCCGGCTGACCCGTGGGATGTGCCAGGAACTCGCGAGGCTCGAATCCGTCCTTGCTGAGCCGGACCTCGACCTTGCCTTGCTCGGGGACCTTGACGCGGAACTTGCCCTCCTTGTCGCTCTTCGTCTTGATGAACGGGACCCAGCTATAAGGATGGACCAAAACCCCTTCGAGGGGCTTCCCCTCGACGTCGGTGACGACCCCGGCGATCTCGTCGGGGGCAACCGTTTCGGGTCCTTTCGGCCCGCCGTCCCGAAGGGTCGGCAGCTTGATCGTCACCTCGCCTTTGCCCGTCGGGACGAGCGAGGCGTCGAACTCCTGCCCGCTTGCCAGTCGGACCTGGAACGTGACCCCCTGATTGAGCGGGATGGGCTGCCCGTCCGCCTGCATGTCGAGGCGGAAATGTCCCTGGGCGTCGGCGGTTGCCGAGGGCTGGTTCAGCGGCGAGCAATAGGTCTGGTTGCAGACGCCGACGAGCTTCGCCCCCTCGAGCGGCTTGCCCGTCGCGTCGACGATCCGACCGGTCAGGTTGACTCCGGGCGCCATCGCGAATACCGGGAGGGTGAAGGTCGGCTGGCCGTCCGGGATGAGCACGCTCCGGTTCGACTCGGTATTGCCCAGGCTCGTGTATCCCGGGACGCTGCCATTCAGCATGACATAGGCGTTCCCCGGCGGCATCCGGAAGCGATAGACGCCGGAGGGGTCGCTGAGGACCGTTACCGGCGTCGAGCCGCCGTTCATCGGGTTCCTCGCCCCGTAGACGGTGACGGAGGCGCCGGGGATCGGCTTGCCGTCGGTTGAGGTCACCGAGCCGGTGACCTTCACGCCCTCGACCAGCTTGATCCTCGCCGCGGCGGTCGAGCCCGGGGTCAGGCGGACGTCGGTCGCGGCGATGAACGTCCAGGGCCCGTCGGCGGGCACGTCATCGAGGAGGATGTTCGCCCGGCCCGCGCCGAGACCTCGGATCTCGAACCGCCCTTCGGCGTCGGTCGTCGCCTTCCCTCGGAGCGAGACGCTCGCCCCCTCGGCGATCCCTCGGAGCGTCACCGATCGTCCCGAGACCCCGACGCCGGACACGGCCGAGACGACCCGCCCCGACACCCGCGCCTCGTCGTTGAGCACGATGCGGACGGGATCCTCGGCCTTGTCGGCGGCGCGGGGCCCCTCTTTCCGCAACGCGGTTTGTGTCGTCGCCTTCCCCTCCGCCGAGGCCACCAGGGCGACCTGGGCCTGCTCGGGGAGTGCTTCCAAGCGGAAGCTCCCGCTCGCGTCCGACCGGGTAACGAAGGCCCGCTGGATCGGCTTCTCCTTCGTCAGTGCCTGGAGGGCGGGGGCGAAATAGAAGACCGGCGTCCGGCCGGAGGTCCGATACGCCCCCTCGACTCGTACCTCGGCCCCTTCGATCGGCCGGCCTGCGGCGTCGACGACCGTTCCCGAAAGCACCCGGGTGCGGGGGAGGGCCAGCGAGGTCGGGATCGCCCCCGTCGGGTCGAGCAGGTTTCGGCTCATGAAGGAATGCCCCTCCTTGAACGCGATGACCCAGATCCCCGGCTTCGGCTCGCGATCGAACCGGGCGGAGCCATCGACGCCGGTGCTTGAGGAGGTCACGTCGGTGGCCACACCCTCCTGTCCGGGATTCGTCGGGATGAGTCCGGCGACCACGGTCGCCCCTTCGACCGGTCGTCCCTCCGCGTCTTTGACGACCACCGAGAACGACTTGGGGGCAGTCCCCTGCCCTTGGCCGGCATCCTTCGGCTTTGCGGCCGGTTGCGGCGGGGCGTCGGGTTCCAGCGCCCGGCCCTGGGCCCCGCCGATCGCCGACGCCAGAGCGGCGACAGCCACGACCAGGGCGATTGAGCGGAGCTTCGACGGAGGGATGATCGCTCGAGACATGTCGTCCTCCAGAAGTCGTGTGATCCGGGTCAAGACCGTGTTCCGGTCGAAAAAGGACAGGGTTTGGCCGCCGACGCCAAGCCGCCGGAGATCGAGCCGGAGCGGACGGGCGGCGAAGTCGAGGAGCAACTTCGCGAGCTCGGCCGGCGCGACGCCTCGGCCGACGGCCATGTCGTCGCAGGCCAGCTCGGCCTCGCGGTCGAGCCGGGCCAGGAGCCAGGCGAGCCCCGGGTGGAACCAGAACGGGACCCGCGCCAGCTCGGCGGCGAGCTTCGCCAGGTCGTCCCACCTCTCCAAGTGGGCCAGCTCGTGGAGCAGGCAGGCCCGCCTCGTCGCCTCGGGCCAGGCGTCCCAGTCGTCTGGGACCAGGATCGTCGGCGCGAGGCCGCCAAGCAGGACCGGCGACCCGACCGCCTCGTGTGTCGCCATCACGACACCCCTGCGGACGCCGAGCTCCGACCGGTATCGGACCAGGGCCTCACCGGAGACGGGATTCGACGACGACCGCAGCCGGGCCAGGATCCTCCCACCCACGAGGAGACGGACCAGGGACACGAGCATCCCCGCCAACCAGGCTACCCCCAGGACGACCCTGGCCTGGCGCCAGGGTCCCAGGCCTTCGGCGACCTCGGGCTCGGGGATCGCGGACCTTTCAATGCGTGCCGGTACCTCCGAGGTACGCACCCCGGCACGGACAACGACCGGGGTCGGCGGCTGAGAGGCCGGGGTCTCGGCCGGCGCGCTCGTCCTCGGGACGAGCAGTCTTGTATCGAGCACAACCGGCCCCTTTGCGACGGTCGGCAAGGCGGCCGGCAAAGGCGTCGGTGCGGGCCGTCGCCAGGGGATCGACCACCGTGGTGCCAGGGGCAGCACCAGCCCCGCCGCCAGTGCCGACGCGCAGAGCAGGTGTCGGGTCGCCGCCCGGCGCGGGGGCCGGATCCGGAACCACGCCGCGAGGGCGAGGATCACCACCCCCCAGCGAACGGACCAATCGGCCAGGAACCAGAAGAACGGGTCGATCGTGCCATCGACGAACCGGATCATGATTTCCGCCCTCCTCGCTTCGAGGGGCCTTTCGCCTCGGAGGTCCCCGCCTCCGGGGTTTGCTCAAACGTGTCGGCGAGTTTCGCTTCGATCGACTTGAGCATCTCGGGGTCGATTTGCTGGGAGTCGACCAGCCCCAGCACCAGACGCTCGGCCGACCCCTGGAAGAACCGGCCGAGGAAGTCCGACAACAACGTCGAGGTGGCCTCGCGCTCCGTGAGCGTGGGCCGGTAGCGGTGCGCCTGGGCCTCCTTCTCGTGGGCGACCAGGCCCCCCTTCTCCATCCCCTGCAAGAGCCCGAGCACCGTCGTATAAGGCTGCCGGTCCCCGCGAGGCAGGTGCCCCATCAGCTCCCGGACCGTCAACGGCCCGGACGCCCAGAGCACCTTCAGGACCGCAAATTGCCGGTCCGTGATCGCGATCGTCTTCCGACCCGCCATCCTGGTCCTCCATTTGTCCGACGTGTCGATCGATACGCATCATTGCGTAGCCTGCGACACAAGTCAATGGCTGGCGAGAAATCGCGCCGAGGCTTCGATCGGACTTTTGCGAAGGCCTCGTCTTCACCCGCCCGAGACCTGAGCAGTAAAGTGGCGGTATGGACGAGAGCACAACGACGCAGCAGACGCTCGGCACCACGGGCGGCGACTTCCGGCTCCAGGAGTACCGCACGAGGCAAGGAGGCCGCGAGTGGACGATCCTCCACACGGGTGCAGTCCTGACCCGCGAGGACGAGTCGCGGGTCATCGAGCCGCAGGAGAACCGCCTGCCCTACGGCGTCTCCCTCTGGCCGTCTTCGATCGCGCTGGTGCACGAGATCGTCGGACTCGCGGGAGAGTTCGTGGGGAAGCGCGTCCTGGAGCTCGGCTCCGGCACGGGCCTCCCCGGCATCGTCGCGGCGTCGTTCGGCGGTAAGGTGGTTCAGACCGACCGCGACGAGCTGGCGCTCCACCTCTGCCGCCGCAACGGCGAACGGAACGGCGTCGCGGCGGTCGAGCTTCGCCTCGCCGACTGGACCGCCTGGGACGACGCCGGACGCTACGACTGGATCCTCGGCTCGGACATCCTCTACGGCGAGTCGCTCCACCCGCAGCTCCGCCGGATCTTCGAGACCAACCTGGCGGCAGGCGGACGGGTTCTCCTCTCCGACCCCTTCCGCACCATGAGCCTCCGCCTCCTGGAGGCCCTCGAAGCCGACGGCTGGCTCGTCCGCTTCAACAAGTGGGAAGTCGGCCTCGAAACGTCGTCGCGCCCGTTCGGCGTCTTCACGCTCACCCCGCCGAGCGAATGATTGGGCTCCTCAACAAACGAAGACGCCCCGAGGTTCCCCCCGGGGCGACCATCATCAAGATTCGCCGTCTCGATCGGCCTTATCGCCGACCCCCGTTGTGCCCGCCATGCCCGCCGGCGTGTCCGCCGTACCCGCCGCCCGAGTAGCTCACGGGCTGGCCGTAGCCGCCCGACTGCCCCCAGACCGGCCCACGATTCGGGGGAAGCGACCCGCCGTTGTTGGGGTAGCTGTTCCCGCCGGGCCGGGGGTAGTTGCCGCCCGACTGTCCCCAGACGGGGCCGTGGCCGGATTGGGGATACCCACTCGCATTGCCGGACCCGGGATAGCCGGGGCGCCCCCCGCCAGGATAGCCGCTCGAGCCGGGATAGCCGCCGGGACGACCCCCGCCAGGGTAGCTGCTCGAGCCGGGGTAACCGCCACCAGGGTAGCCGCTCGAGCCGGGGTAACCGCCACCAGGATAGCCATTGCCACCGCTCGGGTAGCCGCCCGAGCCGGGGTAGCCGGGACGACCGCCGCCGGGGTAGCAATTCCCACCGCTGGGATACCCGCAGTTGGTCGGCGGATAGCTCGGCGGGCAGTAGCCGCCGTCGCTGGGAGGAGGCGGGTAGTCGCAGGGGGCCGACTCCGGACGGCACTGCGGATACCCCCACTGCGACGCGTTCGAGGACGAGCCACCGTAGGTGCGTTCCCCTGCATCCGCCGCGGAGGTCATCGCCGCCACCGCCGTGCCCGCCACCACCAGCTTCAGCAAAACGGTCTTCATCGTCGGGTCCCCCATCGTTTCGTTCGTCGTGTTCCTCGCGGGGCCGTCTCACGACCCCCTTCGACAGGGTTATCAGGGACTCCACACCGACCGGACATGATCCCAAAAAAATCTTCCAGATCGACATTTTGAAGGGCGTGGATTCCGGGGCAATTGGCCGTCGACGCGGAGGGCCCAGGGCAAAGATCCCGGCGAGAATGGACTCGAGCGACAAGGCGGAGAGGGGGACCGTCGGCTTGGCCCTTCATGCGGGCCTGCCTCATTTATTGCTTTGTGACGCATTCATATCGACTAACGAATTCATGGCGGCGGTCCTTGACAGCGAAACCGGGGTGTCGCTGTAATACAGACGCTCGACGGGTGCCGCCGGCCTTTTGCCAAGGGCCGGGGGAGAATAGGGAAGACGGTGCAAATCCGTCGCGGGGCCGCCGCTGTGATCGGCCAGGATTCCGGATCCTCTGCCACTGCCGCGAGGCGGGAAGGCTATCCGGACGCCGCCACGAGCCGAGAGCCAGAAGACCTGCCCGTCGAGATCGGTTCCGACGCTTCGGACCCGGAGCTTCCGGGCGGCCCGCACGCAGGACGTCTGCGATGGGCCGCGAGCCGGGACACCGAAGCCGGATTTCACGCCCGACCCGGCGGAAAGGCTGCGTCTCTCGTGCGCCCTCGTCCCCTGGCCACGCCCCATCGTGGCTTCACGCTCATCGAATTGCTGGTGGTGATCGCCATCATCGCCGTGCTGATCGCCCTGCTCCTGCCCGCCGTGCAGGCCGCTCGCGAGGCCGCCCGGCGCGCCCAGTGCTCGAACAACCTCAAGCAGATCGGCATCGCCTTCCAGTCGTACCAGGGCACCTACAACGTCTTCCCCGCCGGCGGCTACGGCCTGAGCATGGCCAGCGTCACGGTCGCCAACCTCCCCGCGGCCCGGGCCAGGCGCATGGCCAGTTGGGGGACGGCCATCCTCCCATTTGCCGAACAATCACCGCTCTACAACAGCATTAATCAGAGCCTGTGGTACATCGAGCCCCAAAACACCACGGCCGGGGCCACCTCGCTGTCCCTCTTCCTCTGCCCCACCAGTCAATACTCGTCGCTCACGAGGCCCAACGGCGATGCCCCGTCATCGCCGTTGCAGTTCGGGCGCAACGACTACTCGGGCAACTACGGCGAGCGCGCCCTGCGATGCTTCCCCGGCACAAATTGCCAGAACAACTACGCCAACCAGGGGGATACCTCGGGGACGCCTCGCGGGGTCTTGCTGACCTCGTCCCTCCCCAATAGCTCGGTCCTCAGCATGACCGACGGCACGACCTACACCATCCTCGTCGGCGAGGCCCACGAGGCCTCGTTCGGCTACTGGATCGGCCACAAGAACTTCCTCGACCAGAGCGCCCCCATCAGCGCCCGGAACGGCACCGTGCCGGGGACGATCTGGGCGTCGTGCCAGGTGACCAGCACCTCGCCGTTACTCGGCAAGATCGGGTGCGAGTTCGGCCAGGAGTTCGCCAGCTACCACGTCGGCGGGGCCTATTTCGCCTTCGGCGACGGATCGGCCCGGTTCCTGAAAGACAACCTCGATCCGAAGGTCCTGGCCGCGGTCCTCTCCCAACGCGGCGGCGAGATCATCAGCGCCGACCAACTCTGATCCCCGCCCTCGCGAAGGTGCGCCGACGATGCCCGAATTCGTGGCCAGCCCCTGCGTGGGGATCTGCCGGATGGACAGCACCTCCGGCCTGTGCATCGGCTGTGCGCGGACGATCGCCGAGATCATCACTTGGCGCGACGCATCCCCGGACACCAAACGGCGCATCTGGGCCGAGCTCTCCTCGCGCCGCCGAATCGTGGCGAATGAAAGCCAGACGGAACACCAGGAAGTCCCGAAGGCCCACGATTCCGTCGAGCCTTGAGAATCGAGGGAGGGGTGCTCATCTTCAACCCCCGAGAATGCAATAACCAAAAAATCCACGCAGTCGACCGACTTCACTCAAACGGCCAACCTTTCGCAGCAATCCAGGTCGGGCCGATTGACAGCAGTCTCAACAATCGTTTAAATTCGTCCCTGCGTACAGGTGTTGGTCACCGGTCGTGAACAACCTACCACGACCGGGAAACAGGGAATCCGGTGCGAATCCGGAACGGCCCCGCCGCTGTAACCGAGTGATCACGGGCGACGCACCTCCATCTGCCATTGTCGAGCCGGCCCCCTGGGTCGCTTGATGAGAAGGCTCGTCTCCCCAGCTCGAAAGTCAGAAGACCTACCAACACCATTGTGGGCGACGCTCTGCGAGGGACGAGCGAGTCGCGGCGAATCTGACTACGGGTCGGCATCGACCTTCGGAAGTTCGTAGCGCACGAATCATGGCGATGGCCGGCCGCGAGAGTCTTCCTCAAAGAAGGCTCAGCCAAACCATCGTCGCCGTACGTGCTTCACTTCCGGACGACCTTGATCCGAGATCCGCACTGGTCGTCTTTGCCCTGGACCGACTCGTGCACCCCTGTAGTCAGCGTCCGTCGCATCCCAAAGAGGATTTAATCCTTTTCTCAATACTAGAGCGGCAAACGGTTGGGTTGCACACGGTACGGCGTGTCTGTGACCCGAGAGCGGAGGCGGAAACGGGGACTGGCTCCGCAGCGAAGCGTAGGTGCCTGCTCAGAAAATCCCGGAGTCGCGATCGGCTTGTCATGCACGCACGCCGAACGCCGGCCCGGAAAATGGGGACAGGCACCCGGCCTCCATGTTCATTCGCGAAAACCCCAGCCTGATCCTGCCGGGAGCCAGTCCCCGTTTTCCTCCGACGTGCGCAACGCGTGTGTGATCCGCTATAATAACGTACAAGCTTCCGTTTGGCATCGCGTTGCCACCGGTTCCAAAACAGGCTCTTTCTTAAGGCTCATGGAGCGAAACCGGCGAGTTGGCAGAGGTCGAGGGTGCCACGGGGTCCGAAGACGGAACCCGTGGCACCCGGCTCTCTGGATATTTCCTTAAAAACCGGGTTTTGAGACAGCCTCCAAGTACCACAGTGTCCCGCGTGTTCGGGTTTCATTCCAGGCCGCAAACATCGCCACGTCGGTCGCAAGACCACACGACCGCCTCAACGACGATACGACACCAATTACTTGATCCGAAATGAGCCAGGGATTTCGCCATGCACGCGCTTCGACGACTGACATCGCTGCGGAATACCACGGGGAATCGCCGGAGGAACCGGCGATCGGTGGGGGGATTCCTCGGGACCGCGGACCTCGAGTCGCTCGAAGCCCGGCAACTCCTGGCGACGACCGTCGCGACGTTCGAAGGACTCGGGGTCCCTCCGAATTCTTTCAACAACAATGCGGGGTCCACCGGCTTCAACGACGCGGGCAACGCGTTCCTCAACGAATTCAGCAGCGATTTCGGAGGGATCTGGTCGGGGTGGGCCCTGTCCACGATGACCGACACCACCACCCCCGGATTCACGAACCAATATAGCGCCATCACGGGTTCGGGGGCCGACGGCTCCTCGACCTACGGCGTCGGCTTCACGTTCGGGGCGACGGCCGACCCCTTCCATCCCGCCGACACCTTCGTCAACCTGCCGAACGGCGCGACTCCCCAGTCGATCCAGGTGACGAACACCACTTACACCTATCTCACCATGCTCAATGGTGACCTGTTCACGCCGAAGTTCGGGTCGGGGGACTTCTTCCTCCTGACGATCGACGGGTTCACCGGGGCGAGCGGCACGGGGACCAAGGTCGGCGAGGTCGACTTCTACCTGGCCAATTTCCAGGGGACGAACGCCTACATCGTCAACACCTGGCAGACCGTCGACCTGAGCTCGCTCGCGGGGGCCCAGAGCCTGCAATTCGGCCTCGAGTCGTCCCAGAACGACCCGACGTTCGGGATGAACACCCCCGCATACTTCGCCGCCGATAATCTCACCGAGACGATACCCTCGCCCACGTCGATCACCGTCTCCCCGGCCGACCCCAGTGTCGCCAGCGGTTTGACGGAGCAATTCACCGCCACGGGCACGTATGCGGATGGCTCGACCCAGGACCTGACGAGCCAGGTCACGTGGTCGTCCGGCACGACCTCCGTCGCGAGCATCGACGCGAACGGGCTCGCCACGGGGCTCGCGATCGGCTCATCGAGCATCACCGCCGCGCTCGACGGCATTGACGCCTCCACCACCCTCCACGTCACCGCTCCCGTCCTCTCCTCCCTGGACATCACCCCGAGCAACCCCAATCTCGCGGACGGACTCACCCAGCAGTTCTCCGCCACCGGGACATACTCGGATAAGTCCACCAAGGACCTCACCAGTTCCGTCACCTGGGCTTCCTCTTCGACGAGCGTCGCCTCCATCGACGCAACCGGTCTGGCGACGGGTCTCGACGTCGGCACCTCCAACATCACGGCGATGCTCGGCGGCGTCGGCGCCTCGACCACGCTCAACGTCACCGCACCCGTCCTGTCTTCGCTCACGATTGCCCCGACCAACCCCAGCGTCGCCGACGGGCTGACGCAGCAATTCACCGCGACGGGGACGTATTCGGACAAGTCCACCAAGGATCTCACCGGGTCCGTCGCGTGGGCCTCGGCCGCCACAGCGGTCGCCTCCATCGACGCGGCGGGACTCGCGACGGGGCTCGGGGTCGGCACCTCGAACATCACCGCCTCCCTTGACGGCGTGGACGCTTCGACCACCCTCAACGTCACCGCTCCCATCCTCACCTCGTTGGCCATCACCCCGGCGAACCCGAGCGTCGCCGACGGGTTGACCCAGCAGTTCTCCGCCACGGGGACGTACTCCGACAAGTCCACCAAGGACCTCACCGGAACGGTCACCTGGGCGTCCGCCTCGGCCTCCATCGCCAGCATCGATGCCGCGGGACTGGCGACGGGACTCGATATCGGGACGTCCAACGTCACCGCCACGCTCGACGGGATCGACGCCTCCACCACCCTCAACGTCACCGCACCCGTCCTCACCGCGCTGGCGATCTCACCCGCCAACCCCAGCGTCGCGGATGGACTCACCCAGCAGTTTACGGTCGTCGGCACTTATTCTGATAAATCCACCAAGGACCTGACCGGGTCCGTCACCTGGGCCTCGGCCTTGCAGTCCATCGCGACCATCGACGCGGCGGGACTCGCGACGGGCCTGGCGATTGGCTCCTCGAGCATCAGCGCATCGCTCGACGGCGTCAGCACGTCGACCACGCTCAACGTCACGGCCCCCGTCCTGACCGGGTTGGCCATCACGCCGACCAACCCCAGCGTCGCCGACGGGCTGACGCAGCAATTCACCGCCGTCGGGACGTATACGGATAAGTCCACCAAGGACCTGACCGGGTCCGTCACGTGGGCCTCGGCCTCGTCGGCCGTCGCCGGCATCAACGCGAGCGGCCTCGCCACGGGGCTCGCGATCGGGTCCTCCAACATCACCGCCACGCTCGGGGGTGTGAACGCTTCGACCAGTCTCAACGTCACCGCCCCCGTGTTGATGTCGATCGCGGTGACGCCCGCCTCGGCGAGCGTGGCCAAGGGACTGACGACGCAGTACGTCGCCGTCGGGACGTACTCGGACAAGTCGACGGTCGTCCTGACGAGCAAGGTGACGTGGGCCTCCGCCGCTCCGTCCGTCGCCTCGATCAATGCGAACGGGGTCGCGACGGGCCTGGCCACCGGGACTTCGGCGATCACCGCCAGGCTTGACGAGGTGAGCGGCTCGGCGGCCGTGACGGTGACGGCGGCGAAGCTGATGTCGATCATAATCAGTGCGCCGAGCTCCAGCATCGAGACCGGCCAGAACGTCCAGTTCACCGCGACCGGAGAGTATTCCGACGGCTCGACCCAGAACCTGACCAATCAGGTCCATTGGGCTTCGAGCGCCCCCGCGATCGCGACCATCAACGGGTCTGGCCTGGCGACCGGCGTCGCGCCCGGGTCGTTGACGATCGTGGCCACGCTCAACGGGACCTCAGCGGCTCTCAGCCTGAACGTGTCGGCGCCCCCCACCTCGCCGACCACCGTCACCGCGATTCAGGTGCAACCGGTCGTGATCTCCACCAGGCCCTTCCTGAGAAGGAGGCTGGCCCTGGTCGTTCATTTCAACGGCGCTTTGAGCACGACCGGAGCCCAGAACCCCTTGGCCTACAATGTCTTCGCGGGCCGGCTGGTCAGGGTTCACGACGCCTCAGTCGTGATTATTGACCATCGCATTTCGCTCTGTTGGGCGGTCTACTACGCGTTGAACAACCAGGTCACCCTTATCCCTCGGGGGAATGTCTCGTTGCCTCGCCTCGAGCGGCTGATGGTCGACGTCTCCCTCGTGACCAGCCCGCAAGGGGCCCCCATCAACAATGGCGAGAACATCGACGTGAAGACCTGGCGACGTGGCCTGATCTGATCACGCGATGCGAGCCCACCCTGTCCGTCCCCGCTTCGCCAACGGCGAAGCGGGGACGTGATCCTGGATCGCCCCGACGCCTGATCACGCGAGGACGACGCCGAACGGTGCACGATGGACCGGCTCGCCGCGCCCCGGGCATAAGAAAACTTACAAACACTTATTCAATCGACTGATCGCGACGTCATCCAGCCCGCGATGTTTTCGGGGGGGAGGGGTCGGCTGAAGAAATAGCCCTGGGCGTCGTCGCAACCCATGGACGCCAGCAGGTCGACGGTCGCGCGGTCTTCGATGCCTTCGGCCACGACGCGGAGGCCGAGGTTGTGGCCGAGCTCGATCACGGTGCGGACGATCTGGGCGTCCTTCGGGTCGACGGCCATGCCCTTGACGAAGGCGCGGTCGACCTTGACCTCGTCGACGGGGAGATCCTTGAGATAGGCGAGCGACGAGTAGCCCGTGCCGAAGTCGTCGATCGAGATCCGGACCCCCATCTCGTGGATCCGGCCCAGGACCTCCATCGCCCGGGCGGGCTCGGCCATCATGGCGCTTTCGGTGACCTCCACCGTCAGCCAGGAGGGGGGCGTCTTCGAGTCGTTCAGGAGACGGCCGATCGTGTTGGGGAGCTCGATGTCCTGCAGGCTCTCCACGCCGAGGTTCACCGCGACGTCGAGCTTGAGCCCCGCACTTTGCCAGGCCCGGCACTGGGCGAGCGCGGCGTCCAGGGCCCAGAGGTCGAGCGGCCGGATCAGCCCCGTGAGCTCGGCCCAGGGGATGAATTCGCCGGGCGGGATGAGCCCTTCCCGAGGATGCGACCAGCGCATGAGGGCCTCCGCCCCGTGGGGTCGCATGGTCGTCAGGTCGACCTTGGGTTGGAACTGGAGGAAGAGCTGGCTCCGCTCGATCGCCTGGCGGAGGTCGGCCATCAAGGCCAGTCGGCGCGGGCTGTACTGGGCCTGTTCGGCGGAGAAGACGGCGTGGCCCCGGCGGCCCCGCTTCGCCGCGTACATCGCCACGTCCGCACGCTGCACGAGCGCCACCGCGTCGGGTCCGTGGTGCGGGAAGAGGGCGATGCCGACGCTGCCGCTGACGTCGAGGTGGTACCCGTCCACGTCGAGCGGCCGGGCCAGGCATCCCTGGACCCGCTTCGCCACCTCGAGGGCCCCCTCCTCCCCACGGCCGGGGAGCAGGATCCCGAACTCGTCGCCGCCGAGCCGGGCGATGGTGTCGGTCGAGCGGACCGCCTCCTGGAGCCTCGGCCGCAGTTGCCGGAGGGCGATGTCGCCGTAGTGGTGGCCGAAGGTATTGTTGATCTCCTTGAATCGGTCGAGGTCGATCAGGAGCAAGGCCAGGGGCCGCTCCGAGGCCGAGGCCACCGCGATCGCCTGCTCGAGGCGGAGTTGGAAGAGCAGCCGATTGGGCAGGCCGGTCAAGGCGTCGTGGGTCGCCTCGTGCAGCAAGCGGGCCTCGGCACCCTGGCGCTGCATCTCCGCGTCGGCGACGCTGACCAGGATGTTCCGCAGCGACAAGGCGGCGTTGATCTCCTGGGGCGTCCAGGGGTGCGAGTGCCCCTTCACGACCTGCGCCCACGCCTCGAACGATTCCCTGGGCCCGACACGCCCGGCCTCGTCACCCCGGCCCGGCTTCGAAGGGTCGCCCCCCCAGGTCACCGTGCGGACGACTTCGGGGCGGAACCAGAGGACGTATCCGCCTCGCTCACGCGCGACCTCAATCGCGAGGAGCCCCCCGGCAAGCCCTCGCCGCATTCGCGCCGGCCGGTAGGCCGTCGCCAACGCCTGGGTGTGGAACACCGGGGTTTCGGCCTCGGCCAGGAGCCAACGCCTGAGTTTCTCCAGGGCGGCGCGATTCGGTGTCTGCCCGACGGTCGAACACCGGTCGTCGAAGAGGACCGCGACCCCGGCCGCGTCGATATAGTCGAGGAGGTTCGGGCTGGCCCCGGCCAGGGCCTCCCCGAAATGTTCCGAGGTCGAGATCGCCTCGAGGAACCTCGCCTGCAAGGCCGTGCGCTCGGCGTGGTCGCGGGAGGTATCCATGGCCTCGCGAGACTCGACCTGGGCCGACGCGAGTTGGCCGAGCAACGCGCAGTCCTGCCTCGTCCCGTAGGAGAGGAACCGCGGAGACGCGTGGTGGCAGGCGATGAGCCCCCAAAGCTTCCCTTCTCGCACGAGGGAGATGCTCAGCGAGGCGACGACCCCCATATTTCGCATGTATTCGCGGTGGATCGGCGAGACGCTACGGAGGGCACACGCGGTCATGTCCAGCGTGCCGTCGCCCCCGACCAGGGCGGCGGGCTCGTAGGCGGCGTCCGGGATGTGCCGGATGTGGTTGCGGGTGTAGAGCTCACGGGCCTGCGCCGGGATATCGGCGGCGGGGAAATGAAGGCCGAGGAAGGGCTCGATCCCCTCGGCGTGCGACTCGGCGATGACCTGGCCATTCCAGTCGGGATCGAACCGATAGACGAGGACCCGGTCGTAACCCGTCAGCCGGCGGATCTCCCCGACGACGGTCTCGAAGAGCTCGTCGAGGCCCCGGCTGGCCTGGAGTCGGGCGAGCGCCCCGCGGAGCGTCGCCGAGGGCGCACGGCTCCGATCCTCTTCGGCGCGCGACCTCGGCTCGAGCTCCAGGAGGATCGCGTCGTCGCCAGGGTGGAGGATCGCGTCGAACGTCTCGCCCGGGACGGCGAGGACGTCGAGCTCGATCGGGTTGTTCCCCTCGACATCCCCTCGCAAGGCGTCGAGGATGTGCTCGATCGGGCCGGGCCCGACGAAATCGGCAAGCGGCCGGCCCAGCAGGTCCTCGAGGTCGAGGCCCAGGAGATCGGGTACGTTGGCACTGGCACGGAGGATCGTCAGGTCTTCGGCCCGGAGGGCGAGCAAGGCGCCGTGCGGTTGGATTGCCCCGGGGATGTGGATCGGCTCCCGATCACATTCGGTCGTATCGCCGAGTCGTCGCGCCAGCTCCACTTCGGCCATGATCCGCGTCCCTCCTCGATTCGGCAACGCCCCTGGGCCGCGAATCGTCCCGCGGCCCGTGCGATCACCTCACGATCACCGTCCACCCATCGGAAAACCCCGCCTTTCAAGGAATTCCCGGCACCACCTCGAACGAACTCGCCGCACCATCCCCTCAACAAAGCATCCTAGCATCTTTTGGGCCGAACGCCGATGGCCCGGGCAGGATGGCCGCCTCTGCGGCCATCCGCGGAGCCCAGGGCCCAGCCAACAGGATATGCGTCATCCGGTGAGCGGCAGGCCGCTAATTAAGAAAATCCGCCGACCTCGAGACCGACTCCGACGACACCCCTGGGCGATTGCCGGCTCCGAAGAACTCCTACGCCGATCCGCCCGACATGGGGACACCGCCGATGTCGCCCCTCCCGATCCAGGTCGTAAAACCGCTCCCCCGAAGACCGAGACCCGGCCATCGGCCGGGTGCCATTGCCCTGTCGCGAACGTGGCAACGTCAAGGCCGCCGGAATCCCGGCGCACCCTCCATCGAGACCATAGAACCGATTCGCGGGGATTGTGAAATCGATCTCGCCGAGTCGGTATTTCCCGATCAAGCGTCGCTCGGGAGGAATCGGCTCAAGCCGTGGGCCCCTGGGCCCTCGCCCAATCCTGCCGGAACTGGCCGAGGAGTTGGTGGACCGGGACGGGCTGCCGGAAGATGATGCCGAGCTCCCGATCCTGGGTGGCCTCGGTGGTCTCGATGTCGATCGAGCCGAGGTAGGCCGTCCGGCCGTCGACCACCATCGTCTTCGCATGCATGTATGGCATCGCCCCAGGCGGGGGCGACTGGTCGGTCGTCACCCGGACCTGGATCCCCTGGCCATCGAGGAAGGCGATCTGGGGCACGTTCGACGGGCCCCCTCGAGGGACGACCGGGGTGATCAGGCGGACGCGGACCCCTCGATTGACCGCGTCGATCAACTGCCCTTCGAGATACGGGTCGTCGAGCAACTCGGTGGTCACGTCGATCGTGCGCCTGGCCGACTGGATCAACTGCGAGAGCTTGGCCGTCGCGTCGGTCGGGCCCCAGATCAGGCTCGCGACGTGGAGGGGAGGCGTCGGGTTGTAAGGAGGCGTCGCGTCCCCCGGCGGGGCGGAATACGCCCAGTCGGTGTCGAAGACCGACGTGACCTCCCGGATCACCCGACGGTCCGAGACGACGAGCCCGTAGTCGCGGGTGTCCTCGAACGTCTCAGGGACGAGGCACATCGTCATGATGAGCACCTTGCGCCGGTCGATCACCAGCTCCTTCTCGAAGCTCTGGGGAAAGACCGCGTTGCTCAGGTGGACCGAGACCCCCGCGGCGATCAGCCGGGCGATCTCCTGCTGCTCGGGCGGCTTGGCGTGGTAGTCGGCCTGGTCGACGATGACCCGGACATCCACCCCCCTCGCAACCGCGGCGGCCAGCGCGTCGCCGATCACGGGGTCGCTCAGGTTGCAGATCCCCAGCCGGATCTGCGACCGCGCCGAGTTGATCGCCTTGAGGATCGGCCCCCGCCCCGCCTGCGGCTCGATGAACAGCGACGGCGTCCCGGCCCGGGGACCTTTCGCATCAAGGACGTGGACCTCCGCCGCGCGGCCCCCGACGCCGACACCGACGGCCGAAGGAAGCTGCCGCCCTTCCAGGGCCTCGCAAACCGGAGCGGCCCAGACCCGCCTTCGCCTCGCGACCTTCGCCATGAGCTCGCCCTTCGATCGTTGAGGAGACGCGGCCAACTCCCGACACGACTACGGTGATGACCGACGCAATCATACACCGGAGAAATCGAAGACGTTTGCCTCGAACTCTGCGCCCGAATCGAGGGCGGGCGCTCGAACGCTCACCCCTCGACGATTGACCCCCGACGCGATTTCGGATAACGAAGGAGGCATTCCACCCCGGTATCACCTGACGCGGGATCGAGCCACGGCCCGTCGGCCGAGCTCCAGCCCTTTCGAGTCGAGATCGATCATGGCGACACAAGGACCGTCCCCCGCCTTATTCTTCGAAACCATCAGCGCCTATCAGCGCACGGAAGCCCTCCGAGCGGCGATCGAGCTGGACCTGTTCTCACAATTGGCGGCGGGACACCAGACGGCCACAGCCCTGGCCGAAGCGTGCCAGGCCTCGCCCCGAGGCGTGCGCATCCTGGCCGACTACCTGACCATCAGCGGCTTCCTCCGCAAGGACGGCGACCGCTACGCGCTGCCCGAGGACACGAAGGTGTTCCTCGATCGCTCGTCGCCGGCCTACGTGGGCGATGCCACGCGTTTCATGCTCTCCCCCCAATTGCGGGAGAGCTTCCAACGGCTACCCGAGGCCGTGCGCCGGGGCGGCACGGCCGTCTCCGACGAGGGGACGGTCTCCCACGACAACCCCGTCTGGGTCGAGTTCGCCCGCGCGATGTCTCCCCTGATGCGGATGCCGTCCGAGTTGCTCGCCAATCTCGTCGGTGAACCCGCCGGTCGCCCCCTGCGCGTGCTCGACGTCGCCGCGGGCCACGGCCTATTCGGCATCGCCATCGCCCGGCGTCATGCCGAGGCCCACGTCACGGCCCTGGACTGGCCGAACGTCCTGGCCGTCGCCGAGGAAAATGCCCGCCACGCCGGCGTCTCCGAGAGATACGCCCTGCGCCCCGGCAGCGCTTTCGACGTGGATTGGGGAGGCCCTTACGACGTCGTCCTCCTGACGAACTTCCTCCACCACTTCGACACCCCGACCTGCGAACAACTGGCGGCCAAGGCCTACGCGGCCCTCGCCCCGGGCGGCCGGGCCCTGACCCTGGATTTCATCCCCGAACCCGACCGCCTCACCCCGCCGCCGACCGCCGGCTTCGCCCTGGTCATGCTCGCCACGACCGCCCGCGGCGATGCCTACACCTTCGCCGAATTCCAGGCCATGTTCGCCCGCGCCGGCTTCTCCCGAAGCGAGTTCCACCAACTCCCGCCGACCACCCAACAGGCCGTGGTCTCGTTCAAGGATTGAACGAAGGTGAGAGATCACGGTACGCATCCTCAGCCACCCTACGATCGTGTCCTCCGAATCGCGAGGGGCGTCGGTTGGCCCAATGGACGTCGCGAAGATTTGAGAGGTCCACAACTCGGAACGGCCGAGTGACCTCCCACCGGAAACCGGGCCAACCGAGGTCATTCATTTGTTGCGTCCCCCTCTTCTTGCTCCCGAAGAACTGGGAGCAGATAGGCGTCCAGAGGGACATTCTCGACTCGCCGCTCTATTTCCCGATCATCCCCCTCATGCCGAGAGCCGTCGAGATCTCCATTCGGGCTCGCCACAACGTCTTCGACTGCCTCTACGTGGCACTGGCCGAGCGGGAGGGCTGCGACCTGGCGACTGCGGATGAGAAACTCGTCAAGAATCTCCAGCCGATCTTCTCCTTCATCAAATCCCTAACAACCTTCCCCTGAACCGGATCGTCCCCAATCAGGCGACGCCGCAGAACCGCTCCGTCACCGCCGGCTGCAAAGCCTTGGCCGACGATGGGGCCGGATTCGCTGGGCTCAACCTTATGACGGCGAGACCAGAAGGCGGGCACAACGAATTAAATCTCGTCCCGTGATCGACAAAAGATTCATTGATAACACGTACCCGTGCAACCATTGATACTAAGAATTGCTTTCTCTACTTTATCGAAATAATCAACAATTTCTATGTCACCTTTCTTGATTCCGCCTTCGTAAAGTATCCCAGCCCAATGCGACGGAGAGGAGGCCAAAAACGGCGAGAGTCGATGGTTCCGGCACGGGTGCGATGGGGAGTTCGGGAAAATCAGGCGGAACTACGGTGACTCCGTCGGGCGAGAGAAGGAGCAGGCTTCCGTCACCGCCCGTCGTCGAGCTTGCCAGAGCGAGGATCTGGCCGAGTTCGTTGATGACAAGTCTTCGTTGATCGTCCAACCGCTATTCGGCGGGAGGGTAAGTGCCCGAGATGGCCAGGGTCGGCGGTTCGCGCGCCGGCCCGGGCCGCTCTCCGTCGGAGACCGCGGACGCGGCGAGGCGACGTCGCCTCGCGCGATATACTATACATTAGTTCACATAGCACAACCATTATCCGAGGTCCTCCGTAAGAAAACGGTCCGCCCCGGCGACAATACAGGGTGACGACTCTCCCGAGGCTCGAAGGGAAGAGGCCCATGCCCGACTGGGACGCGATCGTGGGACAACATGGCCGGCTCGTCTGGCGCACCGCCTATCGGCTCCTGGGCAATCACGCCGACGCGGGCGACTGCTTCCAGGAAGCCTTCCTTTCGGCCCTGTCGGCCGCAGGCAGGCAGCGGGTCGAGAACTGGGGCGGCTTCCTGCAACGTTTGGCCACCGCCCGGGCGCTCGACCGGCTGCGGCACCGGCTGAGACAATCCGGGCGGGGCGGACACCTCTTCGACGAGGCGACCGTGCCATGCCCTGTGCCCGGCCCGTCCCTTGAGGCTGAGGCTCAGGAACTGAACGAGCAGATCCGCCGCGCCTTGGCCGATTTGCCGCCCCATCAGGCTGAGGCCTTCTGCCTGCATTATCTGGACCAGTGGAGCTACCAGGAGGTTGGCCATCATCTGGGAATCACGCCCAACGCCGTGGGCAGCCTGCTCCATCGGGCCCGAGCCGGGTTGCGAGAAGCCCTGAGTTCCGTGTCCTCGGGACAAGAAAGCTGAGGTGCCGCCATGACGCCCGACGAACGGCTCGACCGAGTCCTCCACGCCTTCCGCGACGGCGACGTCCCCGACGGTCCACCCCCCGAGATCGTGTCTCGGACCCTGGCAGCCCTGCAACGCGAAACGTCCAGGCCCGCGCTTTCCTTACTCCGCGGAAGGATCAGAAACATGCCCCCGTTCCTCCGCATCGCCGCCGCCCTGCTTGTGGCCGCTGGCGCCACCGGCATCGTCATGACCTCGGGCCGCAAGGGTCCGGGCGTCGCCTTCGCCGAGGTCCTGGAACACGTCCAGGCCGCCCGCACGATGACGTACACCATGCGGATCGGCGACACCTCCGAACCGTTCCGCGTCTCCCGGATGGAGCCCGGACTGATCAGGACCGAACTGCCGGGCGGTAGTGTCACCATCATGGACCGCATCCGGGGCAAGAGTCTAGTGCTCAACACGACCGGCAAAATGGCCACGCTCTTCGAGAATAAAGCCGACGGTCAGGCCGGACGCGGCGAGGACCAGATCGACCAGTTGCGGAACTTCCGGGGCAAGCCGGAGGAGGATCTCGGGGAGCGACTGGTCGACGGCCGGCCGGCCCGCGGATTCCGGCTCTCGGCAGGCGGCTGGACGTCCGTCGTCTGGGTCGACGCCAAGACAGACCTCCCGGTGCGCATGGAGTCCCAGATCCGCTTAAACGCCGACGGGACGAAGACGGTGGTCTACAGTGACTTCGTGTTCGACCCCCCCCTGGACGAGTCGCTGTTCCGCATGACGCCCCCGGAGGGCTACAAGACCCAGGCGATCCCCCTTGCCATCGACCAAGCCCCGCCGGTCGAGAAGGATCTTGTGGATCTGTTCGGCGAATACTCCAAGCGCTCGGGAGGCCGGTTCCCGAACGACCTCCAGATGCCCTCACTCGTCGACGTCCTCAAGGACATCAAGGTTACGAAGGCTGGGCTCGACGAGGCGACCAACGCCTGGATCGCCAAGGTCGCCAAGGGCATCGGTCTGGTCTGGGCTATGCCTCCCGGCTCCGACGCCTACTACACCGGCAAGGGCGTCCAGTTCGGCCAAGCCGACACGCCGATCTTCCGGTACCGGCCTCAAGGTTCCAAGACCTACCGTGTCATCTACGGCGACTTGACCGTGAAGGATGTGGAGCTCGGCCAGATTCCGAAGTAATCGCTGGGGGGGCCAGTTCAATTATCCGATGGGGCCGACTCGGGTGCCTCGCCTCGAGTCGGCCCCATCACTTCTTCGGCGAGCCTCGGCCGGGTGGGTCCGCTAAACCGTAGAGCTAGACTGCGTGGCACCAAGCCCTGCGGCGTCTGCCCGATGGATGTGGCTAGAGCAAAGACTTTTCAAACACAAATCCAAGCGCGACCACAGGAGAAAACCTCCGAACATGAAACCCACCCAAATCAGGAAATCCCTCCAGGCTTACGACGTTTGGATGGCCACCGCCTTTTGCGCCGCCATCAGCGTCATCAGCATAGTGGCGAATGTCTACGGTCGTTTCGCCTCCGGAGGTTCGGACGCCGGGATGACGTCATTCCTCTGTTTTCTACCGATGGCGTTCTTCTACGCGGCCGTCTCTCACCAGCAGACTCGAGAACGCATCAAAGTGTTGGAAGCAAGGATCCATCAATTGGAAGCAGACAAAGCCGCCGCCTCTTGAACCTCCCCGACTGACCTATTCCAGTTTTCTGTTCCAATGCGACTCACGGTCCATCTCAGCCTCCATGCCGCGTGCCAGGCCGCCCAAGCCCCCTTGTCCCATTGAGCTGCCGCCTGGTCGTGCTCATCGGGGTAGGGGGCAAGGCCAGCGCACATCAAACCGCTTGTGGAGACAGGACTTGTGCAAGGTAGTCCGTATTTAGCATGCAGGACTTCATCTTGCCGCGGAGGCTATCCTTGTCAGGATGACGCTTCAGCAGAGTCACGGCGAGATTGAACACGGACTGAACACAGATAAATCAAGAGAGCGAACAAATTAAATAACCAAATATCTCAATATCTTAAAGTTATTTAATTCTCTAGTCTTTCTTGTATTATCCGTGTTTCATCCGTGGCTAAATGCCTTCCGTCTATCACCCTCGGCAGATTCTAGCCCGCTGTTGGGTCGTTGGAAATCTCACCCTTTCCAGAAACTCAGGATCCCGCCCCCGCGAGGGTCCCGGAGGGAACTCGACCGTGCATCGGGCCTCGCGAGTTTGCGGGATGTGACTTACGGATGTCCTCGTCTCGGCGTCTCATGAAGCCGGATAGACGTTGTCAGGGGTGTTGTTGGCGATGTTGCTATTGGTGTTGGAGAACGTGCCTCGGTTGAAGACGCCGCCGCCTCGGGTGGCGGAGCGATTACGGAGGATGGAGCTGTTGTTGACGGTGAGGGACTGGCCGCTCCAGAGGCCGCCGCCGTTGCCGGTGGCGACGTTGTCGGCGACGGTGCTGCCGTCGATGAGGATCGAGCCGAGGTTATTGAAGACGCCACCGCCGACACCGACGGCCGCTAGGTTCTGGACGGTCTGGGCGAAGCGATTGCCGCTGACTTCGCTCCCGCCGGTGATGATAACAGGACCGGTCAGGGCCGAGGCGATGCCGCCACCAACCTGAGTGTTACCGCCGGACGGGAAGGCCGCATCGGCTTGCTGGATGAGCGCGGTCCGTTCGGTGATGACCGAGGTAAATTGGACCATGGCGCTCAGCAAGGTAGCGTCGCCCCGACCTCCCGAGAGGAACCCGGGGCCGACCGCGTCGAGGAGGCCGCTGGTCACTGCGGCGTTCTCGCCGTTCGTCAAGGTGTTGTTGTCGACCTGGCTGTGGTCGGAGACGGTGATCGAGAACCGCTCGGAGAAGTTCACGATCCCGCCGCCCAGGCCTGCGCCGGTGTTGCCGTTGACCGTGCTGCCACCGGTCACGACGACCGCGCCGCCGAAGTTGGCGGCGATCCCGCCGCCGGGGCCGTTGTTGGAGTTGTCGTCGACGTGGCTGCCGTCGGTGATCGTGGCCCCGCCGAGCAGGAGCACGATCCCCCCGCTGAACATCCCGAGGGCCCGGTTGTGGCTCACCTCGCTGGCGGAGACGGTGACACTGCCGGCGATCACGGCGACCCCGCCGCCGCCGTAGTCGCCGGTCGCGGGCGCGTTGCCGATCGACGAGTTGCCGTCGACCGTACTGCGATTCATGATGTTGATCGGCCCGTAGACGTTGATGATCCCGCCGTAGTTCCTCGCCGAATTCGAGTCGACGTGGCTGGCGTTGAGCGTGATGCCCCAGTCCGCGTACACGCCGCCGCCCAGGCCCGAGGCGCTGGTCGGCCCGAGGGCGACGTTGGATGTGACGGAACTGTGGTCGAGGGCCACCGTGCCTCGGGCATAAATGCCGCCGCCGCTGCCGTTCTTGCCCGACTTGGGGAAGCGGACCTGGGCGGCCGTGTTGCCAACCACGTTGACATACGAAAGCGACAGGGCGTTGTACGGGTTGTCGACGAGGATCGCCCCGCCGTTCTGATTCAACACCCGGCCGCCGGTCAACGTCAGGATGCTGGCGGCATCCTGCCCTCGGATCGTCACCGAGGTGGTCCGCGGATTCAGCAGGACGTGGAAGATCCGCGAGTTCGGCCCGGCCTGGATT
This sequence comes from Singulisphaera rosea, assembly GCF_054877945.1. Taxonomy (NCBI): domain Bacteria; kingdom Pseudomonadati; phylum Planctomycetota; class Planctomycetia; order Isosphaerales; family Isosphaeraceae; genus Singulisphaera; species Singulisphaera rosea. The sequence continues at coordinate 115,422 of NZ_JBTYIP020000024.1, read as the reverse complement.
GTCAGGGCATGACCCGAGTCATTCTCGATCGTCACGCTCGAGCTGATCTTCAACTCTCCGGCGCGCAGAGCGATCGTCCCCTGTACTTGGGGGGTGATCGCGACGGTCGAGCCCTGATTCTGGGGGAGGTTCGCCTGCCCGATCGCCCAGCGCAGCGAGCCGGGCGTCGGCACGCGAGAGTCGAGCGCGTTCGTCACATAGAACGTCGAAGGGGTCGTTCGGTCCTCCAACCGGTCGAGCGAGGGCCGAAGGCAGCGCGTTGGGACGGTGATCCAACCGGTTCGTCGACGCATAGCCGGTACATCTCCCAATCGAGGAAGTCGGGACGAGACTCCCTGTGGCCTGGTGACCGGGGCGAATCTCCGATAACAATGTGTTGGCACGTCCCCGGTGGGAATGAGCAGCGGACCGCCCAAACTCCCCGCTCGAATCATACCTCCCATTTTTCCCTATTAGCAAAATCAATTCATGCAGCCCAATCGAAATTCTGGGGAGTCGGGCGGGAGGGGTGGTGGCGTGCGGTTTTCACGATCGTAGGTGAAGCGAGGCGCCGGATGGAGAACGACCGTTGCACGGGTCGCAACATCGCGCCGGTAGATTTCGGGGCGCTTCGGTGAGACCCCGGCGTCGGGGGATTCCGATAGAGAACGACGTCGTCCGATCGGCCCGCCTGCTGGCGTCCATCGATGACCACGACCTCGATCCCCGGGCAAGGATGCTGCATCTCCGAAGCGCTCTCCCCCCCACATCTGTGCGCAGACTTTCCCGAAGACCGGAGGCCGGCCGGGGGCTCGGCGCACGGCGTGGGGTCGATCGAGGGATGGCACGAACGCGACGGCGAACCGTCACCACCCGGATTGTCTGATCAATGCGGGCCTTGCGTGGCGTCCTCAAACGTCAACATTCGCAGGGATCTTCGCGCTTCTTGGAGTTTATTCCATGCGGTTTTCCGACGTGCGGCGTAGCCTCCAGGAAATCACCCGGCCTTCGGGCCAGGGCCGGCGGAAGAGGTTGAGGGTCCGGTTCGCGCCGGGCGGTCTCGAATCGCTCGAGATCCGTGTCGTCCCCGCGGTGAGCACGTGGACTGGGGCGGTCAGCGGCTCGTGGTCCGACCCGGGCAACTGGGACGTGGCGCCGGCGGCGGGCAACGACCTGACCTTCCCGACGGGGGCCGCACATACGAGCAACACCAACGACCTCGCGAACATCAGCAGCTTCGGCACGCTGACGGTCGGGGCGAGCGGCTATGCGATCGGAGGCGCTGCGGTCACCCTGACCGGGTCGATCGACGCCTCGCAGACCTCGGGATCCTCGACGGTCTCGCTGCCGATCTCGGTGGCCGCCAACACCAAGGTCTCGGTCGACCAGTCGGCCGCATCGCTGATCCTCACCGGGGTCGTCAGCGGCGCCGGCGGGCTGGACAAGACGGGCCCGGGCTCGCTGCAACTGGCGGCCGCGAACACCTACACCGGGGCGACGAAGGTCGACGGCGGCACCCTCCAGGTCGACGGCTCCCAGGCCAGCAGCGCGGTGACGGTGAACTCGGGGGCGACCCTCGACGGCATCGGCACGGTCGCCTCGATCGCGACCTTCCAGGGGACCGTCGCACCTGGCGACGCGGGCCCGGGTCGGCTCACCGACGCCGGGGCCTTCACGCTCGGGAACGGCTCGGCCTTCGGGGCCGTGCTCAACGGCTCGAACGCCGGCACGGATTACAGCCAGTTGAGCGCCGCGGGCCAGATCAACCTGAACAACGCCAACCTCAACCTGTCGGTCGGCTTCACCCCGACGGTCGGCCAGGCGTTCACCATCATCAATAACACCGGCACCGCCGCGGTCAACGGGACGTTCGCCGGCCTCGCCCAAGGCACGACGGTGAGCATCTCGGGCAAAGCATTCACGATCAGCTACCAGGGGGGTGACGGCAACGACGTGATCCTGACGTCGGTCGCCAGCAACACGGGGACGACCACCTCGAGCACGAGCCTCCAGACGTCGGCCACGTCGACCGCGTACGGCCAGGGGATCACGCTCACGGCGACCGTCACCGGGGCGAGCACCCCGACCGGCACGGTCGAGTTCCTCCGGGGTTCGACGGTGCTCGGGACGGCGACGTTGACGAGTGGCGTGGCCACGTTCTCGACGTCCGCACTGCCGGTCGGCACCGACTCCGTCACCGCGGTGTACCTCGGCAGCACGACCTTCGCGTCGAGCACGTCGGCGGCCTCGAGCGTGACGGTGTCGCAGGCGTCCACGACGTCGGCCCTCACCGCCTCGCCGACCTCCGGCACGGTGGGGACGTCAATCCTGCTCACCGCGACGGTCGCGGCGACCAGCCCGGGGACGGGCACGCCGACCGGCTCCGTCCAGTTCCTCAACGGCGCGAACGTGCTCGCGACCGTGCCGCTCACCAACGGCACCGCCACCTTCTCGACGACGACCTTGCCGGTCGGCACCAACACGCTCACCACCAAGTATGTGGGCGACACCAACTACGCCACGAGCACCTCGACGAACGTCACGGTGAACATCCTCTCGACGACGACGACGTCGCTCTCGCCCACCTCGGGCTCGCTCGTCTTCGGCCAGTCGCAGTCCTTCACCGCGACCGTCACCGGCACGAGCCCGAACTCCAACACGCCGACGGGGACCGTCCAATTCTTCAGCGGCTCGACCTCGCTGGGGACCGCGACGCTGGCCGGCGGCGTCGCGACGTTCAAGACGACGGCGCTCCCGGTCGGGACCGACTCGGTCACGGCGACGTACCTCGGCGACAGCAACTTCGGCACGAGCACCTCGACGGCGTCGACGTTCACCGTGACACAGTCGACGGCCAGTGCGGTCGTATCCTCGGCGACGAATCCGTCGGTCGCCGGACAGTCGCTCGTCCTCACGGCCACGGTGAAGGCCGGCGGCTCCGGCTCGGGGACCCCGACCGGGAACGTCTCGTTCTTCTCCGGGTCGACTCTGCTCGGGACCACGGCCCTGAGCAACACGATCGCGAACTTCCTCTACACGGGCTTCCTGCCCGCCGGCAGCGACCCGATCACGGCCCAGTACCAGGGAGATGCCAACTTCCAGGCGGTGACCTCGGGGACCTTCATCCAGAACGTCTCCCAGGGCCCAACCATCACGACCCTGACGGCGACGAACTCTCGGGCAGTCAACCAGCCCGTGACCATCACGGCGTTCGTCACGCCGGTGTTCCCCGCCAACGGCTCGCCGACGGGCTCGGTCACCTTCTCGGCGAACGGCAAGGTCCTGGGCTCGGCCGCGGTCTCCTCGAACGGGACCGCCACCCTGACGACGACCGGCCTCGCGATCGGCACCCAGACCATCACGGCGACCTACCAGGGCGACGCCAACTTCATCGCGAGCAACGCCACGCCGCTCCCGGTCTTCGTCGGCACCACGACCCAGCGGTACGTCAACCAGGTGTACCTCGACACCTTCCACGAGCCCGCCTCCACGAAGCAGATCAACTTCTGGACCCGGCGGCTCAACCGCGGATACCCCCCGCGCAAGTTCGTCCAGACCGTCCAGAGGCAGGCCGCACGCTCCAAGCACGCCTGAGCCCGGCCCGCTTCCCTTGCGATCCCTCGGAGGGACCCCGCCCTGCGTCGTCACGACCAGGGCCGGGGTCCTTCCGGCGTTCCCGGCCGGGGATGAAAGAAGACGACGATCAACAGATGACACAGACGAACGCAAATAATCAAGAATTTCAAAATCAAATTTTCTTGAATTAATATACGTTCATTTTCGTCATTTGTTAATTATCTGTATTCATATTACCTTTGTCGCCCGTCTTCCCGAAAGCCGTCGTCAATCCGAGGTAGGCGACCATCGAGAGGGCGAAGCTCAGGAACCAGGCGTAGTGGTACAGGGTGACCCAGCCCGGCGCGACCTCGAGGACCCCGATTGTCCCCAGGAATCCGGGGATGCAGGGCGCGACGCCGATGGCCAGGGCAATCAGGGCGATTGGGTTCACGCCACCGAGATACCAGTACGGCGTGCCTTTTTGATATAGCAACGATATGTCGATTTTCGCACGACGGACGAGGTAGTAGTCCGCGATGAGGATGCCTCCGACCGCCCCGAGGAGCGAGGAATAGGCGACGAGCCAACGGAAGATGTATCCCGAGGGGTCGGCGATCAACTTCCAGGGCTGGATCAGGATCCCGACCAGGCCGGTGATCAGGCCGCCGGTCCGGAACGAGATCCGCCGGGGCCAGAGCTGGGCGAAGTCGTTCGCGGGGCCGACGACGTTCGCCGCGATGTTGGTCGCGAGCGTGGCCAGGCCGAGAGCGAGCATCGCCAGCGAGAGGACCCAGGGGTTGGAGAATCGGGAGAGGACGACGATGGGGTCCCAGATCGTCTCGCCGAAGATCGGGGTCGTCGCCGAGGTCACGGCCACGCCGATGAACGCGAAGAGGCCCATCGTCGTCGGCAACCCCAGCGTCTGCCCGACGACCTGGGCCCGCTGGGAGCGTGCGTACCGGCTGAAGTCGGGGATGTTCAGCGACAGCGTCGCCCAGAAGCCGACCATCGCCGTCAGGGCGGGGAAGAAGAACACCCAGAACTGCCCGGCCTTGGCCCCCCCCGCGCCGAACTGCGAGGGCTGGGACAGCATCGGCCCGAACCCGTTCGCCCCGCGGTAGGCCCAGGCCAGGAGGATGAGCCCGAGCACGATCAGGAGGGGGGCCTTGATGATCAAGAGGATCCGGATCGACTCGATCCCCCGGTAGATCACGACCATGTTGATGGCCCAGAAGAGGAGGAACGCTCCGAGCTGCGGCCCGGTGATGCCGAGCCAGGGGATCGGCGTCAGCGCCTTCCAGGCGGGGACCGCGACCGCGAGGATCGTGTGGATTGCCGCCCCGCCGATCCAGCATTGGATGCCGAACCAGCCGCAGGCGACCAAGGCCCGGAGGATCGCCGGGACGTTGGCCCCGCGGATCCCGAACGACGCGCGGCAGTAGACCGGGAAGGGGATCCCGTACCTCGTCCCGACGTGTGCGTTCAGGATCATGGGGACGAGGACGATGGTATTCCCCAGGATGATCGTCCCCACCGCCTGCCACCAGTTCATCCCCTCCGCGATGAGGGACGACGCGAGCATGTAGGTCGGGATGCTGGCCGACATCGAGATCCAGAGCGCGGCGATGTCCCAGGTCCCCCACCGCCTCTGGGCGAGCGGGGTCGGCGCGAGGTCGGGATTACAGTACGCCGAGTCGTCAAAGATCCGGGGGTCGAGTGACACATCACCGTGCCCCTCGGCCGCCTGGACTGGGGATGTGTCCATCTTCGATCGCCCTCAGGACGGAACGGGAAATCGCGTTCCCACCGAACTTATCCGGGGCGATCCTCGCAATCCACATCCCAGCGCAGGCCGACCGATCGGCGGGTCGACTCGGTGATCCGGACGCGGTCGGCAATCCGATGCCCCGCGACCCAGACGATCCCCAGTTGGTCGCAGACGACGGGGATGTCTCCTCGCGACTCGAGGGGGACTCGGCGGCCTCGGAAGAAGTCGTTCAGCGGGGTGCTTCTCCCTCCCATCCCGAGCGGTTCGAACCGATCGCCCGGCAAGGCCCGACGGACCTCAAGGGGGCCGGCCAGCCGATCGAGGTCGAGGGTCTCGTCGCGAGGCTCGTCCGGGTCCAGCGTGGCGACCAGGCGGCGGTTCCCCCAGGAGACTCCGCCGGGCAAGGCCAGGACGACTGGGACGATCGACTGGGACGCGAGGGTGGCCTCCGCCGTGTTCCCTCGTCTCAGGGTCAGGAAACCGTCGGTCGTCCGGGCCTCGACCCCCGCTCCGATGGAGGCTCGCCCTCCAACGTTCCGAGCCAAGGAGGCCAGCCGTCGCCAGCGCTCGGCGCTCATGCCGACCTCGGGCCACCCGCTACGTCGCCAGGCCTCGCGCAAGACCTCCGCGCGGAGGACCGGCGGAAGTACCGCCAGGGCCGACCGGACGAACACGACCTCGTCGGGGCTCGCCGAGCAGGTCACCTCCCGCTCGACCTGGAGGACTCGGTGCCGAAAAGCTCGGCCGAAGGAGGAGGCCAGCTCGCCGAGCCGGACGATGGCCTCATCGGCTCGTGGGTTATACTCCTCGACGAGCTCGGGCAGGAGTTTGTGCCGGATCCGGGCCCGCGTCCGGGAGACGTCCAGATTGGTCGGGTCGTCCCGGTAGGGCTGACCGAGGTCGGCGAGATAGGCGCGGAGGTCGAGCCGGGACGCCCCCAGGAGCGGCCGGACGAGGGTCGAGGACTCGCCGAGCCGACGACGCCTGGGCATCCCCGCAAGCCCCCGGAGCCCGGTCCCGCGGACGATCCGGTGGAGGATGGTCTCGGCCTGGTCGTCGCGAGTGTGGCCGACGGCCACGGCCGAGGCGCCTCGGGCGGCCGCAGTCTCGACGAGCCAGGCGTAGCGGGCGTTCCGGGCGTCGACCTCGAAGTGCGCAGGGCGTTCCGGCCGCCAGTGGCCGAGGTCGAACGGCAGGCCGAGCGACCCGGCGAGGGCCTCGACGAACTCGGCGTCGGCGACGCTCGAGGCTCGTGTCCCGTGATCGAGGTGGGCGACCGAGAGTCGCAGCCCGAACTCGGGGCCGAGTTGGTGGAGGATCCGGAGCAAGGCGACGCTGTCGCTCCCCCCCGAGACGGCGACGACCCATTCCGGCCCGAGCCCCGCCCCGTGCCAGCGTTTCAACAATCCACGAATCCGACCGATCCAAAAGGGAGTCACGACGACCTCTTCGAGATTCGGGGCCTTGCCGACAGGTCCGCCTGCCGACCACCATACTACCAACGGCTTGCCTCCTCCACGTCACGCGATCGCGTCGGTCGTGACGCCGGGAGGGGTCGGTGACGAGAATGCGCGATGAATGCAGCCCTCTTGAAGACGCTCCAGTGTCCCAAATGCCGAGGGGTCGTGGATTCCTCGGGCGAACCTCCGGAGCTGCGCTGCCGGGGCTGTGGCTCGACCTTTCCCATCGTCCGGGGCATCCCCCGCTTCGCGGGCGAGTCGTACACCGCCAGCTTCGGCCGGCAGTGGAACCGCTACGACGTCGCTCGTGACGAGGAAGACGAGGCGACCTTTCCGGTCAAGACCGGCTTCAACCTGGGTTCACTCGAAGGGCTCCTCGTCCTCGACGCCGGCTGCGGCGGAGGACGCTATGCGCGCCTGGCCGCCCGGCACGGCGCGAAGGTCGTCGGGGTCGACCTGAGCACGGCTGTGGAGAAGGCCGCGACGCTCTGCGCCGACGAGCCCGAGGTCACCATCGTGCAGGCCGACCTCCTCGACCTCCCGCTGGCGGAGAAGTCCTTCGATCTCGCCTTCTCGATCGGCGTGCTCCACCACAGCTCCGACCCTCGCCGGGCGTTCGCCCAGGTCGCGGCGAGGGTCAAGCCGGGGGGACGCCTGGCCGTCTGGCTCTACCGCAAGAACACCCCGCCCCAGGAGTGGATCAACTCGGGCCTTCGCACCCTGACCTCGCGACTCCCCTCGCGGGTCCTCGAGCCCCTCTGCGTCGGCCTCGGAGTCGTCGGGGGCGTCCCCGTCCTGAACAAGACCCTGAACAAGGTCGCGAACTTCTCGAATCACCCCGACTGGACCCTCCGGGTCTGCGACACCTTCGACTGGTACGCCCCCCGCTACCAGTCCCACCACACCGTCGACGAGTTGAAGGGCTGGTTCGCCGAAGAGGGGTTCAAAGACCTCGTCGTCCTCCCCCCTGCCCGCTCGGGCCGCGTCTACGACTGGGCCTACCACCACGACCTCGTCATCGGCAGCGGCGTCAACGTGGTCGGCACGCGGGCCTAACGTCTCCATCCGAAGACTACCGCCCACCCCCGAAATCCCGATACGATTCTCCGAAAAGTGGGATTGCGCGAGCTGGCTCATCCCACTACTCCGGAATTCGACGGACATTCGGGGGAGGGCGACACTCGTGAACGGAAATCGAGGCGAGGTCCTACGCCGCATCGACACGCTCTTCAGCGTGGGGACGAACTCCGCGCTGACGGACGGGCAACTCCTGGAACGGTTCACCACCCGCCGCGACGAGTCCGCCGAGTCGGCCTTCTCCGTGCTGGTGGAACGGCACGGGCCGATGGTCCTCCGCGTCTCCCGGAGCGTCGTCGGCTCGCACGACGCCCACGACGTCTTCCAGGCCACGTTCCTGGTCCTGGCCAGGCGCGCGGGGTCGATCCGAACGCGAGACTCGGTCGGGAGCTGGCTCCACGGCGTGGCGCTCCGCGTCGCCGCCGAGGCCAGATCGGCGACCGCGCGGCGTCGGTCGCACGAGCGCCAGGCGGCCGAGATCGCGACGAGTCGGCTCGTCGCCTCTAATCCCGAGGACGACCGCGTCGATCTCGAGCCGACGATCCACGAAGAGCTGGGCCGAATCCCCGAGCGTTACCGGATCCCGATCATCCTGTGCTACCTCGAAGGACTGTCCCACGAGCAGGCCGCCGCGCGACTCCGCTGGCCCGTGGGCACGGTGCGCAGCCGCCTCGCCCGCGGCCGCGCCAAGCTCGGCGAACGGCTCGCCCGACGCGGCCTGGCCCCAGGCGCCCTCCTGGCCTGGGCAAGCTCCGCGGGCGACGCGGCGACCGTCCCCCTGGCCCTGGCAACCCGGACGATCCTGTCCGCGATCCCCTTCGCGGCGGGCCGCACAACGATCCACGCGACCACATCCCTGGCCGTGACCTCTCTTACAGAAGGAGTCCTCCGAATCATGTTCTGGACCAAGCTCAGAATCACGGCCGCCGTCGTCGCGACCGGTTTCATGACCGCCGGCGCGGTTGGGTTTGCGGGACAAGGGCCAACCGCCACTCCGACCGGCGAGGGACAACCCCAGGCGGTGTCCTCCGCCCGAAGCCCACAGCCTGTGGGCCCTCTGAAACCCCAATATCCTAATCTCAAGACAGCGAATCTTAATTCGGCGATGTTCACATATCAGCCTGAAACGTCCAACGGCTTGGCGTCGAGGGACGGGAATGGGAAGCCTCCTGAGGCCGTTGCGACGAGCAACACTCCTGAGATGCCGCCGGCTCCGCCGTCTCCCGGGCCCATTCCGGGTGCGACGGGAGACACTCCCGAGATACCGCCGGCTCCGCCGGCACCCACCGCGTCCGTACCGAACGATTATCCGACCGATGATGAGGTCTGGAAAAAATTCATCCCAACGCTGGTCAAAAACCCGTCATTTGTCATTACCAAGATCGGGGAAGCGACTGATCCCTGTCGATTCTATCCCCTTGTCGGTCACAGCCGACTCGTTCATCGCCACTTCAAATGCACCGTCGACTTCGTGGATCACACCGGAATCAGAAATGTCCAGGTTGTCTATCTCGATCGAGACGAGCTCAGTCGCTGCACCGACCCTTCACATAATCACCCTTCACCCAAACCGACGCCGAGCAACACGCCGACCCTCCACGGATTGCCCTCCAGGCCTGGCCTCTCCCGGACAGAGGTCACGCCAAACGGGCTGAGAGCGAACCAGGAAGTTCGCCTGATGGAGGTCGAACGCAAGCTCGATCAGATCCTCGAGAAACTGAACAAACGGGACAATTGATCGCGGGCATGAGCAAATCCCGAGGTAAGAATTCCTCGATCTTGAGACGTCGGCCGCCAGCATCGCTTCCCCGAACCGACCCGGCCCCAGGGACTCGTTGCCCGAGGGGCCGGTTCTTCGTTTAGGTCGAGCGCCGGCTCTGCTATCATGGCGACGCATGGGTCAGTCCGCCGCATCGACGAAACTCGGGAGGTTTGGAAGATGACGCCCAAGGGTCCAGGGTTCAGCCGACGCGATTTCGTCCGGGGGGTGGTCGGCACCGGCCTGCTCTCCGGCTTCCCGACGATCATCCCCTCCTCGGCCTTCGGGGCGAACGAGGCGATCCGGGTCGGGCACATCGGCGTCAAGAATCGGGGGATGCAGAACCTCAAGCCTTTGTTGAAGCACACGGTGGCCATCTGCGACGTGGATAAGGACGTCCTGGCCTCGGCGAAGGGCGTGGTCGAGAAGGCGGGCCGGCCTTGCAAGACCTACTCCGACTACCGCCAACTGCTCGACGACAAGGACATCGACGCCGTCGTCGTCAGCACGCCCGACCACTGGCACGCCCTGATCACCGTCGACGCCTGCGCGTCGGGGAAGGACGTGTATTGCGAGAAGCCGCTGAGCCTGACCATCGACGAGGGCAAGGCGATGGTCGCGGCGGCCCGCAAGCACAACCGCGTGGTGCAGACCGGGAGCCAACAGCGCTCCGACGACCGGTTCCGCCTGGCCTGCGAGCTCGTCCGCAGCGGCCGGATCGGCAAGGTCCAGACGGTTTTAGTCGGACTCCCCGAGGTGAACTTCGACGGCCCCGCCGTCCCCGACACCGCGGCCCCGGCCCCCCTCGACTACAACTTCTGGCTCGGCCCAGCCCCCGAGCGTCCTTATAACCCGAAGCGGGTCCACTACCTCTTCCGCTTCTTCTGGGACTACTCCGGCGGCCAGATGACCAACTTCGGCGCCCACCACCTCGACATCGCCCAGTGGGGCCTCGACCGAGACGAGTCAGGCCCCGTCGCCATCGAGGCCAAGGCCACCTTCCAGAAAGACGGTTGGTACGAGGTCCCCGAGTCGAGCCAGACCGTCTTCACCTATGACGATGGCGTCCGCCTCATCTGCGACCAGGGCAAGGACAACAAGGCCCGAGAGGGCTGCACCTTCGAGGGCAAGGACGGCTGGCTCTACGTCTCACGAAGCAAGATCGAGTCGAACCGAAAGGGGCTTGTCGAGACGCCACTCGGCAAAGATGACGTTCATCTCTACAAGAGCGCGGACCACTACGAAAACTGGCTCGAGTGCATCAAGACTCGAGAAAAGCCCATCTGCGACGTGGCGATCGGCCACCGGTCGGCGACCGTCTGCCACCTGGCCAACATCGCCATCCGCGCCGGCCGGCCAATCCGCTGGGACCCCTCGCGCGAAGAAATCGTCGGCGACACCGAGACCGCGGCCATGCAACGCCGCCCCTATCGCTCGCCCTGGAAGCTCACGATCTCGTGAGAGAAGACAGATTTATCCACAGATAGCACAGATTGACACAGACAATTTCAAGAAATTTTTAAATCTTAAAATTTTCCTGTTCGATCTGTGTTATCCGTATTTCATCTGGCCGCCTACCGAGACGGCCAGAGGTGGTGGCCGATCATGTTGGTCTCGATGCGGTAGAGACTTGTTCCCGCCATGATGTAGAGGGTCTTGCGGTCGGGGCCGCCGAACTCGACGTTGGTGGTGGAATCGGGGACCGGGATGAAGCCGGCGAGCTTGCCGTCGGCGGTGTAGATGGTCACGCCTTCTCGGTCGCCGGAGGCCGACGCGGCGACGATTCGGCCGTCGGCGGTCACGGTCATGCCGTCGATCCCCTCGTTCCGGCCGAGGCTACGCAAGACCCGGGGATTCGACACCGCGCCTTCAGCGTCGAGGTCCATGGCGAGCAACGCGCGTTGTTTCGAGCCGTTGTCGGCGACGTACAGGGTCTTGCCATCCGGGCTGATCGCCAGGCCATTCGGCTTCGTGGCGGTCGTCGCCAGGAGAGTCACCGAGCCGTCGGGGTCGATCCGGAAGACGCCCTCGAAGTCGAGTTCGCGGGGTTCCTTGCCGACGTATCGGGGGTCGGAGACATAAACCCGCCCCTTGCGGTCGACGGCCACATCATTCGGGCTATTGAACCGCTTCCCCTTGTAGCGGTCGGCGAGCGTTCGCACGGTCCCGTCGCGTTCCGTGATCGACACCCGCCGCCCACCTCCGGTATTCGCCCCCTCGGCGGCGATCAGCCGGCCCTGAGGGTCGAAGATCAGGCCGTTGGACCGCCCGCTCGGGTCGCGGTAGACCGAGACCGATCGGGTCTTGGGATCGAACCGCATCATCCGGTTCCCGATGTCCGAGAACAGGATCGCCCCGTCATCGGCCAACGCCCCCCCTTCGGTGAAACTCCCTTCGCCCCAGAGCTTCTCCAGCGTCGCTCCTGGGGCGACCACTTCGTCTCGGGCAGGTTCGGGGGCCGCGGCGATCATCAGCAAGAGTAGCAGGAAAGGCGAAGGCATGGGGCCAGCTCCAGGACTCGACTCGTTGGGGGACACGAGAAGCCCGTACCCTATTCGAGGGTTGCACGAGGGTCAAGGAAGGGCCGCACGACGAGCAACTCAGAGCTTCACCCGACGTTAGCCATCTCGGGTCGGATCCGGATGACCCAGTCGATGGCGTTCAGGATCACGATCGAGCCGAGGATGATCAGGAAGCCTAACGTCAACGACGAGACGACCGACCTTCGGGTCGGTTCGCCCGTGGCTCCAGGAGTCTCGGCAATGAGAGCCCGGTGTTTGGCCGAGACGACGCGAGCGGTCCCGGGCAGGAGCATCACCACAACGAGAAAGAACGGCAGGACATTCAGGACGGCGATCCTCTCGGGCCACTCCGAGGGCACCAAGGCAGCCCCGAAGCGCCAGCGCCAGGCCTCCAGCGGGAGCGTCACCGCCAGGGTGAGGAGGTTCCAGACGACCTCCATCCAGCGGGCCCAGGCATGCAGTCGGCGAAGGCCCAGGGCGATGACCACGTTCACCGCGATCACGATCATCGGCACGTACACGGCGACCACAGCGAACGACCAGAAGCTTCCCGTCGCGAGGTAGTTCTGGATCTCGGGGACGATCGAGACGACCGCCTGCAAGGCCAGCCCGTAATTCAGGAGCCCGATCCGCCTGACTGTGCGCTCGCGGTCGAGCCACTCTCCACGGGTCGCCTCAGCCTCCCCGTGGGAGACGGACGGATCCTGGGAGGCACGACGGCCCCAGAGGAACTCCCCGAAGACCACGACCGCAACGAGGGGCGGCAGGACGAAGAGGTTGAAGCTCTCGATGAGCCCGATCGTGTCAATGCCCATCGTCGGGCCAGCCCTTTCGATTAAGGGGCGATGTCCACGGGATCATACCCGACCGCTCGCCCCACCACGCGTGGCGCCACGACGAATTCAGGGTCAATCTGGGGCGCCGGGACGACGAACGACTGGTCGATCTGCGGTGCCGGGATCAGGCAACGGTCGACGGGAAGATTGGACGGCGGTAGGTCGTTTGAACGGATCCGCGACCGCATGGCCTCCGCGCGACTTTTCGCCCGAGCAATGTCGGCACTCAACGCTTTGATTCTGGCGTTGAGTTCGTCCCTTTGTTCATCTAAACCCTTCAAGGCCTTGGGTGGACCGGCTTCGCCGGGCCATGGCCTCGGAATCGGAATCGGAGGTAACCCGACGACGGTTTGGCCCTTGGGTGCCGCAATGAGAGGAGGTGGCGAGTCAGATTCGTGGGCGGCGATCAAGCGGAACGCAGACTTGGGGACCATAATTTCCCCCTTGAGCCGCCCTGGCATGAGGTCGAGGAACCATATCCCGCCCGAGACGACCACGATCATGATCGCGAGGACGGCCCACTCGTCGGGCCGCAAGAATCGCCGAAACCTCAACGACCTCAAGACATTCGCCATATTCATCGTCGCCCCTCCCCTGGACCTCGATTGGGATCGTGGGATCGGAGGAAAAACCGTTGACGGTCGACGGACCATCCCCTGGGTTCGTTCGTCGGCTCACATGGAACGATGACGTACAACGACGAAATCTCTTAGTCCCGTCCTCGAAACCCGGTATTTTCCTTCAATACCGGGGTTCTGACCCACTCGACGTCGACGACCCAGGTCGGGATATCATCGAGTCTTGCGACAGAAACCCGATTTCTCAGAGGAAATTGGGTTTCGGAATGCTGGTTCGCGGGCCCATCTCCGCAGGCGCGAGGTCAGGCCAGGATCGGCCGGATCACGTGCCCATGAACATCGGTCAATCGACGTTGTGTCCCATTATTGTAATAAGTAAGTTTCTCATGGTCGAGACCAAGAAGATGGAGGATGGTCGCGTGGAAGTCGTGGACGGTGACGACGTCCTCGACGGCCTGGTGGCCGAATTCGTCGGTGGCGCCGTGGGTGTAGGCGCGTTTGACCCCCGCGCCGGCCAGCCAGGCGGTGAAACCTTTGGGGTTGTGGTCTCGACCCTGGGTGCCCTTCTGGAAGGTCGGCATCCGGCCAAACTCGGTCGTCCAGACGACGAGCGTGTCTTCGAGCATCCCCCGCGCCTTGAGGTCTTTCAACAGGGCGGCGGCGGGCTTGTCGAGGATCGGGCCATGTCGGTCGTAGTCGGACTTGATCCGCTTGTGGCCGTCCCAGTTGAAGGCCCCCTCGCCCATGGCGAAGGCGCCGTTGTAGAGGGTGACGAAGCGGACCCCGCGCTCCAGGAGGCGACGGGCGAGCAGGCAATTCCGGCCGAACCCCGCGAGGACCGGGTTCGGGTCGTCGAGGCCGTAGAGCTCTCTTGTGGCGGGGCCTTCCTTGGAGAGGTCTCCGACCTCGGGGGCGCTGAGCTGCATCCGCGCGGCGAGCTCGTAGGATGCGATCCGGGCGCCGAGCTCGGTGTCGCCCGGGTTCCTCGCGAGGTGCTCCTCGTTGATCACCCGGAGGAAATCCTTGGCGGCCAGGTCGTCGGCGGCCGAGAGGCTCGACGGCCGCGCGAGGTGGTCGATCGGGCGATCGGCGCCGAAGGCGGTCCCCTGGAACACCGCGGGCAGGAACCCGTTGGCCCAGTTCGCCGGCCCCTGCTGCGGGACGCCACGCGGGTCGGGGATCGCCACGTACGCCGGCAGGTCGTGGTTCTCGGTCCCGAGGGCATAAGAGACCCACGACCCGATGCTCGGGAACCCCTCGCGGGTGAACCCCGTCGACATGAAGATCTCGCCGGGCCCGTGCGTGTTCGTCTTCGACGTCAAGGAGTGGACGAAGCAGAGGTCGTCCGCGCACTCGGCCAGGTGCGGCAGGAGCTCGGAGATGTACTTCCCCGACTCCCCCCGAGGCTTGAACTCCCAGGGGCTCCGAGTCAGGCTCCCGTTCTCCCCCTGGAACGTGATCAGCTTGTCGACCCCCGGCATCGCCTCGCCGTGCCGACGGATCAGCTCGGGCTTGTAGTCGAACGTGTCGACGTGGCTGACCGCGCCCGTGCAAAAGATGTGCACCACCCGCTTCGCCTTCGCCGGGAAGTGCGGCCGTCGCGGCGCCAGCGGGTCTTCGACCTGCCCCGCGAGCAGCCCGTCGTTCGCCAGGAGATAGCTCAACGCCACCCCCCCCATCCCGCCCGACATCCGGGACAGGAACCCTCGACGGTCCATCAGGTGGTGGTTGGCCGGGAGAGACGGTCGTCGGCTCATAGTTTCTCGAACCTCGCTGAGGTGGCGATCAACCGCATTCGTTGTCGGGACCCGCGTCACGCCGACTCAATACAGATCAAACATATGTTCGCTACAATGATCCGGATTCCCGATCAGCCTCTGCCCCTTGGGATCGACGACGAAGTCGAGCATCTCAAGGGGGATATAGCCGATCGACACCGGACGGGAGTCGTTGACTTCCGTCACTCGGATCTCGCAGCTTCGCCCTTGCACGGTCAGCCTGACCGACTGATGGATGCCCACGGAGATGACGCCAGCGGCCGTTTTCGCGGGCTTTGTTTCGACATGTCTTAACCCAAGCTGTTCGATCATTTTCTTGGGCATAGCCAGGAGCGTCGCGCCGGTGTCGATTCTCGCATCTTCGACATCGACCCGACGAACCTGTTCGCTCGCGAGGCTGCCTCGATCGACTTTCTTGACATCAAAGATATTTTCGATCTTGGCCGAGACGACCGCTTTCCCCATAGGCCCTACCTCCACGATCCACCTCCCTCGGGTTCTTAGGGAACGTAGATGAACTCGTTCGAATTGTAGAGGGCGCGGCAGAACGTCGAGGTGCCATGGTCTCGAATGAGGGAGGCGGCGGCGGCGAGCTCGACCTCGTTGGGTGAGCGGCCGAAGGCGAGGCGGAAGCCGCGAGTGGCCTGGGCCCGGGGGTCAATACCGGCGTCGGCCGCGAGGCGGTCGGCGAAGGCCTGGGCCTGGTCGAGGAGGAACGTGCTGTTGAGCAGGTTCAAGGCCTGGAGGGCGGTGGTGGAGACGGTCCGCCGGGGCGCGACGAGGGCCGCGTCGGGGCAGTCGAAGACGCCGAAGGTGGGATCCTGGCGGCTCCTGGGCTTGAACTGGTAGACCATCCGCCGGAAGTCGTCCGGGCCGAGGCGGGGCTTGGCGTTGTAGACGGCGACATAATTCGTGTTCTTCTCCCAGGGGGAGTAGCCGGGGCCTTCCATGCGGAGGTCGAGCGTGCCGCTGGCGGCGAGGATGGAGTCGCGGATCGCCTCGGCCTCGAGTCGCCTGGGGGTCATCCGCCAGAGGCGCGTGTTGTCGCGGTCGGCGGCGAAGCCTTTAGGATCGGGTCGGCTCGACTGGCGGTAAGCCGCCGACTTCATGATCAGCCGGTGGATCGGCTTCATGAGGAAGCCGTTGTCGATGTATTCGCCCGCGAGCCAGTCGAGCAGCTCGGGGTGCGAGGGGGGGCCGCCGTTGAAGCCGAAGTCGCTCGGCGTCGCGACGATCCCCCGGCCAAAGTGATAGTGCCAGATCCGGTTGACCATCACGCGGGCCGGCAGCGGGTTGTCGGGCCTACCGAGCCACTCCGCCAACGCCCGACGACGCTGCGAGTCGGGTGTGCCCGGGGAAAGCTCCAGCGGCGGCGAGACCGAGGCCAGGGCCGTCGGCGCGACGGTCTCGCCCTTCTGCATCACGTCGCCGCGACGGAGGAGATGCGTCGGGCCGGGCGTCGCGAACGTCCCCGCGTAGATCGGCCGCGTCGCCGTGAGGGTCGCGAGCCGGTCACGCAGCTCCTGCTGACGGGCGAGGAGCGCCCCTCTTGCCTCCGATTCCTTCGACGTCCCCGACGCCTCGTGAGGCCTCGCCTGCGCCTGGTAGGACGTCCGGTCGCCCGACGAGGCGACCACATGCCACTGCCCCGGCGCAGTGGCCACCTCGATGTAGTATTCGCTCGCCAGTCGGTCGCGGTATCCCCCTTCGCGGTCCCGGCCCCAGACGACGCGGTCGATCGCGACGGCCTCGGGCCAGTCGACCTGGATCCACCCCTTGCTCGGCACGCTCGAGATCCAGCTATGGCTGTTCCCGGCCAGGCCGTCGTTGAGGTGAGCCACCTTGTGGATCGCCAGGTTGGGCAGCTCTGACGACGCCGACGCCTTGCCCCCGGCCGTCGCCGACGCCACGTTGCGAGGGTGGTCGCCGGCCGAGATGACTTCAAGTTCGTCGACGCAAGGCTCGGTCCCGTCGATGGTCGCCAGGATCGTGAGCCGGATCGACCGGGCCTCGACGCCCGGGAATCGCTCGACGTTACGGGTGGGACGCACCATCGCGCGAGCGGGAGCGCCGAGGTCGGGGCGGGCGAACGGCTCGAGCTCGTCGAGCCGGACGTCGATCCGCGCCAGCTCGTCGCGGACCTTCTCGGCCTCGCGGAGCCTCGACTCCGAGTCGGCCCTGGGGACGGTCCTCTCGGAGTGCCGCACCCCCGCGAAGACCGCCTGGAGCCCGTAATAATCCTTCTGCCGGATCGGGTCGAACTTGTGGTCGTGGCACCGGGCGCAGTTGACCGTCAGCCCGAGGAAGGCCGTCGAGGTCGCCGTGATGATGTCGTCGAGGTCGTCGGCCCGCTGCTGGAGTTGCCCTTCGATCGTCGCGATCCCAACCTCGTCGTGCGTCCCCCCCACGAGGAACCCCGTAGCCGCCTGGGTGAGCCAGTCGCCGTCGAGGAGCGTGTCCCCCGCCAACTGTTCGAGCACGAACCGAGGCATCGGGGTATCTCGGTTGAACGCCCGGATCACGTAGTCGCGATACGGCCAGGCGTTCTGCCGGGGGATATTCGTCTCGTACCCGTGGCTCTCGGCGAACCGGACGACATCCAGCCAGTGCCTCCCCCAGCGCTCGCCGTAATGCGGCGAGTCGAGCAGGCGGTCGACGAGCCGCTCATACGCGTCGGGCGAGGAATCGGCGACGAACGCGTCGACCTCCTCGGGCGTCGGCGGCAGGCCGATCAGGTCGAACGACGCGCGCCGAATCAAGCTCGCGCGGTCCGCCTCGGGCGCGGGCTCGAGACCCTTCTCCTGCAACTTCGCCAGGACGAACGCGTCGATCGGCGTGCGAGCCCACTGCCGAGGGTCGGCGACGCTCGGGGCCTGGGGCCTCGCGACCTTCCTCAGCGACCACCAGTCGGCGCCGGCCCGCCTGGGCGCGAGGGGCTCGCCCGCGTAGGGAGCCCCTGCCTCGATCCAGGCCTTGAACGCCGACGTCTGCTCCGGAGTCAGCGGGTTCTTCGGCGGCATCTCGCCCGAGGCGACCTTCTCGAAGAGCAGGCTCTCCTCGGCCTTCCCCGGCACGATCGCCTCTCCCCCCTCGCCCCCCGCCATCGCCGAGGCCCGCCGCGTCAGGTCCAGCTTCCCCTTGGGCGTCTCCCCCGAGTGGCACGCCAAGCACTTGTCGACGAGCAGCGGCCGAATCTGTTCGTCGAAAAGCGACGCCGGGCCCGCCGCTTCCGACTCCAGAGCCAAGCCGGACCAAAAGCTCAGCACGAGGGCAAAGAAGAAGACCGAGCGTGTCATGGCAAGCGACCCTCAGGCACCGTCGCAGGCGGGTTTAACATTTCGCAAATACTACCACAGCGCATAAAGGCGGGGAATGGGAGACATCTCACCTGTCCAGTACCGTTTCATCATCTCGGAAGGATTCGGACCGAGAAAGCCTCGCCGATCGATCCTGACGCGGTCTCAGCCGCTCAGGAGTTCCGAACAACCAGTCGATCCGGTTTCGAGCCTCGAATACGCAGCGCGTTCGCAATCGACACGCCGGGGAAGACCTCGGCAAACCGAATCACATGATAGAGGTTCCGACGGTCATAGCCTCGGCCGCACTCAACGGTCAATTGGGCCGACAACGTCGACACAATCTGCTCGCCGTACTCCGCCCGCTTCTCCCGCAAAACGTCCTGGCGGATGCGATTCCCCGATGTGCCAGCAGAGGCCGACAAGGGCCGAGTTGACCGAGAGGCCCGTCTGCTCGCGAGCAGACTCAATCAGGGCCCGAATGTCGCCCAGGAGAGGATTTCAAATCTTGCCATGGATCCACCTCGCCAAGCCTCGCCAGGCAGGCTTGATTCAGGCGTCGCCTGACGGCGGCTGACCACGGCCGGTTGCCGGCTCCTCGCTTGCCATGATCGGGGCGGTCGAAACTCGGGCAGTAAATGCGAGACGGGCCATCCGTGCGGTCAGGACCCGCAGGCCGTGCTAATCCACTCTTGATTGAAAATAACTTGATTCTCTTCCATTTTCAGCCAAGGCTGGAGCGCGGCGTGCTCCGGCGACTTCAACACGGTGAAAGCGAAGTTGTTACACTCGCGTCGGAACACGGTCGTCATCGCCTTGAGCGCCGGATAGGCCGCGAGCGCGAGCATGTACCGGAGCCGGTTTCGGGACTGCTTAAAGCGGGCCCAGGGCATGCGCAAGCCGTAGTAGAAACGGAAATCGGTCTGGACGTGGGGGGCATAGGTTTTGATCGTTCGGAGCACTTCGCGCTCGGTGAAGCGGAAGACGAAGTTCGGGACCTGGGTATTTCGTACGCCACCGAAACGATAGGAGTTGTCGGCCACGGCCGCGATCTCATACTCCTGGCCGAATCCAAGGCGCACTCCCAGCCGGGTTGTCCAGTTTTCGAGGGGTTCGAAGGCGATCACCCCGCGGGATGCGACTCGATACATCTCCAGAAGCCCCTTATGCGGCGACCGGCAATGGTGGAGCCCGGAGTGTACGATCACGAAATCAAAGGAATTATCGGCGAAGTTCAGGTCTTCAAGATCCTGAAGGCTCCACTCGAAAGGGGCGAATGCGCTTGGCGCCGTCCTGGTGTCGAGGTTGGAGATCACGACGTCGGTGAAGCCGAGATCCACCAGTACGTCCCGGTCGAGGGTTCCGCCGCAAACCACCAGGATTCGGGAGTCCCGAGACAGATCGCCTCGGGACAGGAGGTCGGCCAGCGTGTCGCGATAGAATCCGTCGTGAGCGATCATCAGTGTTTCAACTCCAGGAATGGGAAACCGTCATATCATTCGTAGGTCGTGGGTGATTGGGATTCGACGACACGGAACTTGCAGGGGGATGCGGCTTTTGTTCAAGCGTGTCATCGAGACCGTGGGCCTTGCGGCATGCCGGCCCAGTAGGTCGCACCGGGACCCGGCCGGACGCCCGGCGACAGTTTCAAGGCCCTGGCGACGGGTTCGGGAAGTTCGGCCGCCTGGAATCCCGCTTCGAACTCGCGAGAGATTCGATAGTCGCCCCGTTCTTCATCGATGAAGAGACGGGGGGAACGATCGTCGAGTTCAACTCCATTCGACTCCTGCCGCGTCTCCGCGAGAAATTCGCGAAGCGTTCCGTAGACCGACGATTTCGCCCCTCGCGACCACCAGACGAGGCCGGCGAGGGAGCGGGCGTCGGCGCGTCGGTAGACGTTCGAGTTGACTCGCACCTCCATTGCCTCGGCCGTCCTGGGGGCTTTCGAGAAGTCGAGGACCTGGAGAGCCCTTGTGGACCGCCCCGGGACTTCGGCGATGACGTTATTCTTCAGCTCGACGTCGCGGGTGTTCCAGGGCATGTCGGGCTCGGCGGTGCTTGCCCGCTCGTCGTCGACGATGCGGATCGACTCGCGGTCGCCGATCAGCGTGTTGTTATAAATCAGTACGTTCGCCGACCCTGCCCCGGCATTGATACCGATCTCGTTGTTCAGAAACAGATTCGAAACAATAACGCACTTCGCGGAGATCTCATAGAAGACCCCGATGGACGCGTTGCCGTTCAACACGTTCCCGACGATGTCCACGTTGCGACAGGAGACGTCGAGCCAGAGTCCCGGGCCTTCGTTGCATTCGACCCAGTTATCGCGCAACGCGAGGCCTCGCGTCTCGGTGATCTTCAGGCCTCCGTTGTCCCAATCCTTCTTGAAGTGCTCGACGTTGTTATACGAGATGTGATTGCGTTCGATCGCCGATCCGTCGCATCTCCAGCCAGCCACCCCCACCTGGCCGTTGAACACGAAGGTGTTCCCACGGATCTCGGCCTTCTTTCCGAAGACGGCGAGTCCACTTGTGGCGTTCCAGGCGAAGGTGGAGTCCTCGACGACGGCCCTTGTGTTCGTCAGGATCAGCGCCGCTTTGAACTCGGGCGTGGCGCTCGTGGCATAGTGGCAAAATCCCAGGCCACGGATGGTTAAACCGTCGGCGACAAAGGCATTGAGGGCGAACCGCCACGCCGAGACTTCGACGATCTTTCCCGCCGGGTCGTCGCCGATGACGATCCGCTTTCGGTCTTCATCGACGAAGAAGTCCCCAGATCCGACCGACGTCGCGTCGCCCGCCTGCCGCAAAGGCTTGCCGTCGACGAAGACCATCTCCGGCCAGGCGGCTCGGGGATGCGCGGGGTCGATCGCTCGCGGGTCAGAGTCATGGGGGATTCGCGGCGTCCAACCTTCGAACCGCCAGGTGCGGCCGTCCTTCGTCCAGTCGCTCACGACGACGCTCCCCTTGATCCAGACCGATTCGTGCGGATACGGTTGGATCGTCAGCGCCTTCCCGCCCGTCTTGATCTCGCCTTCGCGGTAGGCACCCCCTCGGAGAATGATGGTGGATCCTGGGTTCGCCGCCGCGACGGCCTTACTCAAGGTCTTCCAAGGGGCCCTCGCGTTACCAGGGGCCGAGTCGCGCCCGACGGGCGACACGAACCACGCCCCGGCAGGAATTTCATACAAAGTATCCTTGATGAATATGGACCCATCGCGGGAGTAGACGCGATCTGGGGTTGCCCCTTCGGCGCTGCGAACGAAGACCACCGCGGCGAAGGCGGTCAGAATCCGACCCCACGTGCTTCCGTTCCGCCGCATGATCCTCTCCCTTGCGAGCGCCCATCGGATCAAACACTCGACCGAACCTCGCTGAATCAAACGCACAGTCGAAGCCGATCCACGGCCTTCTCCGCGGCCACCTCCCGGTACGCTCGCGAGATTCGCTCGATGTTCGCTTCCCAATCGAACTCGGACGCTCGGCGGATCGCCCCTTCCGAGAGCCTACGGACCCTCCTTGGTTCACTCAACAAATCGACGATGGCCCGGTGGAACCCTTCGACGCTCGTGCGAAAGTCGCGCAAGGGGACCTTGATTCCACAACTTTCGTTAACGACGACCGCCATACCGCAGGCGTCGTGACACAGGACGGGAAGGCCGAGTGAAAGGGCCTCCGAGACCACCGACGGCCCACCCTCTTCCACGCTCGTGTGGACAAGCACGTCGGAGCGTCTCATCACCCCAAGAGCTTCATGACGAGGGATGTGTCCCAACCAACGGACGCGTTCCGACGATCCCAATCGATCCGCCAGCGAGGTCCATTCCCTCCTTCGCGAGCCTTCCCCGACCACGGTCAGTTCCACACGACGCGGTTCGGAGAGTTGCGAGATGGCTTCAAGGAGAATCGGCAGCGCCTTGCGTCCCGTCAGTGTTCCCGTCCACACCAAACGAAGCGGACGGCCGCCGTCGTAGGTCCGCAGGGTCGGATCGGGGTCGGGCTCGGTACCGACGGGAAGCATGTTCTCGACATCATCGCGTCCCCAGCGCGAAAACAACCGCTGCTCTTCCTCACCAACGACCCAGATTCGTCGAGCGGCCTGGGCGGCCTTGCGAGAACGCACCGCCACCCGCCGCTGCCAGCGATTGGCCGCCCCTCGGAATCCCAGCAGGAACGCATCCACCCCGCCGATCCGGGGCAGAAACCGCAAGGGCGTGTCGGACGCTCCGCCGACGGGGCCCCAAACGAAGGGAGCCTCCAGGGTCCATAGATAGCCGGGCTCTCTAAATCCAATAACATTTAAATGATGAATAACATCGAACGGCTCCTCGGCGTGGAGTTGTCTCGCCACTCGCAACGCCGCGCGCTGCCAGGCCGCGTAGCCGACGTAGTTGACGGTGAAGCGACGAAGGCGATCGTCTCCTTGAAGCCAGCGCGACAGGAACGGCTGAGGGACGTACCGGATGTCGAGCCCGTCGATCGGAGGCCGATCTCGGAAGGACTCCTCGACGGTCTCCCGGAACTCGTCCCCGCCATGACTGCCGGGGCAAGTCAGGACCGTGATGTCGTGGTGACGAGCCAGGCGCGTGCAGTAGTTCCAGCCGACCCCGGGTTCGGAACCCCAGGTTGGCGACACGCAGTAGGCTGAGATCAGCACGCGCAGGCGGACGTCATCGTTTCCAGAAATCCTGGGCGGCATCTTTCCCTCTCGGAAACTCGTCAACTTTTGAGTTCTCTCTGATAATCATGCATCGTTGGTCACTCATGGCCCCGCCTTCCTTACGCTCTCGAACACCCATCACGTCGGGCGATGGAAATCCAGAGAATCGCGTGGAAGACGGCGGCCACGACCGTGGCGATCAACAAGCCGGCGACGGCCCCGAGCGTGCCGTATTGGTAGGCCAGAGGTATCCCGGGGATAACGGAGAGCGCGCAGCAAACCATATTGGCGTAGACGACGTGCGACGGATTGTTCGTTGCACGCGAGGCGCTGGCCAAAACCACGCCCAATGCCATGGGAATGGTCTGAACGACGAACAGGGCCGCGGCCGCATGGCAATCGTCGTACCGTCCTCGGTACAGGATCGACAGGATCGTTCGAGCGCCGAAGATCCCTGGTAAGGCCAGAACAACCGCCAGGCCGACGAGCCCGACCGCGCAGCAGACAAGGCTTCGGGGAGGACGGCGACCTTCCACGGAATACTCGCGTGACATCCTGGCAACCAGGATCGCGCCCAGGGCGCTGTAGGATTGGAGCAGAGGCATCGCTACGTTCATGGAGGCTCGGAACGAGGCAGCCGCCTTGGTCTCCAGAGCCAGAAGGTAGATCTGCGTGGAAAGGACGGAAAGTAGCCCGTACATGACGGCCGAACGCCCGTAGTGGCAATGATCCCTGGCGACACCCCGAAAATCAAACTTCGCATCCTCATCCATCAGGGTGCGGTCAAGGATACGATCCATACCCCAGGCGATGATGAGAGCGGCCACGGCCTGACCTCCGAGAACCGCCGGCAGAGTTAGGCCCCCGGTCTTGATGAGCGACACCAGAAGAAGCAGGCTCGAGAGGAGGTAGGCCAGACCTCCCGCGACGGCGATGTCCATTCGAAAACGAGCACAGCACTTCCGTCGCACATAATACATGTAAAGAAATCCAACTCCATATCCGATCACGGATAGCCACGCCGTTCTCGCGATCGAGTCGGACCAGACGGAGGGAAGGACTGCCCAGGTCAACAACACCGCGGAGACCCCCGCCGTAACGCCCCAATGCAGGCGAGCCACCGCACGATAGTACGTCAAGCCCCCTCCGCGCGGGCCGAAGACGACGAGCGGTTCCGTGACGAGCGACGAGTGAACCACCATCACGAGCAGGAACCAGGCGAAGGCGATCGAGTACGCTCCGAAGACCTCCGACGACGTCTCTCGGGCAAGAGCTGTCGTGAGCGTGAAGTTGCCGATCGCGAAGAGCCCCTGATCGAGCACCGCGAACATTCCCGTCATCAAGACTGGCCTTGTTCGAGGAGTTGTTGGCGCAGCGCACGGATCGCCGGTCGCGACATCAACATGTCGCGGTGCGGTTCCGGCCTCGGAGGAGATGACGCCCCGCTCGATGGCAGCTTCAGTTGTCAAGGCTGCAAGCCCTCTCTGCATACTCCGCTTCGGCGCGGCCGGATCCCTCGGATTCGCCGTTGTCGGCGGCCAGGTTCGAGTGCGAGAGCAACCGGGCGGGATTGCCCACCGCCACGGCCCCCGCCGGGACGCTCCGCGTCACGACCGCTCCCGCGCCAATCACGGCGCCTCGTCCAATCGTCACGCCTCCGAGGATCACGGCGTTCGCCCCGACGACGACATCGTCCTCGAGCCAGGGGTAGACGAATCCACCCACTCCATCGGGCTTTTCACCGATGGTCGTGTTCTGCCGCAACACGCATCCCGCGCCGATCACCGCGTTTTGGTTCACCACCAGGCCCATGCCATGTTCGAGTTGCAGGCCGGGCCCGATCCGCGTCGACAACTTGATCTCCAAAGCCAGCAGCCACTCGGTAAGCAACGTGTAAGCGACCTTGTAGAAGAAGAAAACCGGAGCCCACAGGGCCGTGCGTTCTCGTCGCCGATGGAGGGCGTGGCCAAACCTATAGGCGATCAGGACGACCATGGCCTTCTCATTCCCTCGGTTTCGTGCCCAGTCCGCCCTCAGGCACGTGGCGAGCCCAGGGTACGGAGAGACGCGTCGCGGGTGCTGAACCGGATCTGGATCAGGAATGCGCAAGGGGTCGCTCCAAGGTATGGTGACGCTCGTGGGCTTTCCGAGGAGAATGCTCTCGGAGGGCTTCGAGAACACGGGCGACCACAAGGTCCCAGTTATGCTGGGTCAACAACTCGCGCTTCCAACCGTCGATTCGGCCGGGGTCGTCGACGAGGGCGGAGTCCAGGGCCCGAGCGAACGAATCGAACGACTCATTCTGGAACGGCCGACCTGCGCCATTCATGACCTCGCGCGTCGAGGGGAGGTCGGAGTAAACCGGGCTCGTGCCGCGGAGGATGGCCTCGACGGGAGGCATACCGAAACCTTCGTACTCCGAGGTGTAGAGCAGGGCCTGGGCCTCCCTCATTTTTCGGTCGAACGCCTCGGGAGCGAGTCGAGGGAGCCATACCCAGGCGTCGCTCTCCGGTCTCTCGAGACCCGCGGGAGCCGACCCGACGACCTCGATCCGGCCCTTGTAACCCGATCGCCGTCGCCAGTTCTCCAGGTGGTTGACCGCCAGGTCCGTACGCTTGTTGAAGCCACCCGCCAGCAGCAAGACGAAATCGCCCTTGGCCGACGGTGGCACGCCCGGATCCTCAAACCCGATGCCGACGACGACGATCGGAGGGGGGGTGAGGCCCTCACGCCTCGCGAGGATCTCCAGACTCTCTCGAGTAAACCTGGAATTCGTGAGGATGACGCGGGCGTATTGTAACGTCGCGCGCAGACATCGCCGAAAATAGGCAAGTTCTCCGGTTGGCATGACTGAAGGGCGGCGTTCACGATAATGCTCGTGGATCGTATCATGGACGTACGCCGCGACCGCCGCGCGAGGCCTGCGAACGAACGGCGCGAACCCTTTGGGGAGCAGCAACCATTCTCGGCCAGCCCTGTCCGCGGCCGAGGAAACGCCCCATTGGTCCCAGACGATGCGGTTGATACGACTCGACACCGCCGAGTCGTATGGGACAATCTCCACCTTCGACAAGACGTCGCTCGAGGCCTCCATGTTCAACGTCCTGTTCGACAGCAGCGTCATCGCCTGGACTTCCTCGCAGTCCGCGAGACGACGAAAAAGACTGAGCGAGACGTTGAGGATACCGACCGACTTGGTCCGGTCGAAAGCCTGGTCCGCGAGCGAGTAAGTAATCGACGTCGTCATTTCCACTCGTTCAACTCGTCAAGGTGATGGGGCGATCGACCCGCCCCGCGTGGAAGGACTGTTCCGCCCGCGCCCGCTTCGCGGCCGTGTTCGCGCTGAGCGAAAGAGCAAGGAGGAGATAGAACATCGGAAGGGTGGGATCGAAGATGATCGGGTTGATGTTGCCGATGATCCCCGTGTAGACAAGCATGCTTACGAGGAGGCGATCCGAGGTCTTGAGCGCTTTCCAGACCGAGATCCCGATAAACACGCAGAGGATCACCAGGCCGAGCAGGCCGAGGCAAAGTGCGACCTCCACGAATGAATTATGCGTGTGTCCCGCCCAGAACCATCGAGGCAAGAGCAGGTAGCGCGATCCGTAGAAGCCGATTCCCGTCATCCATTGATCGAGGATGATCGGCCAGGAGAACTGCCAGAGGTCCATCCGTCCGCTGACCGTGTAGAAGTCCTCGCCGAGATCCAGGCCGCCGGTGACGGATCCGTTGTTGAGGAACATCATGACAATCGCCAGGACGGTGGCGATGAAACTCGCGGCCAGTCCCACGAGCGCTAGCGCCGAGACGCGAAAGGTGCCCAGGATCAGCGCGGCGCCGATGGCCGCCGGGACGGCCAGGAAGGCCGTTCTGGCGTCGGTCAGCATCAGAAGCCAGGCCGAACCCAGAAGCCCGATCACTTTGGCGAGCAGCCCCATTTCCGAGACGGCCAGAGCGATGACCAGCAGGCTGAGGAGGTCGCCGGCGAGCAAGGGGGGTGCGTAGGCCAGAACCAGTCTCGGTCGTTTGACTTCCAGGGGTGAGCCGAATGAACCCAACTCTTCAAAACTATCGAGTTGAAGAGGGAGCGGCGTGTGATGGACGACCAGATTGAAAACCATGAGGACCGCCACGCTTGCCCCGAGTGCGATGGCCACGTCATCTCTCAACCCCCTTTCGCCGGGGAGCGCCGTGGCGGCGATCGTGATCGCGCAGAACCCGATCAGAGCAAGTTCTACGCTCTTCGCCAGGGCCAGTACTGGGTTGGGTGCCCAAATCGCCGATGTGGCGGCCCAGACGCAGAACGTTAGCAAGACCCAGGCTTCCGGCGAGTTCAACGCAATCCGCGAGAGTACACTCTTGCGTGCCTTGAACATGGCCAGGGCCGTTGACATGATGAGCAACCCGATCTCAAGAAAACCTCGGACCGTCGTCCCTCCGCCTTTCAGAGGATCTACGCCAGGAACGAGGTTGACGAAGGCAAGCGTCGCCAGAACCAGAGCGGTGATTCGGATGGTGCGCGCCCCCCTCCTCTCCCTCGAAGAGTTGAAGCGAGCCACCGTTGCGTCGGATCGGCCAAGCCGATCGATCCTGGGCCGAGATCTCTGCGCGAAGCGATCGGGGCTTTCCCAGGCCCCCGCGAGACTCACCATGGGGAGTCGGCCTCGGTGTTAATGACGCGATACCAGTCGATGGTCGTGATCGACCCGGCGCCGAGATCGGTCGCTGGAGCCCAACCTCCCAGCGCCCCGCGCGGGCGAGAGGCATCCAAGATCTTCCTCAAAAGACCGTTGGGCTTATCCGTACCAGTAACCAGAAGACACATCGGGCAAGGTCCTCATTATTCCTAGACATCATTCGTTGAGGCGGCCCGATTTCGCGGCGAGAGGGCCGTAAAAAGGACGAATCGAGGATTGTGCCTCAGGTAGCGCTTCCAAAGGCGGCGCGGCTCATGACAAAAACGATAGAGCCATTCCAGCCCCAGGCCCATGATCCACCGAGGAGCTTGAGCCTTCGTGCCCGCCAGGAAGTCGAACGCCGCCCCGACGCCAAGCATCACCGTTTTCACGCGACCCCGATGGCCGGCCATCCAGCGCTCCTGCTTCGGACAGCCGAGTCCCACGAACAGGATCCGCGTGCCCGATTTATTGATGGCGTTAACGACCGCCGCATCCTCGGCAGACGTTAATTCGCGAAAAGGAGGGGAGAAGGCATAGGCCACAATCAGTTCCGGATACGTCTGGCCGACGACCGTGAGCAGGCGTTCGAGCACCTCAAGATCTCCGCCGTAGAACCCGACGGGTATCCCGGCGTCCGCGGCCGCGCCCAACAGTTTTCGAGTGAGGTCCGGACCGTAGACTCGACTTTGGTCGGCGATTCCCCGACGGCGCAAATGCCAGACCAGCGGCATCCCGTCGGGCGTGACCAGGTCGGCCCCATTGACCACGTCCTGGTATTCTCTCGAATCGTATCCTTCCATTATCATATGGACCGTCGAAACGCAAATATAACGCGACTCGCCAGCGGACGACCAGCGCAGTACGTCTTTGATCGCGCGATCGTAACTGGTCGCGTCGACGCGGGTGCCGAGGATGGTCTTCGATCGCGGAGGCACTTCCGCCGAGAGGATGCCGTCATTGGAAAGTGTAAATTTCATGGGTGCAAACCTGATTTGGTGAAGGGTCAACAAGCTCCGCCATGATCGGCCATGACGAGGACGGTGCGAGCGATGAGCCGCACGTCCAACCAGAGGGACCGTTCCTTGATGTACTGACAGTCGAGACGGAGCATGTCCTGGGCGCCGAGTCGGCTTCGTCCGCCTACCTGCCAGAAACAAGTGATTCCGGGGACGGCCTCCAGCCGGCGTGCGTAACCCTCCGGGTCGAACTCCTGCAACAGCCGACAGTCACGCTCGGGAAGAGGCCGAGGCCCAACCAGACTCATCTCGCCTGCCAGTACGTTGAAGAACTGAGGGATCTCGTCGAGGCTCGTGCGACGAAGCAATCCGCCCACGTTGGTGACACGCGGGTCGTGCTTCAGCTTGAAGAGAATTCCGCCTGGGGATTCGTTCCGAGACTCCAGGTCGCCGAGCATCGCCTCGGCGTTGACATGCATCGTCCGGAACTTCCAAATCCGAAAGGCCCTGCCGCCCCGGCCGACTCGGACCTGACGAAAGAAGAGGGGTCCGGGGGAATCCAAGCGGATGGCGAGGGCGATGAGGACCAGGAACGGAGCAACGACCGCGAGGCCCACGCTCGCGGCGACCAAGTCGAAAGCTCGCTTCAGTTTCCCGTAGTGATTTATTTGTCGGGTCTTGGAGAGGGGAGAGGGACGCGCCCCTCGTCCCTCGCGTGAGTGAATGACGTCCGGGCCGAGCGGTTCGTAGCTCAGGATTGGTTCCTGTAGACTCATCTGAGATCCTCAGTCGTGGGTTTAGAGTGCCATTTTTAGGACGGATGCCTTGGCGAGCGTCGTTCCAGGAGAGGGCTGTCAAAAGACCAACCAGGAGAGGGCTGTCGAGAGTCCAACCAGCGAGCAAGACCGGGAGAGAAACCTGGGCGTTCGTGAGTTAGTGATCGGTCGTCGGAGGAGAGACTCGCGTTCCAACGGCTCCCGGGCTGATGGGTCGCGCCGGAGCGATGGGTGCTGCCGAGTCCTCGGGACCCGTGGAATTCAGGTCGATCTCCATTCGCGCCTCGAGTCCGGAGGCAAGGATTTCGTCGCGGTTTTCAATCAACGTGACGACCTTGCACGTCTTCGTCTCGGGCTCGATTCGTCGGTCGACGAAGACGACCCGGCCCGTGAATTCGAGGCGTTCCACCGGGAGCTCAACACCCTCGAATTCGGGATGGAGGCGGACCGATTGGCCCGGTTTCACTCGCCAGTAGTCTTGAAGATTGACGTAGCCGATGACGCGGACGACCGATGGGTCGATCACGCAGAAGACCGTTTCGCCCGGCCCAATGGCCTCGCCAGGCTTCTTCAGCACTTCGACGACGACGCCGTTGTGAGGGCTGACGAATTCGCGGGCCTGGAGCTGAACGTCAAGCGCCTGGATGCGTTTTCGAAGCAGCTCGCGACGGAAGGATGCCTTCTGGATCTCGAGCACGGCCATCTGAGTTTCCAGCCGCTGGGAGGTGTTCTCCTCCTCGCTGACGTAGCCCGGACCGCGAGCTTGGAGACGGGCACTGCGGGCTTGCTTGCTGACCATGAGGTCGCGCTTGAGCTCAGCCGCGCGGATCTCGATGTCGCTGTCCATCTCGGCCTGAAGGGTCTCCCGGTCGGCCCGGAGATCTCGATCCGCAACACGCCCCAGGACCTGCCCTGTCTTCACTCGATCGCCTGGATTTGCATAGCAGTCCTGCATCGATGTGAAACCAATTGATGTCGCATGGATCCCAATTCGCGTGCTGGCGGCATACTCGAGTGTGCAATGGCCAAGAGTAACGGCGTCCCGCTCGCTTCCCCGCGCGGCGTGGAAACTCAGCGTCATCGAAATCCAGACGACCGCTGTTATCACGATTCTCAATCCGACCATCTTTTTCCCCAATCTATTTTTTGAACTAATTGATGATTTCTCTTTCGATCTGCTCATTCATTCGTCCGCTTCGCGGCGAGATCGCCTTGCCTGACCTTGGGACGCGCAGGTCCATTGAGTGAGCGACGATCCCCTCACGGCCTCGTTCGGGGAAAGCCTCTTCCATAGGGGATTCGGGAGCCTTACGCAGGCCCTTACTGGGCAAGCCCAGACGAAACGTCCCAGGATCGTGCAAGGCGATTCAGGGACCGATGTCGAACGCTCTCGCGCGGACGAGCCGCGCGGCCCCAACACCAACCTTCCTAAGAGTTGTGCCGGCACTATTCCACAAGAGCATCGTTCGACCGCTCCGTTCCGAATCGCTTCCGCCGGGAGTCCGGCAGGGAATCGGCTCGAAGGCGCCACTGTCCTGGACGTTGAAGATGGTCCCGATCACAACCGCATGGATCGACTCAATCCAGTCTCCAACGGATTCAACATCCCGATATCTCAAGCTGGACGCATTTGCGAGGAGCACGACCCGGTCGACGAGCGAACCGAGGATCGTGGCATCCGCGACCTCCAGCAACGGCGGGGCGTCGACGATGATCAAGTCGTAACGCTCGCCCCACTCCTGGAAAAGTTCAGCGAGGCGCGGTGACAGAAGTCGCTCGAAAGGAGAGGTGGTGGGTGAGCCGGCGTGGATAACGTCGAGATTCTTGACGGCCGAGCTTTGGATCAACGGCTCGCTCGGGCCACCGCTGGCCAGCAGGTCGGCAAGCCCCCGCGGTCCTGGCAGGCCGTGAATCCGTCGTTGCGCGGGATTGCGGAGATCGGCATCGACGAGAAGGACCTTGCGTCCCGCCCTGGCGGCGACGGCGGCCATGTTGCTCGCGGCGATGCTCCGCCCGTCGTCGTGGCGAGGGCTCGCCACGAGCAACGATTTGAACAGCGACCGTCGCCGACACGATTCCAGATGGGTGAAGATCGTCTGAAACGCCTGGGCCGTCAGGGCGTCCGAAGCGCACGATGTCGTCTCGTCAAGCCGGAACCGATCCTCCCCGGCGAGTCGCCGCACCTGGCCGAGCAGAGGAAGTCCGAGGGCGGCCTTGAGTTCGCCGGTCGTGCGAACTCGTCGATCGAGTCTCTCTCGCAGCAGCGAGGAGGCGAGGCCGGCAGAGCCTCCTACCAGCAATCCGACCGCCAGCAAGAGACCGGTCCGCGGATGGATCGGTTTGACGAGGGCTTGGGGCGCTTCGAGTTCCTGCGCGAGGACATCACCTGCGCCACCGGCAAACTGAACCTGTTTGAGCTGGTCCACAACCGTGTCGAACAAGGTTCGCTGCCGTTCGACCTTGGACCAGAGGTTCTTGCCCGCGAGTTGCTCAATCTCGCTCCGGCGGGCCTGCTCCTCCTGCCGCTGGCAAGTCTCGGCCAACTCCCGACGCATGGTCTCCGCGGAGGTTAGACCCTCGGCGATCGATTCGAGCAATTTCGAGACTTCAGTCTTGCCTAACGTTCTGCGAGCGAGCCGAGCCTGCTCGCTGGCACGTTGGATCTGCGCTTGCAGCTCACGGGACTTGGCATTCTCAGCCCCGAATCGTTCGATCAACTGCTGCTGTTCGACCATGAGTTGAGCGAGGTAAGCCGCCGAAGACGGCGAGGTCGTCGCCGCGCCGATCGTGGTATCCAGGCTGCCCGACTCACCTCCCAGGAAACTCGCCGCGTGGGCGATGCTCCAGATCTCGTGATCCTTGTCGGCCAGCTTCCGAACGAGGTCGAGCTGAACCTTGAGCGCCCTGGCCTTGGCCTCCGCGTCCCAGAGTTCCCGCGAGGTCCGAGCAAGCCGACGGTCAGCGACCGTCGAACCCGTCTCCTCGTCGGTCAGGTAGGAAGCCTCGCGCCGGAACTCGACGTACTTGGACTCCAGGGTGTCGAGCTCCGCGCCCAGCTCGTCCTTCGCCTTGACAATCAAAGTGGCGGCATCGCGATTCGTGTCTTCATAGGTAATCTTGAGGAATTCCCGATAGCTTCGCACCACGCCCGTCAAGAGCCTCGTCGCCTCTTCCGGAGACCAAGCCGTGCAGTCCACGGCGAGGACGTTGGCGTTCCGGTCGGGTCTCGACACGGAAACCGCGGCGACCGCCGCATCGAGGGCCCTGCGTCCCTTGGCTTCCGCCGACTTCAGTGACGGAAGAGCGTCGAGTCCGATCGATTCGATGGCCCTCGCGATCACGACCGGGCTGCTCAGGATCAAGGCATGGGTTTGGACGTAATCGATCTTGCTGTCGGGTGCCGCCTGACGAGTGGGATCATTGTTCGCCACGTTGATGGGGCGGCCCTCGCGTTCAACGATCAAGAACTTCGCCGTGGAACGATAGATCCGCTGCGACCAAGCGGTCCCGACGAGGACAAGAGCGACACCGAGCGATGACCCGATCAGCATCAACCGCCAGCTTCTCGCCACGGAATACCAAAATATTACCATATCTTCGATTGTCAGTCGAGCACCATGCTCGGCCGCGGTTTTCCCGTCTAGCATGTCGGGGGCGTCCTTGAAGATCGTTTTTCGAGGTCACATCGCGTCGAAACAAACAATGACCGAAGATCGGGTTAGCAAGTGGATGTTTCTTGGGGTTGTGTTCGAGGCTTGTCTACAGCCACCGGAGGCGGGCACCGGTCGAAAATCGGCTTGAAAACAAGCTCCGGAGGATCCTTCGGTTTTCGGCTGGATTTAGCCCGAGGTTTGGTCGTTGAAAACGAACGATATCTCGGGCACGGCCGGGTCCACACTTGGGAGGAAGGTGGGGGAGAGGAGAGGAATCGACAGTCGAGGGCGTGAGAATCTTGGGGCACCCACGCCCAGCGTGCAACAAAACATCATCGACTCGAGAAGTATCATATGGGTGTGATTATCTTGCTGTCAACTCAAAAAATAATAGTCACAATCCACTTCGGCCGATCACGCTTAAATGCAATCGATGAATCCCGAAATAAGACACGCCACACCCCATCATTTCTCGAGATACCGGCGGCCAAAAGCCAAGTAAACGCTATTCTAGACATCGTGGCCGTTGTCTTTTGTGAACAGAAAACAGATGAAACCGTCGATTTGACGATAATCTATCAATAAATTAACATTGACTACTGGCTGATGGGCCGTTTAGAAGCGTAACTCCGCCTTCCCCCCATCGGGCGTCACATCCTGGCGTTCGGCGAGAGGCAAGTCGACGCAGTCAGGAATCGCCACATTGCTCTTGGCGTAGTTCGGCTCGATTTCAGGCTGTCGTATTCGCCTACAATAATGCGCCGAATGATAACGTGACAGCCTAAGATAACAGTCCATAAGCCGCCCGATCGCTTCGACGACCTTGACGTCGTCTCGAGCCGCTCGCCCCAAGTCCGTCCGTGCGTGCAACTTCACAATACCTTTGAGGATCTTCTCCTCGTAGCTTTGTCTGGCTTACACGCTCGTCCTCGACCCGTGCACCAATCGACTGGAGATGAACGAGTAGTGGCATAACAACGACGAGGAGGAACCTATCTTCCTCCTTATTATTCTGATAGCCCTCGCCAGTCGAGAGTAGCGAGCGGTCCTCGGCGAAGAGGACGAAGACCAGCCGGGGTAAGATGGGCTGCAGGAAAAGACATCCAACGGCTGTCCTTCGAGGTTGCGAGTCACGCGTCTGGGCAGAGTCCGTTTAAAGTGCGGAAAAGGGGCGGATCACCGGAAACATGTTGAGCCATTACCATGCGACAGGAACACGGGATGATCGTCCTGGGCGGGATCATGGTCCTCGCCGGGTTTGCGATGCTGCTGCTCCCCGACCTGAATGGGGCGGGGTGGTACCTTGTGGCGGCGGGTGTTCTGGCGGGTGGGTTCGGGTATTGGTTCCACCTCCGCGGGGGTAATGTGCCGCATCCTCCCCGGGACCTGCCGAGACTCCCGGAACCGGCCCCGGCGTCGGCCGGGAAGTCCTGCCCCTCATGCGGGAGCGGATCGGTCCGTCCGATGGACGGGGCCGAGACGACTGCGTTTTATGGATATGACCGCTTCGTCCTGGTACGTCCTCGGATCTGCCTCGTGTGCGGACACGGGTTCGAGTCGGAGCCGACGCCGGCCGGCGCTTATCTGATGGTGGCGGTCGCGGCGATGGGGGTCATCGTCGGGGTCTTGCTGATCCTCATGTTGCCCGCAGGGCCCTGGTTGGCGTTCCGGGGCGAGGGCTTCACCTCGATCACGAGAATCAAGCTCGCCCTGGGTGGTCCCGCCGCGGCTTACGGGGGCGTGTGGTGGGTGAGGAGGAGTTTACGCGTGCTCGAACACTACTGGAGTTTGCGTCGTCCTCGGATGGGCGGGTTGAAGCCGGTGGCTGTGAGCAAGTAGGTCGATCCCAAGGACCGGCGTTGGACGAACGAAGAGAAGCGGGGTCACTGACCCCGCCTACAGCGGGGAAATCCCCTTGTAGGCGGGGTCTGTGACCCCGCTCTGTCTACTCAGCCACCGATCTCGCCCCTCGAACCAGTCCCTCGAAATCCTTCGAAAGAGTTTTGCCGATCGGGACGCCCCGCCCCTTTAGGTAGAGTGAGACGTGACCCGAATCAGAGGGCGTGGGGGAGGAACGTAGGCGATGACGACCGCATCCATGGGGACGGCCTTGCGGCACATCCAACGACTGTTCGGGGACGGGACCATAGTCGGCCTCGCCGACAGTCAACTCCTCGCCCGGTTCGTCGCGGAGCGGGATGAAGCGGCGTTCGCGGCGATCGTCGCGAGGCATGGCGGGATGGTGCTGACCGTCTGTCGAGGGGTCCTCCGCGACCCGAACGACGTCGAGGATGCGTTCCAGGCCACGTTCCTGACCCTCTTCCGCAAAGGCGCCTCGCTCTGGGTCGGCGACTCGCTCGGCGGTTGGCTCCATCGGGTCGCGTACCGTGTCGCACTCCAGGCCAACGCCGACGCCCAAAGGCGTCGCGACATCGAGCGAGAGGCCGCCGAGGAGGCCGCTCGTCGGGGCGTGCCGACAGTGGCCGTGGACGAGTTGCGTCGGGCGCTCCACGCCGAGATCGACCGCCTGCCCGAGCGACTGCGGCTCCCCCTGGTCCTCTGTGATTTGGAGGGGATGACCCGAGGCCAGGTCGCGGACCGGCTCCGCTGGACCGACGGCGCCGTCCGTGGACGATTGGCCAAGGCCCGTGCCCTGCTCCGCGACCGGCTGACTCGTCGAGGGCTGGCGCTCACGCCCGCCGCACTCGTCGCCATCCTGGCCGGCGAGTCGGCGGCGGCCGTGCCCGAGGCCTGGGTCGCATCGACGTTCCAGGCGATCTCCCGACCGGCCTCGGGCCTGGCAGCCGTTGCCCTGGCCACGAGGGTCGCGAGGACGCTGACATTGGCCCGTGGGAAGGGCCTCGCCGCGACGCTGGGAGCCGTCGCCACCGTCGCTGGCTTGACCGCAGCGTACCTCGCGCCGGCCTCGGCGGGAGATGGTCCGCCGCCTCCCCTCTCCGTCAACGGCTCTCCGAAACCGGCCCCGGCGCGAGCGTCCGCGAAGGACTCAGACGCGAAGCCGCAAAGCTATGCGGGACGCGTCGTCAGCCCGAAGGGGAAGCCGGTCGCCGGGGCCGCTCTTTACGTCTTCACATCGATGGATCCTTCGGCATCCTACCCCCCGAGGACGAAGACCGGCCTCGACGGCCGGTTCGCGTTCGAGATCCCCGCCCAGGAATTCAAGCTCATCGAGCCGGCCCGTCGGGCGAGTCTTCAGGTCGTGGCTGTTGCCGAGGGATACGGCTTCACCGTCCCCAAGCCGTCGGAGGTGACGACAGGGCGCGAGATCGAACTGAAGCTGGCCGAGGACTTGCCGGTGGAGGGCCGGGTACTCGATCTCGAAGGCCGACCCCTCGCTGGGGCCAAGGTCTCTGTCATGGGGGTACTGGCGCCGGTGGAAGGTAATCTGGACCGTTGGCTGGCGGCCAGCAAGGCCGGAGAGGAGGACGCCTACAGTGTCATGTACAAATATCTAAAAAATGGGTTATTCGTGCCCAACCCCGGGCAAGGACCGATCGCCCCGACGACGACCGACGCCCAGGGCCGTTTCCGCCTGGCGGGCCTGGGCCGCGAGCGGCTCGCCGAGCTCCGCATCCAGGGGACGGCGACCCGCCTCGCCGTGGTGCGCGTCATGACTCGCGAGTCGGGTCCGCTGACGTTCCCCCTCGACCCGCAGGCGCCCTCTGAGGCATCATTCCCGGTGTACGGCTCCCGGCCGCAACTCGTGGTCTCGCCCGGCAGACCGATCACGGGGGTGGTGCGCGACAGCAAGTCGGGGGTCCCCCTGGCCGGGTTCCGGGTGCAGACCTTCCAGTTTTCGGACGATCGGATCGGCAACAACACGTTGCTCACCGTGACCACCGACGCCGAAGGCCGATACACGCTCTTGGGCATGCCGCGCGGCCCCGCGAACGAGATCGCGGCGATCGGCCCCGAGGGGACGCCCTACTTGCCCGTCCGGCTCAAGGTCACCGACCCTCCCGGCCTCGGGCCGGTCGTCTGTGACATCGCGATGACGCGAGGAGTCGTCGTCGAAGGCCACGTCGTCGACGCGGCCACGGGAAAAGGCGTGCAAGCCTCGGTCAGCTACCATGCCAGGGCCGACAATCCCCACCTCGCCGGCTCCCCTGGATTCGCGAATCTCCCACCCCATTGCTACGAATTCCAGGCCGAGACCGCCCCCGACGGCCGATTCCGCTGCCCCGCCTTGCCGGGTCGAGGGATCATCGAGGTCGAGGCGATGCACCACGAATATCCTGACGTCGCGCCCGCCGACAAACCGATCGGCGCAGAGTACATCCCCAACGTCCTATCCCTCGCCCAGGCCGTACTCAAGGTCGACCTCGCCGACGGCCGGTCTCCCGCTCCCATCGAGTTTAAGCTCGACGCCGGACGGCTTGTCTCCGGAGAGGTTCTCGACCCGGATGGCAAACCACTCGCCGGCGCGTTCGTCTATGGGTTGCACAGCCTTGGCGGCTGGGATCAGGAACCGCTGGAAGGGGCCGCATTCAAGGTCCTGGCCCAGAGGAAGACCTCCGAAGATGGCGTTCCTGTGACCAAGGCCGTCCTCCCCGGTGCCGAAGGCTCCCCGCCCGCTCCCCGACCCGAGCGCACTCTCGTCTTCCAACACGAAGGCCGCAAGCTCGCCGGCTGGCGCGACATCGCCAGCGACGAGGCCAGCCCCGTTCATGTCACTCTCGCCCCCTGGGGCGTCGTCTCCGGCCGGGTCCTCGACGAGGAGAACGCCCCGCGTGCCGACGTCGTCGTCGAAACCGGCGTCGTGGGCAAACCGAGGAAAGGTGGAGGCGAGATCGAACACCGTCCCGAACGCATCCTCACGGGGTCCGACGGCCGATTCCAGGTCGAGGGCATCGCCCCGGGCCTCCCCTACCGACTCGTCGTCGGAGGAAACCGCCCGGGCATCCGCCCCCGCGTCATCAAGGTCTCCCCGATGAAACCCGGCGAGACTCGTGACCTGGGCGACCAGAAACTCGGCGCGAGACCGGAAGGCCAGCCTTGAAGTCGAGGCATGCCGCCTAAGAAAAGAGGGCGAGGACGATCCGCAGCTGACGCGGATCGACACAGATAAAATCGAAAACCTTGCTGTTTTATCTGTGTCGATCCGCGTCAGCTGCGGATGAATCCCTCTTTTCTTTCCGTGTTCCATCCGTGGCTGGTCTTAGCCCGACGCTGGGTCGTTGAAGAAAAAGCCGGAGGTTCGGGACCGACCGGGATTTCGTCTGTAAGAATCCGGGACGTCGTGTGTTCTCCCATCAAGCCCGCGAATGTTCCAGGACGTTGGGTGCTCCAACGGTGGAACGAGCCCGGGCTGAGGGAGTCTTCCATGTTTGCGTCAAGGACGCTCGAAACCGCAGGCCTGGCCCATCGCGAGCCCGCGAGGCCCCGGCCTCGAGGCGCGTTCGCCCCCGGATGCGAGGGGCTTGAAGGGCGTCAGCTTTTGTCGACGCTCTCGCAAGACGTCCAGAAACTGGTGTCGGACGTTGCCGACGTTCATGCGGGTTCGACGGTCACGCCGGCCGAGGTCCGGGCCTTGGCGACGGATCTGACCGCCATCGCCAAGGTCGCCACGAAGCCGGATCCGGCGGCGGTGGATGCGCTCCGGACCGAGATCGGCATCGTCGTCGCACAAGGATCAATCACGCCCGCGGAAGCCCTGATCCTCAAGAAAGACGTGACAAACGTCCTCGTCAGCGCGAACATTCCCTTGGCGTTGGCCCAGCAAACGGCCTCCGATCTCCTCGTCGTGATCGACGCAAGCGGGCTCAGCAAAGCCGATGTCCGAACGATCGCGGGCGACGTCAAAGCCATCGTCTCCGACCTCGGCTCGCTGAAGCCGTGAGCCCTTCGCCACTCTGGCCTCGGGAGTCGATCCGAGGCGACATGCCGTATCCTTCGAGGCAGATGACGGTGAGCGTCCCGAGCTACCCGAGACTGAGCGACGTCGAGCCGGAAGGTTCGCGAAGCGAGGCGGACCTGTCGTCGTGGGTCCTTGCCACGGCGCCGAGGGCCGTCGCGTACGCCACCTCGTTACTCCGCGACCGTGAGAAAGCGGAAGACGTAGTCCAGGACTGCTACTGCCGGCTGCTGGCGAAGGCGAGCGTCTACGACTTGCCCGTCGACGGTCTCAAGCTCTTGCTGACGGCGGTCAGCAACGCATGCATCAACCTGAAAACACGACGACGCTCGGTCTTTTCCCTCTTCCGGAAGGACGGGCGAGAAACCGACGTCGAGGATCGCTCGGTCCAGGCTCCTGGCAAGAATTTGTTGGACCGAGAGCTCGCCGAGGCGATCGCCTCGGGATTGGCGAAGCTCCCCCTGCGGCAGAGGGCGGCCCTCGAATTGAAGAGCCAGGGGCACTCGCTGCAAGACGTCGCGGAGATCCTCCGGGTCAGCCCGAGCAACGCCGGCGTCTTGATCCACCGGGCTCGTACGGCGATGGAAGCGCACCTGGCCCCCTACCGGGGAGGTCCCGAGGCATGAACCCGAACACCCCGAGACGCCCCCACGACGTCGAGGTCCTGGTCCGCGACTACCTCCGCGACCAGGAAGCCACCGTCGACCCGCAGCGCATCCTGGAAGGGGTGCAGGCGAAACGCTCCGCCCAGCCCGAGCCCCGCTCGCGACGGACCGGTCATCGCCTCGCCTCGCACGGGGCCCTTGCCACCCTGCGGTGGATGGCCGGGACCGCGGCCGTCTTCCTCCTCATCGGCTTCGCCTGGAACTTCCGGCAAGCCTCGGCCTATGCGGATGCGGTCAAGCTCGTCCGAGAAGCCCGGGGCGCCCTCGAGTCTCGGAAAGACCGGTCCTATCGGATGGAGATCGTCCTGGCCCCCGGCATGGCCGAAGAGGCACCCTTCCTCGC
This sequence comes from Singulisphaera rosea, assembly GCF_054877945.1. Classification (NCBI taxonomy): domain Bacteria; kingdom Pseudomonadati; phylum Planctomycetota; class Planctomycetia; order Isosphaerales; family Isosphaeraceae; genus Singulisphaera; species Singulisphaera rosea. The sequence continues at coordinate 75,205 of NZ_JBTYIP020000024.1, read as the reverse complement.
GGCCCTGGCGTCGTTCGACCATCGGATCTGGACCCGTTCCGACCGCTTCCGGATCGACATCCGAGGAGGGTCCAGGACCTGGGTGCTGGGCCGCGACGAACATCGACGTGTTTGGATCGCCCCCACACCCGACGTCGGCCTCGAGTTCGACCCGGAGGAAGTCCCCGAGCCGCTCGAGACCGCGCTCGACGTCTTCAGCCTGGACCTCGACACGGTCCTCGACCTGCTCGCGACCGACTTCGACGCGAAGGTCGAACGCGAAGGCGCCGGGGTGCCCCCGGGGGTGACCCGAATTCGAGGCACGCCCCGGCCCGACCACCCCCGCCCTCGCCTTCGATCCATCACCGTCGATATCGACGAGCGTTCCAAAGTTGTGCGCCACGTCGTCCTCTCCCGAGTCCGTCAGGGGAGGCCGTTGGCGGAAGTCTCGTTCACCTTCGACCGCGACGAAGACGAGCCCGACTCGGCGTATCGGATGGCGTCCCACCTCGACGCCAAGGCCACGATCCTCGGCCCCGACCGTCGGCTCCGCCGCCGTCATGAGCTCGTGCGATTCTTCGGTTCTCTCCTCCTCAAAGGCGAATAATATGAGCGACCGAGCCCCCAAGTCATCGTCCTCTTTCGATCGACCCAATCTCCGTCGGCTCGCGAACGGATTGCCGCCGATCGGCCTCCTCATGGCCTTGATCGTGTCGACCGCCAACGAGACTCGTGCCGAGGCACCGGCCCCGGTTACCTTCACGGAGCACGTCGCGCCGATCGTTTTCCAGAACTGCGCCTCGTGCCACCGCCCGGGCGAGGGCACCCCGTTTTCGCTGCTGAGCTATCGAGATGTCAAGAAGCGTGGCGAGCTCATCCGGAACGTCGTCGACGAGGGGTTCATGCCCCCCTGGCCCCCCGCCAAGGGTTGGGGGCACTTCCAGGACGAGCGCCGACTGTCTGCGGAGCAGATTTCGTTGCTCGACCGCTGGGTCGAATCGGGGATGGCGGAAGGGCCTGCCGAGAAGCTACCGGCCCTGCCCAAATTCGCCGAGGGGGGCTGGTCGCTCGGGAAGCCAGACATGGTCGTGACGCTCCCCGAGGAGTTCGACGTCCCCGCCGACGGGCCGGACATCTACCGGATGTTCGTCCTGCCGCTCGCGCTGGACAAGGACCAGTGGGTGACCGCCGTCGAGATTCGCCCGACCGCCCGCTCCGTCGTCCACCATGCCCTCTACTTCCTCGACGGCACGGGCGCGGCACGCAAGCTCGACGCGGCGGACCCCGGGCCGGGGTTCGGCCGCATGGGCTTCCCCCGCACGGGGACGCTCGGCGGCTGGGCGGTGGGGGCCACGCCGAGGCACCTGCCCATGGACCTCGCCTATTCGCTCCCCAAGGGCTCGGATCTCGTCGTCCAGATGCACTTCCACCCTTCGGGCAAGGCCGAGCGGGAGCAGACCAGCTTCGGGCTCCACTTCGCGAAGAACCCACCCCAGAAGCGGCTCCTCGGCACCCAGGTGCCGATGGCGTTCGGTCTCGGGACCAAGCTCCGTTCCCCCGGGATCAAGCCGGGCGAGAAGGATTTCACGATCCAGGACGAGTGGACCGTCCCGTTCGACGTCGACGTCGTCTCGATGGGGGGCCATGCCCACTACCTCTGCAGGACGATGAAGGCGGTCGCCGAGTTGCCGAACGGCGAGGAGCAGAAGCTCTTCGCCATCGACGACTGGGACTTCAACTGGCAGGGCCGCTACAACTACGCCACGCCGGTTCGGCTGCCCAAGGGGACGGTCGTCCGAAGCACGATCGTCTATGACAACTCGGCCGACAACCCCCGCAACCCCTCGAATCCGCCGAAGCACGTCCGCTGGGGCGAAGGATCCACCGACGAGATGGGGTCGATCGGGCTCGCCTTTATCGCCGTCAATGAAGCCGACCTCGCCTCCTACAAAGGGCCCGCGATCTTCGGAGGAGGCGACATGGTCGGCCGCCTCGGGGGTGGAAGAGGGAACGTCGGAGGCCTCGGCAACGGCCTGCGAAACCTCGGGCCGGAACGACTCCTGGCGATCTTCGACCTGCTCGACGTCGACAAGAACGGCAAGCTCGAAGGGGACGAGATCCCCGAGCGTTTGCAAGCCTTCATGGGACGTGTCGACACCAACGGCAATGGCGCCCTCGAGCGGAGCGAGGTCGAAGCCTTCCGCGCCGCAGGCCGTCCGACGCCGGATGCCTCGGGGAGCCCCTTTCGGCCCAAACTCAGACTCCGGCCATTCCGATCGGGCCGCCCGGCCTCCGACCCGCCGATGACCGACCTCGACGGCCAGCTCCGACAACCCCTCCACCCCTCGGAGGGGACGAAGGCCAACGTCCTCCTCTTCGTCACCCGCGACTGCCCGGTCGCCAACCAATACGCCCCGGAGATCGCGCGCCTTGCCCGCGATTACGCGTCGAAGTCCATCTCCTTCTACCTCGTCCACACCGACCCCGACACGACGCCCTCCCAGGCGCGGGAACACGCTCGGGAATACGGCCTCGACCTGCCGGTCCTCCTCGACCCCGAACACACCCTGGTCGCCCGGACCAAGGTGGCCGTCACTCCCGAAGCCGCGGTCATCACGCCCGATGGGACCGTCGCCTACAGCGGACGCATCGACGACCGCTTCGGCAAACTCGGCCGCCAGCGCCCCGAACCGAGCCGGCACGACCTACGCGACGCGATCGACGCGGTCCTCGCCAACCATCCGGTCGCCGTCTCCCGCGTCGAAGCGATCGGTTGCCCCATCCACGATCTCAAACGCTAAGGGCCGGAATCGTGGTGGACGAGCGGACCGCAGCATCTCCTCGACACCGACTCCGCTCGCCTACTTCTCGTCCCGAGAGAGGGTGGCGAGCCGGGCCTTCTCCAGCTTGGCCGCGAGGCCGACGTTACGGCCGGCGAGGTTGACGACGACGTACTGGACCGAGCTGCCGAGCACCTGGGCGCTTTCCGCGAGGGTGAGTCCGTAGTCCTGCTCCAGCCATTGGGTGAGGCCGCCAGTCGCCTGGCGCAAGGCGTCGTCGAGCGACCCGCCCTGGCCGAGGGCCATGATGTGGGTTGGCGACTCCACCCGGGGCGTCGCGATCGGCCGCCCGCGCCGAAGGTCCACGGAGAATTCGACGTCCATCGAGGTCTCGAGGGCGAATTGCGAGGTCTCGCCGTCCCCTTGCAACGCGTGGGCGTCTCCCAGGTAGAGCAAGGCCCCCGGCTGTGACACCGGGAGATACACAGTGTTCCCCTCGACGACCTCGTTGAAATCCATGTTGCCGCCGAAGCGGCCGGTATCACCCGTCGAGATTGGCGCGGACCCGAAACCTGGAGCCACGGCCAGGCCGCCGAGCATCGGCCGCACCGGCACGGTGAAGCCCTTCAGACGGCCCGAGGCATTCTCCGGGCTGGCGAGGCCGCGATCGCGGTCGAGCTTCCAGCGGACGGGCCTTCCCAGGCCCTTGGCCTTCGCGGCGAGGCTGTTCCCCTGGGCGCGGCCGACGATGTCGTCGAGGCTGTCGGCGTAGTCGCGATTCAGGCGAAGGCGCACGATCCGGACGGCGAGGGTGTCGCTCGGCCTGGCCCCCCCGACGAAGAAGGGGCCGGTCTGGGGATTGCCGAAGAGCGCGCGTGTGACACCCTTCTCATCCACACCCCCGGAATCCACGGTCGTCGTATGCACCGCGTCGCCGGGCCAGATCGTCAGGATGGGCAAGCGATGCGGGGTGAACTCGTTGGAGTAATCCGTCGGCTTGAATTCGTGCCGACGCGGCGGCCCGTCGGGGCGTAGCGGGATCATTCGGGCGGTAAACGTGTGCGTGACACGGACGTCGGGATGATTCGGGTCCGGCGCGACCACCGTGCCCGAGAGCGAGCCGTCTCGCTTCCCACGATATTCGGACTTCAACATCCCCGCATTCATCGAGACGAACTCGATAACGTCGCCGTCGAGATGCCCTTCGAGCGAATCGCCGCCAATCTCGCCGGTAAGCTGGCCTCCGTCGCGGTGGAGCGTGAGTATCTGGTAGAGGGGGTTTCCCCAGAGGTCGGTCTTCACCACCCAACTCTCATCGACCCTGTCCTGGGCGACGAGCGGAGTGCAGAGACACCACACGAGCAGGAGACAGCGAGAGACCATTGGGAAAACCCTCGATGATTCCAGCGGGCCAGGGAGTCCGTTCGAAATGTCACCCCTCTCGACGGACCTCGGCTTGGTCGTCGAACAGAGATAAGCCCTGTCCGGAATGGGTTCGGTCAATGACTCGCATTATTTCGCAACAACCCGACATCGGGCTAACAAAATGAGACTGAAGGCGATCCGCAAACGACGCAGATCGACACAACTTCAACCATAAACACCTAAAATCCATCTGTGCCAATCTGCGTCATCTGTGGATAGATCCGCCTTTTCTTGTCTGTGTCCCATCCGTGGCCAATTCTAGCCCGATGCAGGTCCCGGTGAGACGATCCGGAGGCCACGCGGCGCCAGCACGAAGCCCTCAGGATTCATCCCAGATAAATTCCCCGCCATCCGCCTCCGCAATCCATTCGAGGAATGACGTGTCGGCGCCACCGACGTCAACCGTCCGGTCTTTGTGCAGCATGACCCCCAGGCCGTGCTCGCCATCCCATGTGCATCCCATCTCGAACCCGAGATAGGCGATGCCATCCTTCGCCACCGGCAGGACATGGATGATTCCGAGACCGATGAGCTTCTTGAGATCCTCCGGCGATTCGATGTCCGGCAGCTCGCCATCCTCGCAAGAGTCGCCGTAGGTTTCCCGGATTTCGGGGTACTTCTCGAAGATGGCTTTGAGCACGACGGCCGCGACGGCGGATTCGTTCTCCTTGAGGAAGCGGTAAGCGGATGCCTGAACTTCCGCGGGGGGCACCGGTCCGTCTTCGACACCCATATTCACGCTCAACTGCACAGTCCCGCCCGAGGCTCCATCGCCGTTCTTTGATGCGTAAAGACCACCTCTCGATTGGAAGCCGGACCATGAAGGGAGGCGATCCGTTCCTGTCCAGAACCCGTCGTTCCAGGTGAGAAGGGGAAAAGGAGGTAACACAAGCGGATCGTCGGGCATGGGAGTGCTCCTCGGCAGATGTCTAGGACGACGGACGGCAAGAGATGGTACCAGGCCCGGGTACTCACCGCGCCCGATTCCCCACCCGGCGACAAGACAACTTGTCGCGCGCACCGACGGCCGATCGTCGGAGGATTTTATTTTGTCCGATCCGACGCCGGAGGCTGATGACTCTCGGGAGAGGCCGGGAGCCGGCCTCATGCGAAAGGGGAGACTGGGCTATGAAGATGTTCAAGTTCATGATGGTTCTCGGGGTCTTCATGTGGACCTTCGCGATCGTCTGGCTGGCCCGGCTCGCGATGGGGCTGGAGCATATCTACAAGAGCGACATCCCCGGGCTGATCCTGTGCGGGGTGGCTGGCGGCTGGGCGGGGTGGGCGTACGTGGCGAGCCAGGCCAGGCGGTTCCAGGCCGCGGAGAAGGAGCTTTGATCGGCCCCGAGGCGTGCGCCTCGCGAGGGTGACCTCGACCTCCCAGGTGCGGGGAGGCCGGGCGGGAATCCTTCGGGGCGCACGCCGAAAGGTCGAGGACCTTCCGTAGAAGGGCTCCGGGATGGCAGGGCAGGCGGTGAGGCGTCGGGACGGGTTCGGGGGCGGGACGTCAAGATCGGCACCATTATTGCAACTCCTCCGCCAAGCACCGACGACATCCTCCACCCCACACGCCCCCAGCCTGCAGGTACAGCCATGGCTTCGCCCTCCAAAGCCTCTGTGCTCTCCGACCCGTTCAAGCTGACGATGATCATCTTCGCGATCATCGCCTTCATGTACTTCGCGGGCGAAGTGTTGAAGCCGCTCGCGCTCTCGGTGCTCCTGAGCTTCGCGGTCGCGCCGGGGGTGCGATTCCTGGAGAACCGCAAGGTCCCCAGGCCGGCCGCGGTCGTCCTGACGGGAGTCTTGAGCCTCGGGGCGCTCGGCGGGGTCGGGTATGTGGTGGGACAGCAGTTGACGGCCCTGGCGAACCGGCTGCCGGACTACCAGGAGAACATCGAGGCGAAGCTCAAGGGGGTGTTCCGGCCGGGCCAGCAGTCGGCGATCGACCGCCTGTCGGGGCTGGCCGACCGGGTGTCGGCGAAGATCGACAAGCCCCTCCCGACCGAGGAGGGCGAGGTGGACCCGATCCAGAAGGTCGAGGTCGTCTCCTCGCCGTCGTTCCAGGAACGGCTCCGGACCGCGACCGGGCCATACCTCGAGTTCATGGGCGTGGGCAGTTTCGTGATCGTCCTGGTCCTTTTCATCCTCATGGGGCGCGAGGACCTCGGCGACCGGATCACCCACCTGTTCGGCCATCAGCAAGTCAGCCTGACGACCCGGACGATGGAGGAGATCGGGCGCCGGATCACCCGGTATCTCGCGACGTTCACGCTGGTGAACTCGGGCTTCGGCCTTGTGATCGGCGTGGGCCTCGCGGTCATCGGGGTGCCGTACGCGGTGCTCTGGGGCTGCCTCGCGGGCATGATGCGGTTCATCCCGTACGTGGGGCCGGCGGTGGCCTTCGTCCTCCCCCTGGTCTTCTCGTTCGCCCACTTCCCCGGCTGGGCCCAGCCCTTGGAGGTCATCGGGCTCTTCGCCGTGGTTGAAGTGGCCCTGAACAGCTACCTCGAACCGGTGATCTACGGGAAGACGACCGGCGTCTCGGCCCTCGGCCTGCTCGTCGCCGCGATGTTCTGGACCTGGCTCTGGGGGACCCTCGGGCTGCTCCTCTCGACGCCGCTGACGGTCTGCCTGGCGGTGCTGGGAAAATATGTGCCGAGCCTCCAGTTCTTCGCGACGCTCCTGGGCGAAGAGGTGGAGCTCGACCCGGACGTCCGGTTCTACCAGCGACTCGTGGCGCTCGATCGTGATGGCGCGATCGCCTTGATCGAGGAGGCGCTCAAGCAGAAACCACGGGTCGAGGTCTACGACCAGGTGATCATCCCGGCGCTCTCTCGGGCCGAGCGAGACGCGGCCCGCGACGAGCTCGGGGAACAGGAGCAGGCGTTCGTCTGGCGGGTCGTGGAAGAGGTCATCGAGAGCCTCGACGGGGTCGCCGAGATCAGCCTCTCCAATCCGGTCCCGATCGGCGAGACCTCGACAAGCTCTCCGGCGACAAGCCCCGCCAGGCCGCCCGCGACGGTGCTCGGGATCGCGGTCGAAGACACCTCCGACGCCCTCGTCCTGAAGATGCTCGCCCAGCTCGTCGGGCCGAGTCGGTGCGACCTGCAGGTCTTGACCGAGGTCGATTCGCCGCTCGAGGTCGCGACCTGGATCGAGGAGCATTCGCCGAAGCTCGTGGTCCTCTCGCACCTGCCCCCGGAGGGCCTGACCCAGGCGCGTTACCTCGTCCGGCGGCTACGGGCCCAGTTCGAGCGGCTGCCGCTCCTCGTCGGCCGATGGGGCGAGACGGGGGGAGGGGCCGCGGCGGCCGAGCGGCTGGTCAACGTGGGGGCGTCGTCCGTGGCCCTCACGCTCGCCGACGCCCGTGACCGGCTCCTCGCGGAGATCGAGCCGGCCCCCGCAGGCTCGGATTCGCAACCCGAGTTGCCGGTCAAGGCGACCAACCGCGGAAAGACTGAGAAGGTCGCCCGATGAGCGAAGGACCCGGCTCGCTACTCGTCGTCGATGACGACGAGTTGAACCGCGACATGCTCTCGAGGCGCCTCCGCAAGAAGGGGTTCGAGGTCACGGTCGCCGCCGACGGCCAGGAGGCCCTCAACATGGTCGGCGACCGGGCGTTCGACGTCGTGCTGCTCGACGTCATGATGCCAGGCATCGACGGCCTGGGCGTCCTCCAGATCGTCCGCGTGACCCACTCGGCGACAGACCTGCCCGTGATCATGGCGACCGCCAAGGACCGGAGCGAGGACGTCGTCGAGGCGCTCGGGCTCGGGGCGAACGACTACGTGACCAAGCCCCTCGACTTCCCCGTAGTCCTCGCGCGAATCGAGACCCAATTGTCACTCAAGCGGGCGGTCGAGCAGATCAAGGAGTTGGAACGTGACCTGGCCGAGCGCAACCGGGCCCTCGAGGCGGTCAACGGGCGGATGTCGAACGACCTGAGGGCCGCGGCCAGGGTCCAGGCGGCCCTCCTGCCGCATGCGATCCCCCGCCTCCCCGGCGTCTCCTTCGCGTGGGACTTCCGCCCCTGCGACGAATTGGCGGGCGACGGCCTGGGCGTCATCGCGCTCGACGAGAGGCACGTGGGTATGTACGTGCTCGACGTCAGCGGGCACGGCGTGGCCTCGGCGCTTTTGTCGGTGAGCATCACCCGCCTCCTCGCACCGCCGGGGGACCCGGCCTCGATCCTCGTCGGCGACGACGACGACGACGGGCCGGTCGGCCCGGCGGAAGTCGCCGACCGGCTCAACCTCCTCTTCCCCTTCGACGTGTCGACCGAGCAATACTTCACGCTCGCCTACGGCATCCTCGACGTCGAGACCGGCGCGTTCCGATACGTCCTGGCGGGGCACCCGGCCCCTGCCCTCGCGCCGGCGACCGGCGGCCCTCGGTTCCTCGAAGGGCGAGGCTTTCCCGTCGGGCTGGCGGAGGGGGTCTACAAGGAGTTGACGGTCCAACTCGGGCCGGGGGACCGCCTCTTCCTCTACTCCGACGGGGTCCCCGAGGCGATGCGAGTGGGTGGGGAGCAGTACGGTCCAGGACGACTGCTCTCGGCCACCGAGCGCGACCGCGCCTTGCCGCTGGCGGAGGCTGTCGCTGTCCTCCGGACCGACGTCGAACGATGGTGTGACACGGCCGGCGTCCGGGACGATATCTCGATCCTGGCGCTCGAGATGACGGCCGACCCCGGGGCACCGCGCCACGATTGGGGCGAGTCTCGGGCGCAGAACAAGCGAGGACGCGAGGGATGAGCGACGCCGCGGAACGCAGATTGACGGTCGGGTTCGGGATAGCCCTGGTCGTCCTGATCGTCAATGCCTTGGTCTCGACCTGGAACGTCTCGGCGATCGTCACCACAGGCCGGTGGGTCCTGCATACCCGCGAGGTCCTCGCCGAGCTCGACGGCCTCGTCTCGACGCTCCGCGCGGCCGAGTCGGGCCAGAGGGGCTATGTCATCACGGGCCGAGAGGGATACTTGAATCGGTTCGACCAGTACGCCGTGGTGATCGAGAGGGACATCGCGAACCTGGGATTCAAGGTCGCGGACAACCCCGAGCAAGGCGCTGCGATCAATCGACTCGGCCGGGCGGTCGGGGAACGGCTCGATGCCCTCCGGTCGAATGTCTCCCTGCGGCGCGAGCGAGGTTTCGACGCAGCCCAGCAGTCGATCGAAGTGGGCCAGGGCAAGCACCTCATGGACGAGGTCGAGCGACAAGCGGACGAGTTCAGGGGCCGGGAGATGCGGCTCCTCGAACGCCGAACCGCCGATGCGGAGAAGAGCATCCGATGGACGATCGGCACCCTCATCCTCGCCACGGCCCTGGCGCTCGGGCTGCTCGGTGCGACCTTCTATCTGGTCCGCCGCGACAACGCCGAGCGGAAACGGGCGGGCCTGGCCGTGCAACGCTCGGAGGCACGCAAGGCCGCCATCCTCGAGTCGGCGCTCGACGCGATCATCACCATGGATCACGAGGGGGATATCGTCGAGTTCAACCCGGCGGCCGAGCAGATGTTCGGCTATCCGCGTGCTGTCGCGGTCGGCAAGGCGATGGCGACCTTGATCATCCCGCCGTCCTTCCGCGAACAGCATCGCGAGGGACTGAGGCGCTTCGTCGAGACGGGGAAAGGCCCGGTCCTGGGTCGCCGGATCGAGCTCCCCGCCCTGCGGGCCGAGGGCTCGGAGTTCCCCACAGAGATGGCGATCACCCCGATCGCCCTGGACGGGCCGCCGATGTTCACGGCCTATATCCGGGACATCACCTCGCGGAAGCGAGAAGAGGCCGCGGCCAACGAGCGGCAACGCCTGGCGAACCTCGCCGCCGACATCGGGACGGCCCTGAACCAGGGGGACAGTCTGCCCGACATCCTCCGGCGTTGCTGCGAGGCCCTGGTCGGCCACCTCGACGGCGCCTTCGCCCGGATCTGGACCCTCTCCGAGGACGGGTCCGTATTGGAGCTCCAGGCGAGCGAGGGGCTGTACAACCATACCGACGGGCCGCACGGCCGCATCCCGGTCGGCCAATACAAGATCGGGCAGATCGCGCGAGACCGACGGCCCCTGCTCACCAACGAGGTGCTCGGCGACCCGCAGGTGGGCGACCAGGACTGGGCCCGTCGCGAGGGGATGGTCGCCTTCGCGGGCTATCCCCTCTCGGTCGACGGGCGGCTCGTGGGCGTGATGGCGATGTTCGCCCGCCACCCGCTCTCTCAGGCCGCCTTCCAGGCCATGGGCACCGTGGCCGACGGCATCGCCGTCGGCATCGTGCGCAAGACCTCCGAAGCGGCGATCCGCGCCGGCGCCGAGCGGATTCGCCTGCTCCTCGATTCGTCCGGCGAGGGGATCTTCGGCCTGGATCTCGACGGCAAGGTCACCTTCGTCAACCCGGCAGGGATGCAGATGCTCGGCCTCGAGGACACCGACGACGTCCTCGGCGAGAACTTCCACGCGCAATTCCACCACAGCAAGCCCGACGGCTCTCCCAACCCCGAGGCGGGCTGCCGGATCTACCGCGCGCTCCGCGCCGGGGTCGGCACTCACGCCGACGACGAGGTCTTCTGGCGTCGGGACGGGGCGAGCTTCCCGGTCGAGTACCACTCTCGGCCGATCCGCCGCGACGGCGAGACGATCGGGGCCGTCGTCACCTTCACCGACATCACCCGCCGGAGGAAAGCCGAGGAAGCGAAGCGCGAGAGCGAGGAACGGTTCCGGGTCATGGCCGACTCGATCCCGCAACTGACCTGGATGGCCCGACCCGACGGACACATCTTCTGGTACAACAAGCGTTGGTATGATTACACCGGCACCACCTTCGAACAGATGGAGGGCCGGGGCTGGCAGTCCGTGCTCGAACCTGAGTACCTGCCACGCGTGCTCGACTCGTTCAAGGCGTGCATCGCGTCCGGCGAACCCTGGGAGCAGACCTTCCCGCTCCGCAGGAGCGACGGCGAGATGCGCTGGCATCTCTCGAGGGCTGTGCCGATCAAGGACGAGCACGGCTGGGTGCTCCGCTGGTTCGGCAGCAACACCGACGTGACCGAGCAGCGCCGGAACGAAGAAGAGCTTGAGCGTGCCAAGGATTCGGCCGAGGCGGCGAACCTGGCGAAGAGCACGTTCCTCGCCAACATGAGCCACGAACTGCGCACTCCCTTGAACGCCATCATCGGCTACAGCGAGATGATCCAGGAAGAAGCCGAAGAGGAAGGTCGAGAGTCGGAAGTCGCCGACCTGAAGAAGATCCAGGGGGCCGGCAAGCACCTCCTCGGGCTGATCAACGACCTCCTCGACCTCTCGAAGATCGAGGCGGGCAAGATGGACCTCTACCTCGAGACGTTCGACGTCGCGGGGATGGCCCGGGCCGTCGCCGGCACGGTCACGCCGCTCGCCGAGCAGAACGGCGACGTCCTGCACGTCGACTGCGACGAGGGCCTCGGCACGATGCACGCCGACCTCACGAAGGTCCGTCAGGTGCTCCTGAACCTGCTGAGCAACGCGATTAAATTCACGGACCAAGGGACGATCGCATTCCGGGTGGCCCGCGAGCTGTTTGAAGGGGAGGACTGGCTGGTCTTCGAGGTGACCGACCAAGGCATCGGGATGAGCCCGGAGCAGTTGACCAAACTGTTCAAGCCGTTCACCCAGGCCGACGCGTCCACGACCCGGAAGTACGGCGGGACGGGGCTCGGCCTGACGATCACCCGCAGGTTCTGCCAATTGATGGGGGGCGACGTCTCGGTCCGGAGCGAGCTCGGCCGGGGCTCCACGTTCACCGTCCGGCTCCCCGCCCGCATCGCCGACCGGACCCCCGGGCCGGACCCTTCGGCGACGTCGGATTCGACGGCCGGCCTCGATGTGGCGCCGGGCAGCCTGGTCCTCATCATCGACGACGACCTGACGGTCCACGACCTCCTGAGGCGTACCCTGACGAAGGAAGGATTCCAGGTGATCTGCGCCAGCGGCGGCGAAGAAGGACTCAGGCTGGCGAAGGAGATGCGGCCGGACGCCATCACCCTCGACGTGATGATGCCGGGCACGGACGGCTGGGCCGTCCTCTCCGCCCTGAAATCCGACCCCGAGCTGGCCGAGATCCCTGTTGTCATCGTCACCATGGTCGACGACAAGAACCTGGGGTACACCCTCGGGGCGTCCGACTACCTCACGAAGCCGATCGACCGCGAGCGACTCTCGGGCATCTTGAAACGGTATCGCAACCTCTGCCTGGGCGAATGTTCGGCCCTGCTGGTCGAGGACGACCTGCTCTCCAGGCAGATGGTACGCGAGTTGCTAGAGAAAAATGGGTGGACAGTGACCGAGGCGGAGAACGGCCGGGTCGCCCTGGACCGGCTCCGCGAGCGTCGCCCTCACCTGATCCTCCTCGACCTCATGATGCCCGAGATGGACGGGTTCTCCTTCACGGAAGAACTGCGTCGGCATGATGAGTGGAATGAGATCCCGATCCTGGTGCTGACGGCCAAAGACCTGACCGAAGACGATCGAAGGCGGCTCAACGGCGACGTGCTCGGCTACTTGCAGAAGGGCGCGTGCACTCGCGAGGAACTCCTGCGCCGGATCCAGAGCGCAGTCTCGGCCCATCTCGGAGGAAAGGGCTGAGGACGTTGAGGCCGCGGGGACATCCTCCTGTGCGATAGCCTGGCGGGGGCGACCCATGGAGACGATCGAGATGCCCAAGATCCTGTTGGTGGAAGACAACGAATTGAATCGCGACATGCTCTCGAGGCGCCTGGCACGCAAGGGATATAACGTGTTCGTCGCGGTCGATGGGAGGCAAGGTGTCGAGATGGCACACGACACGGCCTTCGACTTGATCCTGATGGACATGAGCCTGCCGGTCCTGGACGGCTGGGAGGCGACACGCGAGCTCCGCGCCGACCCTCGGACCGCCCAGGTCCCGATCATCGCCCTGACGGCCCACGCGATGTCGGGCGACCGCGAAAAAGCCCTCGAGTCGGGCTGCGACGACTACGACATCAAGCCGATCGACCTCCCCCGCCTGCTCGGGAAGATCGAAACCTGGCTCGCCCCCGGCGTCGCCTCATGATGACAGACGAACCGCGAGCCGGGGACATCCCGCAGCACATCGGCGACCTCCGCCACGACCTCCTGACCCCGGTCAACCACATCGTCGGATACGGCGAATTGCTCCTCGAGGAAACCGAGGAGTCGGGCCGGGCGAATCCCTCGGCGGAACTGGCGACGATCCTCAGCCTGGGCAAAGAAATCGCCCGCCTCATCAACGCGACACTCCCCCCCGGCAGTGCGGTCCCGAAGGAGACGGACCTGGCCGCCCTCCGTTCCCGGCTCACCCCCCTCCTGGGCCGGATCGCCGAAGCATGTCAGGCACTGCTGCAAGACAACGCCGACGGCCGGTCGTCCCGGGACCTGGGACGGGTCCGAGACGCCGCAGGACGCCTGGCGGAGATCGTCGACCGTCGGCTCGGCCCGGAATCCAAGCCCGACCGCCCGGCGACGTGACCGAAGAGCTCCGGAGGAGCGATGACGAAGATCCTGCTGGTCGAAGACAACGACGAGAATTGCGAGATGCTCTCCCGGCGACTGACCCGACGAGGCTACGAGGTCATCGTCGCCCGAGACGGCCAGGAAGCGGTCGAGGCGGCCGCCGCCGAGTCGCCGGACCTGATCTTGATGGACATGAACATGCCCATCATCGACGGCTGGGAAGCCACGCGCCGGATCCGCGCCCGTCCCGAGACCCGCGGCGTTCCCATCATCGCCGTGACCGCGCACGGCATGGAGGGGGACCGAGAGAAAATCCTCGAGGCCGGCTGCGGAGACCACCACACCAAGCCCGTCGAGCTCCCACGCCTACTCGCCCAGATCGAGGCCATGCTCAAGAAGGTCACTGGCAACGGCTGAGAGCCTGGACCGAAACCCGCTTTTCTTAAAAAGCGGGTTTCTGACGTACTTGACGTCGGCAACCTTTCCCCGGACGTCATCGCGTATACCCAACAGAGACCCGTCTTTTTAAGAAAAGACGGGTTTGGGGACAAACACTGAGAACTCAAGCCGCCTTCCAAGACCCGGCTCTTGCTTCAAAGCCTGTTTTCTGTCAGGTCCACCTATCGGCGGATGCGGTTCCCAAGCACAAATCCAAGCAATCCCACGAGGGCGACGCTGATAAACACGTGAATACCCACGATCGTCAGCGCGAGGTCATGCGCCGGGAGGAGGCGGATGCCGATACTCCCGGTCGTCATCGCGAGCAAACCGAAGATCGCGAGGTCGACCGGGTGGCGTGTCGTGACTCGCACGACGCCCGCCGGGGCCTCCTGCTCGCGCACGACGCTGTCGGTGAGGCCATAGACGGCGGCGAAGAACAGGTAGAGCGCCAGGAGTGAGGCGAGGACCCTCGGCACGCTCTCTCCATAGTCGCAGAGCCACTCCACGGCCTGGTCGCTCGCATAGACGACGTACGACCGGGCCATCGCCGCCCAACGCCCGGACGCCCGGGCCGCGCGGGCCTGCTGGAGTGCGGCGCGCTTCTGCATTCGGCGACGTCGGCAGTAGGCCCAAACCGCGGCGTCGTGATCTCCCTGTTCGAGGAAGGCCCGCTCGAGTGAGAGGTAGCCGCGACGGGCCTGCTCGTACTCGCCGGCAAGCTCCTCCCCCAGGGCCCCGCCGAGCTGCTCGCGTTCGAACCGGACGTCGTCGAGCCTCGCGCCACCGAGGTGGACGTGGGTGAGGTCGCACTGCGAGAGGTCGACGTCCTGGAGCTTGGCGTCCCGCAAGACAGCCCCTCGCAGGTTCGTGTTCGCGAAGCTCGCCCCTTGCAGGTCGGCCCCCTGGAACCGGGCGTCGCGGAAGTCGGCCCGGTTGAGATTCGCCCCCCGCAAATCCGCACCGGCGAGGTCGGCACCGCGCAGCTTGGCCTCTTCGAGCCGGGCCGATTGCAGGTCCGTCTTGGTCAGGATCGCCCCTTCGAAGTCCACGCCCCAAAGGTCGGCCTTCGCCAGGCTCGCGTCCTCGAGCACCGCGTCCCCGAGCCGGGCGAACCGCATGGTCGCGCCCCCCAGGTCGGCCTCCTCGAGCATTGCTCCGCGCAGGTCGGCCCCCCCGAACGAGGCGCCGGAGAGCTTGGCCCCGGCGAGGTCGGCCCCGCGAAGGTCGGCCTCATTCCACTGCCCCCGCTGGAGCTTGGCCCCTCCGAGGAACGCCCCCTGGAGGTCGGCCTTCGACGCGCTGGCCAGGCGGAGGTCGGCGTTTCTCAAGCTCGCCCCACGGAGATCGGCCCCACGGAGGTCGATCCCCCCCGACTCGGGATCCCGGCGGAACACCACCCCCACGCTCTCCTCCAGTCGGTCGAGGGCCTCCGGGCCGAGGTCGACGTCGTCGAGCATCGCCGAGAGCCCTTCGCTCGCGGGCAAGACCAGTCGTCCGGCCGGATGCGCCTCGATCCTGCGCAAAATGATCTCAGCCCGCTCTTCGGGGCTCGCGGCTGCGAGTTGCTCGTAGACCTCTCGTGGCGGCGACGGGCCGTCTTCGGCGTCGACCTGGCTCATCAATTCTTGAATTCTTATCAAAAGACACGAATCAAACCCAAGCATCATCGTTCGGATTCGCGCGAGCGACGGGTCCCATTTCGTGCAAGTCTCGGGCCGCGAATCGGGACGCCGAGACCGGTTCGGCATCGATGTTGCATTCCACATATTCTGCGAGGATCGACGGGTGATTGCCGGACGGTGATGGACGTCCTCCCGGCGAATTCCCCTGAGAACACCCTGAGGCGAGGCGAGGCGAGGCCGTCCTCGACGGTCAACGCCCCTGGCGACACCGAGAGTCAATTCCGGTCCTATCGAGGACCGTGCGTGAGTGTTTTGGCGCGACGAGCTGGGGTCGGTTGTCGTACGCGGCGGCGAGGGGATGAACTCCCCGGGCCGGGCAAGCGATTTCCGATCGCCGGGATCGCAGAGATTTCCGAACCGAGAGAGGTTGAGATCAAATGGCCGAGACCACTGCTCCGAAAGCCATCGACTTGCTGTCCGTACGCAGTCGAGTGAGTTGGGGGGCGATCGCCGCGGGCGCGATGATAGCCCTGTCAATCTACATCATCTTATCGATGCTGGGCGTCGCGCTCGGGATCGAGGCCGCCGTGAGGGGTGCCGACACGAGGCTCGGCGCCGGGGCCGCGATCTATTCGATCGTGTCGCTGCTCCTGGCGATGTTCTTCGGCGGTTGGGCGACCAGCCGCCTGGCCGTCGGCGAGAGCAAGCTCGAGGCCGTCCTCTATGGCCTGATCCTCTGGGGTGTCCTCTTCCTGGGGATGCTCTGGCTGCTCAGCGCCGGCGTCCGCGCCGGGTTCGGCGGCGTGGTCGGGGCCGCCTCCGGGGCGTACACCGTCACCAGGGACGTCGCAGTCAACGCCGATGACGACTCGACTTCAGCCTCGTCCGGGGTCGTCGACGCCCTCCGACGGCGTTATGACACCGAGCTCGGTAGTGATCGCTTCGTCGACGATCTGAAGAAGGCCGGTCTCACCGACGACCAGGCCAAGAAAGCCCAGGCCGAGGTCAAGACCCAGATCGACCGCCTCCGTCAGGACCCGTCGTCGCTCCCCGAGGTCGCCCGCGACGTTGCCAACCGGCCCGACGTCCGCGAGGCCACCGGCCGCGCCGCCGAAGGGGCCCGCGAAGCCTCATGGTGGGCCCTCATCGGGATGATCGTCTCGGTTGCGACCGTGATCACCGGTTCGCTCGTCGGCTCCGGCGAGCTCCTCCAGCCGGTCCCCATCCTGGGAGTCCGCCGCACGCAACGCGTCGCGAGCTGACCCTCGCCGACGACCCCCCGGCGTGGAAGAGAACGCCGGGGGTCGAAGGTTCTCGTTATGTCGAGGAGCGGGAGTACCCACGCTACCGGACCCGGAAGCGAGGATCTCTTGCCCCCGCGATTGCAGCACGGCAGCCCTCAAACCCGTCCTGGAAGAAGAAACCAGGTCGGCTCACGGAGCGAAGCGGGTGCAGGGAAGGAACCCGCAGATCCAATTCACAAGCCCTTAAAATTAACATCAAATCCCAATTTAAACTTTTTACGAGCCAGTCAATTCGGTTCATGCCTCGGCAAATACTTGATCACGAAGAATTTGACTCCCTGGGGCGACTCGATGCCGGAGAACCGGCCGATGCCCGGGATGTCCATGGGGGGCACGAAGAGCGAGCCGCCGAGGTCCGTCGCCTTCTTGGCGGCGAGGTCCGTGTCGTCGACGGTGAAATAGGTCGACCAGTGCGGCTTGATGTCGCAGGATTCCTTGCCCGGCGGGACGGGCATCAGGCCGGCGATCTGGTTGTCGTCGTTCCGGAAGATCGTGTAGTCCATCCCGGGCATGGGCATCACCTGGGAGGTCCAGCCGAAGAGCGAGGTGTAGAACTCGGTGGCACGCGCGACGTCCGTCGTCATGTTCTCGGTCCAGCTCGGCGCGCCATGCAAGGAGCGTAGAGCGTCGCTGCCCGGCATCGACTTCGCCTGCCAAACGTCGAACGCGGCGCCGTTGGGGTCGAAGCAGACGGCCATGCGGCCGCTGTCGAGGACGTCGAACGGTTCCTTCGCCGAGCCTCCCAGCGCCTTCACCTTCTCCGCCGTGGCGTCGGCGTCGTCGACCTTCACCATCACGCCGATATGAGGAGGCACTCCGGGGGGCGTGTTCGGGCCGTTGAGGTCGAAGAGGCCGCCGATATTATGGCCGGCCACCTGCATACCGTGGCCCATGCCCCCCATCTCGAAGTATCTCCAGCCGAGGATCGCGGCGAAGAACTCCATCGCCTCGGCCGGCTTCGGCGTGAGGATGTTGATCCAGCAGAAATCGCCCGTCTTGCGCAAGGTCGTCGTCATGGGAAATCTCCCCGATCGATCCGGTCCAAGGTCTTTTGAATTGGAGAGCACGGCCGCGGACGACCATCGCCGACGACCCGGCGAAATCAAACCTTCCGGCGATAGTGGGCCGTCATGAAGACCCGCCACTGGCCGTCCTCACCCTGAAGGCTCGAGGTGAGGATCCGACAATTGTCGTCGACGAACTCCATGCAATCCCGATACTTCTGGAGGCCCTTGCCGACGAAGCTTGGCCCCTCGGCGTCGAGCGCGAGCACCTTGCCAGACTCGTCGAGCGAGCCGCTGTAGGTCCACAAGTGCGTCATCATCGACGCGATGAACGTCCCGACGAAGCGCTTCGCATCCGGGTCATACCCGAGCGTCATCACCGTCTCCGCCTTGCTGCCGTCCGGGGCCTCCCCCTCGCCCTCGCCGATCGTCCACAAGCCGCCGAGCGACCGGACGACCTCGGAACCGGCGTTCTTCGCCAACGGCTGGCCGGGCCCCATGCTGTACTCGCCCTCATACGTCCACGCCCCGACCAACCGCTCCAGCCAACGATGTTCTTGCTGCGGCTCGGCATTCATCGCGACGCTCCTTCGCTCGAGTGGGGAGGATGGGGAGGCTCCCTCCGGCCCAACGGAGTGCCCCCCCTCATCCACTCGTCCCGACTCCCCTATTGACCGCCATCAGTTCCCCGAAAATCGACCGGCTGCCCATTCACTCCAGTCCATGAAGTGACCCAGCCCAACGTGGTCGTTTGAACAGTCGCATTCCGACATCGGGGATTGAAACGAGTTATCGACCAAATGTCAACAGACGTACAGTCAATTTGGAGCCGAACCGGAATCCGGCCGCCTGAACCGCCGTGGGCGCTAACCCGGTACAAAACCCCTTCGACTTCGGCAAGAGAGGTTTGCCGACAAGTCGGTACATCGACCGGGCTGGCAAGTGTCGACACGCCCGGGATGCCCTGAACCCTTGCGACGGAGCACGATCATGTGGGATCACCGAACGACATCAGTCACCTCGCTCGTCGCGGTGTTCTTAACGGCCCTGGGTCTTGCGACCATACCCCCCTGGCCTTCGGCGAGCTTGGCCGAGGATGACCTTCCGACGGCGAAGCCAGGTGGAGCCCTGCCCGAGTCGGGTTCCACCGGTAAGGCCATGTTCGGCGCGTGGGGCGTCGAAACGCGACACTTCAGCCGACACGTCCAACTCGGTGATGACTTCTTCACCTACGTCAACGAAGGATGGATCAAGACGACGAAGCTGCCGGCCGATTCCTGGGACTTCGGCGCCTTCAGCGAGCTCAGCAAGACGACCGAACAGGACATCAGAAACATCATCCTCGACGCCTGTCGGTCGAAAGCCCCCGTCGGGGACCCGAAGCAGCAGATTCTCGACCTGCGTGCCGGCTTCATCGACACGGACCGCCTCGAGAAACTCGGGCTCTCTCCGATCCAGGCCGAATTGGACGAGATCCTGGACGCTCCAGCGTTCACGACTCGACGCTTCCGACCGGGGCGAGGTTTGGTATCAGAACCCCCAGACGGTCAACGCAAGCTTCAGCGCTTTGCTCAACGCGATCGAACTCCCCGCCGCCATCCTGCAGCCCCCCTTCTTCGACCCGAACGCCGACCCCGCGGTCAATTTCGGATCGATCGGCGCGATCATCGGCCACGAGATGGGCCACGGCTTCGACGACCAGGGGGCTAACTTCGACGGCTCGGGACGGCTCCGCAACCGGTGGACGAAGGACTCCGCCGCCCACTTCAAACGACACACCGACGCACTCGTGGATCAATACGCCGCCTTCTCGCCGATCGACGGGCTCCACGTGAACGGCAAACAGACATCGGGCGAGAACATCGGCGACCTGACGGGGGTCTCGGTCGCCTATCGCGCCTACCGGCTCTATTTGCGTGACCACCACCAGGGAAAGGCACCGGTGCTCGACGGCACCACCGGCGCCCAGCGATTCTTCCTCTCCTGGGCACAGACCTGGCGTTACATCGCGACCGACAACGCCATGCGTTACCTCCTCAAGAATGGCTATCATTCGCCGGCGCAGTACCGCGTCAACGGCGTCGTGCGGAACCTCGACGCCTGGTACGACGCCTTCAACGTCACCCCTGGCCAGACGCTTTATCTCCCCCCGCAGGACCGCGTGAGGCTCTGGTGACTTGATCGATCGCAATGGGGGATGCGGGACGATCGGATCGTCGAGAAAGCTCATCCACACTCGTGTGATTCCCTGCGGTCGCCTTGCGTCTCCGACAGGTCTTCACGGCCCACACGAAAGCCATGACCGTCCCGGTGAGGAGTGCGACCGGAACCATCAGGACCAGCCAGAAGACCGGGGATGCCTCCGAGAAAGTGCGATCACCGATCTTGACGTACGAATCATGCCAATGGGTATCCTCGGCGATGGACAGGTACGCAACGACACCCGAGGCTGTAATCGCTACGACGGCCATGAAATGCCAGATGCGTAGGCGGGGTAGGCGCATCGATTGGGGATCGGTGTCCTCTCTTATGGCCCGACGCATCCTATCCGAAGCTCGGGCGGATCGCCGACCAATGGCGATCCGGCCAGCAATGTGCCCGCCACTGGCGGGGCCGGTCCCCATCATCGCCAAGGGCTCGAAAGGGCCCTCACGTCAAGCCAACGCACGCAATTATCTCGCTTTCATCATTTTTACATTTTTCGCGATTAATGATCTCCAGCAATTCGTCCGCACATCGATCATGGAGGGAGCAATTGGCCGGCCGGCCGGAGGATGATTGACGGTCGTTCTCCGTCTCGGGAAGATGGGGCGAAAACTCGGACCCTGGCAATAGCCCCGGGTTGGCTCGGCTCCGAGTCGGATGCTCCCGCCCCCATGCCAAAGCGCCGCCCAGGCGATCGCAGCGAACCCCAGACGAGGACCCAGTCCCTTGACACGGCTGCCCTACTTTCGCCACTTGTTCCCGGCCCGAAAACTGGCGTTGGCGGCCCTCGCCGCGCTGGTCGCCGCGATCGCCGTCGCGCCCCGCACAACCAGAGCCCAATCGAAGAGTGATGCCGCCGGTTTGCTGAAACCTCAGCCCCGCCCGACTCGTCCCAAGCTCGCCCCGAGCAAGCTCCCCCTCGAGTTCTTCAAAGGCGAGAAGGTCGCCTTCGTCGGCAATTCGTCCGCCGAGCGGATGAACCTCTTCGGCCACTTCGAGACGCTCCTGCACAGCCGGTTCCCCGAGAAGGAGCTGGTCGTCCGCAACTTCGGCTGGCCCGCCGACGAGGTGTCCCTCCGCCAGCGGCCGACCGACTACACCCGGCTCGACGACCCCCTGGCGGCGTTCTCGCCCGACACGTTCATCGCGTTCTTCGGGTGGAACGAGTCGCACGCCGGCGAGGCGGGGGTCGCCAAGTTCAAGGCCGACTACGAGACGTTCCTCGACGACTACACCAAGACGTATCCTCGCGACGACACCGGCTCGCCCGCCCGGTTCGTCCTGGTCTCGCCGATGGCGTTCGAGTCGCCCGAGGACCCGAACCTCCCGTCGGGCAAGGCCGAGAATGCCCGGCTCGCGCTCTACGCCAAGGCCGTCGCCGAGGTCGCCGCGAAGCGAGGGCTCGCGTTCGTCGACCTGTTCACGCCGACCGCCCCCCTGTTCGCCGCGGCCCCGGGGCTCCAGTACACCATCAACGGCTGCCACCTGAACGAGCTCGGCGACAAGGCCGTCGGCATCGTGCTCGACAAGGCCTTGTTCGCGAAGGAAAACCCGGCCAACGTCGGCTCGACCGACTACGAAACCCTCCGCACCGCGGTCAACGACAAGTCCTGGATCCACCTCCAGGACTACCGGATGATCAACGGCTGGTACGTCTACGGCGGCCGGCGGACCTGGGATACCCAGACCTTCCCCCGCGAGTTCCTGAAGATCCGCGCGATGGCGGCCGTCCGCGACCACTACGTCTGGGACATCGCCAATGGCAAGAAGGTCCCCGCCACGCCCGACGACAGCAACACCGGCGAGCTCATCACGCCCGAGACCCGGTTCGGCCAGAACAAGTACTCGGAGTCGCCCGACGGGCCGCGGATCCTCCCGCCCCAGGACTTCATCAAGACCTGCACGGTGCCCGAAGGGTTCGAGATCAAGCTGTTCGCCGACGAGAAGCAGTTCCCCGAGCTGGCCAAGCCGGTCCAGCTCGGCTTCGACGGCAAGGGGAGGCTCTGGGTCTCCACCATGCCCACGTACCCGATGTGGAAGCCCGGCCAGCCCAAGCCCTCGGACAAGCTCCTGATCCTCGAGGATACCGACAACGACGGCAAGGCCGACAAGTGCATCACATTCTATGATAAGCTCCACTGCCCGACCGGCTTCGAATTCTGGAACGGCGGCGTCATCGTCGTCGACCAGCCCCGCCTGATCTTCCTCAAGGACACCGACGGCGACGACGTCGCCGATGAGGTCGTCCACCTGATCGACGGCTGGGCCACCCAGGACACGCACCACACGATCAACGCCTTCGAGTTCGGGCCCGGCGGCCTGCTCTACATGCTCGAAGGCATCGCGATGAGCACGACGGTCGAGACCCCCTGGGGCCCCTTCCGCAACTTCGGCTCATCGGGCTCGTACGTGCTCGACCCCCGGACCCTCAAGGTCCGCCACTACGTCACGCCGGGCTACGGCAACCCCTGGTGCTACGTCTTCAACGAGTGGGGCCAAGGGTTCTGCGGCGACGGCACCGGGGCCAACCAGCACTGGGACACCCCGCTCTCCGGCGCCCAGTACCAGGGCCGGAAGGGCCTCAACCCGGTCTTCCCGATCGAGGGGATGCGGCCGGTCGTCGGCAGCGAGTTCCTCATGTCCCGCCACTTCCCCGACGACGTCCAGGGACAGTTCGTCTACGCCTGCGTGATCAACATGAATGGCCTGCCGCGCTGGACGTTCTCCGACGACGGCGCCGGGTACAAGGGGGTCCGGGTCCGGCACGACCCGGCCGATCCCAAGACGGCCTTCGACCTGATCAAGTCGACCGACAAGCACTTCCGGCCGGTCGACCCGAGGATCGGCCCCGACGGCGCGCTCTGGTTCGGCGACTGGGCGAACCCGCTGATCGGCCACATGCAATACTCCCAGCGCGACCCGAACCGCGACCACGCCAACGGCCGGCTCTACCGCCTGGTCTATAACGGGAAGCCCCTGCTCAAGCCCGTGACCCAGCACGGCAAGAGCGAGGCCGAGTTGCTCGAGCAGTTCCGCGCGTACGAGTGGCGGACCCGATACGCCACCCACATCGAACTCAGGGCCCGGCCGCAAGCCGCCGCCCTCGCCGCCGTCAAGACCTGGGTCGCCGGGCTCGACCCGAACGACAAGGACTTCGACCGGCTCCGTTGCGAGGCCCTTTGGGTCCAGCAGACGTTCCACGCGGTCGACCTCGCCTTGCTCAAGTCGGTCATGTCGGCGAAGAAGCTCGAAGCCAGGGCCGCCGCCGTCCGCGTCCTCGCCGACGAACGCGAGGGGATTCCCGAAGCGCAGGCGCTCCTGATCGCCGCCGCCAACGACGAGAGCGGCCGGGTCCGGACCGAAGCCTGCCGAGGCCTGAGCTTCTTCGCGACCCCCGAGGCCTCCTCGGCGGTCCTCACGGCGCTCCGCGACGGCCAGGACTACTGGGTCCAGTACACCGCCGAGGCCGCCCTCGGGGCCAACCAGGCGGCCTGGCAGGGCGACTACTTCAAGGGAACCCTGACCCGCAACGACCCGACCGCCCGCAAGCTCCTCGACGGGATCATCTCGCAGTCCAAGACCGGGGCGCAGGCCGTCCCCTACCTGCAAATCCTCCTCGGCAAGGACCCGCAGTCGGGCGAAGCCAAGAACAAGGCGATCCAGGCCCTCTCCGACATGAGAGGGGGCAACGTCGAGAGCGGCAAGGCCGTCTTCCGGCGGAACTGCCTCGCCTGCCACAAGGTCGGCAGCGAAGGGGCCGACTTCGGCCCCCAGATGGACGGCCCCGAACCGGTCGGCCGCCGCCTCACCCGCTACAAGGTCGTCGAGTCGATCATCGACCCCAACGCCGAGCTCAACCCCAAGTATCTCGCCACATCCATCGCCACCGCCGACGGCAAGACCGTCACCGGCCTCCTGGTCTCCGAGACCAAGGACCAGGTCGTGATCTTCGACGGCAAGGAGAAGCGTGAGATCAAGGTGCCCGACATCGAAGAGCGGACCACCCTCAAGCAGAGCAGCATGCCCGAAGGCCTGGCCGCGACGTTGGCCCCGGTCGAGTTCCTCGACCTGGTCGCGTTCCTCAACAGCCTCCGTTGAACACTCGTCCAAAGGAGTCCGGACGCCCTTCACCGGGCGTCCGGACTTCCCGGCGAGCGTTTTGGAACCCTATCTACCTACCGAAGAGCACGAGGTCGGCTCCTCCTGAGGTCCACGTAATTCCTAAACCCGACCCTTCCGATAAACGCCCTCTTTTGTTAACCTGAGAGGCTGAAATGGTCGCCCCAGGCCCAGTCCCTTTGTCGGGAGGCAACGCAAGACACCCCGGGTATTCGGGATGAACCTCAAGGACCGCATAGGGAAGCGGGGCGAAAGCATATTTGCCGTCATTATCAGCGAATGGTGTAATGGGAGGCCATGGTTCTCCGAAACCTTCCTTGGAGACAAGCATCCTACGACAGATTTCTGTGTGGAACTGATCGATCCGAACGCTCGTTCCGCAATGTTCTTCGTGCAGATTAAATCGACCAGATCGCGTTATCTCGGCAACGGTCCTGGAAAGAAACTCGATGTGGCTGTCGCTAAAAAAGACGTGCTCCAAATGAAAGCCTTCGGCTTTCCCGCTTACGTTGTCGGCATCGACATAGACTCCAAGCAAGGTTTTATAAAGGCCATTACACCGCAATCAACTCGAGGATTCAGGGGCATACCTATCGCAAACGAGCTCAACTGTCCGAACCTATTGCGGCTTTGGAACGAGGTAGACACCTACTGGACCACGTCCGTCAATCGCATGCTCGACTCGAACTTCTCATAAGTGGTACTTCCATGCAAACCTCTTCTTCATCCATCATCGGTCGTCGTTCCGAAGCAATGGCACAAGTGTTTCTGACCGGCTCTCTGAATGTCGAAGTTTTCGGAGTCGACCATCTATTAGATATAGACCAAATTGCCAAAATCACTTCCGAAAGCAGACTGCAACGACTCTTCGGGGTCATTGTGAAGGGGACGAGCCTTTCCCTCCCGGATGCACGCACTGCAGACGCTCACCTGGGTGCCGATTTCCGGAAACGTCGGCAGATTTCCTCACTCTCAATGCCAGTCATTATCCTCCTATTCTCGATGAAAGAGGACGTAGGCTACTACGCTTGGCAAGCTGAACCCGTCTTGGCGGATTCTGCTCCCAAGCTAAGAATCCACGAGCGATTTACATGCCAGCTTGCGGACGACTCCGCACTAAACACCATAACCAGCAAAATCGATCGATGGTATGATAGCTTCGAAGAAAAACTGTACTTATTCGATTGATAAACCGTCCAACCCCTGCTTGTCCCTCGCCATTTTTCGCCTCATCGTCGATCGAAGAAATCAGGGCCACCCCAATTTTCCCCCTAGGAGCCTGTCCAAGAATCAACTAATGGCACATTAAGGACTTACGTCGATTGGCCGCCGCGCCGGTTTTCGAAATCTCGGGGAAAACGGCGATTTGCCATATTAAGAAAATACGCAACCTGTTACTGCAAAAACGACTTAATTCTTGGACAGGCTCCTAGACTTCGACTCTCTCAGGGTTTCGGCTTCACGACCTCGCCGTTCTCATCCGGTTCGTTCACCTCGATCCGCCCACAACATTCCGGACCAACGGATTATCACCAACCTTCCAATTCGATTAATCACATAAAATCAGCATAACTTCAGTCACCGGGACGCCCTTGACAGTGCCGTTCGGCCGCGTCAACAATGCGATTGGTCGGACCAGCCTTCGGCGAGCGCAACCCCGGGTGGGCCATCACGATGAGAATGCGGCGGATCCTCTTGCTGGGGGCGGCGATGGTTGCGCCCGGCGCGGCCTCGGCGGGGGATGATCGGCTCTTCCGCGAGCACGTCGCGCCGCTGCTGGAGAAGCGTTGCGTGAGCTGCCACGGCGAGGACGCGCCGAAGGGTAAGCTCGCGCTCACGACGGCCAAGGCCCTGAGCAAAGGAGGGGTGAGCGGGCCGGCGATCGTGCCGGGGAACCCCGACGAGAGCCTGCTTTTGGAGGCGATCTCGGGAGATAAACCCGAGATGCCCAAGAACGGCGCCCCCTTGCCCCCCGAACAGGTGGCGAGCGTCCGGACCTGGATCGAACAGGGGGCCCACTGGCCCGAGGGGATGGCCCTCAAGGATCGCCGGTTCGAAGGGCAGGCGTGGTGGGCGTTCGAGCCCCTGACGCGGCCGAAGCTGCCCGAGGTCAAGTCCAGGGGGTGGGTCCGCACGCCGATCGACGCGTTCATCCTCGCCGGGCTCGAGGCGAAAGGGCTTGTGCCTAGCCCCGAGGCCGACCGTCGTACCCTGATCCGCCGCCTGACCTTCGACCTGCACGGGCTCCCGCCGACTCCGGAGGAGGTCAAGGCTTTCGTCGGCGACACGTCGCCCGACGCTTATGAGACGGTCGTCGACCGCCTCCTCGCCTCGCCCCACTACGGCGAGCGCTGGGGGAGGCACTGGCTCGATGTCGTCCATTACGGCGACACCCACGGCTACGACAAGGACAAGAGGCGCGACCAGGCCTGGCCCTATCGCGATTATGTGATCGGGGCGTTCAACCGCGACGAGCCTTACGCCGACTTCATCAAGCAGCAGCTTGCGGGCGACGTCCTCTGGCCCGGAGATCCCCAGGGGATCGTCGCCACCGGGTTCGTCGCCGCGGGCCCCTGGGACTTCGTCGGCCACGTCGAGCTCCGCGAAGGGACCGTCGACAAGAACAAGGCCCGGCTCAACGACCGCGACGACATGCTCGCCAACGCGATGTCCACGTTCCAGAGCCTGACCGTCCACTGCGCCCGCTGCCACGACCACAAGTTCGACCCGATCCCTCAGAAAGACTACTACCGGCTCCAGGCCGTCTTCGCGGGCGTCGATCGCGGCAACCGCCCGTATCTGACTCGCGAAGACGCCGAGGCGAAGGCCGAGCTCGAGGCGAGGAAGGCCACCCTCGCGAAGCGCCGGGACGCCCTCGCGACCCAGGCCCGCGAGACGACGAGCCCCGAGCTCACCAGGCTCGACGAGGAGGTCGCCGCCCTGAAACGCGAGCTCGCCGCGTTGCCGAACCCGGCCGCCTCGACCCCGAGCGCGACGAACGGCTACCACAGCGCCGTCTCGGCGACGCCCGACGTCGTGAAGTGGGTCCAGGTCGACCTCGGGCGGGCCGTCTCGATCGACGAGATTCGCCTGATCCCGACGCATCCGACCGACTTCCTCCCCGACCGCCCCGGCTTCGGCTTCCCCCTCCGGTTCCGGGTCGAAGTCTCCGACACCGCCGACTTCGCCAACCCCGTCGTCCTCGATGACCACTCGGACGCCGACTTCCCCAACCCGGGCGCCCGGCCCTACATTGTCCGGGCCGGCCGGCGCCCCGCGCGGTTCGTCCGGGTCTCGGCCTCACGGCTCTGGACGCGGATCAACGACTTCGTCTTCGCCCTCGGCGAGCTCGAGGTCATCTCCGGCGGCAAGAATCTCGCCCCCGGCGCCGAGGTCTCGGCGCTCGACTCGATCGAGGCCGGGCGATGGTCCAAGGCGAACCTGGTCGACGGGTTCGACAGCCGGACCAAGCTCGCGAGCCTCGACGACCCCCAGACGGCCTCGCTCGCCTCGCAGCGGAACGAGCTGCAATACCAGGCCCAGGTCCTGGAAGGTCGCCGCAAGGCGCTCTGGGACTCCCTGGTGGGTGCCTCGGCGCGGCTCGAACTCGAGCAGGCGACGGCCGAGGTCGCCGCCATCGAGGTCCGGCTCAAGTCGTTCGACGCGAAGACGCAGGTCTATGCCCCCCTGCCCCATGCCCCCAGGGCGATCAACCTTCTGAGACGAGGCGACGTCGAGCAGCCCGGCGAACTCGTCGCCCCGGGGGCCCTCTCGTGCCTGGCGGGGCTCGACTCCGACTTCGCCTCGAGCGGCTCGGAGGACGAGGGGAGGCGGCGGGCGGCCCTGGCCGAGTGGGTCGCGAATCCCAAGAACGTGCTCACCTGGCGATCGATCGTGAACCGGGCCTGGCACTATCACTTCGGGCGGGGGATCGTCGACACCCCCAACGACTTCGGCCGCAACGGGTCGAAGCCGACCCACCCCGAGTTGCTCGACTGGCTCGCGGTCGAGTTCCTCGCACACGGGCAGTCGCTCAAGGCCCTGCACCGGACGATCGTCACGAGCGCGGTGTATCGCCAGTCGTCGCGGCACGACCCGGACTCGGCGGCGATCGACGCCGACAACCGGCTGCTCTGGAGGATGAACCGCCAGCGGCTCGACGCCGAGTCGATCCGAGACGGCGTGCTCGCCGTCAGCGGGACGCTCGACCCGAAGATGGGGGGGCCCGGCTTCGACCTCTTCCGGTTCAAGGACGACCACTCGCCGATCTACGACCACACCGCCCCCGACAAGATCGACAACCCCCAGGTCCGGCGTCGGACGGTCTACCGGTTCGTCGTCCGGAGCGTGCCGAACCCGTTCCTGGAGTCGCTCGACTGCGCCGACCCGAACATCAACACGCCCGTCCGGCCGACCACGATCACCGCGCTCCAGGCCCTGGCGATGCTCAACGACCTGTTCATGGTCAAGCAGTCGCAATATTTCGCCCGCCGGCTCGAAGCCATGGAGGACGACCCCGGTCGTCGCGTCGAGTCGGCCTACCTCCTCGCCCTGGGACGCCCGCCCCGCCCCGAGGAACGCTCGGCCCTCGTCGCCTACGCCGGGAAGCACGGCCTGGCGAACGCCTGCCGGCTCCTGTTCAACACGAACGAATTCATGTTCATTGACTAGGCTCTGGCGGGCCCGAGGGTGTTCGACAATGACGGGACGTGCTGGGGTTGGGGAAAATGGGCGTCGTCGGCGAGGCACCGTGATCGCGTCCCTCGCGATCGCCTGGTTCGTCGGTGTCTCCGACGCCAAGGCCGAGGACGTGGCCTCGAAGGTCGACGAGTACATGCGCGCCCGCGTCGAGCACGACCGGTTCAGCGGTTCGATCCTGATCGCGCGTGACGGCAAGGTGCTCGCCCGGGCGGGTTACGGCATGGCCAACCTCGAGCACGACGTCCCGAATACGCCGGAGACCAAGTTCCGGATCGGATCCGTCACCAAGCAGTTCACCGCGGCGGCCGTCATGCTCTTGCGTGATCGTGGCAACCTCGACATCCACAAGCCGATCAAGACGTACCTCCCCGACAGCCCCAAGACCTGGGACGACGTCACGGTCCAACACCTTTTGACCCACACGTCGGGCATCCCGAACTACACCGACTTCCCCGAGTTCGCCAAGACGATGGAGATCCCGACGACGCTCGATGCGCTCGTCGGCCGCTTCAAGGACAAGCCCCTCGACTTCAAGCCGGGGACGAAGTTCAAGTACAGCAACTCGGGGTACATCCTGCTCGGCCGCGTGATCGAGTCGGCCTCGGGACGGAGCTACGTCGGCTTCCTCCGCGAGAATCTCTTCGACCCCCTGAAGATGAACAGCACGGGCTACGACAGCGCCTCGCCGATCCTCAAGCACCGGGCGTCGGGCTACTCGCGGAAGCTCTTCCTCCTCGTCAACGCGGCCCCGATCGACATGTCGATCCCCCACGCCGCCGGGGCCCTGTATTCGACGGTCGACGACCTCTTCCTCTGGGACCAGGGGCTCCTCGGCGACACGCCCGTGCCGCAGAAAACCCTCAAGGAGATGTTCACGCCGTTCAAGGACGGGTACGGCTACGGCTGGGTCTCCGGCAAGGTGTTCGGCCGGCCGATGGTGACGCACAACGGCGGGATCAACGGGTTCTCGAGCTCGATCTTCCGGCTCCCGGACGACAAGGTCTGCGCCGTCGCGTTGAGCAACGTCGAGGATCCGAACGTCGGCGCGATCGCCCGGGACCTCGTGGCGATCGCCCTCGGCGAGAAATACACGATCCCGGGCCGTCGCAAGGCGATCACGCTCGACCCCAAGGTCTTCGATGCCTACGTAGGCCGATACGTCGACGACGCGTCCAAGGTGACCTTCGCCATCACCCGCGAAGGCGACCGTCTGATGGCCCAACTGACCGGCCAGGCGCGATACGAGATCTACCCCGAGTCGGAGACGTCGTTCTTCTACAAGGTGGTCGAGGCGTCGATCACCTTCGAGAAGGACGCGCGAGGGAAGACCACCCACCTCGTCCTGCACCAGAACGGCCAGGACGTCGAGGCCAAGAAGCAGGCGCCCGAGGCGTCGCCCACCCCCGAGAAGAAACCATGACGGCCACCCATGTCGATCGTCGCGAATTCCTCTGGCGGCTGGGCGGGGGCCTCGGCGGCGTCGCGCTCGCGCACCTGCTCGGATCCGAGGGCCTCCTCGCGGGGACGGCCGATCCTAAGGCCCGCGCCGCGCTCAACGGCGGGCTCCACCACCCGGCGAAGGCCAAACGGGTCGTGCAGATGTTCATGTCGGGCGCGGCCAGCCAGTGCGACACATTCGACTACAAGCCGCTCCTGATCAAGAAGCACGGCGAGAAGTTCGACCCCGGCGGCAAGGTCGAGCTGTTCCAAAGTTCGCCGGGCGCGGTCATGCAGAGCCCCTGGAAATGGCGGCAGTACGGGGAATCCGGCAAGTGGATGAGCGACCTCGTGCCGCACATGGCCGAGTGCGTCGACGACATCGCGTTCCTGCCGTCGATGATCTCCAAGTCGAACGTCCACGGCCCCGCGACGTTCATGCAGAACACCGGGTTCGTCCTGCCGGGCTTCCCGAGCATGGGCGCCTGGGTCTCGTACGGGCTAGGAAGCCTGACCGACGACCTCCCGTCGTTCGTCGTCCTCCCCGACTCGCGCGGGTACGCCCCGAACGGACCGGCGAACTGGGGCGCGGGGTTCCTGCCCGCCTCGTTCCAGGGGACGATGGTCCGCGCCGGCTCGAAGAACCCGATCTTCGACCTCTTCCCGCCCGACGACCCGAGCGTCTCCCCCGAGGGCGAGCGCGACGGCCTCGCGCTTTTAAATTCCCTCAACCGCTCGCACCGATCCGACCGCGACGGCGACTCACGCCTCGACGCCCGGATCGCCTCGTACGAGCTCGCCGCCAAGCTCCAGCTCAGCGCCCCCGAGGTCCTCGACCTCTCGGGCGAGACCGACGCGACCAAGACCCTCTACGGCCTCGACGAGCCGATCACCGAGGACTTCGGCCGCAACTGCCTGATCGCACGCCGACTCCTCGAGCGCGGCGTCCGGTTCGTCCAGGTCTGGAGCGGCGCCGACAACGGCTTCCCCCGGCGGAACTGGGACTCCCACGAAGACCTCGCCCGCGACCACGGCGACATGGGCCGGAGCATGGACAAGCCCGCCGGCGCCCTCCTCAAAGACCTGAAGACCCGCGGCCTCCTCGACGACACCCTCGTCATCTGGACGACCGAGTTCGGCCGGATGCCGTGCAGCCAGGGGGGCAAGGGCCGCGACCACAACCCCTTCACCTTCACCTCCTGGATCGCCGGCGGCGGCATCAAGGGCGGCACCACCTTCGGCGCCAGCGACGAGTGGTCTTACAAGGCCGCCGAGAACCCCATCTACTGCTACGACCTCCACGCCACCGCCCTGCACCTCCTCGGCATCGACCACACCCGCCTTTCGTTCCGCCACAACGGCATCGACCGCCGATTGACCGACGTCCACGGGCACGTCATCAAGGAGATCCTGGCGTAAGCAACCGCGCCCGGCTATTTATCGAGGCATGCACGTCAAGCGATTCAACGCTCGACGTCGGCCGATCATCGTCCGGCCCGGTCAACTCAGGACCAGGGCTGGTGGTCGCGCACGTCCTGTCGTCTAATATCAGCAGGTTGTCGCAACCGGAGGAAAATGGTGTCGCGGGTGAGTTGGAAGTGCTCGCCTCGATCCGTTCACCAGGAGCACTCGAGTTTCATCCGTCCCTAAACTTTGAAATAATCAGTCATGTTCATTAAAGAACTTCATCTTTCTAACGTCAAATTGCTGAACAACGTGAGGATCCCGTTCACTCGAGACGGAAAACCTCGACCCTGGACTGTCCTCGTCGGAGAGAATGGACTCTGCAAGACGACGATCCTCCAGGCGATCGCCTTGGCTGCGGGCGGCCCGGATCGGGCCAATCAACTACTCACCGACGCGAGGTCGTTGGCCGACCGTCGAAACCCGGGCGGATCGAGCACGATTGGCGCCCTCTTCGGGTTCGGTGCCGCGAGGAAAGGGCGAGAATTTCCTGGGCTCGATCCGAGCTATAAAGGGACTCCCGATCTCTTCTCGACCTTGACGATTTTCGACGGATTCCGCATTTTTCTCGGCAATTCTCAATATCTGAATTCTACGACCGGTGATTCCGTTTCCTACAACAGCGGGAACGGGAAGAAGGAACTGACATATCCCCTGCAAGTGGCGAGAGCTCGAGGTCTATCCCATTGGTTCGTCGCAGGCTATGGGGTAACGAGATCCCTGCCTCCTCCGATGGAAGTCGAGAATCTGGCCGACCCTGTATTGGATCGATTGGCCCCGCTCTTCGATCGCCGGCGCCTCATCGGTACCGGATTCCTCGAGCTCTTCGAAAACGCAGCGCTCTCAGAATCGTACGCCGATGTATTGCTGCGAGCACTGATCGAGGAAAGGCGGCTGCTCCCCAGGATTCAATCCGTGAGCCTTGGCCGATGGGACGAGGCCAAGAAGGCGAAGTCGCTCGCCGATGCGCATCTTTTCAGATTCCAGGCCGGTGAGGACTTGGTTAGTATTCCGGCAACCTGGCTCTCTCATGGATATCAATCCATGATCTCCTGGGTTGCCGATCTCGTTGGCCAGATCTTCTGGGATGCCGGCGAAGCCGTTCCGCTCGATGAGATGGAGGGCCTCGTCCTGATCGACGAGTTGGACATCCATCTCCATCCGACGTGGCAGTTGGGCCTCATCCAGGCCCTCAAAGCGGTGTTCCCCCGCTTGCAGTTCGTGGCGACGACCCACTCGCCCATGCTCCTGCCCGGCCTGGAAGCGGACGAGATCTTCCACGTCTTCCAGGATGACGAGGGGAATGTCCAGGTCAAGAAGGCGGACCAATCGCCTTCGTTGATGACAGGGAGTGAAATCTACAATACGTTCTTCGGGATCGATCGCCTGTATCCCACGGATGTCGGGGCCGACCTCCAACGATACGGTTACCTGTCGAGCGACCCTGGACGGACGGATGATGAGGATCGGGAGCTGGCGGCGATCCTCGTGCGGCTTCAAGGTGCGGGAGTGGACCCGGGCTGGGAGCCGACGCCCCGGAAGAAGAAGGTTGCAGGGCGAGGTAAACGGACGTGATCCGAATCCGTCGAGGTCCGGAGCCGAGAAACTTGCGAGGAATCCGTCTGGCGGAATTGGCCCGCATTCGGCCATTGACCCTGGGAAGGTCTCCCATACGTACCGAGCTCGGACGTCGATATACGGCGGTCAGGAAGGACCTCAGGTCGGCACAGCATAATAAGTGTTGTTACTGCGAAAACAACTATCTTGAGGCATCTCACAACGACCTCGAGCATTTCCGTCCCGCGATTCGCGCTACACGAGGAGTCGGATTTCCGGATCACGGGTATTGGTGGCTTGCTTGGACGTGGGGGAACCTGTTGTTCGCCTGCAAGAACTGCAACGAAAGCGCCAAGGGTGATCAATTCCCTCTGGCCGCAGGGAGTCCCGTCCTGCTTCCCGAAGACAAATCGATTCGCTCCGAGAGTCCCTTGCTCATCGACCCTTGCCGTGACAATCCGCTACGCCATATCCAGTTCAGACCCGTGTCGCAGCAAGGCCGTCCCCGATGGAATGCCTTTGCCCGCAACGGAAGCATTCGAGGATATGAGACGATCAGGGTCCTAAAGCTGAATCGCCCCGATCTTTTGGAAGCATACGAGTACCACGTCGAACACTACCTGTTGCCTCTCGTAAGAAGATTTCAGCTTGCCCTCGGAGTAGCGAGCGCAACACAAATCCGCGAGCTTTGGTTTGAGGATATCATGGCCTGGATCCGTCCGGACCGGCCATTTACAGCTCTCTCTTACGATGTCTTTGATTTGCGCATCTCTCCGAGCATACGACGGAAATGGGAGCTGAGCCTCGTTCAGCCTCGATAGCTTCTCGGTTGGCCTTCGAATTTAAATCGCCAAAGCCTGAAAACCTCCCTGGAGGTCTCCTCCTGTCAAATCTTCGAGGGTCGACGGGCCGCGTTATCTTCGTCCATCCCAAGATCCTGCCAAAACCCCCGAAGCTTCGCGCGGCCCCGCAGCGGCCGAAGATTATGAGGCGGTCCAACTCGGACGGACCGGCCTTTGAACAAGCAGGCCAGTTCTCAGGTTATACCCACCTCACTCGACCGTGATCATGTCCTTGATCTTGGAGAACTCGCCCTCCTTGATCCCCTTGGTCTTCATGATGTCTTCGATCGTCTTGAAGGGGCGGGTGTCGATGATGGCCTGGGATTTCACGGGGCCGATGCCCGGGAGGGCTTCGATGAGCTCGGCTTTGGTGGCGGTGTTGATGTTGATCCGCTTGCCGCCCGCGAGGGGTGACGTCGCGGCGGGCTTGGTGGCGGGTTTCGTTGCGGCCTTGGCAGCCTTACGCTCCATGGCCTTGGTGGCCTTCGCCTCGACGGCGGCGGGCACGGGCGCGGGCGCGGCCTCGGTGGTGGCGATCACCAGGCTCCGGATTGCATTGATCCGGACCTTGCCGAGCCCCTTGACGCGGTCGAGGTCATCGACGGATTTGTAGGGGCGGTCGGCGATGATGGCTTTCGCGTGGACGGGGCCGATGCCGGGCAAGGCCTCGAGATCGGCGAGGCTGGCGGAGTTGAGGTCGATCGGGGCCTTCGCCATCTCCTCCGCCGAAGACTTGGGCGTGGCCGTGGCGCGGGCCCGCTTGGCGGCGGGGGTCGCGCCGATGAAGACCATCGAGCGGATCCCCTCGATCGTCCGGGCCGGGACGCCCGCCTTGGCCAGGTCGTCGACCTTGGTGTAGGGACGGCCGGCGACGATCTTCTTGGCCGTCACCGCGCCGACGCCCGGGAGGTTCTTCTCGAGCTCCTCGGCGGTCGCCTTGTTCAGGTCGAGCATCGCCCCGGCCTTGGGCTCGGACTTTTCCTCGGCCTCGGCTTTGGCCTTCGCACGCTCCTCGGCCTTCGACTTGAGCTTGGCTTTGACCTTGGGGATGACGCCGGGCTTGGTGGGCGTCTGCCCATGCGCCGGAATGCCCTGGCCCATCGCGATTGCGACGGCCAACGCGAGCGAGCTGACAACGTTCGAGAGTGGAGAGCGAACCATCAGAGTCCCCTTCGTCTTCTGTTATAGCGACTATAGCGACGACGATCTCGAGGCCGGGTGTCCCCGCAACCTCGCACCGAGCTTGGTCTCTTTACCGAACGAGAGTCGGGGCCGACCGTCAATGGGTGACGACCCGAGGCAAGGTCTTCGCCTCCGTGATCCAACCGGTGACTTGAGCGAGGCTCGGGACCTGCCGGACGAGGTGTTTTGCCTCGTTCACCTCGACAAGCTTCACGTGCAGGTTCGCCGGGTTGCGCTGGGCGAGCTCCGGGACGGAGTCGACCCCCGCCGCCTCGAGTAGCTCGGAGTATTGGGTCCCGACCCCAGGGACTCGGAACAGGTCGGCGAAGTTCACCCAGCGGAGGATGAGGGCTTCGCTGATCCCTGACTCCTCGGCGAGCCGCCCGCGGCCTTCTCGCGAAGCCCCTCGCTCGAGCAAGGCCTCGACCGTGGCGACCCCGACCGCCCTGAGCTTCGCTGCATAGACGTCGCCAACCCCCTCGAGCGTGATCACGTCGCTCATCCATCCGCTCCTTTCGGGCCAGGATGGGGTCCCTCCGACGATCGAGTACGCCGTCCGACGGCGCTTTGAACTCGGCGATGCGACTGTCGACTCGCGCCCACGAGGAGGACGATCCCACAACCGATCCGCCCCGATTCTTCGCAGCCCACGAGTCAGGACACGTCTACGAGAACTTCTCGAATGTGGCCGCGGCCGAGCCCGTTCGAAGACATTCAGGATCTAGAGAAATGTCACGGACTCGCGATGATTGCTACCTCGACACCCGAAGTCCTCTCGGCCCTCGATCCACGTTCTTGAATCGCGACCGGTTCTCGAAGAATCGTGATGTCGGAAGTCGAACGACTTACCTATCTTAAACCTGGCTCACTCGAGTGGGTAGGCCCAACCCTGCGAAAGACAAGTTTCGAAAACGCGAGACGCCGGCGGGTGTTCGTGTTCCCGCCGGCGTGCCAGTATCGTCTTTGCCGACCAATGTCCAGTTCTGCGGAGTCCGCACGAACAGGTCATCTATAGAACTGCTGCCTGCAACGATTTACTTCATAATACTTTCATCCTCACTTTTGTCTACTGTCTACTGTCTACTGTCTACTTCCTAACGATCCTGGGAGAAGATCAGGACCGAGTAGGGGCCGATCGCAATCTCACCGTGGCACGGCTGGTGGTCGTAGCAACCGGCGTGGCCCGTCATATCGCACGCGGGGGTGTTGGCGAAGTCCGGGCTGTAGCCGTTCCAATCGCTGTTCAGGCGGAGCTTCCAGGTACCCTCTGCGGGAAGGCCGATCCGATAGTTGGTGAACGTCTTCGAGGAGAAATTAGCGACGACGATCACGTCGTCCCCGGCGCCTCCCTGATCCCAACGTCGGAAGGCGACGACCTTGTCGATGTTATTGACGTGATACACATCGGCGTGATGACCTCGAAGTCCTCGTGTGGCCCCCCTGCGGTCGAGCCGCAGGGCGATGAGGTCGCCGTAGAGTCCCACGATGCCTTCGTGCCGGTCGCTGAGCTCCCAGTCGAGCGGGACGGTGTCCTGGAACCAGCCGTGCTGGAGGAATTCCTGGCCCTGGAAGAGCATCGGGATGCCGGGGACCGTCATCACCAGGCCGGCGGCGAGGGTCGAGCGCTTCTTGGCGTAGAGGCTGTCGGCGGAGAACTTGTCGACCTCCGAGGGAACGCGGGCCTTGCCGTTGGCGACCTCGTCGTGCGACTCGCTGTAGACGACACGCTGGAAGGCGTCACCGTTGTAGCCGTGGACGATGGCGTTACGGACCGAGACCATGTCCCGTTCCTCGTCGTGCATCGCGGTGACGGCCGCCCGGATCGGGTGGACGAACCCGGCGTCCCACTGCGAGCCGAAGCCTGCACCGCCGACGCCTGCGCCCTTGGTGATCCAGCAGTCGTTCTGGAGGTCTTCGGCGATCGTGATCCGGCCGGGGAAGCGATCGCGGATCTCGCCGTTGATCCACTGGGCGAGGCCCCAGCCATCCGGGAGTTGGGCGCCTGGGTCGCCGTTGCCTCGGACGTGGCGGATGTAGAGGGTCATGTCGTAGCGGAGGCCGTCGACGTGGTAGTCCTCGAGCCACATCATGGCATTGTCGCGGATGAACTGGCGGACCTCGCCACGGCCGTAATCCGGCCGGGAGTTGCCCCAGGGGGTCTCCGATCGCCAGTCGTTGTAGAAATAGATCCCGCCGCCGTTGTTCTCGCTCCAGCCGTCGAACTGCCAGAGGTGGAGGTCGCCGGGGCCGAAGTGGTTGTAGACGACGTCGAGGATGACCGCGATCCCGAGCCGATGCGCGGCCTTGATGAACGACTTGAACGCGGCGGGTCCGCCGTAGGCACTCTCGATCGCAAAGATGTGCGCGGGATTGTAACCCCAGGAGAAGTCGCCGGCGAACTCGGCGGCCGGCATGACCTCGATCGCGTTGATGCCCAACGTCTTGAGGTGGTGGAGCTTCTCCTCGGCGTCGGCGAAGGTGCCGGCGGGGCCGCCCGGATCGTCGTTGAAGGTCCCGATGTGCATCTCATAGATGACCAGCTCGTCCCAGCCGGGCATCGTGAAGGCGTCGCCTTCCCAGTCGAACTCGGGATCCTGGACGACCGCGTTGCCGACCGAGTTCGTCACCTGCCTCGCGTACGGGTCGATGCGGGAGAGCCGGGCCTCGCCGTTGACGATCAGGTAGCGGTATTCGTCGCCGACCCTCGCCTCGGGGACGTCGGCGTACCAGTAGCCGTGTTCCTCGTGCTCCATCGGCGTGGCGTCTTCCTTCCACTCGTTGAAGTCGCCGACGACGAAGACACGCTCCGCATGGGGAGCCCACACCCGGAAGGCCACCCCCACCTCATAAGGGATCGCGCCCATGCCCGGATGTCGGGCCTCCGTCGGCGCCATGCTCTTGGGCGCCGCGGGCACGGTTTTCGACTTGGAATCCGCACGCATGACGGTCGTACGCATATTCGGTTTGCCTAGAGGGAGCTGGAAGCTTCGGAAGGAATGAGAGCAAGGCCATCACCCTGAGAGCAATTGCCGTGCCGAAGCCAGGCGACCGGGATGCTCGTCAAAGGCATTGCATCCCACCTGTAGACGGCGCAAAAATGGCGTGAAATGATCCCGCACGAGGATGAAACCCCTCGTCGATGGGCCTCACTACGTGCGTCATCGTTGACGTCGGCGACATCAATTTATCTCGAATGGGCTGTCGGCGGAATCTATGGGAGGTCACTTGGCTCGAAAGGTATTGATGAATCGACGGATCGTCTCGGGAAGAGCCGGCGGGTCTGCACCGATCCAGTAGCTGAGCTGATACCAATCGCCCCGACGTTGGAAGAATATGTGGTGGCTGAACCGAGGCGGTTCATCCCAGTTCCCGTCCCTCCGAGAGGATTCCTCATAGGCGGGCTGCCCCTGGAACTCGATAGGCCGACATTCCGAGAGTTCGGGCGCGATCACCCCGAGTTTCCTTGCATAGATCGTCGCTGAGGTTCGACTCGGGATTAACTTCCTGGGCTCCCCGACGATCGACTTGTCTTCGACCTGGATCCTCGGCACCCAATTCGGGGGATAGACGATCGAAAACCCGAGGGGATGCACCAACCGATTTGCCTCGTCGGGAGGCTCGGTCGGAGTGTCCTGCCCGAGAGGCTTGCCGAAGTTCTCGGATAAGTAGAACGGGTGGAAGAGGTAAGCGCAGAGGCATAGGGTGATCGCCAGACACACAAGCAATTCCCTCCGGGTTGGCAGCTTCAAGGCACTCCTCCCCCGAGAGACTGGCGGAAGCGACCGATCGATTGTAGGTCTTTGTCTATCCTCCGGGCTTGTTCGAAAATCCCCGAGCTGATCATGATGAGGCTCGTCCCAGGTCAATGATGAGACTGCCGGGCGACAGCCGGATGGGGTTGCCGCCGAGCGCGACGTCGGTCCAGCGTTCCCGACATTCGCTCTCATGGTCCTCGACGAGCCGGGGTGAGAAAAGGGGGTCAGGTTCTCAATCGATCGCCGATTGAAGGGGAAGGACGTGCCGGGCACCCGTCGCGGCCGAGTTGGACGTCGGCTCCGCACGATGGCAGCGGTCCTGCCGATGAAGTGGCGAGGCATTGCCTATCGTGGCGGCCGGAGCCTCAGAATTTTCGCAGAAACATGTCCGAATTCGTTCGAAGAGGAGGCGCCGGATCCGCCTCGCCGCGAGGTAGGACAACGTCGCAGCGCAAAGGATGAGGAGCATGCCCCTCACCCCCGCCGCCACCGATGTCGAGAGGGCGAGGCCGGTCCCAATCGCCACGTAGGCGGCCAGGCAGGCGGGGCACTTCGGCAAGAGCGCGAGGACGGCCGCCGGGACGAGCCATCCGGCGATCTCCAGGGAAGATCGTCGCGCCAGGGACGGCGTCAGATCCTCCCCGCAGCATCGCCGAGGGCTCACCGGTTCGCCTCGTAGGTAACCCGGCCGATCCGGTAGAGGCTCGTCCCGTCGACGAACCCGTCGAAGCCGTAACGGTCGTGGTGCCGCACCCAGTCCATCAGGTTGCCGTGGGGGCCCGTCTCGTTGCGCCCTTTGGGCGTCAGGTCGAGATAGAAGTACGCGCCCACGGCCCCCTCGTCGCCCCGGCCGAAGCACGAGTAGGTGTGGTAGACGTCGCCGGCCTCGTCCTTGGTGAACACACTCACACCGGGGAGTTCTTCAATGGCCTCCTTCGTCTTCGTGTAGTTGTAATAGGCCTCGCCACCCGCGACCTCATCCTTGGTGAAGGAGACGTGGAAGTCTCGGTTGAAGTCGTTCTCGAACGACGAGACCCACTTCGCTTGCCAACCCATCCGCGAGTTGAACGCCTCGATCTTGGCGAGCGGCGCCCGGGAGACCCTGACGAAGCTCACGTCGTGGTTCTCGAGATGCACGAGCGCCCCGTCGACGTGGTCGGCGTGGAACGAGCACCCGACACAGCCCTCTTCCCAATCGGGGCTGAACATAAAATGATGCACGACCAACTGGCTCCGCCCCGCGAAGAGGTCGGTGAGCGTCTCCTTCCCGTCCGGCCCGTCGAAGACATAGGTGGATTCAACCTTGACCCAGGGGAGTTCCCGGCGCTCGCGGCAGAGTTCGTCATGCAGTCGGGTCAACTGCTTCTCCTTCTCCAGGAGCTGCGTGCGGGCGGCGATCCAGTCCTCGCGAGAGACGACGGCATGATCGGTCATGAGATCCTCCGTTG
The DNA here is from genome assembly GCF_054877945.1 of Singulisphaera rosea. NCBI lineage: Bacteria > Pseudomonadati > Planctomycetota > Planctomycetia > Isosphaerales > Isosphaeraceae > Singulisphaera > Singulisphaera rosea. Next base: position 34,462 of record NZ_JBTYIP020000024.1, on the reverse strand, counting down.
ATCTTGAGTGTGTGTCTCGAGACCGAATCCCGAAACCCGGTTTTGAAGAAGAAACCGGGTTTCGGATCAGGCTCAGACGAACGGTTCCCTGCCGGCGGCGTGTCGGGCGTCGGCGACCTGGCCGAGGTGGAACATCTGGTGCATGGCAATCAGGTGGTACGTCCGGCCGATCGTCTTCATGGGCTCTTCGAACCCGGGGGGGATGACCTTCGGCGCCCGCTCCAGGCCCTCCTCGCCGATCTCCTCGAGCCTCGCGAGGTTCTTCGCGCGGAGCTCGCGGTAGGCGGAGAAGACCTCGTCGAACGGCGGGTAGGCCCCGGGGTCGTCGGACGGGGTCGAGCCGGTCCCGAAGATCGGCCACCAGTCCTGGACGGGGTTCGCCTCGCCGAAGACGGTGTGCGGGATCATCCCCTCGATGATCGCGAGATGGCCGATGACCCATAAGGCGTGATTGCCGCCCCGCGGGGTCGGCGGGGTCAGGGGCCGGTCGTGCATGTCACCGACGAGCCGCTCCGTCGACTCGTCGGTCAACTTGAACGCCCATCGGATCAAGTCGAGGGCCTTCATCGGGCCTTCCCCCCGTTGCGCTCGGCGACCAGGCGCGAGGCGACCTCCGCGATCCGGTTGAGCTTGTATTCCCAGCCGTGCCCGACCCCCTCGCGCACCTGTTCCGGGATCGGCCCCATCGACCGATGCATGAACTTGAGCCGGGTGCCGTCCCCCTCGGCCGAGAGCCGGTACTGCACGTGGTTGGCGGCCGGGAAGGACATGAACATCGGCCCGCAGAGCTCCAGGAGCGTCGGCGGCTTGATGACCTGCACATGTCCCCAGAGGTGCCCGGCGTTCTCGCCGAGGTCGCGGTACCAACGCCCGCCCGGCCACGCCTCGATCACCATCGGGAACGGCTTGCCGTCCGGCATCTCGCCGCCGGGGCCGATCTCCTCCAGGATCGCCTCGAACGCGATCTCGATCGGCGCGGCGATCTCGACCTCCCGGGCGATGCTGACGACTTGAATCTCTTGCTCGATATCGATCGTCGACATGTTCAATCCTCCCTGTCGGACTCGTCGGGGACCACGGTTTCGCTCGCCTTCCGCTCGGCACGCTGCTTGATCCGGTCGAGCTGGTGATCCCAGAACGGCTCGAACGTCTTCACCCAGTCGTGGATCGCCTTGAGTCGCTCGGCGTTCAACTTGTAGAGCCTCTGCTGACCCGAGCCCCGCACGGTGACGAGGCCCACTTCCCTCAGGACGCGCAGGTGCTTGGACACCTGCGGCTGGGCCAAACCTAGCGCAGCGACCATGTCATTCACCGGCCTCTCGCCCAAGACGAGCAAGTCGAGGATCTGGCGGCGACGAGGCTCGGCCACGGCGTTGAATGCGTCGGACGTCGTCGGCGAGCGTGCCATGCGAGGATAATATACCCTAATGGGAATATGTCAAGCGAGCGGGAAGGATTTCGAAGGCGTGGGGGCGCCCCGTCATCCCCGGCCCGCGGGCCTTCGGCGCGGGGCTCGCCGAAGGCGGGCCCCTGCCGAGACGGGGCGGGAGGATTCGCACATCAAGAACGGTGGACCGAGCGTGGTCGGGTCAGGCGGGCAAGGCGTTCTCGAAGAACCGCAGCCAGTTGCCGTAGAAGATGGCGTCGACGTCGGCGGCCGAGTAGCCGCGACGGGTGAGGATATCTTCGAGCTTGTGGACGTCGGTGATGGTGTCGAGGTCGCGGGGGGTCTGCTCGGTGCCGAAGCCGCCGTCGAGGTCGGTGCCGAGGGCGCAATGCCGGACGCTGCCGGCCATCTGCACGATGTGGTCGACGTGGTCCGCCGCCGCCTCGATCCCGACGACCTCGGGTTGGGTGACGCCTCGGACCCAGCCGGGGTACATCATCCAGGCGTCGAAGGCGGCCCCGATGACGGCGTCGCGCTCGATCAGGATCCGGATCTGTTCGTCGGCGAGTTGGCGGTCGCCCGGGACGAGGGCCCGGCAGTTGTGGTGGCTGGCGAGCATCGGCCCCTGGTAGACGTCCATCGCGTGGAAGAACGACTGGTCGGAGAGGTGCGTAACGTCGAGGATCATCCCCAGGCGCATGAATTCCTTCAGGAGCGTGACCCCGTCATCGCTCAGCGGGCCGTCCACGGCGGTGCCATAAGCGTAGTGCGACCGCCCGTAGTGGGCGGGTCCGACGGCGCGAAGGCCGGCGTCCCACCAGAACTCGGCCTGGTCCGGGCTGACAATCGGGTCCGCCCCTTCCATGCTCAGGATGATCCCGAGCGGCGTGGTCTCGGGGGCGGCGAGCCAGGCGTCGAAATGGGTCCGGACCTGGTCGCGACGGGTGAGGAACTTCATGTGCCCCTGCCGCTCGAGCAGGCGGTAGTAGGCCAACTGCCCCTGGGCGTGCGAGTACGCGGCGGCCCTCGTCATGAAGTCGAGGTCGGTCCGCCGGAAGCCGGGGCGTTTGATCGGCACCGGGCCGCTTCGGCAAAGCAAGGTCGCCACGCAGATCGGGATCCGCGCCTTGCGCAGCTCGGGCAGGGTCAGCGTGTTCCGACGACGGCCCTTCTCGTCGGTCATCCCCTCCTCGGCGAGTCGGACTTCCTCGACGGTGGCAAGCAAGTCGCGGTCGAAGGAGAGCACGTTCCAGGAGAGGTCGAGGTGGGCATCGATCATCGGCCGCATGGATAACTCCTCCGCCTTGTGGAATCCGTCGGACGACCGGTCCCGTCGCCACGTCCCGGTCGCGACCGCACCGGGAACGCCCGGAGCTCGTCGCAAGGCCCTCGCCCGGAGGACGTGATCGTGGCGTTCCCCATCGAACGCCGGTGCCGACCGTCAACTCCGATCATATCAGACCGGACACTCCTCGCCGATCTCCACATGGACTTCAGCGATGAGTGCCAGCCAACCCGTCCGATTGTACCCGGGCCGAAACGAGGGTTCGAGGAAACCGGGCGAGTTAATGAGTGGCCACAAGTCGGAGCGGCCGACTTGTTCCTCCCAAACCATCCGCTATGCTTGAGGATGAGCCGCGTTGGATCTGAGTGGACGCCGCTTTGGCTATCCAAAGAAGATTTGATGGCCCCAGGCTCAAAACTTTCGTCATTGAATGGCTTTGCCATTCGAGATGAGTGGCCGGTGGCCGCTCCAGACGCCATTTCACCCGAACCCAGAATCGATCTATAACACTTACATACATATGATTATAAATGCAATGTAAAAATCTATTAATAGCCCGGAGGCGAAGAGTGGCGCGCCTGCACCGCAAGGCAGATGGAGGTTATTGCATCGTCGGCCAGATCTACGGTGCGAAAGGCTCGGCCGCGATTTGCACTTGGCAAGTCACCCAAGAAGGGATCGCCTATCTCCGCTCGCGGCGAGTCGAAGACCGGGGATTCGTGTCGGTCGATACCCTTGAGGACCTGGTACGGCTCCACTGGATCTACACCGGAGGAACAGCCTCCCCGGGTGCAGTCGATCCGCTGGCAGCCGGCGATGTCGACTTGATCGAACGACTCGTCGACTGGGCCTGGGATGGGGGAGTGACGGGCTTCGATCATTTGGTCCACCGCAGTCCCGGGGCGATCGACAACAAGCTCGTCGACCGCATCTTTTCGGACGGCTTGATCAGCTGGCTCCGCCCGCTCGTCGGCGACAGGTTGCTCGCCGAACTGGACGGAATCTCATACAGCGACTTCAACGTCCTTGTCGGTGACCGGCTGGAACGGTTTCCCGGTGCGTTGCACCGTCTCTCGGGGCTCTACTGCGAGAATCGGCTGGTTTGGCGATTGGCCGAGATCATCGGCAAAGTCGGCTGGCAGGTCGCCGCCAGCCATGGATGTCCCTGTAGCTGGCGTGAATCCTATCCGATCCTCGGGTATCTTTTTGATCGCCTGTCGCGTCAGGATGAGCCTCTGCCTGCCGTGGAGAAGCCAAAACGGCCACGCCGACGGAGCTTGCATCCGACAGCCCGGCCGTTCCTGCGGTGGGATGTCGACGGCCAGCAGTTGATCGCAATCCTCCCGGGGCAGTCCTTGTCTCCAGGCCAGGAGCTTATTTGGTCGGTCACCCAGGCCGAGGTCGTTCAGCCCGAGGTTTTCGCTGCACCGGACAGGGTCCGGGTCGGTGAAGTGCGATCGCAGCCCCTCGATCCGGCAAGCCGGTACACCATCCGAGTCGAGCTCAGACCTTTGGGCGAGATGGTTGAGGATGTTTTTCAGCTCCCGCCTCCGGACTCCTCGCTCGTGCTGTTCTCGGCCGAGGGCCGTCTCCTCCCTCATGAGCCCGGGACGTCGCATCCGAAGGGCGTCTACCTGGCCCTGGCCCCTAAAGCTCGGGCGGGCGCAGTGGCAGCCATCCGAGGGGTCCGGGTCCTCGAGCCCGTCGACTACGAGCCGATCGGATGGCATGGGTGGCGTGGATTTCGCCTGGAACTGGAGGAAGGGGCGGACGTCGGGCCGTATACCATCGGAGTGCCGGGATCGAGGGCGAGTTGGCAAGCAGAGGATCCTCCTAACCACGAAGTCTTCTTCGAGAACACCCGCCCAACTTGGATCGATCGATGGCCGCGCCTCTGGATCGACGGCGTGGTTCATTTCGCCGAGGCGGCGTTGGAAATTGCCCACGAAAGTCCTCGCGACGAAGCCGCTCCTGGGTTCCGTCTGTGGGTGGGTGAGCAGGTTTCCATCGGCGACGACCGTGGTCGCGCCTACCTTGACCTCTCGGCAGCCCCCGACCTCAGGGACGTCTACGGCTCAATCCTCCTCACCTGCCGATTGACGGCACTCCCGGAGCATCCGCCGCTCTCGCTCGCCTTGGTCCGGCTCCGACCCGCCGATTTCGCTTACGTCGAGGCCCCCGAGCTCTTCGAATCCTGCGCAGCGGTGCAAATCAGAACGGAGGACTCGGAGGTTGCACCGGGTGCCGGTACAAGGATCGCGATGGCCAACGGTGTCTGCATAGCCTGGCCGGAAGACCCGCTCCGATCGCCCAGCGTGACCGTGATCCTCCCCGGCTCCGGGGCTGAATTGCGGATCAGGACCCCGGTCACCAGGCTGAGGCGGCTGTCGCGTGTCAACCCTCTCGGCCCATGGGAAACGCCACCGCTCACTCTCCGACTCTCCGACATCGAGCTCGAGGACCGATTGCGCGTCGAGCTCCACCGAGAGCCAGAGTTCGAGGACGGTCGGCCGTTCTGCCGGCTAGTCGGCGGGGCCGAGGTCTCCTCAGGCGACCCATGCCGCGTTCCGAACACCTACGACATCCCCCTCAACCGTTGGCGCGACTCGCTCGGAGCCGAGGCCGCAGGGACCGTACAGCTTCGGACCACCAGAGGCTGGATGGATCTGGTGTGTTTGCAGGGCCGGGGGGCTCCCCCGTTCGCGCCTGCCGTCGTGGGAGAAGACGTTCGTCAACATGACCGGAAACGGCTACTTTGCGAGCTGGAGTCCGCCGTCTGCGTCGAGGACGAGGCGGCTGCACTTCGAGATCTCGGTCGCTGCGTCGCGCGGGCCGAAGCCGCCGACTGCCCGTCACCTGAGCAAGAGATCCTCCATCTCGCGGCGGCCAGGAGCTACCTCCACCTCGGCCTGATGTCCGGGGTAGAACGCATGCTCGAACGCCTCAAGGCGCGCGGGGACCTATACGAGCAAACGATCATCCGCTCGTCATACGATCTGCGACGCGGCGCCGTCCCGCGCTCCGACATCCCGCGAAAGGGCCGCGAGCTCGCCGAGATGCCTGTATCGTGCCCGCTTCAGCAACTCATCATCGCCGAGCACCACTCCCGCTACGCGTGCGGGAAGGGAGGCGGCGTCGCAATGTGGCAGAGCTGCTTGAGGCGACTGGACTCGATCCTGCACCCCATCGTGGGGGGGGATGACCAGGACACAGCCCGGTCGATTGATTCCAAAGAGGCACTCTTGCTGCGCGGGCTTGCACTGTTCATGCTCGGCCGTGAGCCTCGCTTTCCCGAAGGGTTGCCGACCGGCGGACAGTGGGAATGGCTGCCCATGCTGCGCTCCGCCGCTCGCTATCTGCTGCAGCCTTTTCGTTGGCTCCCGGGTCGGCCCGTTCCACCTGCGGCGATTTCGACCCCTCCCGTTTTCGCCGAAGAATACGCGGAGCTGATCCGTTTGGCCCTACTCCAGTCGGCCGGGAACGTCGCCGCCTCGGGGAGACTACTCTCGCAGTTCCACGGCCTCACGAGCGACGAGTTTTTCGGCATCGACTTGCTCCGCCTGCGTCAATGTCGAGTCGAGAATCGGAACGAAGAGGCGGGTATACTCTTCCGCAGGTTACTCGATTGGTCCCGCCAGAATGAGCACGACGCATTACGTGAAGTGCTCCTCGAAGAAACGATCTGAGAGATTCCATCGGGCGTTCGCAGTTCGAAGACATCCCCTCGTAGTGCAAGGCCAATATGAGTCCTGTTGATGGATCGCGAAAGTCAGGAGGCACGAGTGTTCAGGCCACTTGGGAGATGGTCTTGGACATTTTCCGAAATGGAAAACGTTCGCCGGAGACCGACACTCGACTTCTCGAGTATATCAAGCGGCTGCTGGCGGAGCACAGCGGCCTCACCATCTTGGCCGATCATATGAGGAAGAATAGCCCGTGGGCATCGGGGAATCCATTCCTGGTCATCCTCTCGAAGGGGCTAGCCACTGCGTGCGAGACAAACCTGCAAACAAATAAACATAAATTGATTTACAGTCTCGCGATCATGATCGCCAAGGCGACCGACCCCGAGGACCGTGCCCATCAAGCGATGCTCCCTATTCTCTATCGCATGAACGATAGTGCCTATCTGGACGTGGTCCGCCGCGATCTCTTTCAGCTTTGGGAGCAGGATCAACATCGCGACCCGCTCGCGGTCGTTCATATAGTTCTTGGCCACAACATGCCGCAGGAGGAGTGGCACGGGACCCTGAAAAGGTTGCTCGGAACCCCGGCTACTCCAGTACTGAAGAGCAAGTTAATTGCGGCCATCGAGCAACTCGGCCCTGATCCCGGTCAGAAGCCCCCGTGGAAATCCGGTCAGGTGCCCGCCGGGGCAAGGGATGCGGGGGAGAACCTGAAGTTGATCGGGGCCAGGTCGGCACCGGAGCGGACTCTCCCGGTGAAAACTACCGATCGTTCCCCTGTTACCCTTCTGGAGAATGCCCCACCTGAGCCGTCAGCGAGAATCGACGCGGCGCAAAAAGCTCATGATAGCCCACTCACGGGGTCGACCGTCACGATGACTACGGAGTGTGATCTTCCGGATGCCGCACAACCAGCGGCGGAGGCAGAGCCGCGAGGCGTTCGGGTGAGTTCGAAGCCTTCTCCCGTTATGGATTCGGTCGTACGTCGAGAGGCGGATACCCCAGTCCCGGCCCAAAACGAGCCGGCCACCGCCGACCCACCTACTGCGCCAGATGACCCGACCGAACGGCGGGGAGTGCATTTGAGGGACGTCACGGCGACAGCGAATGGTCCCAAAGAGGGAAAGGCGGCTGACGGAAAGCACGCCACCGAGGCCCCGCCGTCGCAAGCACCGTTGCAATCCATCGACGTGTTACTGAGCACTACGGCCGAACGCAAGAGTGCCGCCGATCCGGTCGAATTGCCAAAGGCTGGAGAAATGTCTCCGGCGTCGGCTCCGGAAGACTCGGAAGTGAAGGAGCCACCTGGCTCTCGCACACCTGAGGTATTGTTAGGGGATCGCACCCCCGCCTCGAGTTCGGAACCGACGACGGACCCGCCTCCCCAGAAAGGCAAGAGCTCCAGGTCGAAGCGGGCAACCAAGGCTACCGCGCCCCCGCCATCAGAGGGAACCCGCCCCACTGCCAAGGCATCCACTTTGGGCGATCTGGAGTCGTATCTCACCGAGGTGACGCAGAAGATCACGGGGTTCTTCCGCGATCGCGACGGTGATCGCCAGGACTTCCTGGCTCGTTGCGCCCGGGCCGAGAGGGATAACGACCAGCACAGGGCTAAGTTGGCCGAGGCTGAGAGGAGCGCGGAGGCCACCGCCGCGGCCCTCGAGCAGGTACGCACCGCCTTGGCCGAACAGATAGCCCGGATCTCGGCGTTGGAATCACGGCTCGAGGCCGGCGAGCAGGCGACTCGTAAAGCCGAGGAGCGGGCGAAGCAGCTCGATAAGGACCTGGAGGACGCGTTCGGGGAGATCGAAGAGACTGAACGTCGGGCGGACGACAAGGTCCACCGCGCCGAGAAGGAGAAGGAACTGGGCGTGAAGACCTTCCAGTTCGAGCTCAGGCGTCGAATCGAACCTTACTTGGGCGAGGTGCTCGATGACGATCGGGACCTGAGCGAGCTCAGCGCTGAGCAGACGAGGTTCCATCAGAGACTCCGAAAAATCCTCGGCGTGCTGCGCGAGACCGGCGTAATCGGCGAATGATCCCACTTGCCAAAGGTCGGGGCCGGCCTGTTTGATGCTGCAACAAATTTCAAAGTTCCAATGCTCGACAGAAGTTTTTCTGAAATGCCTCATTGAGAGTTCGACGGCAAAGCTATACTGATCTTACGCTAGCTTGGGTCACAGGTAAGCTGGGTCGATTCACGTAAAGCGGGGGGAAGAGATGGAGCGGGGGCAATCCGTATTCGGAATCGACTTCGGTACGACCAACACACGGGTTGCCCACTACGACGGTAAAACGATGCACATGGTCCCGATCTACGACGATCGGGGCGTCTCGTACAGCATGCCAACCCAGGTGAACTACGAAAGCGGTAGGCCCACCGCCTTCGGTTACTCCGCCCTGCAGCGTCGCCAGGGGGCATTGTCGCCTCAATCCATCAAATGGCTGCTCGATCGCGACGATCCGGTCGAGGTCGAAGGTCGTCCGATGGATCCCGTACAAATGACGGCCGATTTTTTTACTCATCTACGCCGAGCTGTGGGTGAGGCCGTCCCTTCCACGCCGATGGACCGGGCAGCAATTTCCATCCCGGTCGAGTTCCCTCCCAGGGCGAGGATCAACCTACTCCGTGCTTGCGAGCGGGCGGAGATCGAAGTGACGCACTTCTTCTTTGAGCCGGTTGCCGCGCTCTATTGCGATCTCTTTGTCCATCCGACTTCGGGAGTGGCGGCGGTCTTCGACTGGGGAGGTGGGAGCCTCGACATCGCAACGATCAAGATCCAGGACGGTATCGCCTGGACGCGCCAGGTCGAGGGCTGGCACCGGGGCGGAGAGTACTTCGACGAGATGATCTGCGGGCAGGCCGTCGAGGCCTTCTTGCGGTCACACCCCGAACTCCCCCACACGGCCGACGATATCCTGTCCACCACGCGGGGGCGTCGGCTCCGGCAACGGGCCGAGCAGGTCAAGCTCGAAGTGAGCGGCGGCCGGCCCGGCTCGATGGAGTACGTGGCTTTGGTCGGCGGAGCCGATCTCGACTACACCCTCTCCCCCAGAGAATTCGAGGAGTGGATCGACCAGTCCGTCGGCGAGGCAGTGAACAGACTCAAGCGAGCGATCCGCGAAACAGGCATCTCGCCGGGGCTCCTCGCCCGGCTCTTCCTCTCGGGCGGCACCTGCAACATTCCCGCCATCCAGGAGCGGCTCTCGCGGCAGATCGCGGGCGAACGGATCGTGACGTCGATCGCAATCCCGCCGCAGTTGCGGTCGGATCCGGGCGGCATGGACGATATTGGCAATGCCACCGCGCTCGGCGCGGCCCTACTTGCCGTCCACGGGACGCGGCCGGTCTTCGCGGGCGACGTCGGAGTCCGGCTCGCGCACGCCTGGGACGACCACGACGCCTTCCTTCCCATCTTCCGGGCCGGTGAGCGGGTGACATTCGCCCCCAAGAAGGAACGATTCTTCGTCAGTGACGCGGCGAGCGGGGTCGCCCGCCTCTTGGTCTGCAACCGACCGGACACGGATACCAAGCCTCAGGGGCGGCTCCTGAGGATCATCTCTATCCCGATCGACCAAAACGAGAGTTGGCTCGAGGTCGAGTTCTCGGTCGACCGGCACCTAGTGCTGCGGGTCGTCGCATCCGGAAGCGTTGCCCGGGCTGAGCATGCCGAGCCTGTCTGGATCCCCGATCTGAATCTCGGCTTCGAGATGCCCGCCCGGGTCGCCGCGAGGCACGAGATGGAGGTGGTTCGATGAATGAGGAGCGGGGCACCATCGCGAACCTCCATGTCAGGTCGAACCTGATGTCAAACGACTACCAGAACGAGTTCCGGAACATTTCCGTCTTCGAACTCGCGGACATCAAACGCCGCAACCCTTTACTACCCATCAGCCTGAACCCCAGCTTCTATGATTATGTGACCTCGGATCAGCAAAGGCAATGGAACGCGCACCTCTTCTGGGGGGACAAGCGGGTTCGCATGACCGAGACGCGCCGGCTCCGTTGGCTTGAAGCCCAGGCGCTCGGTTTGTTCGCGGCTTTCGACACGATCGAAGAGCGACTCGCCGAGGAGCAGGCTTTCGAGATCCTCTACTTCACAGAACAGCTTCGACGAACATCGAGCAATCTGGCCATCCAATCGACTCAGATCAGCTCGCGGGTCGTTGAGATCCTCCGAGGCGAAGTCTTCGGGCACTCCGTCTCGACGATCGAGCAGCGGCTCGCTGCAATCGCCGGCGAGCCCGGTTTCCGACTGGAACGCCCCAATGGCAATCGAACCAATCAAGATCGCCCGTGACATCCAGGACCGCGTCCGGGGCTACTTGGGGACGACCTTCGACGTCTCTCCCCGCTACCACCGACTCCGCGAGCAGTTCCGGGAGGCCTTGGCCGATCGGCATCGGCTCTTCCGAGGTCCCTACCTTCACGGGCTCGCCCCGTACACACTGGACGCCACGCTGCGCGAGTTGATTCGCGAAGGCGTCTTGCCGCCTCGTCTCGCAGAACTCACGCTCTTGGACAGCCCCGATCGCCAGCTTTACCAACATCAGGTCGAAGCCATCCGCCGGCTCAGGGCCGGACGGAACGTCGTGGTTGCCAGCGGTACCGGCAGCGGGAAGACGCTCACCTTCTTAATCCCCATCTTGGCCTCGATCCTTGAGAACCCGGCGCCTGGAGTCCACGCGCTGCTACTTTACCCCCTGAATGCGCTCGTCAACGACCAGCTAAAAAACCTCCAGCGGGTTCTCCAGCACACCCCCGAGATCCGGTTCGGCCGCTACGTCAACATCGAGACCACCCCCAACACTCAAAAAGAAGCCGAGCGTCGATTTCCCGACTCGCTGGCGAATGAGGTGATTTCCCGCGAAGTCTTCCGCGCGTCGCCCCCGCACATACTGATCACCAACTACGCAATGCTTGAGTACCTGCTCCTCCGGCACGACGACACGCCTCTGTTCTCCGGGCCGTGGAGTTTTGTGGCGATGGATGAGGCGCATTCATACACGGGGGCCAAGGGGAGCGAGGTCGCCCTCCTCCTGAGGCGGCTTCGCCACCGGGTCAAAGGGAAGTCCGGTCAGCCGCCGCAGTATATCGGCACAAGCGCCACGCTCGGGACCAGCGCGGAGGGCCGCAGGGAAAAAGTCGCTCACTTCGCCTCGGACCTGTTCCACGCTCCCTTTGTCCCGGAGGACATCATTGAAGCACATAAGGAGCATGCCCCCGCGGAGGGGATGACCGAACCGGACCCGGCGCTTTATGAGGACCGCTCTCTCCTGGAGAGCTGCGAGACGGGGCGGTGGAGCGTGACACTCTCTTCAGCCCTCGAGCGGGCGGGCTTCGGCCGGGAACGGATTGCCGAGGCGGCGAGCCTAGGCGAGCGGTCGTTCGATGAAGGGCTCTACCAGGTCTTCCGAGACGACGCCCGGGCGGTAGGGCTGCGTGAGGCGTCCGAGGATCCACGCGACCTTGGGACGGCGGCCCGGATGGTCTTCGGTTCGGAAGATGAGGCGGCCTTGCGCCGCCTGAGCGGGCTGGTCCGGATCTGCAGTCTCGCGCGAATGCCCGGAGGCGATGCCAGGCTCGTCCCATGCCGCTACCATTTCTTCGTCCGCGGCCTGAACGGTGCCTTTATCGCCTTCGACTCACCCCCCGACGCAGATTCCACTCCGAGCCTCTACCTGGACCCGACCAACGTTACCCCCGATGGAGAAACCAAGACACTGGAGCTACGCGTCTGCCGCAAGTGCGGCCAGCCGTACATCTTCGCCTACTCATTCAACGGGGATGACGGGCGGGTGCTTCGGGCGTTCGGCTCGCCACGCGAGGGGCGCGGCGAGCCGTCGTGGTTGACCTGGGATCCACCCGTCCCATGCTCCGAGGACGAGGCAGACGAAGCGGAGGAGACACCCGCGGCGGCCCAGCCGGTCGTCTACCATCCCCCGACCGGGGCCTATCGACCCGCTCAGGGTGGAGAGTCGGCCCCGTGGCGGCCATTGTGGCTGATCCAGCGAGGAAGGGAGGAGCTCGCCCGCTGCTTCGCGTGCGGCGGCAACGCAACGGTCACCGCGATCCGGGCCGAGGCCGAGGCCGCGCAGGCAGTGGTCGCCGAGGCGTTCTACCGGAACCTCCCCCCATCGGCGAACAAGCAGGCCCAATACTATCCGGGTCAGGGTCGAAAACTCCTGGCATTCGCCGATTCGCGGCAATCGGCGGCCTACTTCGCGCCCTACCTGGAGAATACCCACGAGACGCGGAAGACTCGCTGGCTGATTCACCACGCGTTGCGGCAGGCCGAGGAGTTCTCGGCACAGGTCTCTTGTCGGTCGCTGGTCGACTACATGCGACGGGTAGCCGAGGAGGAACACCTGTTTCCGGACGATTGGGACGAGCACCGCAGGCAAAAGGAATTCCTCACGGCTTTAGTCGTCGAGTTTTGCCTCCCCATCGGCCGCCGCCAGTCGCTCGAGGCCCTGGGACTCGTCGCGTGCCGGGTCGACCTGAAGCGGTGGATCGAACCGCCCGAACTCCTGGCGAAGCTCGGCCTCTCTCCCGAGGAGCAGCAGGACCTCGCCCAAATCCTGCTCACAACGGTCCGACTGCAGAGGGCGGTCGAGCTACCCCCGCCTCTCTCATCCAACGCAGTCGAGTTCGGCTTCCAGCGCGGCGAGCAGGCCTTCGTCGCCCAGGGGAGCCAGACCGGATACGGCAAATATAAGCTCCACGGGTTCTGCCCGGAGAGGAAGTCGACGACTCAGCGCCGTTCCGCTTTCCTCGGTCGTGTCATGGATGCTGCCGCGGCACGCGCTGGTCAGCCTGCCCGGAGCGATCGCGATGTCCTCGAAGCCCTCTACGCACTCTGGACATCGCTCGTCGAGTCTCCTCGACCGATCTTCCGATCGAAGCAGCTCGCTCCGGGACAGGCGGGGTGGCAGCTCAAGTGGGACGATATCGGCTTCTCGACCCGTGGCCTCTGGTTCGTCTGCACGAAGTGCAACCAGTGGTCGCCGTCGAGCGTCCTGCGGATCTGCCCAAGCTTTCGGTGCGATGGCCTGCTTGAACCCGCGGACCCGGGGGATCGCCTCGGCGAGAACCACTACCGGCGGAGCTACGCGAATCCCGAGCAGAGCCCCGTCCCTCTTACCTCCCGCGAGCACACGGCCCAACTTGGGCCCAAGCTGGCCACGGCATACCAGGAGGCATTCCAGGATGGCCATCATCCCGATGAAGGTCAGATCAACGTCCTCAGCTGCTCGACTACATTCGAGCTGGGAGTTGACCTTGGCGATTTGGAAGCAGTCTTCCTTCGCAACATCCCTCCATCCCCTGCCAACTACCAGCAGCGTGCCGGCCGGGCAGGCCGGGGCATCGGCAGCGCCGCCTTCGTGGTCACGTTCTCTTTGCCCCGGTCGCACGACGAACACTTTTTCGCCGCCCCCGAGGGCATGGTCGATGGTCGTATCAGCCCGCCGCGCATCAATCTTGGCAACGAACTGATCGGGCGCAGGCATATCCAGGCCGTGCTCCTAGCCGACTTTGTACACTGCTGGGACGATGCAACGGGAAATGAGCTCCGCTCGATCGGCCAGTTGGTCACACCCATAGAATCGTCGGGGCCCTCGCCCCTTGATTCGTTCTTCGAAGGTCTGGGCGAAGCGATCGATCGAAACGGCTGGTCCCTAGTGGAACTGGTCCCTCCCGACCTCCCGACAACCTATCTGAAGGATCTCTCAGGCCGGGTCCGCGAGGCCGTGCGCGAGGCCCGCGATTACTTCGGACAGGAGGTCCAGATGTATCAGGACGCTCTCGACGAGGCCATTGTTCGGCGAAACGAATTTGAGCAGGCTAGAAAGTTTGATAAGGCTCGGGGAATCGCCGGCTTCATCTCGTTCCTGCAACAACGGGTCGAGTCCCTGCAACGCCGAGATTGGGTCAGCTTCTTCAGCGATCGTGGCGTGCTTCCGGGTTACGCCTTCCCGATCTATAACGTCACGCTGGTCACGACGAATTCCGAGTTGAAGCTCGAGCGGGACCTGCGCATCGCGCTGTCCGAGTATGCCCCTGGCGCGGCGATTGTGGCCAAGGGACGGCTCTGGCGGAGCGTGGGGATTCGCATGCCCCCCAGATCCGGCGCCCTCGAGAAAAAGCATTACGCGATATGCTCCCGTTGCTGGCACGTCGAACGCCACCTCGACAAGGACGAAGTGTTTCGGGACACGGTCTGCCCCGTCTGCGGTCACGACGGGAAGAATCCCCTCCGCCGCAAGCATCACTACATCGTGCCCTCCTTCGGCTTCACGACGGATCTGCTGGTCCAGGGCGAGGACCTGGCCTTCGATCGACCGATACGTATCCCGGCATCTCGGGTCCTCTTCGTCCCCCAGAAGGACGCAGACGATCCCACGCAGCTCTCGCTCGGCGGAAGGGCGGGGCTGCGGGTCGAGGTGAGGACGACGATCAACGCCGACTTTTTTGTCTTCAACGACGGTGAGGACCCTTCCGGAAAGGGGTTCTCACTGTGTCGCTACTGCGGTCGACTGCTCGAGCCCTCGCCCAAGGGGAAGGCGGAGCACCTCACCCCGCTCGGCAAGGCCTGTCAGGGGACTGTCTCGCCCGTGCACCTTGGCCACGACTTCCGAGGCTGTGCTGCGAGGCTTACGTTTAGCGGTACCGGACGGACCTACGACGACCAATCCTTTTGGATGTCCTTGCTCTACGCGTTACTCGGTGGCATGTCCGATGCTCTGGGGATCGAGCCCCAGGACATCAACGGCGTCATCCGTCCCATCCGTCTGCCCGACGGCGACATCACTCAGGAGATCGTCCTCTTCGACGATGTTCCGGGCGGTGCCGGCCACATCCAGCGATTGGAGGACCAAGAGGAGTTGATCGCGGTCCTTGAGGCGGCCCTCGCGCGGGTAGTCCAGTGCGGCGGCTGCGATACCTCTGCGTCCTGCTACCGCTGTTTGCGTAGCTACCGCAACCAGTTCTGCCATGATCTCCTCGTGCGTCAGGGGGCAGCCGACTATCTCGAGGAGCTATGGGGTTCCGTGGCTCATGATCCCGAGTCCGACCGTTTGTATACGCTCTCCGATAAGGCGAGCGCACTCCGCGCCGCCTTGCGGGAAAGCTGCCGTGCCGCCCTCGTCGTCGATGGCCTGGCCATCGGCGGGCCCGATGAAGGGGGGCCCTGGTACATCCTACTTCAAGAGGTCGCCGCCCACCACAAGGCCCTGACTCTCGCTGTCCGCACGGAACGGGCGTCGATCGACGGGCGTTTAACTTCCAGGCTTCCGTTGCTCGCGGTCCAGCAGGCAGGCGCAATCCTCCTCCAAGTCCGGGAGGATGCTCCTCCGCCTCCCTATGCTCTGCTGGCAGTCGGGTCAGACGGCCGCATGGCCGCCTTCCATTGGGGCAGCACCTCGCGAACGACTGCATTCGATTCCGAGACTCACCGACGAGATCTCTGGTATAATCGGAGCTCGCGTCGACTGGCCGAGGCCGAGCCGGCGATGCAGACCTGGCTCGAGCGATTCACGACGCCGATGCCGATCCGAGATACGGTCCCGGATGGGTACCAGATCCACGCGATCCCGAAGGGGGCGAGAGTCGACTTCGCCGAGGTATTCCATGCGGCCTCACTTGCACCAATCGAGAAAGTAGTCCTCCAAGACCCTTATCTCGCCACAGAACATCAGTTGAAGTGTTTGGAAGACTTTCTCCGCGCTGTTCCGTGGCATTCCTCCGGCGCCACAATTCCCTTCGAGATCCGGACTCAACTCTCCGAACCGGAACTGAAGGATCGGCATTCTATCCCGACGGCGAGCCATCTCACTGAACTCAAGAGGCACTTCGGGTCGTACCCGACGCTCGTACCGAACATCCTTCTGCAACGAAAGCGCCATCACGCTTTACACATGAGATTCATCGTGTTTACATTCGTCGATGGAAACCAAACCCTTTACTTTCTCGAGCGGGGGCTCGACATCGAGGATCCAAGGAGCGGGCGGGCGCGAAATGAGTCCTACATCCTGGAATTCCCAGGCGTGCCGGCCGATCTCGCCCCACTTCTTGGATTATAGCGCGGGAGAGCCTGGATTGCATGAACGCTGCCATAGTCCGGAGCATCAGGCGGCGAGCTACCAAGTCCCCGCTTTCGTGGACGAACCATCGGATGCCTCACCGTTCTACCCACGCCAGCAGAGACCTCGTGGGCGGCAGAAGGTTCCGTAGCCTCCGCGGCCGAGCTTCTGGGCTGACAAACTCGAGCCCGTGCGCGACCCGTTCGACCAACTCCGTGGTCTGGTCGGGATCGCGGATCGAGGTCGGCAGGTCCTGAGTGCTCGCGACGGCGGACGAGTACGCGATAGGCCCACCGATCTTGGATTGGGCTTGCAGGCGTTGGCAGGCCGGCTTGCTGCTCTGAGCCGCCGCATGACGGCTCACGACTTGATGACGGAGAAACGCATGCGACCTTGCCACTCCGTGAGCGGCTCGCGTGCGATGTCTCCGGATTGGGCTACCGGCTGGAGCGGCGGCCCATCCTCTCGGCGATGGCCGGGAATCGCTCGGCGAGTTCGGCGTCGGTGAGTGCGCGAGGGCGTCGACGCCCCGCGGGGAAGCCGAAGTCGGGCATGAGGGCCTCGACCAGGACTCCGAAAGGACCGAAGCAGAACCCGAGCAGGAACCCTTCAGCCGGCCTGCGGCCGTTCTGGCGGGCGATCCATGCCCCGAGGCCCGCGAACACGATGGCAGAGACGATCACGAGCCCGACGAAGAACTTCATCCCTTGCATTCGTCACCCCCTCCCTTGGCCACCTCCCATTCAGTGTAAGAAGATCGGGAGAAGGCCCATAGGCGCAAGGGTGATCAGGCAGGACCGACTCCCGGGTTGGAATGAGATGAATCAAGCCCGATCTACAATTTTACCCATTCAAAACATAAACCCCGCGGATCGGTTTCCTAATCCGCGGGGTCGATTATCTGGCGTCTTTCGAGGCGGGCCCGGACTGGAGAACCAGCCCATCCCTTCGATTCTCGAACGGCCTGAGGGATCAAGCCATCGTCAGGAAGGCAGGGAGAGAGGGCCGACCTGGTCGAGTCCCTTGACGATGGTCACGCCGTTGCGCTGGCCGGCGGTCCGGGTGGGCGTGACGATCGAGACGTTCGTCCGCCGCTTGAACTGGGCGTGGCCGAAGGGCTGGCCGATGATCACCGAGTTGGAGATCTGAGTAAACTTGACAAGGTTCAGGTTGCCCGAGTCGTTGAGCACCAGGCCGTCGGCATCGCGGCCTCGGACGGATTGGATGTCGCCCTGGACATCGATGAGGGCCGCCCCGGCGAGGGTCGGGCGGAACGACTCGGTCAGGTCGGTGAGGGGATTCGGGTCGTTGAGCGTGAGGGTCCCCTGCTTGGAGAAGCCGACCGGGCTGAGCAGCGTGACGTTGTTCTTCCCGTTGGAGACGCCGGTCAACAACGCGAGGTTCTGGTCGACGCTGCCGAGAGGCGCGGGGGGCAAGGTCCCCGGGCGGTCGACGTTCTGGTATGGCAACACGGCCGACTCCCCGGCCGAGCTGAGCTGGCCGCTGGTGCTCGCCTTGAGCGAGAGGATGCCGAACTGTGTGGTGAACGGCTGGAGCGTGTTGAAGTACGCGGATCCGGTGACGAAGAGGGTCTGCGAGCCGGGGATACCCGTCGCCCCGTTCGAGAACGCGAACTGCCCCTGCGGATTATAAGGCCTCCCGAGCGCGACCGCCTGGCCGCTGGAGAGGCTGGAGGACACGTCGATGATCTGGGCCAGACCGCCGTTGCCCGCGAGCGAGTCGGTCACCACCGTCTGGCTGTCGGTCGAGCCGATCCCGTCGATGCCGGTCAACCCCGACGCGGCGAGGTTGGCCGTGCTGAACTGCCCTTGCGCAGCCCCGGTCACGGCGTTGAACGCATAGATATTCGTGCCCGCGTTCACGAGCGCCACGAGCTGGCCGTTGGCACGGCCGAGGGCGATTCCTTCGACCGGCCCCGAGAGCCCGGCCATCGAGATCGACTGGAGCGCGGCGCCCGTGGTGGCGTCGAACCGGATCAGCGTATTGGCCGTCGCGTCATATCCGAAAATCTGCGGATCGCCGATCGACGCGGGGACCCTCGGGCTCCCCTTGACGTGGTTGATGGCCAGGATCAGGCCCGGCGGGGCCGGCGGCGGGCCGGGGACGTTCGCCACGCTGTTGCCCGTGCCGACGGTCGGCTGCGGCTCGACGATGTTCTCGCCGGCCGCGAATTGCCCCGAGACGCTCGAGAGGATCAGGGCGCCGGAGGCGTCGTAGTTGTAGGTGAGAGTCACCCCTTCGGCGGTATCCGTCTTCGAGTCCCCGTTCAGGATCGCGTCGGGGAGCGTGCGCAGGTTGACCTGGGTGTTGCTGGCGACCGAGTTCAGGAAGAGCGTATGCACGCCCCCCGTCATGTTGATCTGGCCGCCGGAGACCAGGTCGAAGTTCTTCAGGTTCACGACGCTGAGCGCACTGCTGCCAATCCCGCTCAGGTCGTCCATGTCGAGGTTGGCATTCGTGATGCTCTGAAGGGGGACGTCCTTGTTCCTCCCCCCCCGGCCCGTGACCTTGCCGACGATGGCGCTCAGTTGGTTCGTCCCGCGGTAGACGAGGCTCAGCGACCCGTCCGCGGCGACCGTCGTCCCGCCCAGGCTTCCGGGGCCCAGAAGGCTGATGACCACGTGCGTGCCCTGCGGCGTGTTGTACTCCAGCCTCTGATCTTCGCTGAGGGTGACGGCGGCCGTCTTCCCACTCAGAAGCTGCCGCCCCTCCAGGCCCTCGAGCGTCGGCCGGGCCTTGTTCAGGAGCCGCACGATTTTCTGTCTCATCGCCTACTCCCTTTGACTCGGCCCGCCCCGCGGCGCCGTCTGCATGGTCCTACCACCACTCCTTATCGGCACAACTCACACAAGAGCTTCTCCCAGAATGTTCGGCGTGCCACAACGAACGCGAGACGTCGGGCACGGGCGTGGTGTAAAGCTCGGCTGGAATTGGAGCTGCGACACGCCAAACCGGTGCCGACGTCTTGCGGAAGCCACATCGGGCCGGGATCCGTGTCGAATCCTCGAGGCCGACAATCGGCGAGATATCCGGCAAAGTCTTCCCAATCCGAACGTCGATACACACTCGCGAACATGACAGTAGGACACCCTGGATCGGCAAGCGTGAAGGCGGTGGCATCCTCTCGGAGGCCGAGATATAACGGGGTGGATCTTCTCTGAAATTGGAGGTCGCGAAGGCTATCCGCCCGATGTACACATAGGCCGGTCCACCGAGGTCGAGATCCAGTCACGACGCGATTGATGGATGTTCCCCGCTTGCCGGGCGTGGGGGTGTCCTGGTCTCGGAGGCCTTGCTCTTGTCTCGAAGCTTGCACGCGAAGGCCTCGACGACACGCCCACTGATGCCGGCCTCAACGCCTCGTGCGGACATCCCGAAGGCGTGGACCGCCCTGGTCGTCGTCATCTTGCTGGGCGTCCATTACGCCTTGGCCTTCGACAGCCTCCGACGCGAGAACCCGACCGTCGACGAGATCGCCCATCTCCCGGCCGGCGTCTCCTACTGGGAGACGGGGACGTTCAAGCTCTACCCTCACAACCCGCCGCTCGCCAAGCTCGTCGCAGCCTTGCCGGTATTGCTGGCCCGGCCGGTCACGGAGCCGCTCTACCACCTCGGGAGCTGGACGAACAACCCACCCTCCCAGGCGAGCTTCGGCCAGTCGTTCGCATTCCTGAATGCCGGGCGGTATTTCGAGCTGTTCACGAGGGCGAGGGCCGTGATGCCCCTCTTCTCGATCGTCGCGGGGTTGTCCCTCTTCGCCTGGTCGACCCGGCTCTACGGCCGCTCGGGAGGCCTGCTCAGCCTGGCGCTCTGGTGCCTCTGCCCGAACGTCCTGGCCCACGCCCGGCTGGTGACGAGCGATGTCGCCGGCGCGGCCCTGGCGGTCGGCGCGACGTTCGGTTTCTGGGCCTACCTGCGACACCCCTCCTGGAGTCGGGCCATCCTCGCCGGCATCCTCCTGGGGCTCGCCCAGCTCGCGAAGTTCAGCCTGGTTTTGCTCTACGCCTACTGGCCACTCCTTTGGCTGGCGCGCGTCGTCATCGAGCGCGACCTCGGCGGATGGCCCCGACTGGCGCGAGACGTCCTGCACGGGTTGGCGATCGTGGTGATCAGCCTGATCGTGATCGACGTCGGCTACGGCTTCGAGGGCGTGGGGAAGCCGCTGGGCTCGTTCGATTTCACGTGCCGGAGCCTCACCCGCCCGCGTCCGATCCCGCCGGCCGTCGCGAGGCCGCTCGGCCCGAACTGGATGGTCGACCTGGCGCTCCGCAATCGCGTCAACATGTTCCGGGGCACCTGGCTCGCCGCCATCCCCGCTCCCCTCCCCTACCACTACCTCATGGGGTTCGACGCGCAGCGGATCGAGACCGAGGGGATTCCTCGGATTTGGGTCGACCCGACCGCCGACCCCTCCAAGACCTCCGGGTATCCGGTCTACCTCGACGGGACCCTCCGCTCGACCGGCTGGTGGTACTATTACCTCGCCTGCCTCGCCTACAAGGTGCCCGAGGGGACCTGGGTCCTCGTCCTGCTCTCGATCGTCGCTCTGGTCGCGGTCCGCCGGACGCGGGCCGCCTGGTTCGACGAATTCGCCGTCCTCACCTTCCCGGCCATCGTCCTGGTGGCGATGAGCACACTGACCGACCTGAACCTCGGGCTCCGCTACATCCTGCCGGTCTTCCCGTTCGTCTTCATCGCCTCGGGCAAGGTCATGCCCTGGATCGCCGGCCTTGCCGCACCGAGACGCAAGGCCATGTCAGCCGTCGTGGTGGTCGCTCTCAGCCTGACGGCGGCGCAGTCGGCGATGATCCACCCGAGCTACCTCGCCTCGTTCAACCGGGTCTCGGGCGGGCCCGACCGCGGGTCGGAGCACCTGATCGACAGCAACCTCGACTGGGGCCAAGACCTCGTCACGCTCGAGCGTTGGCTGTCGCAGAACCGGCCGGGCCGTCGTGTCGGCCTGGCCTACTTCGGCCAGATCAACCCGAACATCTTCGCCTTGCGGGGCCGCCCACTCCCCTGGTTCCTGCCGCCGGTCATGCCGACCTCGACCCGAGCGTTGTACGAGAGCCCCGCCCTGATCGGGCCCGAGGCGAGACTCAGGCCGGGCGTCTATGCGGTGAGCGCCTCACTCGTCCGCGGCCTGTCCTGGCGCGTCTACGACCCCGGCGAGCCCTCGATGACCTGGTCCGCGGCCTGGGACGCCCGCTCCCCGGGGGAATTCGGTCCCTCGTCGATCAAGTCGCCCGGCGCCTTCGGCTACTTCTCCGAGCTGACCCCCTCGGCCAGGGTTGGCCACTCGATCTTCGTCTACGACGTCACCGAAGCCGATTGTGCTCGAATCAACCCAAAGCTCAGCCCAGTCCCCCCGCCGGCTCGCCAGTCCCGCTGATCGGCCAACACCAACGAGTCTAGGAAACAACGCGCGCGGAGTGGATCGGCTCCAAAGGCTCGTTCGAGGCATGGTCGGGCTCTGAGGAGGGGTCAACCACAAGGTTCGGACGCCTCCACACAGCCTCGACGGCGAGGGAGGCGAGGGCAAGGATCGCGAGGCCCACAAGCAACCAGAGGGGGTGGGACGCGACGCCTTCGACGAAGGGCGCCACGGAGTTGACCAGGCCGAAGGCCCGCTCCGCAAACCAGGCCAAGGCGGCGACCCCGGTGAGCGCCGCGCCGAGGACGCGGAACGGCCCATAGATGCGCGTGCGGGCCAAAAGCACGAGCCAGGGCATCGCCGCGAGGATGACCAGGAGTTGGAAGGCCTCGATCCCGAGGTTGAAGCCGAGGACGCTCGACGCGAGTGTCAGCGGGTCGAGCCCGAAGCCGTTCAGCGTCGCCGCGAACGCGAGGCCGTGGACCAGCCCGAAGCCTCCCGCGATGACGGCCTCTCGGCCCCGGAAGATCGGGACCAGGGCGTGGACGACGGAGGCCAGGATCGACAGGGCAATGGCCGACTCGACGAACGCCTCGGGCAGTCGCACGTCGCCAAACGCCCCGATCGCGAGCGTGATCGAGTGGCCGATGGTGAATGCGGTCACGACCTCGACAATCCGTCGCACGGCGACCCCAGCGCCGGCATAGCCCCTCCAACGCCCTCCGGCCGCGACGAGGGGCGCGGGGAGGATCAGCACGAGCAGGAACATGAGGTGGTCGGCCCCCTCGGCAATATGCCGGGCGCCGAGGCGGAGCATGGCGACGAATCCCTGGAGCCAACTCCCTCCGGAACGGTCGATCGTGATCGAGGGGTTCGTGTCTCGCATCGTCCCGAGGAGCACCGGCACCTCGTCGGTCACGCCGTGCCGCCAGTCTTCCGCGAGCGTGACGAGCGCCGAGTGGGTGATCAGGTGGTGGAAGATCACGTCGTAGTGCAGGGTCAGACGATCGGTCGGGGCGCCGGGGGGCGGGGTCAACGTCAGCGTCAACCGGACGTCGGGGTTCGACTCGGTGACCGGGACCACCTCGCGCACCGACACCGTCCAGGGGCGACCATCGGGTGCGACCGGTCGTACGTGATCCAGGACGTAGCCTTTGAGCTCCTCCCCGTATTGCCGGACAACCTGGCCGGCGTCCATGGGCAACGGCTTCTCCCAGCCCAGCGTCAGCTCGATGATCGGCAGCGTCACCTCGGCGTCGATCGCATCGCGATGGAGCCGCAGGACGACCGCCGAGTTGGGCATGGGGTGGCCCCATGCGGGCGACGCCGACACGAGGAGCAGGAAGGCCAGGAGCCATCGACGCATGGGTGCCTCAGAAAGAGAATTCCGCGCCATAGTCGGCGACCCGATCACGCCAGATCGTGTGGTAGTGGATCTGGTCGCGGATGACGATCCCGCTCTGGCAGGAGAATTCGATCCAGGCGTGCGGCCCGTCGATGCGGACGTAGTCGCCCCGGGTTTTGAGGGTCGTCGTGCCCGAGTACGCGACCTTCGTCCGGTCCAGTTCCGCCTCGTAGAGCTTCCGATACTCGGCCCCTTGCGGCGTGTCGCCGGTCCAGGCGGCGAGCGCCTCCTTGACCCGACCTTTCGCCGCACCGGAGAGCTCGGAGACGGGAATCCCCACGCTCGAGGGGAACATTCCATCGCGGCCGGGCCCGACGTAAATGTCGCTGAAGCGGGTGTCGAGCCGGGCCTTCGCGAGTTGCTCGGTCGAGAGGGAATGGAGCAGGCCGTACATGGCGTCGCGCATCGGCGCGAGCGGGGCGTGTGTCTTGCCGTCCGCATCCTTCCAACTCGTCGGCTCAACCGCGACGAAATACGGGCTCGAGGCCCCGGCGGCCCCCTTGTAATGGATGTTGAAGGCGAGGTGATGGCCCCCCAGTTGGAGGATCCAGGGCGAGGTCTTCGACGGCTTGCCCAGGAACGCGATCATGTAGTTCGCCGCGCTGTATCCGCCGCCCGGACCACCAGGACCGCGGAGGCCGGGGCCTCGCGGCCCTTCGAGCTTGCCGAGGAGGTCGTCGTCCGCCCGGATCTCCTGGAACCGGGCGAACCCCTCGTCGCTCAGGGCCAGGCGTGCGACCTTCATCGCCGCGGCGACCTGCGACCCCTTGAGCTCTCGAAAGAAGACCCCATTGCGAAGGTTGGAGCCGCCCGGGAAGTTCGACCATCGGGCGGCGAGCTTCGGCGTCAGTTCGATCTGGGCGACCTTCCGCTGCGCCTCCGAGAGCGTGGCCAGGAAGGCGTTCGCGGCGTCGACGACGTCGGCCGCATTCGCCGCGAGCGGCAGGAATGCCGCGGGCGCAACCGTCGGGGCGGTCTGTGCAACAGCCCGAGGAGCGACGGGCCCCAGCCCGGCCGCGACCAGGCCAAGCCCGAGAGCACCCGCCGCGCCGACGAGGACGAGAAGAGCGGTTTTGCTCATCCGAATTCCTCCGTTCTCCGTCACCCGGCCCAAGTCGGCCCTCATCTTCCCCTCTCGACGGTAGCTTCGGCGCGATCAGATCGTAAAATTGATTTTCCTAAATTCCGCTTCATTTACACGTTCAGGAGCGTCTTCAACCTATTCGATGACGCCTCGGTGCGAGCAAGCCACGACAACACGCACAGACATGCCGGGGTCAAAACCTCCGCTGGGCCGGGTCGGCTCTGGACCCGGGCCAGGTGACTCCGAGAAGTGACCATTCCATGCATGAAGATTTGAAAGGTACACCGTATTTGCTCCCGAGCGACGGGGCTCGAGCGATCCAGGACGTGATCGCCGACCTGAGTCTGCGCGTTCAACTCCTCCGCGCGGAGGGGACGCTGACCGACATGACGCTGCGCGAATACTATGGGGAAACGCGGTTCGACCAGATCGCCGAATCCAATGCGCTCGAGGGCAGCACCCTCTCGGTCGGCGAAACCGAGCTCGCCGTCCTCAAAGGGATCACAATCAGCGGTCATGACCCGGGATTCTCGAAAGATGCCCAGGCTCTCGCCTCTGCGCTCGACGAGCTCGCGGAGATGGCGAGACTCCAGACACCTACTAATCTCGAGCAGCTCCGGCAACTTCACGAGTTGATCTTGTCCGGACGGATTGCGGCGGGCACCTTTCGCAGATCCGAGGTCCGGAACCGAGGATCCAAACATATCCCACCGAGGACCTGGCATGAGATCATGAATCAAATGGAGGACTGGGAATCGTGGTCGAAGGACCACCCGGATGCCCCCCCGCTCCTACGCGCCTCGGTCCTGCATGCCTGGCTAGAACACATCCATCCCTTCGATGACGGCAACGGGCGTACGGGCCGGGCCATCACAAACCTCGAGTTGGTCCGCGCAGGCTACCCGCCGATCATCATTCGCCGTAAAGATCGAGACCAATACTTGGACGCGCTCGGGCGAGCCGATGATGGCGACCTGGGAGCTTTCCTGGAAATCGTCGCGGGTCGCCTGGAGGACGCCCTCCGCGATCTCGAGCGGGCGGCCCAGCGCAAACAAGGATATGATCTCTCGAAGCAAAAATACCGCCGCGTGCAGTCCAATCGATTGGCAGTCTGGAACGCAAGCATTCAACTTATGCTCGCAAACGTCGAAGCTAAACTTGCCGACCAGTTCATGGACTCGGCCGCCTCGGTCGAAATCAAGGCGTCAGATCAGCTCAATGTTGATGACTTCATTGATTTGTGCGAGGGCCACCCTGTCCGTCCCAGTCGGGCCTTTCGCATTCGCGTCCGCGTCCCCGAAATGCCCGCGGTTGAGCGTCTCGCCTGTGCAAGTGTCCTCGGCGGGGACCTTCTTGCTCGACTCTCACCGGAACCCGTTCAGCCGGTACTGAAGTGGTCGATCCCGAACCCTGACGGATATCCGCCTTGGACCGCCGCGGAGACCAAGTCCCCGGGAGGCGAAGAGATGACAATCCGCCGAGACCGCTGGCTCGTCGTGCGCAACGGGATCATCTCCGAAGAATCACCCACGGAGCTGGCAGCGAAGATTGCCGCAGATATTGCAGAAGGGACAGTGCCTGATTCTTCGCCCTGACGACACAACGCGTCGCGCACGATTGTCGAAACAATGGGTCGGGCACCTTGTCTCGACCAAGCTTCGGGATTCCCGCACCTCAACACGAGCTAACACACATGACACTCTCCTATCGTTCGCCTTTGGTGGGGTCGTGGGCAGTGGTCACAGTGATCCTTTTGACCTGGATCCCTCCCGCAAGCGCGGCCGCGGCGGCCGACGACAAGGCGGAAGACGAGCCTCGTTTCGTGCGGGAGTGGGGGAAGCGGGGCCAGAAACCCGGCGAGTTCGACTTCCCCATCGGCATCGCCGTGGATCGGGACGACACCGTTTGGGTCTCCGACTTCTACAACGCCCGGCTTCAGCGATTCAGCCCCGAGGGGGAATTCCTGACCAGCTTCAAGGTGCTGCCCAACCCCGGGGGCATCGCCCTCGATCGCGAGGGGAACCTCTATCTCACGCACTTCTCCGCCATGAGAGCCAAGGAGGAGCCCAAGCCCGATCGGGTCTCCGTCTACTCACGCCAGGGGGAATTCTTGCGAGAGTGGGGGAAGACAGGCCGAGGGGACGGCGAGCTCGATTACCCTGGCGGGATCGCCGTGGGGCCGGACGGGCGTGTCTACGTCGCGGATCAGACCAACCGCCGCGTGCAGGTCTTCGACACCCAAGGGAAATTCCTCGGGAAGTGGGGCGAGTTCGGCACGAAGGAGGGACAGTTCGGGGGGAACATCAACCCCAAAGCCCGGGGGGGCGGGCCGCAATTCGTGGCGCTCGACTCCGAAGGTCATGTCTATACGACCGAAGGCTCGATGTGCCGGGTGCAGAAATTCACGCCCGACGGGAAGTTCCTCCTCGCCTGGGGCAAAGACTTGAACAAGGCCGGCGAATTCGGGGGCAACTACCTCGGCACCACCATGCGAGGCGCGGTCGGGGTCTGCGTCGACCGCAACGACCGCGTGTGGGTGAGCTCGGTCGGCGGCCGCGTGCAGCAGTTCTCGTCGGGAGGCAAATACCTCCGAGGATTGACTGAGGAGCCAGGGACCGAACCCGGGCAATTCACGGCCCCTCACGGCGTGGCCGTGGACTCGAAAGGAGGACTGTACGTGGTTGACTCGTACAACCACCGAATCCAGAAATTCACGGTTTCGCAATAGTCTCTCTGTAAATCATTCGACTCCACAAATCATCCTTCAACGAACTTCATCGAGCTCTCGCCGGGGGAGTTCTTCACCACAAAGGCACAAAGGCACCAAGGCACCAAGGCACCAAGGCACCAAGGGAGGATTCCGAGAGTTCGAATCACTCTCGAGACTCCTTCGGAATTCCTTTGTGCCTTGGTGACTTTGTGGTGAATCTCCAACAAGGACGACCGGACAGGACCTGGCGGAGCTCGGGAGAAGCAAAATCAATCCTTGGCCGGGGGGAGGACGAGTTCCTCGGCGTCTCGGGGGTGCAGGAGCACGGCCAGGACTCGGGTCGTGCTCTTGTCACTGGGATTGCGAGAGACCCGATGCAAGGCCCCGCCAGGTTCGTAGAAGGTGTCTCCGGCCTTCAGGGTCTTGACGGGCTCGTCGTCGAGGCCGAGTTCGAACTCGCCTTCGAGGACATAGCCGAAGATCGGGCCGGGATGGCGGTGCGGCTTGCCGGCGACTCCGGGGCCGAAGGTCACCTCGACCGTGGTCACGCGGGCCTTCTTGCCGTCCAGGAGCTCCTTGATGTCGCGGGCGGAGAGCGGCTTCACCGACTCCTTACCGTCATCATGGTTGTGAGCCAGCGAGAGCCCGCCGGCACCGAGGGCCGCACCGATCGCGGCCGCGAGTAGGATTCGTTTCATCGTCGTCTCCTCGAGTGGTTCAGGAATGTGACTTCGGTTGATACGATCCCGGCACGCTGTGGAAGGGGATCGCCATGCGGTTCCAGGCGTTGATCACGGCCGAGGCCCAGGTCAAGTCCACCAACTCCTTCTCGGAGAACTGCCCCCGCGCCTCGTGATACAGCGAGTCGGAGACGCCGCCCGTGATCAGGGTGACGGCCTCGACCCAGGCCAGGGCGGCCCGCTCTCGATCGCTGAAGAACGGAGTCTCGCGCCAGGCGTTCAAGGCGTAGATCCGCTGCTCGGTCTCGCCGGCCGCGCGGGCATCCTTCGTGTGCATGTCGATGCAGAAGGCACAGCCGTTGATCTGCGAGGCCCGGATCTTGATCAGCTCGAGGAGCGAGTGCTCCAGCCCACACCCCGCGAGGTAGGCGCCGACGCTGTACAACGCCCGGGCGGGCTCGGGGGCGAGCTTGGGGTAATCGAGTCGGGGTTCCATACATCATTCTCCTTTCAAGTCCCGCTCGGGGGCGGGGTCTTAGGACCCGTCGGACGGGGACGGGGCCCATAGATAAAGCTTTTCCGGGTTCAGGACGCTATAGAGCGAGCGGACGCGGCCCCCTTCCGAGGCGAAGGTGAGGACCTGGATGACCGTCCCCTCCTGGGAAAAGACGATGCCGGGCTGGCCGTTCACCGTATTCGTGGTCAGCACGCACGTGCGTTGGCGTTTGCGGAAGACGACGGAGAGCAAGTTGGCGATCTTCCGTACGCCAAGAATCGGCCGGGGGGAGGCGTGGGCGTGGCCGCCGCCATCGCCGTAGTAGGTCGCGTCCTCGGCGAGCATCGACTCGATGGACGCGAGGTCGCCCGCCCGGCAGGCGGCGAAGAACCGGTCCGCCAGTTCGTGGGCGTGGCCGGACTCCGGCCGGTAGCGAGGCTCCTTACGGTCGAGCCGTTTCTTGGCCCTGGCGGTGATCTGCCGGACGTTCACGGGGGTCTTGTCCAGGAGCGCGGCGATCTCGTCGAATTCGTAGTCAAAGACTTCCCGCAAGAGATAAGCCGCACGCTCGGCCGGGGAGAGGGTCTCGAGCAGGACGAGGAACGCCATCGACAGCGACTCGGCCAATTCCAGGCGGTCCGGGGCGTAGGCGTCCCAGGCCTCGGGGATCGGCTCGGGGAGCCAGGGACCGACGTACTCGGCCCGATGCCTCGCCTTGCGGAGCCGGTCGATGCAGAGCCGGGTCGTCGTCTTGACGAGCCAGGCCTCGAACGAGTCGATCGAGCCGGCCTGGCGGAGCCGCAGGTAGGCGTCCTGGACCGCGTCCTCGGCGTCGGCCGCGGAGCCCAGCATCCGGTACGCCAAGGACAGCAGCCTCGGACGCATCCGCTCGAATTCGACCACCTGCCGATCCTCGGGGAGATTCATCGGATACCTCGACACCCCCAACCCCTCGCGAGCCGATTCGCACCTCGGCCCCCAGTGCTACCAAGGACGAATGAGTTCGCCAATCGGTGACATCCCCCGGCGATTTCGTCGGAAGTACCAGCGGCCCCGAATGTTCGGCGAGCCCGTCACGGTTTGCGCCGGGGAGTACGTTGGGTTTGAATCGAGGGGGCCCAGACACGATACTGGGAGGTCTGCTACGAGCCGACTGCCTACCTGAAGGAATTGCGACGATGCCACATGAGCGACTGACGAAGGGCACGCAGGCCCGACCAGGGGCTGCGCTGGTCCTGATCCTGGCCTTCGGTGGCCTCGGCACCCTCGGCGCGGAGCCGCCGGTTCCCGACCCGTTCGAGGCGGTGGTGCGACCGACCGAGCCCCGCACACCAGGGGAGGAGCAGGCGACGTTCCACCTCCCCAAGGGGTTCCGGATCGAGCTCTTCGCGTCGGAGCCGGAGATCCAGAAGCCGATCAACATGGCGTTCGACGCCCGGGGGCGGCTCTGGGTCGCGGGCTCGACGGAGTACCCGTTCGCCGCGCCCGGCGACCGCAAGGGGCGTGACTCGATCCGGGTCCTCGAGGACACCGACCACGACGGCCGCGCCGACAAGGCCACGGTCTTCGCCGACGAGCTCAATATCCCGATCGGCCTCTACCCGTATAAGAACGGGGTGATCGCGTTCAGTATCCCCTCGATCTACGACTTCCAGGACACCGACGGCGACGGCAAGGCCGACCGCCGCGAGCATCTCTACGGCCCGTTCGCCTTCGACCGCGACACCCACGGCCTGAACAACGCCTTCCGACGCGGGTTCGACGGCTGGCTCTATGCCAACCATGGCTGGGCGAACGTCTCATCCGTGGCCGGGCGCGACGGCAACCGCGTGGAGCTGATCACGGGGAACACGTACCGGATGCGCCTCGACGGCTCCCGGATCGAGCATTACACCTGGGGCCAGGTCAACCCGTTCGGCATGGCGTTCGACCCCTCCGGCGACCTCTTCAACGCCGACTGCCACACCCGGCCGATCATGCTCCTCCTCCGCAACGGATACTACGACAGCTTCGGCCGCCCGCACAACGGCCTCGGCTACGTGCCCGGTGTGATGGAGCACACGCACGGCTCGACCGCGATCGCCGGCACGACATATTACACCGGCGAGAACTTCCCCCCCGACTATCGCGGCAACATGTTTGTAGGGAACGTCATGACGAGCCGGGTCAACCGCGACTCGCTCCAATACATCGGCTCGACGGTGAAGGCCGTCGCCGAAGCCGACCTGGTCAGCACCGACGACCCCTGGTTCCGCCCCGTCGACCTCCAGATCGGCCCCGACGGTGCGCTCTACATCGCCGACTTCTACAACAAGATCATCGGCCACTACGAGGTCGATCTCACCCACCCCGGCCGCGACCGCGACCGAGGCCGGATCTGGCGCGTGACCTACGTGGGCGAGGGCGACAAGCCGGCCCCGCTGAGCGCCTCGCCCGACCTCCGGGCCGCGGAGGCTCCCGCCCTGATCGAAGCGTTCGCCCACCCCGTCCTGGGCGTCCGCCAGCGGGCCTCGGATGAGCTGGTCGACCGGATCGGGGCTTCAGCAACTGACCTCCTGCGCCCGGCCCTCGGGCACGAGGCGACGACCGTCCGGGCCCATGCCCTCTGGACGCTCCACCGTCTCGGGACCCTCCAGCCCGACGAGTTGGTGAAAGCCGCCACCGACCCCGACCGCCTTGTCCGCGGGCACGTCATGCGGGCGCTCGCCGAAACCCCGAAGATCGACGACACGCTGAGATCATTGATCCACAAGGGCCTGCACGACGCCGAGCCCCTGGTAAGGCGCGCCGCGGTCGACGCCGTGGGACGGCACCCCAACGAGTCGGAGATCGACGGGCTGATCTCGCTCTGGAAGGAGACCCCCGAGGACGATGTCCACCTCCGTCACATGGTCAAACTCTCGTTGCTGGAGATCGTGAAGGTCCCCGGGACCCTGGCCCAGTGGGGCCGCCGCGAGCACCCCGAGGCCGACGACTCGCTGGTGGCCGCCGTGGCCCTGGCGCTGCCGACCGACGAGGCGGGCGGGTTCCTGATCGCCCAGCTCCGGAGTCGCCCGACCCCGCCGGCGACGATGAGCCTCTGGCTCGGCCACGCCGCGAAGCACCTGCCCCCCGACACCGACGTCGTATCCCTCGCCGAGATCGCCCGCAAAGGGGTGGCCGACGACATCGACCTCCAGCTCGAGCTCTTGACGGCGATCCGCAACGGCCTCCGTCAACAGGGGCGACCCGAGCCCGAGGAGCTCCGCGCGTGGGGCGCCTCACTCGCCGCGCGACTGCTCGAATCGATCGGCCCCGGCAACGACGACTGGATCGCCACCGGGAAAAATGGCGAGCCCAGCCCCCGCTGGCAGGTCGAACCGAGGAAATCGCAGGACAACGACGCAGCAACCCCGTTCCTCAGCAGCCTCCCGCTGGGCGAGACCTACGTCGGGACCCTGCGGTCGAAGACGTTCCGGCTCCCCGAGTCCTTGAGCCTCTACCTCTGCGGCCACCTCGGATACCCGGACCGCCCCGTAGTGCCCAGGAACCTCGTGAGGGTCCGTCTCGCCGGGTCGGGCGGGATCCTGGCCTCGAGCTTCGCGCCTCGCAATGACGTCGCCACGAAAGTCACCTGGGACCTCGCCCCCCACGCGGGCAAGGAGGGTTACCTGGAGGTCGTCGACGACGTCGATGTCGGGTCCTTCGCCTGGGTCGCCATCGCCCGGGTCGAGCCCGCGGTCGTCGCGTTGCCGGAGGTCACCACCGAGGTCGCGGTCCGGCGCAGGGTCGCCGCCGCCCAGCTCGCCGAGTCGCTTGGCCTGCGCGACCTCGAAGGGCCGCTCCGGGCGATCGCCCTCTCGGAGCTCGCCGAGCCCGCCGCCCGGCAGGCCGCCGCGCACGCGATCGTCACCCTCCACCCCGACGTCACCCGAAGCGCGCTCGTCGCCTGCCTCGCGGACACCGCGATCGTGCCGGAGCTCCGCCAGGAGATCGCCCAGGAGGCCGTCCGCTCCGACGGACCGCCGTCGGACGAGACGCTCGCCCAGGTCTTCAAGGCCGTCCCCGCGAGGCTCCAAACGGTCCTCGCCGACGCGCTCGCCCAGAACCGCGAAGGGGGAGACCGACTGCTCGCGTTGGTCGAGAAGGGCACGGTCTCGCCCCGACTGCTCCAGCATCCCGGCCTGCGTGACAAGCTCCTCGCCTCCCAGCCGAACGGGGCCGCCGAGCGGGTCGACAAGCTCACGGCGAGCTTGCCTCCGGTCCAGGAGGAGACCCAGAAGCTCATCGAAGGTCGCCGCACCCACTTCGACCGGGCGAAGGCCTCGGCGGAACGGGGCCAGGCGGTGTTCGTCAAGAACTGTGCCGCGTGCCACCAGGTCGGAGGCCAGGGGGCCCTCGTGGGCCCGCAGCTCGATGGCGTCGGCAAGCGCGGGCTCGAGCGGATCGTCGAGGACGTGCTCGACCCGAACCGCAACGTCGACCCCGCGTTCATGAGCACCTTCTACGCCCTGAGCGACGGCCGAGTCCTCTCCGGCTTGTTCCGCCGCAAGGAAGGGCAGGACATCGTCCTGGTCGACCAGGCCGGCAAGGAACAAGTCATCCCCGTTGGCGACGTCGAAGAACAGCGCCAGACCCGGCTCTCACCAATGCCCGCCGACTTCGGCAACATCATCCCCGAGGCCGAATTCCTCGACCTGATGGCCTACCTCCTCGACGGCACGGGCGAACCGGCGCCCAAGAAATGACGCGGGATTCCACCGAGCTCTGATGGGGAGGGCGCTTCACCACAAAGGCACGAAGACACAAAGGGATCAATCCTGACGGAAAGGGGATTCCTCGGACTTCTTCCCGGACTTCTTTGTGCCTTTGTGGTGAGTTCCCAACGAGTCAACCGGAGCGAGCGGTAGAATTCAGCGGGCCGATTGGCCCTCGTCACTCGCGATACGTCGCCCCTCGACGGCGGAAGACCAGGAACGCCGCGTCGTTCGTCAGGTACTTCCGGCCGGGCAGGAACGCGAGGTCCCGGAGCTTCGCGTTGATGTCGAAGCGGTTGGCCAACACGTAACCCTGTTGGAAGCCGGGGATCCGCTCCACCATGCGCTGGGCCTCCCAGGGCCGGAGCACGATCCAGTCGGGTTTGAGAGGGGGGACGACCGTGTAGAAGTCGCAGTTCCGCCGTTTCGCCAGTTCGGAGACCTGCGGGGCGACCAGGCCGGGCCAGTCGCGAATCCTCGCCCCGCTGAAATACCCGATGTAGCCGACCGGCTCGAGGTAAAGGGTCTCTCCCTCGCGCATCTGTGTCTTGAGCCAAAGCCCGAGCTTCGCCCGGTTGCCCATCTCGACCTCGGCCGTCTGGACCTTCATCTGGTAAGCGGTCCAGGCATACATCACGCCCCGTTCCGCCGCGATCCCCAGTAATAGCACCGCGGCCAGGGCCCGGCCGACCCTCCCCTGCCCCGCAACCAGGCCCACCAGCGTCGGCACGCCCCGCGCCAGGACGACCAGCCCGAGCATCAACGCCGGCGGTGCGTACCACGGGAACATATAATTCAAGACAGTGAGATAAATCCCGAACAGGGCGAACGCGAGCGAACAGGCCCGCCCCAGGCGGTCGGACAGAGGGAGCAGCCAGTACCCCGCGCAAAAGGCCCCGAGGCCAGTGCACCAGCCGTGGATCCCCGGATACCACCCCTCGCCGTCACCCATCTCGTAATAGACCGGCAGGAAGACCTTGGCGATCCCCGCGAGGTAGCGCCGGAACGGGTTGAACTGTCCCCCCGCCCACGAGACCAGGTTCGACTTCGCCTGGACCGTCTGCGGGATCGGCGAGCCGTAGTAGGACCAGGCCCAGAGGAACCAGGGGAGGTAGAGCGCCGTGCAGACGGCGGCCGCCCCGAGGATATCGGCCAACCTCCGCCGACGAGTCCCCTCGCCGAAGATCAGGTCGGCGGCCGACAGCACCGTGATGTCGATGCACCCATCCGGCCTCGTCCACATCAGGCCCGCCCAGCAAAGCCCCAGCGCCAGCCAACGCCTGGGGAACTCGCGCCCGAGCAGGTCGACCTGCCACGCCACCAACAGCAGCATGAAGGCCGTCTCCATCCCGTTGATCGAGAAGGAGGCCCCCTTCACCTCGAACGCATACAAGAACGCCAACGCCAGGCGTGGCAACGAATTCCCGACATCCTCCCGCCTCAATCGCCGCCAGAGCAGCACCCCGCCCCCCGCGAACGCGACGATGCTCAGGACCCGGAACGCCCAGAGGGCCT
>NZ_JBTYIP020000023.1:0-165594 GCF_054877945.1 Singulisphaera rosea | reverse complement strand
ACGACGGAACTGAGTCCGCTGCAGCGCAGGCTCCTGAGCCTGTTGCGAATGACGGCGGCTTATAACCGCTGACGTGGCGACCGCCGGAAATTCGGAGAAATTGAATGCCGGATGTGCGGAACGTAGGTTGCCATCCTCGCGATGGTGGCCTTTTCAACGATTGGTTCGGGCGGCTTCAAGCGCATGGTGACGCTGACCGGTGTATATGCGGTGTGCAGGCCTGGTGGTTATGAAGCTGTCTGTTTCCTTGATGCCGACAGTAAGCAAGGTGGCCTTTCTTGCCTGCCGTTGGCTTCGGTGGGCGGGGAGTGCAGGCGGTGATCGCAATCGACCTACTCATTTTCCTAGGGGTAGTGTCCCTGCTTTGGATCGTGGTGAGGGCTACGAAATGGTGGTATAAGTGATCTTGTTTACAATTCTCATTTTGGCGGTTCTCGAAGTCTCACTGTCCTTCGACAACGCGGTGGTCAACGCCTCGGTCTTGAAAGACATGCCCGCCGTCTGGCAGCGTCGCTTCCTCACCTGGGGCCTGCTGATCGCCGTCTTTGGCATGCGGCTCGTCTTACCGGTCGTCATCGTCTCCCTCTCGGGGGGCGGGGGTATCGCCGACGTGGCTATTCTCGCCTTCACCGATGCGGCGGAATATGGCCAACGGCTTGGCGCGGCTCACACTGCCATCTCTTCCTTCGGCGGGATGTTCCTGCTGATGGTCTTTCTTCAGTTCGTATGTGACGAGGCAAAGGACGTTCATTGGCTCGGCTGGGTCGAGCGTCGGCTTGCCCAACTCGGGCGTATGGAGGCTGTCGAGGTGGTCCTCGCCATCGTTCTGCTGCTATCGCTTCCCGGCACATCGATCCCCGCCGGCCTTCTCGGCCTGATCACCTACATCGCCATCAGGGGAACCCTCGGGCTTTGCGGAGAGGGTGGCGATCCGGCTGCCTGCGCGATGGGCAAGCAGGGGATCGTCGGATTTCTCTATCTCGAGATCCTAGACGCCAGCTTTTCCCTCGATGGGGTGGTCGCGGCCTTCGCGATCACGAGCGACCTTCTCACCATCATGATCGGGCTGGGCATTGGCTCCTTGGTAATCCGGTCGTTGACCGTCCGCCTGGTCCGTCACGGGACACTCGCCCAATTCATTTACCTCGAACACGGAGCCCACTGGGGAATCGGCACCCTCGCCGTCCTCATGCTCGGGAGCACGACCTGGCACGTTCCAGAAGTCGTCACAGGGTTGGTAGGGGCGGCCTGCATCTTCGCCTCGCTGGCCTCGTCCATCGCGTTCACGCGGAGGCGAGCATGCTGACCAAGGAGGAGTTCAGGGAGATTTGCGAGGCGGTCGGCGGTAAGAAGACCGTGGCCAAGTTTCTCCCAGTCACGGTTCGCGCCGTGGAGCACTGGCTGGCCGGGACCAGGCGGATTCAGCCGCCCGAGGAGGCCCGAATCCGAGAGCTCCAGCGTCAGACGTTGGAGGCGACCAAGTGAGAACCTTGCCCGCCCGCCAAACTCCGACCTTGAAATTACCCGAATGGCTGCCGCATGATGCACAGCGGCCCTGAACTACTACGCCTGCTCAAGCGGCACGGCTTCGAGGTCGTCTCCGTGCGCGGCAGCCATTACAAGCTCCGGCATCCTGACGGCCGGGAGGTCATCCTGCCCTACTGCCAGCGCCGGTATCCGAAGGCCACGTACTTCTGCATCCTCAAGGACGCGGGGCTTCGTCCGGCTGATCTGCGAATCCGCGAGAGGGTGGGAATGGCCTGACCAGCTCGAACGGGGTTCGGGCTGAGAGCCACTGCTTGCCCTTGGCGCATCTCCGGCCTGCGGGATACGATACAACTATACAGTATTCTTTCCCAGTCCAGGTGCCGCCGTGGAGATCATCGCCCTGTTCGTCGATTGCCAGAGTTGCCGAGGCCAGGGGCTTGTCCCCGGTTTCGAGCTCCCCGACCGTTGCCCGGCCTGCCTGGGCCAGGGGTTCGTGCTCACGCCCGAGGGACAGACGATTCTGGAGCTGTGGAAGCTGGCCGAGGGGGATGAGGGGAGGGCGAATTAGAGGGAACTTAGTCAATCCCACCGACGCTCACGGTCAAAGCCGGCGGTGCCAGACAGTTAGGTCGCGTCGCTTCGACTCCTCTGAATCAATGCGAGCGGGAACGCCTAGCGCGTGCCAAGCGCGAACTCCGAGTGCGTATGGCCACGTTCGTGCGGGCCGACAAGACCCTGGCTGCAATTCGCGGCAGAGGACGGTATAGTGGGTAATACGGGAGTTCGTCGCAACCTGCCTCGTGCGGGGCGACCTGACTGAGACATCGGGGGATCTGCCGAAGATCGCTTGCAAGGGCAAGCCCAGCCCGACCAAGCCATCTATCGTTTGAGACGGACAGGTCGCTAAATCAAATGTGGAGTTGAGAATGTTGAAAGTAGCTCCTCAGCCATCCATCTCCGGGAATAGCCAATCGATTAAGCGATCAGAATACTTTTAAAAGCCCACAATATGACAAAATTCCGATACGAGGGTCTTGCGGAACTCGGCAGAGGACCGGTACTATCGCAGCCAGCTACGAAGTCCGTAGTGAGCGATGAGTCTTCGAAAATCCCGGCCTAAGGAGGAAGTCTCGATGTTCGGAATGAAAATCAGAACGGCCTTGATTCTGAGTGGGGCTTTGTTTGCATTTTCGTTTATCCCAAGCACCGCATTTTCACAAACCACGTTTACAACTACGATCACATCCCCATCGACGACTTACACACAGACTCACGCCACCATGACAATCAACGTCATGGGGAATTCCGTCCGGAATTCAGGGACCAAGCTATTTTCCTACGTGAACGTCAAAATTTCAGATGGAGTCAGCAGTTGGTATGGCACAGCAGGGGGGACGCCTGATCCGACAGATCCAACCAAATGGACCTGGACCTGCGCAGTAAATGTCACCGGCGCTCTCGATGCAAAAAAGGCATTCATTTACGTGGACACCTATGATCATTTGGATTTGCCGATCGCACCTCAGGCGACATCTTCGTACAATATCAACTACTAACCAGTTTTGTGGTTGGTCCAAAGTCGAATGCGTAGGGTAATGTGTACGCCCTATTAATTTCGATGGATCAGTTGCTTTTGGGGCCTCACGTCCCGGTCGGTATTTTCGATCGGGACTTCCCTTGTGGACTTAGAGCATGCCATTAAAATCGTTGGTTCTTCTCTGCCTACTTTCAGGATGTGGTAAACCGGAATGGCCTAAAGATACTTCAGCTCCTCCATTTGTGCTCAACGACCTTTTTTTTGGCGATCTACCGCAGAAACCTTCCTGTATAATCCTGGCTCCGTCTCATTCGCTAAAGATCGGCCCGAGAGGAAAAGTGGACTGTCGATTTAAACTGGAGGTTCCGGATCGCAAATTGCTCCCCACAGCCATATTGGTCTCTTTGAGCAGTGACAAAAATAGAATGAGCGGTAATGAAGTGGTAGGCGTACCTTCGGCGATCGATGGTCAATCGTATGTATTTCAAGCCACCTTGAGAGCAGGAAAGGCAAATGGCAAATTTGCACTAACAATTAAATTGATCTATTCTCGAGGTCGGAAGGATCCGAAATCCGGTCAAATCATGAGCATAGGCGGTAGGATTGATGAGATTCGCGGTCCTCAAATCACTGTGGAGTCTTTGAAGTGAAGATCCGAACACAACGATCAAGTTTGGCGGGGTTTACTCTCGTCGAATTGCTGACTGTGGTATTAGTAATCGCGATAGTGACCGCGCTACTCATACCAGCGGTTCAATCAGCACGTGAGGCGGCTCGACGAGCGAATTGTCAGCACAATTTGCGCCAGATTGGTTTGGGTTTGTCCCAATATGTGACATCTTTCGGTGTGTACCCTGAGGGCTCAAACGGATTGAATTACTCACTCATTTCGATGATTTTGCCGTTCATGGAAGAACGGCCATTATTCAATTCAATCAACTTTTCGTACCCATCAAGCTCTGCGCAGTCAGAAACGGCAAAAGCATCACATATCAGTTCTTTAATTTGCCCGTCCGAACCTCCCCGTGGCGAAGGACCAGGGCGCACAAACTATTCAGGAAATGGCGGTTATGATCTACCGAATCGAGGATTTAATGGATTGTTCGCGCATCCCTCAATCAAGCACTACGTGGTTGGGAATGCAGCGATCCTTGACGGTACCAGCACAACCTGTGCAATGAGCGAGTTGGTTCTGGGAGAAAATGAGCAATTGGTTCTGAACGGGGTCGTCTTCAAAACCGAGTACTTGTCTGATCCGGAGGAGTTCGATCTCTTTTTAAATGAATGCCGTGATGCCGTCCCTCCTAATGCTGAGTTTTCTAGTTGGACTAAACCTGGGATTTGGATCATGGCTGGATTTAGATATTCACTTATGAATCACAATATCGCCATTAATGGTCACAGCTGCTTGAACGGAACTTCTGTCGATCTCGGGGCTTGGACCGCCGGCAGCAGGCATCCCTCCGGCGCGAACACCTTGTTCGCCGATGGCCATTGCTCGTTCGTTAGAGACTCCATGAATGTTGAGATCTGGCACGATCTCAGTACTCGTAATGGTGGGGAAGTCATCTCTGATCAGCAGTTTTAGCAAACTTCAAAGCTCTGTTCTCGATCGAGAGGCACCCTAGCATGGAACGACCAGCCTTCACACTCCTTCAAGCATGTGGCTTTCTTGCTCTTTTTGCTTTCACGTTCATCGCGTTAAACCATCCGAGCGAGAACGCAATTTTGATCTTATTGTATGTGGACTTAACCTTTCTCGTATTTGGGACTTTCAGAGCGCGTTATGCTTCCCAGCAGGCAGCCGATTGGTGGTTCGGATTTGCGGCGTTCGGCTGGGGCCATCTCATTCTGACATCGCTGAACTTCCCCTCAGGTCTTGCCAATGGAGGGCTTGAGTATGCGCATATGGATGTCAAGCTATGGGACTTGAGCGGTTCCTTCGGCATGTGGTTAAATCACACGTTTCCCCGACCGGATCGCAATGATGTCGCTTATGCTCGTGTCGCGTCCCTCTTGTTTAACATGTTTGTCGCATTTCTTGGGGGCAACATCTCTTCCGCTATCGCATTCCGCATGAATCGAACCCGAGCGTCATCCTCCGTTTCAGAAGAGATCTCCCAGACGGAATCATCAGGTTGTTAAGGATCCGCCGCAAAATTAGTTGACCAATATTCTGGCGCGATTCTTTCGTTGGAATAGGGGCGGCGCCAGAAGTCAGATACCCGGTTTGTCTTGGCGTTTTTCCTGAAACGGTTCGACGGGGAGTGATCACGCACGAGTTGGTCAATCGACCAGGAGGCGAGAAACCATGAAGACCAAACAGCGACCGACGAAGAATCCGCTGTCATATTTCATTACCCGATCGTCCGAGGTCTTCTCAGACAGTTTCAGGCGTGGTGAGGCGTAAGCCTTGGAGCAAAGTGCATTTGGAAGGTGCCCAGCGTGGGGTACGAGATTTGGACTGTTCCCGCCTGTCCTCGAAATGGTCCTTCGAGGAAGATGTAATGGTAAGGCCCCGCGGCGGGATAATGCGCCCAATAACCGCGTTTCAACGCCTTGACCTCGAACTCAGCAAGCCTGGTTCCGTGTTCGTTCGTGATAACGAAGAACCCCGTCGGGTATTCCGTACCGTTACCGAACGAGCCGCGGAGGTGCCCAAAGATGTTCCCGGTGACTCCTTGGTGAAAGACCAACGAGTCCGCTGGGGGGCTGATCGATCCCCGGCCGCCGAAATCGAAGTCGAACGAGAATCCGCGCACACTCTTTGAACCGGAGAATGAGCCGTCGAGTATGCCTGCGGCCGCCGCCGCCTTCACCGAATGTCCGGGGACGATGAGCGCCGTCGCAAGGAGCTGTCGTCCCTCGAGGGTCTCGACCACAGGTCGGATGCACTTGAGTCGCCGGGCGTGCATGCTCATCGTTTCCTTCGCGCCATCGGTGACCCGATGCCGACGTGAATGTTCAATCGTTTTATCACAGGACAGGGGACGTTCACCAGAGAAGGAAGACGCCACTCAGGCCAGATGCAGGCGGGGCTTCCATCTCGGGGTGCTTCGGATGAATCACGACGAGCTGGTCGTGGCGGTCCTCCTTGATCCGATAGAAGAACGGGGATCCCCACCTTTCTTCCCAAGCGGGTTCGTGGTGGAGCAAGTAAGGGGCGAGTCTTGTGGTCGCGCTGACGTCCCGAGTTGCAGCATGGTATGTCAATTCGAGTGTCGGAATGGAGCCGGGCACTTTGACTTCGGAACTGACGACCATTTCACCGTGCGGCTTGATTGTCCCGGCCCGTTGCTTGTACCATCCATTCGGTCCATAGAAATCGATGTGAAATCTGATGACATGATCCGTCATGTTGTCCATGCCGACGATCGCCCATAGGTGGCGTAGTGGGGGCAGCGGCTCCGAACTTCGCACGACTACCGTGGTCAATGCATGGTGCGAACCCGCCACCGTGGTCAGCACGCGTTCCTCGATCGATTCGAGCTGGGGGGTAGCTCTGCGCTTCATGGCGGCTTGCCTCGGTGCAACGGCGCACTTAGGGGGGATACGACCGTTCACGTCGCCGGTTCCTTTCGGACGTCGGCGCATTCGTCAAGTCTGGAATGCTCCGGGTGCGATGTCAAGTGGGCACGACCGGACTGACGATCGGGTGATCGAAGAGTTTGCTCTTCCAGCACCGCTGAACAAACTGAATGGGAAAATTTGGTGGGCGGTAGGGTAAGTGACGCGACTGACCATTTCGGGGACCGAGATCAGAATTTGTCGAAAGCGACGCGTTGGATTCGAACCAACGACCTCCCCCTTTTCGGGAAGCTCCTCGGAGCTGCCTGAGAGGGGGGTGCTCTAGCCAACTGAGCTAGCGTCGCATTTTAGACATTATGCGTCAGGGCATTGGCTAGTCAACAGTGCAATTCTGTTCAGATTACTCCATGAGAAGTTAAAAGTGTTTGAAGAGCCATTTCATTTGTAGGTACTGGTACGCCTGCTGACCTTGCCAAAGACTTAATTGCGGCGAATCGCTTGCCGCTCCCAACCGGGGGGAATTTCTTCCGAGGGTCAACACATCGCCGGATCTGGGAGACCATGTAATTCTCGCTCCCGGTTGTGACTGACAAGGCAGCATCCAGCGTAACAATTAGACGATGTACAATACTGCTGAGAGCAACGACATCAGGCAGTGACAACGCAATCGGCCTGTTCAATGTTACGGCTGGCATTTGCATTGGGCCTGAGAGGCCTAAATTACTTTTATCAATTGCTCGGGCCGCGTTGTACGCATCTACTGCCGTCTGAGTTCCTAGACCGCCGGAGTGGATCAGCGAGTTTCGGCATTCTTTAAAGTACCGGTAGGCGCGCAGAAGCTCCTCCATCATTAGCCATGAGTTTTTGCGATGAGTTCGCAGCAAAGGGAAGGCCTCGCTCACCATGTAATTAGAGCGATCGGCTGTCACGCGTGCAAGTTGAGATCGGAATCCTGTTGTATGTCCGGCAGGATTCAATTCTGTCGGAAACTGCATGCCTTTCACGGCTTTTCGGATCAGTGACTCCGTTGCTCCCGCAGGCATGGCTATCACTATGGTCGCCTCAAGCCACCCTTCGAACATGCTACACAAATCGAATAGCAGGATTTTGGAGGCGTTTTCTTGGAAGTCAGCCCATGACCACTTAATGCAAGTTGTTCTGAGGTCCGCGCTACTGACTCCCGTGTCCTTTACGAAACGAGCAGCGAGTTCTGCATCCGTTCGTTCTCCCGTCAGTGCTACAAAATCTAATACATTCTCGCGCAGATGCCACATTCCAACCGTGTTGGCCCACACGAAATTGCATAATTCACCCAGTCGGTCAGTGGCGCTATGCGTGCTCTCGAATAGCTCTTTTGAATTAACCCGCCGAAAAACACTCTTGCTCGTTGCGTACTTGTATTTCCTGGCAAGTAGGATTCGCGCCGCTGCCCTGCAGAAATCCTCATGTGCTTCCTCTGGATCATACGGTGGTAGTTCTCCGCCACCCCGGCGTAGAGCAAAAAAGTACGACTCGCGCTGGGCCTCAGCGATCTCGTCCTGGCTCAGGAAATCTTCTGCCTCATTATGTTCAATGGGCATTTGACCGAATCCTCAAATTGCTTTTGAACAAGCTATCCGTGTTTCTTGAGAATGATGACGTGAATGGCGAG
This sequence comes from Singulisphaera rosea, assembly GCF_054877945.1. Taxonomy (NCBI): domain Bacteria; kingdom Pseudomonadati; phylum Planctomycetota; class Planctomycetia; order Isosphaerales; family Isosphaeraceae; genus Singulisphaera; species Singulisphaera rosea. The sequence continues at coordinate 157,390 of NZ_JBTYIP020000023.1, read as the reverse complement.
TACGACCATTGGAATCCATAACTTGGCGACAACACAAACGAGTATCCATCATACCGGATCTAATCTCGGTTGACCGAGGCAATCGGGCCTGCCTGCAATTCTGGATCGTCAAGCTTCTCCCCTTGTCAAAACCCATTCAGGACAGGCGAGGTGCTGCCGGCGAACGCAACATCGCCTTCATAGCGGGCCACGATGTCGCGGGTCCCGGGCGGAAGCGTTGTGGTGAGCGAGGCGGTAACCCCGGAAGGAGGCGTCGGAACAAAGTTTCCGATGCCAACCTGCGGCGTGTTGAGAACCGCCGTGCCAAGTACGGTCGTCCCACTCATAAAGGTCACGAGGCCCCTGATCGGCCCTAGGGATATGGCGTTCGACGGCTTGACTGTTGCCGTGAGCGTCACAGCCGTCGGGCCCTGAGTGACCGTCAGCGTCGTCGTTGTGCCGGTGACGGAGGGCGATCCTACGGCGTTAAAGAACTCGTCCGTCGAGAAGAGGGCGATCTGCATCCCCAGGGTATTGACCGGCCTTCCTGGCGGTTTGATGGCTTTTGCCAGCTCAGCCGAGGTTGCCGGACGGCCAAGATAGGATTCGTAAAGGAACTGGGTCGTCGCGATCTTGGCCGACTGGAAAGAGAACGCCTGGTAGGCCACCCTGGTCAGGGGTACGCCGTGGGCGATCTCGCTTGCCAGCTTCGCCCGTTGAGACGAGGTAAACGGCACTCCGGTCGTTGATGATTCAAGCACCTTGAGGTAGCCGTCGACCGTGTTGCCGGACCAAGTCTGGTAAAAGAGGTGGGAGCCCACAATGGCCGCCTGGATGCTTCCACCTAAGCGGCGAGCAGACTTCAGCGTTTGGAGAACCTCTTTGGGCGTGGCGGCGCGTTCCATGTAGATCGCAAATTCATCCTGGACCATGTGTTGCTGGCCGGACGGGGAGTACATGAGATTGACGACCATGGGCTTACGGTTATGCGTCACACTGAGCTGCCGGTCGTAAGCTTGCATCTCTTCCGCAGAGGCGGGTGTGCCGATGAGCCCCCGATGCGCGTCGTTCATGAACCGCTCGAAAGTGTTTCCGAAGGCAACTGGCACCTGACCGGAGAGGCTCGCCGCGTTCTTGGAATCGCCTAGATATTCGGCGGTAACCGTGTTCATTCCAAAGGGCATGAGCTTTACGTCGATGCTCGCCTTCCCGTTTTCCAGCGTCGATGTTCCCAGCGGCATGCCGTTGTCGAAGAATTGGATGGAACCCGTCGGCGCCATCCCCTGAGAAACCTCCGCCGTCAGCACGAGCGTCTGTCCCATCGAGGGATTTGAGTTCGATGCCATCAATGTCGTCAACGTCGGGACGCTCGACAGTGCCAGCCGCGTCTCCAGCTCTTCGGCCTTTAAAATCGCCCCCTGAGTTTTGCCACGTTCTGAGCGCCGGCCCTTCCACAACTCAGAAAACGACATGGCGTGACCCCCGTGGGATAAGTCGAGCTGTGAGATTCGTAGGCGATCGGATCAAGTGTAGCCGAGCAGGGATTCGCCATTCTACCCCTTCGTCTCAACTTTCCAAAATGACAGCATTCGGAAATGAGTCTAGCAACGATTCGTCGAGTCAGGTTGGATTGTTCGGACCTTCCGCCTGAAGGCGAGGCTCATCGGCCCGCCCTCGTCACCTTCCTCGGAATCGCTTATCCGTCCTACAGCCTCTTTCCCGTCTCGTCGACCTGGTACACGGCGATCTCGGTAATCACCGGCTCGCCTTTCGGGACACGATCCGGGAAATCTCGGCCGGGCATGACCTGCTGAATCATCCGGGCCGCGTGCCTCGTGCAGGCGTCGTATACCTTCCAGAGATCTCGACCTTTGACCTCGACCGCCCAGTAGCCGAACGCCGAGACGAACCGCAACAGGAAGCGGCCTGGCTCGTACTCGGAATAGGCGTCCAACGAGCTGTATTGCATCGTGATCCGCTTCCCCGGCTCGCGAATGATGTGGAGGCGGACCAGCGGCTTGCCCTGGCCGATGATGCCCATCGCGGTCACGCCGTCGAATTGCGATTCGGCCGTCCCTTCGTCGTCGTCTGACAGCTTGCCGTTCGCGGGCGTTCGAGCCGACTCCGGCAGGTGCTCGTCCAGGTTGATCCAGTCTCGTTTACCGTTCATATGCAAGTTCCTTTGCTTTGGTTGGTTGCTTCGTCTCCTGATACCGCTCGAGGATGCGCTTGTAGGCTTTCTGGACCCGTTTCCAGACGTCCTTGAGCTTCGCTTTCCGCTTCGGAACCTCCACCGGAGTCATGAGTTCCGTCGCGGTCATGCGCGTGTCGGATTTCTGAATTGCGTCGCGCAAGTTCGCGGGCGAGAGGCTCGTGTAGATTTGGGCGGAGTCACGACCACGGGACACGGAGACGTAGAACTGCTCGGCGTTGATCGCGGGCCGGGATTCTCCGCCCATGGCGATCAGAACGCGGTCGACGGTCTTGCCCTGGGAAGCGTGCGAGGTAGAGACGTAGGCGTGATCTATATGGAGGGCTTTCGATCCGTCGAGGACCCAGCCGTTGGAAAGCTCAATATCGTAGCTTGGAATCGCGGTTTCATCGGAGCTTCGACTATCCGGCTCTTTGAAGCCTTTAACGGTATACACCGCTCCGGTGTCGAGCCGGTGGCCGTCCTTGGACTTTCCTCCGGCGGTGATGCGGATCTGGTCTCCGGTTGAGAGGGCGATCTCGGCGGGTTGGAAAACAGAGAGATGATTTCCTTGCAGTTTTGATCCGTCAGACAGGAGCTGATTAGCCGCAACGCGGTCGCCCGATCGATGGCGGCCCGAGTTTCGGACGAACTGGATGATCTCGGACCCGTCGTAACGGTCACGGTCACCTTTCTCAGCCTCCGTCCAAGCCAGCGGCTTAAGCTGGTCAAAAACGACCTCTTCGGCCCCCAGCCGCATGACCGGCTGCTTCTCCTTGTCCTTGACGATCTTCCCATCCTTCCCCCTGACCGGTGTCTCCTTAAGCCGCTTCCTGATCTCGGCAGTGATCTCATCCCCCTCCGCGTGGGTCGGGGCCACGACCAGGACGGACTTACCACGGTTGATCGAAGACAGGTAGTCGTCGACCAGCGGCTTGTTGTGATCGAAGGCCTGGTGGACCCAACCCATCGACGCGAGCTTATCATACCCGGCGAGGATGTCACCCTTCTGGATGGAGGCGACGACCTTCTTGTAATCGCCCTTCTGGCGTTTGATGTCGGTGAGCTCGGCCACGGGGAGGCCGGCGAACTCCTCGAGGACGCGGAGGGTGGCCCCTCGCTCGATCGCTCCATGTTGCTTCTTGTCGCCTTGGAGGACGACGCGGGCATCCAAGCTCTCAGCGATCTGGAAGAGGTGGTCGAGCTGCCGCATGGAGACCTGACCGGCTTCGTCGACCCAGATGACGCCGTTTCGGGCGTTCTCCTGGAATTTCTCGTCCATGAGGAACTTGGCCAGCGTGTCGGCTTGCTTGAAGCCCTCCTTGCGGAGCACGCCACGGGAGGCGTCGGAGGACGGGGCCAGGACGACGGTGGGGAGGTCGATGCCGTCGATGGCGGCTTTCATCATGTGCGTCTTGCCGGTCCCTGCGCCACCGCGTATCAGTATGACCCTGTCGGGGGATTCCCAGACGTGCTTAACTGCCGCTTGCTGTTGCTCGGACAGTGTGCCAAGGTCGATGTTGGCTGCGGCGGCGTGGATGGACACGCGGATGGAATCGCCGTCAGGGGTGCGAGACGGAAGCAAGAACCCCGGAGAGTCGGTATCAAGCCCGGCCCGCAGCCCCTGGCACGTCCCCCTGCCTTCGCTGGCCCATGCCACCACCCTGCCCTCCTGGGCCAGGACATCTCTTGTCGTCGCCAGGCCGTCTTTCAGGAGCAGGCCCTGCTTGAACGCCTCGGGCTGGATGTCCTCCGGCATCGCACCGCCCATGGCCCGTTCCATCGCGGTGACTGCCAGATCGTGCCAGTCCACGACACTCCGCCGCTCGAACTGATGCAGGAAGGCGTATTCGACCGCCTGCGGGGCCTTCGGTTCAGTCTTGGGGTTCTTGCCCGACATGGCCTTCAGGATCGTGGCGGAGATCTGCTTGGCCTCATCCGGGGTGATGCGTGACTGCCAATACTCCCGGTAATCGGCGAGGGTCATGTCCTTCCGCTTGAACTGACGGGAGGTGGCGCCCAGCTTGTCTTTCCCCATCGGGCTCAAGACACCCAGTTCCTCGGCAAGGGTTTCGACTTCGGCGGAGCGGCGGGAGAATTTTTTGACGACTGAATCGGGAATTCCCTTGATGTCCCAGGAGAAATACCGCTTGCCGCCTTTCTCGTCGGGCTTGTATTTAGTCTCGATCTGATAGCCCAGTTCGGCGAGCTTGCTGGATAGCCGCAGGTCGAAGCTGCGGTCGAAGAACTTCCGCTGGTCCATGATCGGCCGGAACTTTACGGCCTTCCATTCCCCTTCAACCTGGTCGTAGGTGAGATTCATCACCACATTGTGTATATGCCTATCTGGATCAGGCATGTTGTCGCTCTTGGCGGGACGGGTCTCGGGATGCTCCGTTGAGAAGCAAACCATATTCGCGGTGATGCGATCATCCTGCTCGTCGCCCTTACGGACGCGCGTTGTGATATAGCGTTCGAGGTCGGCCATCGCTTCACGGTTGGCTTCCCAGAGGGCTTGATGGATGCGGTCGTCGCCCATCTCCAGGGCCGTGGTAACACCTTTGGGGATAGAGGAGGTGATGTCCCAGGCGGGGATGCGGTTATCGACGATCTTGGCGGTGAGCTGCTCGCCCGTATGGGGATCGAGGCCTTGGATCAGGCGTTTGAATTGCTCGAAGTCGGGAGGGTTGGTGAGGCCGAGGCGTTTGGCGCCCTCGCCGGTCCATTCACGGTGGAGGTCGGAACCGTCGAGGTAGTAGCCTTGGCCGTCTGTGCGGCCGAAATATTCGATTGCAGCTTGGGCGTTAGCGATCGGATGAAATCTTTGCACCTTGTGTGCCGCCCTCATGGGATGTGGTTAAAACATCCTATGGGGGTTTATGGGAATGTCAAACGCTAGATGTGGGATGCTGGACGGCAGTATGAGAAAATCATTGACGAACGCTAACGGCGATGACAAAGTCGCCGCACTGAACACCTGCCTTTCTTCTCTCTTTCATGGGAATGAGTGGTTGGTAAACACGATGTTAACAGCATCGTGGGGATATGAGCCGCCAGCAGCCTGCCTGTTTGGCGGCTCAGTGTTTTCGGGGCGATTACGGTTCCCCTACGCTGTTCGCTGCGCTCCGTCCCTGCGTGACCCCGCTACGGTCAACCGATCGCGACCTCACTGGTGCTTGTAAAGCACGTCGACCAGCCGTCTGATGCCATCATCGAACATGAACGCCGTGTCGGGCTTCTGCCTCCAGCGCCAGACGGTGGTGTAGTTTCGGCCGGTTATCTCTGCGATCTGGTGATCGTCGAGTCCTTTTGACTCGGCTTCCTCTAGTAAAGTGCGCAGATCATACATTTATTGCATCCATGCAAAATAGTCGTTGACGGAGTGTTTTTGTTGCACTAGCTTTTGCACGCATGCAATCGCATGTCAACACGAACTTTAGAATGGAGCCCAAAATGAAGAACAGTGTAAAGATCGACGGACGGCCGTTTGACCGTATAAAGGCCAAAGTCGCAGCCAAGCAAAAGGCGACGGAGGACGCGAATCGAATCACGAAGGAGGCGCACGACGCACTCTGGGATGCGATCCACGATGAATACCCCCAACTCAGCCGGGATGCCAATCTCAACCTGGATGTCGAATACGAGGACATCGGGTTCTACGTCGTGAAAGAATCCGAGGGCAGGATCTCCTCGGGCTTCTTGAAGGCGCTGAAAGCCTCCCTGAAGGATTAAATAGCCGCGACACCTGCGATGTGGTGCGACTGCCGGGAGAGATCGGCTAACCAAGGAGGAAGACTATGTCGGGTAAAAGAAACGAGATGGATTGGGTAATGCAGCAGATGAATCAAAGGTTCGCCCAAATGAATCCGGTTTGGATCGAATATAACGAATCCGAGAAGGCTCCTCCCGGCAGCAAAGAACTCAAGGAGGCGAAAGAGACGATCAAGGAACTCTCGGAGATCCTCGAGCGGGTTCAGAAAGAACCGCTGATTCTCTATCGGATAGACCGTCTCTCGAAGGACGGCAAGCATGCCTACGTGAAGAAGGGCGATACCGACCTGCGGATAGAAGCCTGCAACGATTTGAAGCAGGGCGATGAGGTATTGCTCCATCCCAAGACGTTTCAGATTGTCGAGAGGCTGGGGAAACCCCCGCTCGAAGTCTCGCGGTTCGCTCCGGATAAGATCCCGAATGTGAAGTGGAAGGACATCGGCGGCCTGACAGAAGCGAAGGCCGACCTGATTGAGGCCATCGAGTTGCCTCACAAGAACAAGGCACTCTTCGACTTTTACGGCAAAAAGCAGATCAAGGGCGTTCTTCTGTCCGGCCCTCCGGGTTGCGGCAAAACGATGCTGGGCAAGGCGTCGGCGAACTCACTGGCTACGATCTACGGCAAAGAGAACGCCCGAACGGGTTTCCTCTACGTCAAAGGACCGGAGATCCTCAACCAGTACGTAGGACAGACGGAGCAGACCATCAGGGACATGTTCGACGACGCCCGTCGGCACAAGGAAGAGCACGGCTATCCGGCGATCATCTTCCTCGACGAGGCCGACGCGATCTTGGCCGCCCGAGGCACTAGAAACGTTGGGATTGGGAACACGATCGTACCCATGTTTCTGACCGAGATGGACGGGCTCGAAGAATCATCCGCCATCGTCATCATCGCCACGAACCGACCCGATGTCCTCGACCCTGCCATCGTGCGGGATGGTCGAATCGACAGGAAGGTCACCGTCACCAGGCCGTGCGTGAAGAGCGCGGAGGAGATAATCCGCCTCAATCTCAATCGTGTCCCGTTGCAGAAGGGTCTGAGCGTTGGCGAAACGGCTCAGGAAATCGCCTCGCTCGTCTACTCCGACCGTTTCGTCGTGAAGCGTGACACCTACCTTCGCGATATTGTGAACGGGGCCATGCTGGCCAACTGCATCAGCATCGCGGTTTCTTATGCGATCCAGCGGGACCTGGGTGCGGGGAAGACCAAGACCGGCTCTGGGATTGTGATGGACGATGTCCATGCTGCTGTCGACCGCATCCTGCGTCAGAGCCGAACCGTTGTTCACGAACTTTGAGAATAGCCATGGAACTCAAATTTAAGCCAACCGAGCAGAAAGAGGATGACACGTTTGACGCGGGGTTCAAACTGCCCGATACGAAGTCGATTCTTGAACGCCTTGAGGTGGCCGCAAAGGATGAGCTTCGTAGGGAGCACAAGGAGGAAATGGAGAAGGAGGAGAAAGCAGGGAAGAAACGCCAGAAGCGTGGGGGGTCGGTTTGCTGCTGCGAGGATCCGCACTGCCGAATCGGTCCATTCATCGAGAAGAGCTAGTGACCGAGACTTTTTTCATAGGCGACACGCACTTTTCGCACAGGAACATCCTGCGATTTGATGCCGTCAAGCCGCACCGGCCGTTCGAGAATATCGAAGAGCACGACGCCGAGCTCGTCCGTCGCTGGAACTCCGTCGTCTCGAAGGGCGACATCGTCTGGCACCTGGGGGATTTCGCGTTCAGCTCGAAGGCCATCTCAATCGCCGGAGAGCTGAAGGGCCAGAAGCGACTCGTATTGGGCAACCACGATCACTACCCGACGGCTGAATACCTGAAGTACTTCCATAAGGTCTACGGCGCGGCGACGCTCAAAGATGACATCCTGCTCACGCACATCCCGGTTCATCCCGAGCAACTTGAGCGATTCCGCTTGAACGTCCACGGTCACCTGCATACGAATCGCCTGGACGACCCGAGGTACGTGAACGTTTCCGCCGAACAGACGAACCTGACCCCGGTGCCGATGGAGTGGGTACACAAAAGAATGAGAAATGCAACACATAAGGAGGAAAAACAATGACCGAAGAAACCGTAAAGATCGATCCCGAGGCCGTCGAACCGCACGAATACTTTGCCGTTCTCAAAGAGAGCGTGAAGACCGTCGATGCCGAGGCGTTGCAGAGTCAGCTATCCATTGTGGCCGAGCATCTGATCCGGGCGAAAGCCCTGGGACAGAAGAACTTGCTCAACCAGCTCGCCTTTACCCATGACGTGATCGTACGTGAGATGAAACTGCTCGCGGGAGGAATCACCCGTTTCGTCTACCAGGACGACGTAAAGAATCTGCTCGACAAGACCAAACACATCAAGATCATCGAGCTCGAGCGTTACCCTCGGGTCATCCCCATCGAGCAAATGGACGCGATCCAGAAAGCCAAGGACTTGGCCATCTTCGACGAGTTTTGCGTCGTTTTCAGCGATTACACGGGCGAGGACTACAAGACGCCGGAGGAAAAGGCCACGATCGCTCGCAACCGCGATCCCGTCGTGTTCGGGTATTTTCGGCACAAGGTCACGGCCATCAAGCACGACCGCTTCTACTTCATTACCGACTGGGAGGACGAGTTTTGCGACCTCACATTCAGTAAGATGATCGAGAAAATGGCGGCCGTCGGCATCAAAAGGCCCGACCATGAGATTGGCACCGACGCGACGTACGTCCAGGAGTTGGTCACGATGACGCTGGAGGACATGGGCAAACGGGGCCAGGTGAACAGCCTTTCTTCAAGGCTCGACGCGGCTCAGGCAGAGATGGAATCGCACACAATGCCCGAGAAGAAAACCTTCTGGGAAAGGGCGTCCTCGTGGATTGGGGGCAAATAGATCTGACGCTCGAGGCTGTGATCGGTGGCGACTACCAACCCAACATGCTGTCCTGGGAGCAAAGGCGAGATCGTCACAGTGACCTCTACATGGAGCTGTTCCGGGGCGACAGGGAAGGCATTTTGATGATAGTGGACGACCACGATCTGGACCGAGGTCCGATCATAGACCGTGAGTTTGCCGGCTTCGCCGAAGAGAACGCAGCGAACTCGTTCATGGGCATCTTCAACCGATTCCCGGCCTGGGCAAAAACGAAGTGGGATTTCCTGAACAGGGCGATGTCGGGCGGCGATCAGTGTGACCGGTGTGGGATAACCATGAATCTATTGAACTCAGCCAGTCTCGGATGCTGCGATAAATGCGAGATCGAGATGGCCGAGGAGATCGCGGCCAGACCAGATGTGGTCTTCGCCTTTGAGTCCGGCACCCTGATAGCGGTCGCATGACCCCCGAAGCATTCATCCAAGCCGTCCTCACCCTCTACGGCGATCACTGGCAGAAGCCCCTTCAGGCCCTCCTGGCCGAGCACGGGCATGTCTACTGCCGGCAGCAGCTCTGGAACTGGAAGAAGGGACACAGACGGGTGCCGGAGCATGTGGAAGAGCTTTTGAAGGGACGGATGAAGTGATTAATGCCCTAATTGTGATGGTCCGACACCACTTCAACCTCGATCTCATCTCCATCGACGATGGCCAATGCATCCCGAAGTTTCAGGGACGCGAATATTTCTAAGCGGCTTCTCAGCGGAACAGACGCTGCTCTACGAATCAAGCCAGACTCTGTTCGATCTCCATGTCCGATTGAGCACCGATAATAGTTATAGCCACCACGTTTTTGCGGAATGCGTGATGGTGTCGGATAGTTAATCGTCTCCGGCTGCTCAAAGTAAACCTCTTTCAGAAGCAGAAGGTCTTCTACATGCCTCTCTGCGACCGTGAGGTTTAGCGTTCCTGGAAAGACATCATCCCAACCCATGATCGCCCGCATCCATTTGACCCTCTGCGGGTTTATACCCAATAGCTCCGCTTCCCCTGGTGGACCTCCACTGCTTTTTGAGCTACGAGACGAAACTATCCCGCGAAAGTTCTGCATCAAAGGCATCCCCGGATATCAGGTTTCGGCAATCGCCCTAATCTGCATTGTAGCGAGAACGTACGCAGTAGGGAGGTAGATCTTATGATCCCCTCCTTTTCGGACTTCTCCAGGATCCCCTCTCGTTCGGTTCCGCAAGTAGGATCGCTTCCGCGCGATGGCCGGTCATCTCCGGGGTTCGCTGAAGACTCAGTCGCCTGACCGCGACCACCGAAGTAACAATCGGAGAATGTTGGCTTGGGCGATTCGATTTGGGGCCACAGCTTCCCTTCGGCCAACTTAGCCGCCCTGGAGCCATTTGACATACATCCTTGCGCCCTGGAATAGCACGGCGAAGATCGCAGTTACGACCATAAGTCGTCCGATGGAGACCCGGAAACGATCTGCACGCCAGATGTAGATCAAATAGAGGAAGCCCCACACTCCGAGAGCCAAACCGATCACCTCGAACCACTGATTCGCGACTCCTTCAAACATGCCTCGCTTTGCCATTGCCGTGCACATCGCCGACGAAAGGAGCAGGCCAGAGGCGCAGAGCAACGATAGCGGTCGATTGAGAGGGATGGGCTTGGGGCTTTGGATCGTCACGGTGAATTCTCCGGTTCGGCTATTCCATTCCCCAGTTTATTGGCTCTGAATCCCCTCATCAAGCAGCGAGCATCACGATGTCGCAGACGGCCTCCCTCCGCTGTCGCTCCATCGCTTCAACGCGACCAATCATGACCTGTTAGAGTTCTATCAAAGAACGAACGGCTATCTCCCGGGGACGAACACTATCGCCCCGGACGAGTCATCAACTTCGATTCCGAAGTGATCTCCTACCGCGATCGCCGGCCCGTTAGGCTGAAAAAAGATGAACCAGGATTTCCCAGACTCATCGATGCTGGCGTCTGAATTGTCATATTTCGACAGAGTAATGCCACGTTTCAATGCGGCCTTTTTGGCAAGGTCTAATGCCTGGACTTTTGTAAGTTTAGTTTTCCCGAGAAATGGTTGCGGAGAGTGGTCCGGGGTTGGCCGGCATCCTGCGAGTAGGCACGCCAAGACGGGGAGCACCCACTTGAGTCGGTTGCGTGTCATGCCATCCCTCAAACTCGGACCAAATCGGTAGCGGGGCAGCGGATCAGCCTCCGTCCCCCAATCCTATCGGAGCGGAGAGTGGACGCCAAGAAGGGGTTGGGCGATCCGGCTGCGCCGTCGGCGTGCTCCGGGTTCCGTCGCCAAGAGGCGACCGGCTTCGCCGCCTGCGCATGCCTATCGCTTCCCCGTCCCACCACCGCCGGCACCCGCCTCACGACCGGCTAACCGCCGGTCAAATCGTGAGGGACACCCTCCCGACGTCTGCGTCAAGCACCGGCTTCCGTTGCGAAACGACTGGATGAGCGGCTAAAGCCGCAGACCTTGCCGACGTCGTTTCGTTCTCACCCGCCGCTTGACGCATCCCCTCCCGAAGATGGCCATCCATTGGTTTTATGAGCAGGCGGCTACGCCACCTCTCAAAAACCAACAACCAACTGGGAAGGAACCCACCATGAAACCCTACACCTACTACCGCAACAGCGACGGCTGCGACGACACGTTCGACATCATCGACGCCGATGGGAAGAACCTAACCTCGGTTCATTTCTGGGACGAGCCAACCGGCCTGGCGGCTCGCAAGGCGATGGCGGACGCAACGCTGATCGTCAACGCCCTCAACGCCTATCAACCGAAGGAGTGACCCCGATGAAAATCACCATGCTCGATACTCGCAGAGGCTCGGAAGATGGATTCGCGGTCAGACGGTTTCACAAAGGCACCACCTACGAGGTAGGAGAAGGTCTTGCCCGAAGCTTCATCCGGCAGGGCTGGGCCACTGCCGTTGAGCCGCCCTCGCTCTTTGACACGGTCAAGGGGATCGTCACGGCGTTCGATGCGGGGAAGTCGTGAAAGCCGTGTTTGACAGCTCATACCCGGAAGAGCAGCTCACCGCCGAGTTCTGGCGGGACGTGATGCTGGAGGCGATGGCCGAGTGGATTTTGCGGGAGATGGAGGCTGGGAGAATACCGTCGCCGGGGGTGTACGACGACTGAAGAAAAGAGTTGACCGTTACTGCTAACCGCGCTATCAGTCGTTACATGAAACGATGCCCTGCCTGCAATACACCAATCAAAGCAAAGTTAACAACCTGCAAAGAATGCGGAGAAGAGTTCTATGGAGTCAGAGAAGCGATTTACTGCTCGGTGGCCTGCAAGGTTCGAGCTTTTAGGAGACGGCGAAAAGGCCGGAGTCTACCACATCCGCTGCCTGAAGAATGACCGCGTATATATCGGCCAGACGGACGACATTTTTGTCAGATGGCGATCCCACATCAGTATGCTGTGGAGTGGCGTCCATTCTAACAAACCTTTGCAGGACGATTACAACCTCTACGGACAGAACTCATTCCTTTTCAGCTTGGTGAAGGCTTCCGAATGCCACGAAGAAAGGCAGCGATTAGAAGCCAGCCAAATCGAGAAAATGATCGACGCTGGCGTGGCGTACAACCTTCAGTTGCGATCACCAGCAAAGAAACGCAGAAAATCAGCTCCGCCCGAAGATGTTATAGCCCCCACCGAACTGAAGCCAATCGTCGCCGCCTGGGGAAGTCCAGAGAAGTTCGCCGCGATGCTCGAAGTCAGCCCGCGGAGCGTCTATTACTGGCTGGCCGGGACGAGGTGCATCAGCAAGCCAAAGAGCAGGCTGATCCGCATGTTGACGCCGCCTGCCGCATAGCAACCAACGGGCGGAGAGCCCAGCAAGGAGGAGTATGACCACGGATTCAATTATCTCGGAAGTTCGGAAGCGACTACACGCCGACAGGGATCGGCTCAAAGTTCACCACATCGCTTGGGACGGTGCCGATGTCATGGAGGTTATAAAGCCCTTTCTGCACGAACCAACGGTAGACGTGTACGCCCTGCGGCGATCACTATCCGTCATGACCGGCCTTTGCCGGATCAAGTACGGCGACCTCGATCAGGACATATACGCAGAAATTGAGAAAGCCGAGAAGCTATTGGCCGCTACGCACAGCAAGGAGGATATATGACGAACACGAAAGACGAAATCGAACCAGCCAAGCCCTTGAACCCGGAACAGGTCGCGGCATTGGAGGCCGAACTACGGGATGCCATCGCCGGACATATGCAGTCCTGCCGAGGATGGTCTGTTTCGAGTCTGGCCGCTCATCTGGCCAAGTCGATCATAAGGGCCGTTCCGACCTGGGGCCAGCAATATGAAACCTACGCGGCCATTCAGGCGAAGCAAGCCCACATCCAGGAGCAAGTCGAAGCACTGAGACTTTTGTTGAACATCCCGCCAAAGAGTGACGGCGCATGACCGCTGCTAAACCGCCCGGCCCCTATCTCGACGAGATCGATGCCCGCATCGCCGAAGCCGAGCAGTACGGCGACCAGAAGGCCGCCGACTTCGCTCGCTGGCAGCGTGGGTTCGTCCAGCGGGAATGGGCTCGGCGGGTGAGACGACAGGAGCGGAGTGAGGGGAAGGGAAGATGACCCGACTATCCTCTTGCCCCATGCACCGATCCGGCCTACCCTCCGTTCCCATGAAACTCGCTTGGTTCACCGACATCCACCTGAATTTCCTCCGCCAACCCGGCCTCAAGGCGTTCTTCTCCTCCCTGCCGGACGCCGACGCCTTCGCCATCTCGGGTGATATCGGGGAATCCCACGACGTGGCGGCCCACCTGCGGGCATTCGCGGAGCTTCGGCCTACCTACTTCGTCCTGGGGAACCACGATTTCTACGGCGGCTCTATCGCGGGCGTTCGGGCCGAGATCAGCGAGCTCTGTCGGGACGTGCGGAACCTGCACTGGATGCCGGACGCCGGTATCGTCCCCCTCAGCGAGTCGACCTGCCTGGTGGGCCATGACGGCTGGGCCGACGGACGGCTTGGCGACTATCACGGCTCGGACGTCAGGCTCAACGACTTCCGCTACATCGAGGAGTTCGGCGGGTTCAACGAAGACCCCGCCGAGCGGCTCGCCAAGCTCCACGCCCTTGGGGATGAGGCGGCGTCTCACTTCCGGGCCGTGCTGCCGGAGGCCCTTGAACGATTCCAGCACGTCATCGTGCTGACCCACGTCCCGCCGTTCCGGGAGTCCTGCTGGCACGAGGGGAAGGTCTCGGACGACAATTGGCTGCCGTTCTTCTCGTGCAAGGCCGTGGGGGACGCACTTCAGGAAGCGATGGCCACCGCTCCCGACCGGCAGATGACCGTGCTGTGCGGGCATACCCACGGGGCGGGTGAGGCCCAGATTCTGCCGAATCTCCGCGTGCTGACCGGAGGGGCGGAGTATGGGAAGCCGGGCGTGCAGCGGGTGTTGGAGGTCAAGTGACCGACATCCGCGACGAGCTCGGCCTATTCCTCCTCTGTGCCGCCTACGACTGGGCCGAGGTCGCTCGACTCGGAGGCGACCAGGCGGCGAGCATACGAGATTTACGAGCGGGAACTGGCGGAGGGGAAGACAGGCTGAGTCAGCTCACCAAAACTACGCAAGGGCCGGGGGAAACCTCGGCCTTTTTCGTGCTTGGCGTGTAGGCTGTGGGATAGGGGCAAGGATTGAGTAAGTTATCTGGCTAAAATATTTCGATACTACAGTCTGATGCCCTTCGCATTGCTCGAAGGAAATTGCGCCGCGCAAGTGGCATCAGCCTCCTCGGCGACTACGTTTTTTCGCCTCAGCTGTCGCCCGTTCGAGCCGTCACCTGCCGCGCCCCGCTTGCTTCTCAAGCAGCCTCACGACTGCCGCCGCTCCGGCCCCGGCCAGGACGACCGCGCTGACGTAACACAGACCCGCCCCGAAGACGACAACCGGCTTCAACGGTCTTGTCTTTCGAGGAGGGACGGCTCGGTATAGGTCGTGAGATATGGAAGAGAGGACCACCGGTCAGCTGGGTAACTGAGCAGCCCCAGGACGATTAGAAGGGCGATCAGAGCGAAGATCAGCCTCATGTCGGACTCACCAGCTTGAGGATGCGCTCGGCCTTAGCCAAGGCGATGCGGCGGCGTTTGGACGCGTCTCTGGCCCATGTGCCGTAGACCTTCCTGTCCTCTCGACGTAGATCGAAGGCGGCACGGTCGATCTCCTGGGCAACCTGAATGACGAGGTCACCGTCCAAGATCGGTCTCCATCAGTTTCGCCAGCCTCTCCGTCTTCACTTTCGAGAGACGACGGCGTTGCACGTCTTCCAGGTTCAGCCTTACCTCGGCGCCCTGGATTTGGGGCTTCGCCTTTGGCGGTTCAGACGGAGTGGTTTCCGCAGCGATCTGGCTGAACAATTCGTCGAAGATCATGCGTCCTCCAGATGCTTCGTTTCCCAGATGGGCCGGTGGCGATAGGACTCGAAGTGCCTGGCGACCACAGAAGGCATCTCCGTCCGCTCGACGCGGAACATCCCCAGGGGAGCGGGCTCGGTCGATACGTAATCCTCGGGGAAGCTCATGGCGCCCTCCGGAAGAGCTGAGGCACCATGCGCGGGGTCTCGATCACGACGTTCAATCCCGCCAGGCGGAGCCGTTCGGCACTCCCGTCGGAGATGAACTCCGCTCCGAACGCATCGGCGAGAGCCCTGGCCAAGTCGTTCGCCGGCAGGAGCCGCTTGTCGATTTCACGAAGTAGGACGGTCGGCGCACCGGCGGAAGGCGTTCGAGGCGTCACGCTGGCTCGTTCGTGGACGACGCGGACGCTCTTCACTTTGCCCCCCGAGCTTCGTCGATTCGGCATAGCCAGTCCACGCACATGCTCGCTGAAACCATCTCATCCACCGCGTGAATCTGCTCCGGGGTGTAGGAGGCCGCTTCGGCTCGCTGAAATGACCTATCCACCATCCAGTCGGTCAACGGGATCATGGCAATCGCCAAGGTCCCAAGCACAATCCATCTCATCCTTCGTTCCTTTCAAAGTGTTTCGCGAAATCGCAGACCAGTCTGGCGTTCAGATCGACGTGGATCAGCTTCTCGGGAGCTGGCGAGGATTCGATCCCCCCTGCCCTGTTTTTCGCCCAGCGGGCCTGGGCCTCTTCCAAGGTCTCATTCGGATTCGTGAAGCTCATGCCGCCTCCCGCTTGATGGCCTTTTCATAGACGAACAGCCAATCCTCGATGGCTTGTATTACGGCGGCTTTGAATCCCTCGGTATCGGAATCCATGGCCCGCTCCTGTTCGCAGAGCAATGCTCGTTCGTCGTGGACCGAGAGGGTCGTGACTGTGTTGAGGGCCTTCGACGCTCTGTCCAACGCGACTCCGATCATGAGCCACCGTTCGCGAGCGTGGCCGAAATCCGCCCGGGGGAATTCTCGATACGCCCGATTGACGATGTCTCTCAGATGATCTGTGTGGGCTCCGAGGATTTGCTCGGGGACGCTCATTCGCGAGCCGATGGTCGCTTCGAAGGCTCTGGTGTTGAAGTTGTCGGGTAAGTTGCTCATCGTTGCCTCCTCTTTGTTGCTTGACATTAATGGTAGTCTATGCGACTTTTAAGGTGAGCGCAACAATAATCGTACACCATAGGAAACATTTAATTCATGTCGCTGATAAGTCAGGATTTTCTCACGGCGCAGGAACTCGCCGACCTCAAGGGGGTGACCCTCAAGACCGTCTATAGCTGGGTGGATAAGGGTAGGTCCCCGCCCTATGAACGTTTCGCCGGTCGAAACTGGTTCTATCGCAAGCCTGCGGAGGCCTTCCAGCCCCCGAAACGCGGGAGGAAGGCAACCGATGAAAACCGCTGACAAAGTCATCGCCGAATGGAAGCACCAACACCCCGAGCGTAGCGGCAGGACACCCGAGCTCAGCGACGAAATGCTCGCCCTCTGCGCCGTACTGGACCGCGAGCGAATTCGGATGATCCAACTCCGGCCCGGCTATGCCGACGGCGTGAATCCCCAGCCCTCGGTACGGATACGAGGAAAGCGGGAGTCTGTGGAATGACCCGCCGTCCGTGGTGGGACACTCCGCCGCCGCCACAGAAGGTCTTCAAGAAATCCCGCGCAATTCCCAAGGATCGGCCGGCAACCCAAGAGAGCGCCGAGATCGCTAACACTCTCCGGAGCAGTCCGTCACCGAGCGTCGTCCATCCCTATGACACGGCCCGTTTGACCATGAACGCGCTCGAACTGGCCGACCACATCCTGCAGGAGGAGAAACGCCTGGTCCTGCATTGCGGCGCCTATTTCCTCGACGGGAAGTACGAGCTTCCCTCCAAGCGGATTCACGAGGCCGACATCGTGCTGAAGCGACTTGGGTTGAGGCCGATTCCTATGAGGCGTCGGTGATGGCCCGGATCCTCCCCTTCCCCGTCGCGAGAGAGTCCATCGTCGAGGCGGCACGCATCGACCTGAGGGCGGCGTGGTATCGATTGGAGAGCGTCAGCGAATCGCTGGACGCCCGGAACCCGGAGAATTGGGGATGCTTCCAGTTCGCGAGGGAATCCGTCCTCGAGGCGGAGGAGAGATTGAGGGCGGCGGGTGGGTCAGCGGAGCACCTTTCGGCCCGATTCTCCACGAAATGGCCACCCCGCTAACCGTCTCGCCCGCTCCCCATCAGGCCGCATCGGACTCATCTCCATCGAAAAGGTCTGGCTGAGCCATCCCCAAGGCGACGAGGTAGACGTCGAGCACCGTCTCCTGCTCCTCGCGCTCGCCGGCGTCCATCTTCCTCATCTTGAGGATGGCCCGAAGGGCTGGGACCGAAAAACCATTCCCCTTGGCCTCGGCGAATACGTCACGGATGTCGGCCGCGATCCCGGCCTTCTCCTCCGATAGCTTCTCGATCCTTGCGATGATGCTCTTAAGCTGGTCGGCTGCGATGCCTCCAGCTCGGTTGTGACCTTGTTTCATGTGGATTCCTTTCCGTTGGTTGTTAATCTCGTAGTAGGATCGTCAGGGCGGTCTCCGCCCTGGTCGCCGCCGTGTAAAGCCACTTCGCGCCGTTCTCCCTGAACGCCACGCTGTCGTCGACGACCGTCACGTCCTCCCACTGGCTGCCTTGCGCCTTATGGCATGTGACGATGTAACCGAAATCGAACTCGTTCAGCGCCGGCTTGTAACCCGGGACCTTCTCGGATCGACCTTCGGTGAAATGGTTGTTGAAATGGACCGGGTCGGTCAGCAGATCTTCCGTCTTGCTCGGCAGGTCGTCCATCGCTACGCCGAGGGAATAGACGTCGCCACCACGGCATCGAGCGTCGGATATCGAGACGAGCCTCCCCATCCCGCCGTTGAAGATGCCCTCCTTGTGGTTGTTCTTGCAGCAGATCACCTTCTCGCCGGGGATCGGCCTCTCCCCTTCGTGGCCGAGGCGCGCCCGCAGCCTCCTGTTGTAGGCCCACCGCACCCGATTCAGGCCACAGATCGGCTGTGTCCCCTCCCGGTAGATCAACTCCTGCGTCTCCTTGGTCAGCAGCCGGACCGAGACCCCGGCCTTCGTGTAGCCGATCGGCAACCGCTCGCCCTTTCGCGCCAGGGTCGCAAGTTCGAGGATCGGGCTGTCGGCCGCCTGGCGATGGATCTCATGGAGGAAGACGTCCGGGGCATTACGGGTGAACGCGCCCTGGCCGTTGACCGGCGGGAGCTGGCCGGGGTCGCCCATGACGAGGATCTTCTTGCCGAAGGAGCGGAGGTCGTCCGCCATACGGTCGTCGATCATGCTGCACTCGTCGAGCACGATCAGGTCCGCGTCCGCTGCGGCCGATTCCTCCGAGAGGATGAACTTCAGCTCGCCCGTCTTCTTGTCCACCTTGGGGAGGTAGATCAGGCTGTGGATCGTCTGCGCCCCCTCGTTCCCCTTCTTGCGGAGGACCGAAGCGGCCTTGCCGGTGTAGGCGGCCGTTCGGATCTTCCTGGCACACCGCTTCTCCTTGATCTCCTCGATAGCCAACCGGGCGATGGTCGACTTGCCGACCCCCGCGAAGCCGGCCAGATAGAATTCGTTGCGGCCTTTCTCGCCGTACCATTCGACGATGGAACCGATCGCCTTGGCCTGCTCGTCCGTGGGGGTGACGTCGGTCATGCTAGAACTGCATCTCGGGGAGGCGAGGAGTGGTCCCATCTTCCCCTGCCTTCCGGCCGTCGGCCATCCTCGCAAGCTCCTTGAGTTCATCGTGGCGGGCCAGCAGTTCCTGCTTCTGGGCATTGGTGATCGACTTCCAATAATCCGCGTAGGAGCCCGTCCCGGTGGAGGCGATGGCGAGAGCCTGCTGCACGAGGGCCTCTCCGGCCAATGCTCCCTTCGCCCAAAGGGCCAGGCGCTCGCCGACTTGCTCGCTGAGTTGTTGGCCGTCGGGGACCAAAGCCTTGTGGGCGTCGCCTCGCTTCGGCACCCCCTGTCGGAAGGCTTCGGGCGACCAGTCGGGCACCCCCTCCGCGCCCGGCTGCAGCAGGCACCGCACCGTCATCTCGAACGAGAACTCCTCCCCGGCGATCGCCTGCCAACCCAGCGGGATCGGCTCCATCCCCTTGACGATCTTCAACTTCTCCTTGGCTCGGAAGCAAAAGACGAAGGCGCAGTTCATCTGGAGGATCGAGTTGATCAGCCGACGACGCTCCTGGGCCGGCTTGATCCACGCCGAGAAAGTAACCCGCTCGCGCTTCTTCCAGTCGTCCCCGGCCATGCGATCGAGTTCGGTCTCGTGGAACTCGAGGTATCCGCCCTCGCCCTCGTGCTCGTGCGACATGGAATCGACGATGACCACACCGCCGTCCGCTTTCTCCGAGGCCGCTTTCAACACCTCGAGGTAGCGCTTGGATGAGAACGAAGGCTTGAACTCCAGGTAGGTTAGGGGAAACTCGTCGGCGTAATGGAGCATGCGCCGGGCCTCGGTGTCGATCCCGACCAGCTTACCGCCCCTGACCTTCCGGATTCCTGCCGCGAGGCGCAGGGCGCTCTTTGTCTTCCCGCATCCCGACGGCCCAACCAGCCCGATCAGGAGCGGGGTGCTCTCGCGTTTCGCGTCTTCGATGAACTCCAGATCCATACACTTTCCTTAATAATTAAATAGCAGTTGTGGCATGTCGGTATCCTCCAGGAGGTGTGGGGGAAGTTGGTCTCTCCACGGTCCGTTGCCGTACTTTTCGAGGCATTCGGCGTAGAGTCGTTTCATGTCGCTGATCCTGAGCTCGGCGGAAGACCAGAACACGTTGAGGTCGGCACCCGATGCCTCGGCCTGCTTCAAGAGGATCATGCGAAGGTCGTACGGTTCGGAAGATTCGATGAAAATCAGCACGAATCCATGGTCGGGAGTGTCGGTGAAGTCTTTAAGCCACTGCTCGCTCACTTCGCCGAATGTCGGGATTTCTCCGGCGGATAGCTGTTGCCTGGCGAGCTCGCGGACCTGGTTATAGAAGACGCATTGCAGGTGATAGCCTTCGTAATAGATGGCCTCGAAGATGGCCTTCTCGACCGGCTTCCCGCGTGAATTGGAGAAAGTCTTCAAGTCGACGGTCGATCGCGGGCGTACGTAGTCCATGCGAGCCTTGAGCATGACGCCGGTCTCGGGATCGCGGACGAAGAAGGAAACCTCGGGCATCCCACCGGAGAGGGCCGCACTCGCGTAGGGATCCGCCGCCAGGACCTCGGCGGCGGCGGCGATCTTGCGGGACTCCTCCTTGGTCAGGAAGGTCTTGCCCGCGTGGAGGGATGCGTGCCGCGAAAGCTCCTGGTCCCAGACCATGGCGGGTAGGCCGCTCGCGAGGATCCGTTCGGCGAGATCGGACTTCTTCTTGCCCGATTTCGGCAGATTGTTCGCCTCGAGGAACGCCTTCATGTCCTCCATCGTCACGAGCGCGCCGGGGTAGTCTTCCGGCGAGAGCTTCATCGCGAAGCTGCTGGCGAATCGCTCGGGCTCGAGCGCGAAGGAATGGACCGCCTTGCCGAATCGCCGCGCGCCGTTATCGTCCTCCGGCTCGCGTGCCGGATTGAGGTTCCGGTGCCAGTAATTGAGCTTGGACACAGTGAGATGCTTGATGCCGCTGCACGAGAGGCCTTGCGCCGCATGGTAGGTTTCCTCCGGCATCTGGAAATAGATGCCGGGCTCGATCTGAAGTCGCTCGCACTCGGTCATGACGCCCCGTTGACAGCTGTAATTTAATGTGCAATCTATAGAACATAGTATGGAGCCACGCGCAATAAGAATTTTGCACCCTTATGGACAATGTTACCAACCCTCAGAAACTACTGAATGATGCCAAGGAAAGGTGGGGGAGCTATGCGGAGATTTGCAGACGCACCGGGCTCAATAAATCCACACTGCGACGAATCCGCCTCGGCCTGGGCAAAGGCAATTGGCATGATGGCACGCTCGGCAAGCTCGTGAAGGCCCTCAATGACTGACCGCACGCGGGGCTATCGAAACATGCTGTCCAAGGCGTCCAGGGACAATCAGACCGGGCTGCCCAACAATGTCTGGGCGATGATCATGGAGAGCCACCACGAACACGACCTCACCCGCCAGGACGTGTCCGACCTCCGCCAGGAGATCAGGAAGCTGAAGGCCGAGCTGTCCGAGTTGAAGACGCGGATGGACCAGGAATGAGGCTCACCGGTCGCATACGGATCTGCCCGGGCTGCGGTAAGCGATTCTGCTTCTACCCGGCACGTCAGAGGGTCTTCTGCCGCGATTGCAGGCCGTGACGACGACGATCCGCCTTCCCTATCCGCCATCGGTCAACCACCTCTATGCGACGAACTGGAAGACGAAGATGCGGTTCAAGAGCCGCGCCTACAAGAAATGGATCGAGTCGGCCGGATGGGAACTCCGGAGTCAACGGCCGAAGTCCCATTCCGGGAAGGTTGTCGTCACCTACTTCGTTAAGAAACGGGACAATCGCAAACGCGATATCGACAACCTCGCGAAGCCACTCCTCGACCTCCTCGTCTCCCACCAGGTCATCAAGGACGACAGCCAAGTGACCGCGCTTCATTGCTCGTGGGCGGATCATGGCGAAGGCGTCACGGTCTTGATCGACGAGCTTTCCGGTTAACGAGAATCAACCGCTTCCGCCGTAAAGCCAGCATAAGTGTCACCGAAACTTGTATAAATTATCCGTTGTCGAACACCAGCTATGGTGATATGAAATTTTGTGGGGCTTGAGTTGCGCGACGGTGCATCTGACAGGCTCGCTTCTTCCCTCGCCGGAAATGAGCGCCCCACCATAATCACCGGCGGGGATGGGGCGAGGTTCAATGGACTGGCTGAGACTATGGCATGATATGCCGAACGACCCGAAGTGGCGGACGATCTCCCGCGTCTCCGGGCGATCCATCTCGGAAGTCATTTCCGTCTACATCCACATGCTCATCTGCGCGTCGAACGCGAGCGAACGCGGTCGAACGCAAGGATGGAACGACGAGGATGTCGCCAGCGCACTGGATTTGGAGGCGGCAAACGTCGAAGCCATACGGATCGCCATGCAGGGGAGGGTCCTCGAGGGCGACGCGATCCTCGGATGGGACAAGCGCCAGCCGAAAAGGGAGGATAATTCGGCGGTTAGGGCGAAGGAATGGCGTCAGAAACAGAGGGACGAACGCGAGCGAACGCAACCGAACGCGAGAAAACGCCCAGAGAAGATTAGAGAAGATAAGAAAGAAGACTCAGGTACTGACGTACCTTCGTCCATCCCTTCGGGGTTGCCCGACTGGCTACCTGGCGAGGAATGGGCCGCCTTCAAGCAGATGCGGCAAAAGCTCAGGTCGCCGTTGACGCAGGCCGCCGAGAAACTCGCCATCCGCGACCTCGATAGCCTCAGACAGCTCGGACACGATCCGAAGGCCGTCCTGGAGCAATCCATCCTCCGCTCCTGGAGGGGCCTCTTCGCGCTCAAAGGAGAAACCAACCAGAAAGGACCAAACCATGGCAAGCACAGCAAATTCGCCGATCAAGACTATCGAGCAGGGGCGGACGGGTTCGTCACTACCTGAGTTTCAGCAACGGGAAATCGACTTCGATTGCCCGGCCCACGGCATCCAGAAGTCGGTCATCTTCCGCCTCTTCTCGGATGGATGGAGCGAGCCGAGTTGCGGGATTTGCTCGGCGGAGCGGGAAGCGGCCGAGAAGCGAGCCGAGGCCGAGAAGTCGATGAGAGACGCCGACGAGGCCAGGAAGCGTGCGATCGCATCCTCGCTACGGCAGGCCGCCATCCCGCCGCGGTTTGTCGGGAGGGAGTTCGATTCGTACACCACGACCGAGGCGGGTGCCAAGAAGGCCCACGAGACCTGCCGGGAATACGCGGAACGGTTCCCCGCCCACCTCACCGGCGGCGTATCCCTGATCCTCTGCGGAAACGCCGGGACGGGGAAGACCCACCTGGCCTGCGCCATCGCCCAGCGTGTCATCCTGGAGCATGCGAAGACCGCCGTCTACATGACCGTGGGAAGGGCATTCCGCATGGTGAAGGACACCTACCGGCGTGATTCCGAGAGGTCGGAACAGGAGGCGATCTCCTTCTTCTCCAAGCCTGACCTCCTCGTGCTCGACGAGATTGGGGTCCAGTACGGCTCCGATGCGGAGAAGAACATCCTCTTCGAGATCGTCAACGAACGATACGAGGCCCTCCGTCCGACGATCCTGATCAGCAACCTCGCCCTGCCGGCGCTCACGGAGTACGCCGGAGAGCGGGTCATCGACCGTATGAAGGAAAACGGGGGGAAGCTGGTCGTATTCGATTGGAAGAGCCGTCGCGGGGTCGCATGATCGATGAACTCCTCGCCAAAGCCCGGAAGAAGGGAACCGACAAGAAATTCCTCGACTGGATCAGATGTCAGCCGTCATGCCTATCCGGCCGCTTCTCGGAATGGGTCGACGGGGAAGGCCGATCGATACCCGCCCATGTCCGGCGTGCGAAAGAGGCGGGGACCGCGTTCAAACCGGAATACTCGGCGGTTCCCTTGCACTTCGACGAGCACAACGAGCAGAGCTGGTACGGGGAGTCGGCGTGCCTGAATAAATTCAAGCCGAAGGGCTCGGGCTTCTGGACGAATCTCGACGCGAAGGAGTGGTTCGACCGGAAGCGGATCGAGTATCTCAAGGGGTGGCTGGAGTCATAAAGGCGTCATAAATACTTGGTTGCCGAATACAACCCCTCGTGGTAATCTTCCGCAAAACTACAAGGGATTGTGGATGGCAGCCGACGAAACCCCCTCCTACAAGCGCGAACACCTCGTCCCCCTGAAGCAGGCGGTCAAGCGCGGCCTTGAGGTGACCTACGACGCCGCCGGCTACATCAAGACCGCCCAGGTTCCCCTGCCCTTCCTCATCGATCTCCTCCTCGACAAGAAGATCATCAACGGCGACCACCACTTCTATGGGGTCCAGATGATCACCATGCGCCAGCTCTTCCTCAAGGACGTCTCGGCCCGGGTCGGGATGCTCCGGGTGAAGAGCGACGGGGAGGCTTCGAGTGAGAACCCCGTGGCCGTCCCGATGGAGGACAACGATTACCTCAAGGTCTTGCGGGGGATGCGGGTCATCCGCTGGAAGGAGATCGTCATGGCCGTCTGCACGGTCGATGCCGATCCCCGCCTTTATCCGCAACTGGAGAGGATGGAGGGCACGGTGAGCATGGCGTTCGGGAACATGGCGGATTCGGTGAAGGCGTTATGGGAGCAAAAGCGAGCGGCCGAAAAATGCGAGGTCGAATGAAGATAGCGCTTGCGCATAAAAAATCGATGTGCAATTATCAGGACAGCAAGACCCCTTCGCTCGCCCGGAATTTCCCCAAACACCAACCCGCTATAGGCGGGGTTTTTTATGTCTGATAATCCTCAAGTTGGCCGCCCGACCAAATTCAAACCCGAATATTGCGAGCAGGTAAAGAAGCTCGCCCTGTTGGGCCTCACGGACGTGGAAATGGCCGAATTCTTCGAGGTATGCGAAGACACGCTTCACGAATGGAAGAAGGTATACCCGGAATTTTCCGAGTCCTCCCGCGCGGGGAAGGTCCGTGCCGACGCCGAAATTGCCAGTTCTCTGTACCACCGGGCCAAGGGCGCACAATGGACCGAGCAGGTCGCCTTCAAGGTGAGGAATCAGGCGGCAGCCGGGGTCTTCACCGAGGAGGTCCAGGTCGTAGATATCAAAAAGACCGCCCCGCCCGACACGCAAGCCGCATCCTTGTGGCTTCGCAACCGCCGGTCCAGAAACTGGCGAGACACCCAGCACATCGAGCAAACGGTCACCGAGAAGGAAGTCCCCACCGACTTCCCGTCCGATGAAGAAGCGGCCGCAGGTTACGCGGAATACATCAAAACTTAGACCCCCATGGAATGGACGCCCGACTATAAGGCGGAATTCCAAAGACGCCTGCGGAACAAGAACAAACTCACGGTCGATAAGAATCTCCGCGCCCTCATCATGGCGCACTACAGGAATAGCCCCGTCGATTGGATCAACGACTGGTGCGTCACCTTCGACCCGCGTAACGTCTCGCCGCGTCCCAGGCTCCTGCCGTTTATCATGTTCCCCCGCCAGGTGGAATTCATCCGCTTCCTCAAGTCGTGCCTCGACGACAAGGAATCCGGACTCGTGGAGAAGGCCCGCGACATGGGGGCGACGTGGCTCTGCTGCGCGTTCTCCGTGTGGCTTTGGCTCTATCGTCCGGGCACCGTCGTCGGGTGGGGGTCGCGCAAGGAAGAGTATGTCGACAAGCGTGGCGATCCGAAGGCCATCTTCCCGAAGCTGAGGCAGATCCTCGAATTCCTACCGCCTTGGATGCTGCCCGAGGGGTTCAACCCCACCGTGCACGCGACCTACATGCGTATCGTGAATCCCGTCAATGGGAGCGCGATCACCGGCGAGGCGGGAGACAACCTCGGCCGTGGCGGACGCACCACGATCTACTTCAAGGACGAATCGGCCCATTACGAACACCCGGAGATGATCGAGGCCGCACTCGGGGACAACACCGAAGTGCAGATCGACATCTCGAGCGTCAACGGCTCTGCGAACGTCTTCTATCGACGCCGGATGGCGGGAGAAGTCTGGGCCCTTGGCTCCAAGCCCACACAGGGCAAGACGCGAATTTTCATCTTCGACTGGCGTGACCATCCGCTCAAGACTAAGGAATGGTACGACAAACGTCGGAAACGAGCCGAAAGCGAAGGACTCCTTCACCTCTTTGCCCAGGAGGTCGATCGAGACTATTCGGGCTCCATTGATCGCCTGATCATCCAGCCGGAATGGATACGAGCCGCCGTCGACGCCCACATCAAGCTGGCGTTTGGGAGTGATGGCGAGAAAGTCGCGGGCCAGGACGTCGCGGACGGAGGAGGGGACAAAAATGCCCTCGCCGTGCGCCATGGCGTCATCCTCAGATACGCCGACCATTGGGGAGGAGAGGCAGGGGAGGCGGCCAGGGTGGCTGTCCCGATCTGCGCGGAATACGGGATCAAAGAACTCTACTACGACAGCATCGGAGTCGGTGCGGGGTTCAAAGCCGGCATCAACAGCCTCCAGCTCCCGGCAGGACTCAGGGTGTTCCCCTGGGACGCGGGGGCGGGGCCGATCGATCCGCAGGCAAATATCATTGCGGGCGACAGGCAATCCCCTACGAATGAGGATCAGTACGCTAATCTCAAGGCTCAAAGCTGGTGGCGGCTGAGGACCAGATTCTATAAGACATTCCGGGCCGTTCAACACGGCGAGAAGCACGATGCGGCCGAACTCATATCGCTGGATTCGACGCTGCCTCGATTGCATGAAATACAAATGGAGCTGGCCCAGGCCGTCCACAAATATAACGCGGTAGGCAAAGTTCTGGTTGATAAGAAACCGGACGGGGCGCATTCGCCCAACCTTGCAGATGCCGTCGTCATGGCGTTCAACCCCGTCAGGCCGCCGAAGAGCTTCTTCGATATCTCGTAGCCGGACGGCACCGTCGCTCCTCACCGAAAACAGACAACAGGATTCCATGTCAGCCACATCGAACACGATCACGATCGTCGATTCCAGCAGCAGCACGACCACCGGCCAGGGCGGCCAGTCGATCATCACCGGGAATCCGACGACCGGCTCGTTCGTCATCTTCCCGCTCTTCGCCATACCCTCCCCTACCCCGAATTCCTATCTCATGACGATCAGCGGGACATGGACGGGAACGCTGCAATTCGAGACGTCTCAGGACGGCACCTATTGGGTTTCTTCCGACACCATGATCGTCGGGATCGACTCCGTCGTGACGCAGATCACGGCGAACGGCGTCTTCAAGGGCAACGCGGCCGCCGTGAGCTATATCCGGGTGCGCGCCGTTGCCGCCATGACGGGAGCCGCGAACATCGAATTCGCCCTGGCCGGCGGGAGCGACGTCCAGCACAGCAGCCTGCTCAGCAATCCCGACAACCCGCTCGCCGTCGTCATCTCGGTGGGGAACCCGGTCCTGGCGACGGGCCAGGCGATTATCGCCGTCACCGGCACGGCAGTCCAACTCCCATCGCATGCACTCATCAACGGTGTCATCGTCACGGCCCACGGGACCAACGCCGCCAGCATCACGATTGGCGGCTCGAGCGTGACCAATACGCTGACCGGCTCGGGGAATGGCGTCGAATTGGCCGCCGGGGCTAGCGTCTCCGCGGCCGTCTCCAATACGAACCAACTCTGGGTGAATGGGACCGCGGGCGACTGGATTTCCTTTATCGGAAGCTGAAATCGACATGCGGATCATCCATACCAATTAGCCAGGCATGCCGCTCCTCCCCTTCTCCACGCCGACGAACTACGTAAAGGCGAGCGGCTCGACAACTCCGAGGACGCTGGCGAATCGATTCGCCGACGTCGTCAACGTCAAGGACTTCGGCGCCGCGGGCGACGGGTCGACGAACGACACGGCGGCGATCCAGGCGGCGATCAACTCCGCGGCCGCGCTCGTCGTCGGGGCATCATCGGGGGCGACGGTCTTCTTCCCGCCCGGAACCTACCAGGTCTCGGCCGACGGTGGGAACGGCCTCCTGATGGCGAACAATGTCCAACTCAAGGGCAGCGGCCCCTTTATCACCGTGCTCCGCTGGAACGGGACTCCTTCCCTCGGGGGTAACCTGATCCTGGTCCGGGGAGCCAACGTCTCGTGCGGGTTCAGCTCCTTGTCAATCAAGGGGCCGAATACGCAATTCGGCCCGACGTCTGACCCCAATTGCCAGGCCATCGTCGTCTCGAGCCCGACCACGATCGCCGGCACCGTCACGGTCGACAACTGCCAGATCTCGAACTTCTGGTACGCGATCCACATCTCGCCGAACGCGACCTCGGGCAATGCGAGCGCCCTGCACGTCACGGACTGCGACCTGCAGGCGTACACGGCCATCCAGAGCGCCCAGAAGGGCGCCGGGACCATATCGCTGCTGAACTGCGACATCCACGGCTGCGGCGCGGATTCGTCCAACCTCTACCATGGCATCTACCTGTTCCCGAGCAACTCGGTCCAGATCAACAATTGCCGATTCTACAACTACTGCCCCACGGCCACCGGCTACGGGATCCAGCTCTACGGCGACGACCCCGGGGCCCCGGCCTACTGCCTGATCTCGAACACCTCGATCGATGCCAGCCACGCGCACGGCATCATCACCAACACGAACGGCCCGACGCAGATCGGCAACTCGCAGATCTCCGCCACGGGCTACGCGGTCGCCGCCCAGAACCGGGTGTTGATCGCCAATTGCCTGATCGCGGGGACCGGCCAGGGCATCGTCGATTATTCGGCGGCCACGATCGATGTGAATAATACACTCTTCATGGTCAGCAATACGGCTAAAGGGCAGATCATACTCTCCACGAGCGGCAGCGCTTGCCATGCGGAGAATTGCCGGTTCCCCTATCACACGGCATCCCAGGCCATCACGCTCGGGGCCGGGACGTCGCTCTACGGCGACCGGCTCTCCTTCTCGAACTCGCAGGCGCCCGGCGTCAGCACCACGGCCAACGTGCCCAGCCCCGCCACGCTCGGAGTCGGCTCGCAGTGGTTCGACTCCACGCTCAATCAGGCCCTGACCAGCACCGGCAGCGCCTGGCAGCAGGCCGCGCCGCCGGCGAACGTGCCGACCACATGGACGGCCTTGCAGACATTCGCCGGGGGCGCGGCATTCACCGTCGCGCCCACGGCCCAGATCGCGTCGCCGAACCTATTAACGAGCTCCGCCGCCGATATCGAGCAGCTCGCCTCGAACGCATGGGCCGGGGGGAACGGGACCGTCACCACGGCCACGTCGCCCGTCCTCCACGGCAGGCAGTCGCTCCAGGTCACCTCCGGGGCGGGAGGCGGCACGCAGGTGCTCGCCTGCCAGGCCCCGTCGTCCTATGCGGTGGCCGCGAATGCGACTTATACGTTCTTCGGGTCGGTGAATTCCGCGGCGGCGAGCCGGGGTCTTTATGCGCAGATCGTCTGGCAGGACGCGTCCCACGCGACGATCTCCACGATCAACGGGACGCAGATCACCACGGCGGTCGGCTCCTGGCAATCATTCTCGGTGACCGGGGCGGCCCCTTCCAATGCGGCCTACGCGGTCTGCCAGTTCCGGATCCTCTCGGCAAGCGCGACCGAGACGCACTATTTCGACTGCTTCGCGCTCGTCGCGGGCACGTCGACGTCCTGGTCCCTACCCGGCACCTCGACGCTGACGATCAACGGGACCGGCGTGGTGGCCAGCGGACCTTCCGGCGCCGCCCAGCTCGGCGTCGTCTCGCCGAACCTGCTGACCGCCAACCAGGCCTCTGTCGTTACCGACACGACGGGCCTCACAGCGGGCACGAACACGACGATCGCCCGAGTGACGACGCCGGTCCTCTTGGGATCGGGCTCCTTATCCTTGGCCGCGACCGCCTCCGGGACAATTTCGGCCAGCACCGCGAATTTCAGCGGTGCGCCGTCCACCTATTTTGCCTATCTCGGGCCGAATGCCGCAGGCCAGGTTTTCACGGGCATCGCCTTCGTGAGGGCGGCTTCCTCGGCGCGGACCTGCAACGCCATCCTGCGCTTCTACGACGCCAGTGGGAATTCCACCGGTTCGGCCTACACGGGCACATCCATAACGGATTCGACGACCGGCTGGACGCTGCTCTTCGCAAGCGGGACGGCCTACGCCAATACGACCCAGGCATCCCTGATCGTGCAAGTGACCGGATGCGGCGCGGGCGAGATCCACTATGCGGATTGCTTGCAGATCGCCCAGGGCGACTATACGGACTGGTTCTATCCGGGAACCGGATACCTCAACTTTGACGGCAAGACGCTGAGCCTTATCGCCACCGACGGCGTCCCCGTCATGCAGGCGAATCAGATGACCGTCAACAACGCCTTGTACTTCAACGGGACCGGCTCGCCAAACTCCGCCATCGCCGCGCCGGTTGGCAGCATCTACACGGATTCCGCGGGTGGCGCGGGGACGACGCTCTACGTCAAGGAGTCGGGGACCGGTAACACGGGATGGGTTTCGAAATGATCAAGTTTCGCTACATTGCGATTTTAAATAGTTTCAGGAAATAAAACATGTCACTCCTCCCCTTTTCCAACGCGCCGTCGTCGGCGCAGAAACTATACAGGGGCCCCGGCTCCAACATCGTCGGCAACAATCAACGGATCGTCCAGAGCGGCCAGCTCGGCGCCGTCTCCGGCCAGTTGTCCTATTCCGCGAGCGGCAATCAGGTCTCCGACACGGTCATCCCGGTCAACACGAATCTCTATTCGATCCGGGCGACGAACGAGAACGCCGCGGCCCGCTACCTGTGGGTCTTCAACGCGCCGATCGTGACGCCTGCGGCCCCGGTCGTCGGCGTATTCCCGATCGCGGCCGGGTCGGCCACGGCCCCGGCCTCGGTCACGCTGGGCGATGACGTGATGGGCAAGAACGGCGTCTACCTGTCGGCGGGCCTCTCCTACGGCTTCTCGACGTCGAAGGCCGCCTATACGACGACCGGCATCGTCGCCGCCGACCACACCTTATTCATGATCTACCTGGGATAACACATGGCGACCACACGATACGTCTCCAACGGCGCCTCCAACGGCTACTCGCTGGGCAGCGACTCCAATAACGGCACTTCGAAATCCACGCCGGTCCTCACGATCACCCACGCCCTCGCCATCTCGGCGGCAGGGGACAGCATCTACATCAACCCGACGGCCACGCCCTACGCGGAGAACGGCGGCAGCAACTACCTGAACATGAACGTCGCGGTGACGATCACCACAGATCCCGGACTCGTGCTTTCCGTGGGGAAGGCCATCATCCAGCCCGCGACCACCACCGCTACCCGCGTCGTCAATAACGGCATCAATGGCGTATCGCTGCAATATGTGATCCTCGATGCGTTAAGCGCCGCCGGCATCACCAACGTGGCGAATATCCAGGGCGCAACGGGCAGCTACATCGGGATCGATGTCAAGAATTTCGCCAATGCTACCGGCATATTCAACGCCACCGGCAGCAATGGCAACATGGTTATTGATAAGTGTTCAGCTACCGCCGCCAATGGGAATAGCGGCAAATTCCTCGATATCAGCGCATCCCAGTCGGGGGGGGCTTACGTGGTCTCGGGCTGCAACGTCGACGGGATCGCGAGCGTATTCAATCCGAATAATGCCAGCACCACGTGGAATAGCCTCACTTTCCAGAATTCGGCGGACGGAACGCCCAATACGTTCAACAACATGACAAGCTATGCATTCAATCTTCCCGTCGGCATCACGCCCGGGGCGATATACATGTACGGCAATCAGTTCACGGGCGTATCCTCGGGCAATAACGCATCCTTCTTCATCGCTTCCGGGACGACAATCTCCGGAGGAACCGCCCCGTTCGTCATCGTCGGCAACAATTTCGCCGCCTCCGCCGCGAATCCGTCCCTGCAATTCAATAACACCGTCGGCGGCGCCACGATCACGGGCAATACCTTCGCCAATCCGCTTTCCTATGGCATCGCGCTTGCCGGGAATACGACCGGCAACAACTTCAGCTATAACACCTTCGCGAACGGCGGGACGGCGGGGTTCTACCTGGTCAGCGGCTGCGTCAGCAACAACGATTTCGTGACCTACAACAATTTCGCCGGCATCAAATCCACGAGCGCCTTCCGCATGGAGGGTTCCGCGAACAACCTGACGATCGCCAACAACACGTTCGGCTATACCTCGTCGTACAACCTGTGGCTGAATTCCTCGGTCGGCTTCAACGGCGTGGTCATCCGCGACAACACGTTCAACGGCGTCGGGACGAACGTCGTCATGAATGTCGTGTCGATCTTCGTTTCGAACCTCGGCACCGGCCTCCTCGTCACCGGCAACCGATACCAGGGCCCGATGGGCCTGATCTTCGTCTCCGACGCCCGCCAGACGGACGTGACGGTCTCCGGGAATAAGGTCATGCAGTACAACGCCAATCCGGCGGTATACGCCGATCCCATCCGCATCTACGCCGGCGGCCAGACCGTCGCCCAGAACAACACCGTCTATTCGGACGCCCCGCTCGTCCACGGCATCATCATCGGTTGTGACGGGTTTCAGAGCAATGTATCCAATGCGACTTCGACGAGTACCCAGAATTTCGGGGACGTTTCCGGGAACAATTACATCGCCCAGCCGTTCATATTCTCCAGCGGGTCCAACAACGACCCGATCCTGGGCGGTATCTCGGTGCCTTTCAATAAGGTGGGCACACCCGCAGGCACGATCAATTGCTCGATCTATTCGGACAATGCGGGCGTCCCCGGCACCCTGATCGCGAACGGAACATCGAACCTTGCCCCCATCGGCTCGACGGCCGTGAACGGGCAGAATTTCCTGTTCACGTTCTTCAACCGGCCGACCCTGGTCTATAACACGACGTACTGGATCGTCCTGCACTATACCGGGAACAACGACGGGTCGAATTACCTGACGATCCCGACGAACACGAGCGCGACCAACGGGGCGAAATCCGCCAACGGGACCGCCTGGACAGCACTTTCGGCGTCGGCCCTCTTCAACGTCATGGTCGGCAATTTCTCGAACGTCAACCCGATCATGTCCGGGAACACCTGCATCAGCACGAACCTCAACGCCCCCCAGTTCCACGGCTGTTTCCTGGCCGCGGTGACCGGAGGCCAGATGTACTCTAACTTCATCATGGGCGGCGGCCCGCTGCTCATCGCCAAGGAAGTCGACGGGCAGGTCACGCCGTGCAACATCTACAGCAACATCTCCGTTTCCACGAAAGGGCTCCAGCAGTCGGCCCGCGACAAGGGGAGCCGGAACGTCAATTTTGTGAACAACACATTCGTCGTCTACAAGGCCCCGGCCCAATGTTTCCTCGCGGATTCGGACTTCTACGCGAACACGGTTAATAAGGTCCCGAGCCAGAATGTGAACGTCCAGAACAATATCTTCCTCTTCGGCATGGGTGCGAACAACACCTCGCCGCTCCTGCAATTGGGCAGCGGGGTCAATACGTGCCTGAGCCCGACCCTCACCAACAACGACTACTACGTCTATTCGCTCGCGGGTGCCTCCGCCCCGACCCTGGTCAGTGACTTTCGCGGCGTCTCCGCCACGAACTACACGTCCCTGTCCTCGTGGCAGGTTGCGTCCGGCCTGGATGTCGGAAGCGTCAATGCCGACCCTCAATTGCCCGGCGAGGTGACGGGATTCACGACGGACATCGCCGTCTACGCCCCGATTTTCCTCAACAACGTCACGGCCGGCCTCGGCGCTTCTCTGACCTCGATCGCCCCGAACGATTATCTCGGCGTCGGGTACAGTACTCCGGTGGTCATGGGTGCCCTGAATCCGATCCGCCCGCAACGGCTGCAATAGATGTCCTGGTTCGGGAAGAATACGCCGCCCAAGGCCGCGCCCGAGCCGCGCAACCATAGCTTCTTCTCGACCGACGGCATCCCCCAGGCCCGCGACAACCCGGTCAAGCGGATGAAGCGGCTCCACGACTACATGGCGATGACCTTCCAGCGGACCATCGACGACCTGAACCCGGTCGACGAGGACGGCAATGCCGTCGCGATGGATGCGGGCAATCTCCAGCAGGTCAAGACGCTCAACGGGCTGGGCCTCGGCGGGTACATCCCGGAGACCCAGTTCGCCTGGTACTGCGGCCAGGGATTCATCGGCTACCAGGCAGCGGCGCTCATCAGCCAGAATTGGTTCGTGAAGAAGGCATGCTCCATGCCCGCCAAGGACGCCTCGCGCAACGGCTACGAGGTCTCTGTCAACGACGGCACCGAGGTCGATCCGGAGGTGCTCGATTATATCCGCGAGCAGGACAAGAGATTCGAGGTGCTCCGCAACTGCGTCGAGTTCATCGACCTCGGCCGCACCTTCGGGATCCGGGTCGCGATGTTTGTCGTCGACTCGCCCGACCCGAAATACTACGAGAAGCCCTTCAACCCCGACGGCGTGAAGCCCGGCAGCTACAGGGGAATCAGCCAGATCGACCCCTACTGGATCTCGCCCGAACTGGGCGGGGAAGCGGCGGCCGACCCCGCCGCCCCGGACTTCTACGAGCCGACCTGGTGGCGGATCGGGGGACGGCGGGTGCATCGCACGCACCTGGTCATCTTCCGCAACGGGAACCTGCCCGACATCCTCAAGCCCGCCTATCTCTACGGCGGCCTGCCCGTGCCCCAGCTCATCGCCGAGCGGGTCTACGCCGCCGAGCGCACGGCCAACGAAGCCCCGATGCTCGCGATGACCAAGCGGCTCACCGTCCTGAAATGCGACATCACGCAGGCGGTGGCCAACCCCGAGGCGTTCAACGAGCGGATGACGCTCTGGACGCAGCTCATGAACAACTTCGGCGTGAAGATCATCGGCGAGGCAGACGAGGTCCAGCAGTACGACACCGCGCTCGCGGACCTCGACGCGCTGATCATGACCCAGTTCCAGATCGCCTGCGCCGGGGCGGAGGTCCCCGCGACCAAGATGCTCGGCACGCAGCCGAAGGGGTTCAATTCGACCGGCGAGTACGAGGAGGCCAGCTACCACGAGATGCTCGCCTCCTTGCAGCAGCACGACCTGAGCCCGCTGGTCGAGCGCCACCACCTCCTCCTGATCCGCTCGCACGTCGCGCCGAAGTTCAAGATGGCCCCGTTCAACACGGAGGTCGCCTGGAACGAGCTGGACGAGCAGACCGCCGCCGAGCAGGCCGATACGGAATTGAAGAAGGCCCAGGCCTCGGCGCATTACGTCGAGATGGGGGCCGTGGACGGGTTCGACGTGCGGGGCAAGCTGATCTCCGACAAGCATTCCGGGTTCAACGGGATCGATCCGGTCGTGCCGGGAGGCCCCGGCGATCGCGATGCCGAGATGGAGGCGAAGGCGGCCGAACAGGCTTCCGGATCCGAGATAGACCCGGGCGAGGAAAACGCGGTCGAGTAGATGCCCAAGGTCCGCAAGACGCCCTGGGTTGACAATTCACGCAAGGGGATCGTCAAGGGCAAGCCGCTCAACCCGTCGGCAGCTATCGAGCAACGCTACTATCTGGCGCTGCAAGTCCTCATCGATCGGATGACGTCCGACACCGAGCATGAGCTGCAAAAGCTCTTCAAGACCGAGCACGCCGAGGAATTCTTCGCCCAGGATGCCAGCGTCTCGAGCCAGGCGCGGATCCTGACGAACGCCCTGATCAAGAAATACACCGACCTCTTCGCCTCGCTCTCGAAGCCGATGGCCGAGGAGCTCGCCGACCAATCGGACAAGGCCAGCGACATCGCGGTCAAGTCGAGCATCCGCAGCATGACCGACCAGGTGACGCTCTCCACGAAGACGATCACCTCGGGCCCGCTCGCCGACATCCTGAACGCGACCGTCACCGAGAACGTCGCGCTGATCAAGTCGATCCCGGCCCAGTACCTGGGCGGCGTGCAGCAGGCCGTCATGCGGTCGATCACGACCGGAAACGGGATGCAGGAACTCGTGCCCTACTTGCAGAAGCACAAGGGGATCACGCTGAGGCGGGCGAGGTTCATCTGCCAAGATCAGACAAAGAAAGCGATGGCCAACCTCAGTTTCGCCCGCCTGAAGAAGGCCGGAATTGCTTCCGCCATCTGGCGGCATACGTCGGGGTCACGCCACCCGCGCCAGACGCACATCCACATGGACGGCGAGACGTTCCTGCTGTCCGAGGGCCTCTACGATTCCGCCGTGAAGCGGAACGTCAAACCTGGCGAGTTGCCCGGGTGCGCGTGCAGAGCCCAGCCAATATTGTCATTCGACGGAGAATAAATGCCCAGTAAGTCCGAAGCCCAACATCGCCTCATGGAAGCGGCCGCCCATACGCCCGGCGGATATGGCGGAGTGCCGCAGTCCGTCGGCAAGGAATTCGTCAAGGCCGACGAACGAGCCGGCAGAGACGCCGCCATCAAGGCCGCCGGCATCATGTTCATCGCCGGGAATGAAGTCCTCCTGCTGAAACGGTCCGACCCGGGCGATATGCCCGGCACCTGGGCGTTCCCCGGCGGCAAGCTCGAGGACGGCGAGACGCCCGAGCAGGCCGCCCTGCGCGAATCCTACGAGGAGACCGGCCTCAAGCCCGCCAATCTCGAATCGATCGACGCCAGCAACGACGGCGCGGTCGAGTTCACCACGTACCTCGCGCGCATCGACAAGGCCGACCCGGCGCTCAACGACGAGCACAGCGAATTCCGCTGGGCGGATCTCGCCGCCCTGCCCCAGCCGCTGCACCCCGGCGTGGCCAGGACGCTCAAGGCCTACGCGGCGAACCGCCACGCCCAGGACCGGGCCGAGTCGGCACGCCTGGAAGACATCAACAATTACATCACCATCGGTCGCAACCCGATCTCGCGCTCTGGCGTGTTCCAGTACCTCGGACGCAGCATCGGCGCGCCCATCCCGGACAAGATCTACAACGTCTACCGCCCGGCCGAGGAGTTCACGCCGGAGACCGTCGACAGCTTCCGGCTCCTGCCGATCGTCGACGACCACACCATGCTCGGGCCGCAGGAGAAGGGATTCGTCCCGGCCGAGGCGAAGGGCGTCCACGGCACGACCGGCGAGACGGTCGACTTCGAAGACGGCGTGCTCTACGCCACGCTCAAGATCTTCAGCGACACGCTCGCGAAGATGATCGAGAGCGGGAAGACCGCCCTCTCGCTCGGATACCGGTGCATCTACGAGAAGGCATCCGGCATCTTCGACGGGCAGAGATACGAATACATACAAAGGAATCTCAGGGGCAACCACCTCGCGTTGGTTGATGCCGCGAGGTGCGACGTTGCAGTTCTTGATAACCACATGGCGTTCGATCATTTCGATCTGGCGCTCGACAACTCAAAGGAGACGAATATGGCTGAAGAAACCCAAAAACTCGAAGACCGCCTGAAGAAGGCCGAAGACTGGATCGCGGGCCGCATGGCCAAGGATGCGGAAGAAGAAGAGATGAAGAAGAAACAGGCCGAGGACGAGGCCGCCAAGGAAGCCGAGGCCAAGGACGCCGAGGAGAAGGAGAAGGCGGAGAAAGAAGCCGCCGACAAGAAGGCCCGCGACGAGATGAGCGAGGAGGAGAAGAAGAAGGCCGACGAGAAGAAGGCCGAGGACGAGGAGAAGGAGAAGAAGGAAAGCATGGACGCCGCGGAGCTGAAGCGCGTCAGCGCCGAACTCAAGTCCGTCAAGGCCGCGATGGATTCGCTCACGAAGGTGACCCACAAATCACTCCTCGGCGAGGTATCCCGCCGCGACGCCCTGGCCTCCCAGCTCTCGCAGCACATCGGCACCTTCGACCACGCCGACAAGACGCTGGCCGAGGTGACCAAGTACGGCATCGACAAGCTCGGCCTCGACTGCCCGGCTGGCCACGAGGAGACGGCCCTCAACGCCTTCTTCAAGGCCAAGAAAGCCC
The DNA here is from genome assembly GCF_054877945.1 of Singulisphaera rosea. Lineage (NCBI taxonomy): Bacteria > Pseudomonadati > Planctomycetota > Planctomycetia > Isosphaerales > Isosphaeraceae > Singulisphaera > Singulisphaera rosea. The sequence goes on along the minus strand of NZ_JBTYIP020000023.1, from coordinate 119,609 downwards.
CGACGTCCGGATTCGCCCTGGACGCGAAGCCCACCAAGCGTTCCGGCGAACTCGACGCTTACCTCAGCAAAACCAACTAAGGAGAACCGAACATGGTTGCCAACTTCCAAAACACCGTAAATATCTGGTCCGCCGCAGGCGTCGTCGGCGAGCTCGCCTTCGACGGCCCGATGCGCGCCGCCCCGTACAACCTGTACTCGGCCGGCGTGCCCAACCTCGTCGGCAACGCTTACACCGTCACCTCCGGCGGCAATCCCGACCCGACGGCCAACAGCGCCCTGGCGGGCACCGCCCAGGTCGGCGGCACCGGCATCTTCGCCGGCATCCTGATCAACCCGAAGGACTACGCCTCCTACGGCACGACCGGGACCAACGGCCCGCTGGCCCCGACGCTGATCCTGCCGGATTACTCCATCGGCCAGCTCGCCACGATGGGCTATTTCTTTGTCAACCTCCCCGGCCCGGCGAGCGTCGGCGATCTCGTGACCTACGACCCGCTGACCGGCAACCTCAACAGCATCACGCCCACCACCAGCTTCACCGGCACCATCAGCACGACCACGCTGACGGTCTCGGCGGTGTCCAAGGGCCAGATCGCCGTCGGCCAGATCATCTCGGGCACCGGCGTCACCCCCGGCACCCGCATCACGGCGCTGGGCACCGGCACCGGCACCACGGGCACCTATACGATCAGCGTGAGCCAGACCGTGGGCTCGGCCACCGCCATGACGGCCGACAATCGCCCGGCCCCGGCCTTCGCGGCCTCGGCGGCCTACATCACCACCTCCGCGGGCGTGGACACCCTCACCATCGGCACCCTAACCTCCGGCGAAGTGCTGGTCGGCCAGCAGGTCTTCGGCGCGGGCGTCGCCCCGAACACGGTCATCACGGCCTACGGCAGCGGCACCGGCGGCACCGGCACCTACACGCTGAACACCAGCGGCCAGACGGTGGCCAGCTCCGGCAGCCCCGAGGCGATGACCGGCCCGTCCAACGTGCTCGTGCCGAATTGCGTGGTGGACCGCTTCACCGCCAACACCGGCGGCGGACTCGCCGTGATCAAGCTCACCAACTAATCATCCAACATCAGAGGTAACACACCATGGAAACCATCATTCACTCCGCGTTGGATGCCCAGAGCGTCCGACAGTTCGCGTTCAAGAACGTCGAGGACTACGAGGACCTGGGCCGCATCGGCCTGGGCGGCTTCGACAAGATCGTCGACGAGGGCTTCGGCATGGACTCGATCCAGTCCGGCGTCACCCAGGGCAGCATCCCCGTGCAGCTCCAGTTCCTCCAGCAGTTCCTGCCCGGCTTCGTCATGGTCATGACGGCGGCCCGCAAGATCGACGAGATCGTGGGGATCAACACCGCGGGCAGCTGGGAAGACGAAGAGATCGTCCAGGGCATCATCGAGAACACCGGCACGGCCGTCCCCTACGGCGACCAGACGGTGGTCCCGCTGGCGAGCTGGAACGAGAACTGGGTGCCGCGCACCGTGGTCCGCTTCGAGCTGGGCATGCGCGTCGACGTGCTGGAGGCCAAGCGTTCGGCCCGTATCATGGTCGACACCGCCGGCCGCAAACGCGAGTCCGCGGGCCTCGTCCTCGAGCAGCAGCGCAACGCCGTGGGCTTCTACGGATACAACTCGGGGAACAACTTCACCTACGGGTTCCTCAACGACCCGGGCCTGCCCGCCTACAAGAACGTGGCGGCGACCGGCGCCGGCAGCTCGACGCTGTGGTCGACGAAGAACTTCCAGGAGATCACGGCCGACCTGATCACGGCGTTCGCCCAGCTCCAGACCCAGTCCCAGGACACGATCAACCCCGAGGACGTGGCGACCACCCTGGCGTTGGCGACGGCCGACTACCAGTACCTCGCCGTCACGACGGACTTCGGCCTGAGCGTGCGCCAGTGGCTGAAGGACACCTACCCGAAATGCCGCGTGGTCTCGGCCCCGCAGCTCAACGGCGCCAACGGCGGCGCGAACGTGTTCTACCTGTTCGCCGACGCGGTCCAGGACCTGTCCTCGGACGACGGCCGCACCTTCGCGCAGCTCGTCCCGGCCAAGTTCCAAGTCCTGGGCGTGCAGCAGCTCACCAAGGGCTACGAGGAAGACTACTCGAACGCCACGGCGGGCACGCTCTGCAAGCGTCCGTTCGCGGTCGTGAGATACTCCGGGATCTAAGATCAACAACCAGGTAATAGCTATGCATCATGTTTTCAGCACCATGGCCAACTCCAACGAGTATGTCCGCTACAGCAACCACGGCCCGCGCGGCGTCAACGTCGCCGAGGCCAGCGTCGTGATCAAGGGAGGGTCCGGGATGAACCACAAGTATCTCCGGACCCCGCTCGGGGTGCACACCGCCGTGTCCGACGAGGACATGGAATGGCTGAAGGACGACTATTCGTTCAAGCAGCACATGGCCAACGGCTACATCACGGTGAAGAAGAGCAAGGTCGACCCCGAGGTCGCGGCGGCCGACATGGTCACGCACGACCGCAAGACCGACGCCTGCCCGCTCGTCCCCCAGGACTTCAAGGACGACGGCGACAGGGAATTCGTCAAGCCGATGGTCAACAAGAAGAAGGCCGGCTGATGCCCTGCATCGCATACGACGACGCCAAGTTCCGGGCCCTCTTCCCGGCGTATGCGGACGCGACCACCTACCCCCAGGCCGTGATCCAGGTCTACTGGGACACGGCCACCGCCTATGTGAGCAACCGCTACGGCGGCTGCTACATGGGCGGAATGACTTTGGCCCAGCAGACGCTGGCGCTGAATCAGATGACAGCCCACCTTGTCTGCCTCGCGGGCCTGATCGCCTCGGGGCAGACCCCGGGCGTGATGGTCGGGGCGACCGTCGACAAGGTGAGCGTCACGCTCGAGCCGCCACCCGCTCCGAACCAATGGCAATACTGGCTCCAGACCACGCCCTACGGCCAGCAATTGCTCGCGCTCTTGCAGGTGGCTTCGGTTGGTGGCTTCTATGCGAATTCGGCTGTTCCGGGACGGGCGGGATTCTGGTTCGGGAACGGCTGGTAGATGAAAATCGAGCGATCAAACCCCAAGGCCTTCGAGACGCTGACCAACCGATTGAAGGAACTGGCAGGTATCGAGACGAAAGTCGGCTGGTTCCCATCGGCAGTTTACGAAGATGGAACTTCCGTCGCCATGGTCGCCTCCGTGCAGGAGTTCGGCCACGGCCCGATCCCTCCCCGTCCTTTCTTCCGCCCCACGATCGCCGAGCAGAAGTCTGCATGGGCAGAGAACGCCGCTCAAGGGGCCAGAGCCGTCCTGAAAGGTTCGCTAACCGCCTTCCAAGTTTTGGACGCCCTCGGCGAGCGCGCCCAGGAGGATGTCAAGGAGACGATCAACCAGATCACGTCACCGCCGCTGTCCCCGATCACCCTCGAAATCCGGGCGATGAAGCACAAGAATCCGTACCTCAAGGTGACGGGCACGCTCGTCGGCCAGGTCGCGGCCAAGGTCAGGCAGCCGGGCTACAAGCTGGCGAGCGGCACGCCGGATAAGCCCCTCATCGATTCAAAAACGCTAATTACAACCCTCACCCACGTCACCGAAACCGTATGATTCCCGGCGCGAATCTGCTCTCCATGGCCACGCGCCTGATCGCGACACAAGCCTTCGACTATTACGCATTCGATTGCCGCACGCCCAACGCCATCGGCCTGGACGTCGCCGTCTACAAGACGCCCGTCACGCTCAGGGGGAGCATCCAGCCGGTGCCGCGCTCGCTCTACCAGGCCTACGGCCTCGACTTCCAGAAGAACTATATCAACGTCTACGTGTCGCAGGCCATCACCGACATATCGCGTGACGTTTCCGGGGACCAGATCGTCTTCGAGGGGAACCCTTATCAGTGCGTCTCGAAGACGCCCTGGGTCGGCATCGACGGCTGGGATGCCGTGCTCTGCGTGGCGATCACCAAGGACGCGGCCTTCGCCTGCTCACGCAGGTAGAACTCGGCTTGCGCCTCCCGGACGCGGGCCTTGCGTTCGTTGTTCCGGCGGATCTGTTCGAAGTCGAGCAACGACAGGCCGAGGGCGAAGAGGTAGCCGATCACCGTCCAGCCCAGGACCAGGTTGATGAGGAAGATATGCCCGACGTCGGCCCAGGCCGCCCTGCGATTCAGCGCGGCGAAGATGGTCGGCGCGAAGTAGGCCCCGCCCAGGATCAGCGGCGGCACGCAGTCAGTCAATAACGATTGATAAACATCCATAAACCCTCTCGATTGCCCCTCATGAAAGTCACGCGGAAGGCGGGAGGGCGCCGCTTTTCGATCGGCCGATCTATCCGCGTGATTAACCGATGTTAACGATCTGGATGCAAAATGTCAACATATTCTATGTGCAATGCTCGATAACACTCTTATAGCCCTCATCATCAGCACAGTGATCGCCCAGGAAGCCGTGGCCGGAATCCCCGGGACCCCGCTGAAACAGGCCTTCCAGCCGACCATGCAAGGCGTCAACACGCAGCCCACGGCCTACCTCTACAAGGTCGGGGACCGCCGCGTCGGTTTCCCCTACCGGGCCGATGTCTGGGACGGCGTCAACAACCTGATGATCCACACCGAGCTCCAGCAATACGAGACGACGTTCCAGTTCAGCGCGCTGGCCACCCAGTATCCCACCACCCCGACGCAGTATACGGCGTCCGACCTCCTGAACCTCGTCGCCTACTGCCTGCAAAGCGCCGACGCCGTGTCCGCCATGGAAGCCCAAGGCGTGGGCCTCCTGCGAGTGACGGACGTGCGCAACCCGTATTTCACCGACGACCGCCAGCAGAACGAGGCGTGCCCGAGCTTCGACGTGACCTTCACCCACAAGCAGGTCATCCGCTCGACGGTGCCGATCCTCGACGCCACGGAGATCCGGGTGGCGACGGTCTGAATCAATACGACAGAAAACCGAAAATAAGGAGCAATATCAATGGCTATACCTATTATCAACTTCGTCGACATCACGTCCGGCGTGGGCGGCACGTCCCAGGTCCCGACTCGCAACCTGGGCGCGCTGGTCATCTCGATCAACAACCTCGTCCCGACCGGGACGATCCTCAGCTTCACCTCGGCCGCCGACGTCGGCACGTATTTCGGCACCGGCTCCGGCGAATACGCCCGCGCCGTGTTCTATTTCGGCTGGGTGAGCAAGAACATCACCGCCCCGGCCCTGCTGAGCTTCTGGTTCTGGAACCAGGACGCGGCGACCCATTCCTTGATCTTCGGCGTGCAGGCGACCTACTCGCTCTCCACGTTCACCGCGATCACCGCCGGCCAGCTCAACCTGACGCTGGGCGGATTCACCCATACGCTCACGGGCATCGACTGCTCCGGAGACGCCAGCCTGACCGCCGTGGCCGCCACGATCCAGACGGCGATCCGCGCCTATTCGGCCGGCGGTGCGGCCTGGACGGCCGCCACCGTCGCCTACGACGCGACCCACAACCGATTCACCCTGACGAGCGGCTCGACCGGTGCGGACACGGTCCTTGTGACCGCCGCAGTCAGCGGCGACCTCGCCGGCCCGCTCGGCTGGCTCGCCGGCGCGATCCTCTCCGACGGGACTGCCGCGCAGCTGCTCACGGCCAACCTGGACCAGCTCGTCAACATCAGCAATAATTTCGGCTCCTTCTGCTTCGGGCCCAGCTCGATCAACACGCTCTCGAACGTCGAGGCCGCCGCCGCGTGGAACAACAGCCTCACGCCCAACGTCCAGTTCATCTACTCGGTGCAGGTGGCCGTCGCCGACGCCTCGGCATGGTCGGCCGCCCTGCTCAACACCGGCGGGGTGACCCTCACTCTGGCTTCTCCGGTTTCGGGCGAATACCCGGAGATGGTCCCGATGATGATCCTCGCCGCCACCAACTACGCCGCGACGAACAGCGTCCAGAACTACATGTACCAGCAATTCAATCTGACGCCCTCGGTGACCACGCAGGCCGACTACAACACCTATACGGGGCTGCGGATCAACTTCTACGGCAACACGCAGACCGCCGGCCAGGTCATCAGCTTCTACATGAAGGGGTTCATGATGGGCCTGGTGGCCTCGCCCCAGTTCCAGAACCTCTATTCCAACGAGATCTGGTTCAAGGACGCCCTGGCCGCGTCGCTCCTGAACCTGCAACTCTCCCTCTCGCAGATCGCGGCCAACAACACCGGCCGGGCGCAGATCCTCGCCACCTTGCAGGGCGTCATCAATCAGGCCCTCAATAACGGCACGATCTCGGTCGGCAAGGCCTTGAACACGACCCAGCAGCTCTACATCGCACAGGTCACGGGCAGCCCGACCGCGTGGCAGCAGGTCCAGAACATCGGCTACTGGGTCAACGTCGTCTTCCAGCAGTCCGTCGTCGACGGCGTCGCCACCTATACCGCCGTTTACACGCTGGTATATAGCAAGGACGACGTCGTCCTGAAGATCATCGGATCGGACATTCTCATCTAAAGGAGTAAAATTACATGGCAAATGACATCACAGGCTTCGGCTCCGCCGTGAGCCTGATCGCCTCCAACACCTACCCGGCGGGGATCGCGATCTCGCAATTCGCGGACGACGCCGACGCCTTCGACATGGCGAGCGTGAAGATCGCCGACACGGCGATGGGGGTCAACGGCGACCTGATCAAGTGGAGCCGCGCGGTCGGCAAGCCGATCACGATCAGCGTCGTCCCCGGCTCGCTCGACGACACCAACCTCGCGATCCTGGCCAAGAACAACGACGCGGCCCAGGGCCAGGTCAACGCCCGGGACGAGATCACCATCACGGTCGTCTATCCCGACGGGAGCGTCATCACCTTCGCGAACGGCTTCCTGACCGACGCCCCATTCGGGAATTCGTTATCGAGCAGCGGACGCCTCAAGAGTAAGACGTATTCCTTTATGTTCCAAACGGTTAACGGGGCCGTATAGCGATGGAGCTCCGGGACCCCAAGGAGATCCTCCTCACGGACGGCGAGGCGAAGGAACGCAAATTCTTCCTCTCCAAGATGCCCGCCATCGAGGGGCTGGAGATCATGGCACGCTACCCGACCAGCCTGGCCTCCAGCGCCATCCCCAAGATCGGCGACTGGGGCGTCGTCCAGGACTTGCAGGACAAGATCCTCAAATACGTGGCCGTGGAGATCAACGGCAAGCTGATGCCGCTCTCGACCCGGGCGCTCGTGGACAACCACGTCGGCGACTGGGAGTGCCTCGCGAAGCTCCTGAAGGCGGAGGTAGAGTACAACAACAGTTTTTTTCGGAACGGGACGATCTCAGGTTTCTTGGGAGACGTCTTCCAGACGTACATCAGGAAGATTTCCGAAATGTTAACGGCCTCATCGGGACCATCGTCGCCCATGGAAAAGCCACGCTCCACGAATTGAGGACGGTCTACACCATGGAGGACGCGTTCATCTTGTGGGAGATCATCGCGGTGACCGCGCATAACGAATGGCTCGCCGCCGAGCATGCGAAGAATAAGCCGGGCCGGAAATGACCGTCCTCGACACGTTCTATCTGCTCTTCAAGACCGACATCCCCAAGGAGGCCGGTGCCGACATCTCCAAGCTGGACAAGCAGCTCGACGAGCTCGGCAAGAAGGGCAAGAAGCGCACCGAGGACGAGAACAAGCAGTACGACGTCCTCAAGAAGCGCCGCAAGGAGCTCCTCGACGAGACCAAGCAGCAGCAACGCGAGACCGACAAGCTCAGGGATTCCTTCACCGGGATGATCGAGAGCGCCGTCGGCGCGGCGACCGCCTACGTCACGTTCAGCGCGCTGAAGGCCGGGCTGGTCGACGCGAACAAGCTCAACGCCTCGCTCGCCATCCTGGGCAAGACGACGGGCCAGAACGCCGGCGAGGTGAAAGCCTACGGGGCCGCCCTCGAACAGGTCGGCGGCAAGGCGGAGGACCTCTACTCGTTCGTCGGTGCCCAGGCGGCCTACGCCGCCCAGCACCGGACCCCGTTCGAATTCAAGCGGCTGATCGAGAACCTGCACAACCAGGTCAAGAACAAGTCGCCGCAGGAGGCGCTCACGCTGCTCCAGCAGGTCCCGGGCGCGGTCGGACTGGCCCCGCTCATCGAATCGTCCGACGAGGATTTTCGCGCGGCGCTCGCGGGAGGCAAGGACAGCGCCCGATTGAGCGACAAGGATGCCGAGGCGGCCTTGAAGAATCAGGAAGCCTACGCCAAGACCAAGCAGGCCTTCCAGAGCATCGCCACGGAGATCGATACGCATCTGCTCGGGACGATCCAGTCCCTGAACGAGGCGTTGCTCGGGCTCGTCGATACGTTCAAGGGCCATCCCGTCGCGGCGGAAGTCGCCGGGACCGGGACGGCGATTGCTACCGGCCTCCTCGGCTGGAAAAGCTGGGGATGGCTGAAAGGTTTGATCGGCGGCGGAGGAGCCGTCGCAGGCGCGGCGGAAGTCGCCGGAGGCCTGTCCGCCGGTGCTATTGGCGCGGCAGCGGCGGCCGGGGTCGCCGCCACATGGGGGGCGGGGGCCTTGGGAGAGTTCATCGGGAAGAAACTCCGGGGAACCTCGCCGAAAGCCGCTACCGGTTCCAATAAAGCCGAATCCATCGCCTTCTGGCAATCGCAGGGCTATTCGCCCGCGCAGGCCGCCGGATGGGCCGCCAACGAGCAGGCCGAGAGCAGCTACAATCCCGCGGCGAGCAACGGCAGCCACGGAGGCATCTTCCAGTGGAGCGCCAGCCGACGGGCCAAGATCCTCGCCGCCACCAGGATCGATGTCTGGACCGCCAGCCACGCCGATCAGCTCAAGGCCGCGGCCTGGGAAGCGAAACAGATGGGACTGGGACCCCTCGGTTTGCCAACGGGCTCGGGAGACGCGGCCGCCGCGATCAGCAACAAATTCGAGGTCCCCTCGACCACTCCCTATGGATTGCTGATGGAGGCGCAGAAACGGGCGGGCATCGCCAACGCCATCTCGAGCCAGATCCCCTTCGTCGGCCCATCCCAGGGAGGGGCCAATAAATCGGTCAGCATCAAGGTCGGAGACATCAGCGTGAACACACAGGCAACGGACGCCGCCGGGGTCGCCCGCGGGGTGAGCCACGAGCTCAAGAACCAGCTCCGCATGCTCGCCTCCAACGTCGACGACGGGGAGTTCGCCTGATGGTCGCCATCACACCCTCTTCCCTCGTCTCCGACCTCTCCTACGGCCTGGGCCTGCTCAGCTCGTTCGGGCTGCGGGTCGACGTCGTGGGGATCTACGGCAACGGCGGGACCACGCCGGCCGACTTCGGCCAGATGTTCGCGGGCGCACGGCCGATGAAGGCCACGATCCGCGAGACCTCCCGGGTCATGGAACACCCGGTGGAGACCGGCGTCGTGCTCGCCGACCACCACATCATCAACCCCGTGGAGATCGACCTCCCCCTCATCGTCTCGGCCAGGGACTACGCCCAGACCTTCAGCCAGATCCGCCAGGCGTTCATCAACGCCACGGCGCTCTCGGTGAAGACCCGCGTGGGGATCTACTCCGACATGATCATCGCCGACATGCCGCACGAGGAAGAGCCGGACATGTACGACGTCATCACCATCGGGCTCCGCCTCAAGCAGGTGATCTACGTCGTCCCCGTCGCCAACGGCGGCACGCTCGTCAACTTCCAGCCGGCCGACCCGCTCAACAGCGACACCACGGCCAGCGGCCTCCAGAGTGCCGCGGCCCTGGCGGGCAACGTCCTGTCCGCCGCCACGTCCGTGGCCAGCTACGCGAACCTCGGTAAATTCCCATGATGCAGGTCCCGATCCAGGCGATCCCGAACCAGTCGTTCTCCGTCATCCTCGACACCAACACCTGGAACTTCCTGCTCAAGACCGTCGAGGACACCACGGTCGTCGGCCTGACCCTCAACGGGACGGACATCCTCGACGGCGCACGGGCCGTCTCCGGGTCGCTCATCATCCCCTCGCGGTACGAGGAGAGCGGGAATTTCTTCTTCACGACCGCGAACTTCCAGCTCCCTTTCTACACGTCCTTCAACGTGAGCCAGTCGCTGATATATATCTCCGCGGCCGAGCTGTCCGCCATCCGCACGCCCCCTTCGCCGCCGATCACCGCCGCCTACTTCGACCCCATCGCGGCCTTGCCGTTGCGCTTCGCGCCCCAAGGCTATTCCGCATGAGCAGTGCTTTCGACGCCCGCGTGATCGAGGTCGACCTCGTCCTGCCGGACCAGACCTATACGTTCTCGGGCGACTACGCGATCTACGCCGGCGGCACCAAATTCGGCAGCGCCAGCATGAATACCTGCGAATGCCGGATCGACAACCTGACCAAGGAGCTCCGGAACACCATCCTCACGCTCGCATCCCCCCTGCTCTCGCCGCCCGCCAACAACCCGACGCCGACGACTCGCGTGCCGGTCGTCCTGAACCTGAAGGCGGGCCGCGAATCGACCGGCACCTTCCTGCTCTTCACCGGGAATGTCATCTCCTGCGAGGTGACCCAGCCGCCCGATATCGGGATCGTGCTGCGGTCGCTCACGAATAATTACAACATGAGCCTGATCCTCGGCCTGCAGCAACCGGCGACGACCCGCCTGTCGGAAATCGCCCAGGTCGTCGCGACCCAGAACGGCCTCTTCCTCGACTTCGAGGCGACCGACAAGCAGATCGACAACTATTCCTTCACGGGATCGCTCCAGAACAACATCGAGAAGCTCAACCAGATGGGCGGGATCCAGGCCGGCGTCGACAACGGCACGCTCTGGGTGATCGACGCCGACTCGGCCCGGAAGAATACCGGATTCCTCATCAACGAAGCTTCGGGCATGGTGGGCATCCCCCAGGTGACCGACCAGGGCGTCACCGTCAAGGTCATGCTCAACAACGCCATCCTGATCGGGGGGAGCGTGACCATCCAGAGCACGACGAACCCGGCCGCCAACGGCACGTTCAAGGTGGCGAAGATGGACTACGAGATCGCCAGCCGCGAACAACCGTTCTGGTACACGCTGCTCTGCTCCAACCTGGGCATCTTCCAGGGATCGACATGACGACTTACGCCCCGCCTTCGAGGAACCCCGCCGACAACGACACGCTCACCGGCGTGCTCAAGCTGGCGTTCACCAAGTTCCTGCAGAAGACCGACGACATGCTCCCCGCGCGGGTCATCGCCTACAACCGCGCCACGAACCGGGCCCAGGTCCAGCCGCTGATCTCGGTGGTGACCACGGCCAACCAGGTCGTGCCCCGCGCCCAGGTGGCCTCGGTGCCCGTCTTCCAGTACGGCGGGGCCGGGTTCGTGATGAGCTTCCCCGTCGCGACCGGCGACACGGGATGGATCAAGGCCAACGACCGGGACATCTCGCTCTTCAAGCAGACGATGCAGGCCAATCCGCCGAACACGCAGCGCAAGCACAGCTTCGAGGACGCGATGTTCTTCCCCGACACCCTCCTCGACGGGGTGACGATCGCGGCCGAGGACGTGGGGAATGCCGTGTTCCAGAACGGCGACGGCACGGTACGCCTGGCGCTCTGGCCTACCCTGTTCAAATTCACGGCCCCGCAGGTGACGGTGGGAGACATCGAAGGCTACACGCCGACGCCGAACGCGGTGCTCGACGTCCAGAGCACGACGAAGGCATTCATCCCGCCCCGCATGACGACCGGGCAGCGGGATGCGATACCCGACCCCGTGGAGGGCATGACGATCTACAACTTGACCAGCCATGCCCTGGAAACCTACACGAACGCGGGATGGCCCTGATGGTCAAGACGCTCGGCACGAATGCCAATCACGACCTCGATCTCGGCCCCGACGGCAACATCGCCATGCTCTCCGGCATCCGGGCCGTCGCCGCCGCCTGCGTGACCGCATGCCTGACCCAGCTCGGCGAGTGCGTCCTCGAGACCGGGGTCGGCCTGCCGAATTTCCAGACGATCTGGGTGGGAACCCCCGATTACGCGATCTGGGAATCCTACCTGCAGAATACCCTGCTCGATGTGCAGGGCGTGACGTCCGTGAAATCGATCACCCTGTCGGCCACGGACAATGCGCTCACTTTTGTCGCGGAGATAAACACGATCTATGGAAGCACGATAGTCAATGGCTGAATCTGCACCGTATCAATATCTGGACGCGACCGGCGTCATTGTGCCCGACACCTCATCCCTGCTGGCCGACGTCCAGTCCGAGTACCAGGCCGTCTTCGGCGCCGACTTGATCGTCACCCCGGATACACCCCAGGGGGTCTTGATCACCGCCGAAACCCTGGCCCGCACCGAGGTCGTCAACAACAACGCCGCGCTGGCCAACCAGATCAATCCCAACATCGCCGGCGGCGTCTTCCTCGACGCCATCCTGGCCCTGACGGGCATGCAGCGGACGCCCGCCAGCCCCACGGTCGTGACCAACGTGACGCTCACCGGCGTCGCGGGCACCGTCATCCCCGGCGGCTCCTTGGCCGCCACGTCGGCCGGCGATCAATTCCAGTCCACCGGCACCGTCACCCTCGGACCCGGCGGGACGGCGACCGTCAACTTCCAGTCCGTCGCGACCGGGGCGATCCCCTGCGCCGACGCGGCCCTGGACACGATCGTCTCCAATATCCTCGGCTGGGAGACCGTCACGAACGACGCCGGCGGCACGCCCGCCTCCGTCACGACCCTGGGGGCCAGCACGCAATCGGACCAGGCGGCGCGGGCCCTGAGGAAGAACACCCTGGCCTTCCAGGCCGTGTCGCTCGCCGAGGCGATCACGTCGGCGCTTTATGCCACCGAAGGGGTCAGGAGCCTCACGTTCCAGGAGAACGTGGACGCGGGCACGCAGACCATCAACGGCATCAGCATGGTGGGTCATTCGATCTACGCGTGCGTCGAGGGGGGCACCGACGCCGCCGTGGCCGCGGCGCTCCTCGAGAACAAGAGCTCCGGGTGCGCCTGGAATGGCGGCACGGTCGTGGACGTGGTCGAGCCCGCGAGCGGGCAGACCTATCAGGTCAAATTCGACCGGCCGAACGTCGTCGAGCTCCTGGTCAAGGTCACGACGTCGAACGGGAACGCCGCCAACATCACGCAGGCGGTCCTGGACTATGCCGCCGGCCTGATCAACGGCCTGGAAGGGTTCGTGGTCGGCTCGGATGCGTCGCCGTTCGAGATCGCCGGGGCGATCATGAGCGAATATCCCGGCTATTTCATCTCGAAGGTGGAGCTCAGCCTGACCTCTCCGGTGTCGTACTCGACCGACGTGATCCCCATCGCCGTCGACGAGATCGCGCGCACGCAGCTCTCTTATATCACGGTCGTGATCGCGTAAGATGCCCGGCGACATCCAGGACTTCGATTTCAGCGTCGATCTGCTGAAGGCGCTCCTCTGGCAGTACGACGAGGCCGCAAACCTCCAGGCGCTCCTGGAAGACAAGGCCAACTGGTACGAGATCAACCAGAGTCAATTCTGGCGGGACTGGATCGCAAACGTCTTCGACTTGCGCACGGCCGACGAGTTCGGCCTGAGTGTCTGGTCGATCATCCTGGGCCTGCCGCTGTTCGTCAACAACAACAACGACGTCGGCCCCTTCTTCGGGTTCGACTCGCAGACCGGCGTCAATTTCGACAACGGGATCTTCGGCGACGAGAACACTTATGAGCTGCCCACGGAGATCAAGCGGATCGCGCTCCAGCTCCGATACTTCCAGCTCACCGGCAGCGGGACGGTGCCGGAGACGAACCGGATGCTGAAATACGTCTTCAGGAATTTCGGTCCGGCGTGGCTCGTCGACGACTACGACATGACCCAGTATTACTTCTTCGCCTTCCCGCTCACCTTCGACCTCAAGTACCTGTTCAACAACTATGACATCCTGCCGAGGCCGGCCGGGGTGCAATCCACCTGGACCGACACGCCCGACGCATTCTTCGGGTTCGCGATCGGCGATTACAATTTCGACAACGGAAATTTTGGAGAATAAATTATGTGCCCCAGCGGTGGTTATTTCGACATCCCTTTCGCCGAGAACGGCGACCTCAATACCATCCCCGACCCCACGCAGCCCGGGGGCACGGTCAGCTACAACCAGGGATTCCCGGTCGGCTACAGCACGCCGGTCGCCTCGGGCGGCCTCCTGGTCCCGCGCACCGCGTTCAACCAGGTGTTGAACGACATCACCACGGCGGTGCAGGCGATCCAGAAGACGGGCGTCCCGCCGTATTTCAGCTTCATCAGCTCGAATGGCGGATATGTCCAGTACGCGCGAGTCCTCTACGGCGACGGACATGTCTACCAGTCCCTGAAATCCTCCAACACCGCGACCCCCGCCAACGACGGCGTGAACTGGACTCTCTTCGACGCCTCGGCCCAGCGCATCAAGCTCACGGCGAACGCCACCTACTACGTCGCGACCACCGGCAACGATTCCAACCCGGGCACCTCCGGGTCGCCCTGGCTGACGGTTCAGCACGCGGTCGACTACGCGCTGAACACCGTCGACAGCGGCGGCTTCAACGTCACGATCTCCGTGGCCAACGGCACCTACACCGGCGCGGCCAGCATCACCAAGCCCATGGTCGGCGGCGGGCTGCTCATCATCCAGGGGAACGTGGGCACGCCCGCCAACGTCTTCTTCAACGTCACGGGGAATGACGCGGTGTCCATCAGCAACGGCGCGAACGCGCGGGTCGACGGCATCAAGATGGCCACCACCACCTCGGGCAACGCCCTCACCGTCGGCCAGTTCGCCGCCTGCGTCCTGGGCGCGGTCGAGTTCGGGGCCGTGGCCTCGGGCTACAGCCACCTCAACGTGGTCCCCTCCGCCCTGCTCACCCTGAGTTCCAGCTACAAGATCTCCGGGGGCGCCAACGCGCACTTCCTGGCAAACGAGAACGCGGTGATCGGCATCAACGCCAGTATCACGGTGACCCTCACCGGCACGCCCGCCTTCGCGGGCTCCTTCGCGCTGGCGAACAATCTGAGCCAGATCACCGTGCCCACCATCACCTTCTCGGGGTCCGCGACCGGCCAGCGCTACTTCGCCTCCAGCAATTCCCTGATCCAGACCAACGGCGCCGGGGCAAACTATTTCCCCGGCAGCACCTCGGGGGCCACCGCCAGCGGGGGTCAATATCTATGAGCATCGAGGACGACGCGAAGGCGCTGCTGGACCAATCGGACAGGACGATCCTGCGCTGCGCCGAACGGGGGATCATGGTCCCCCGGGAATGGGTCGATTTCCGCGCCGAGCTGCGCGCGATCGCCTCGGGGGAATCGTCCGACGCGATCCCGGCCATGCCCGCCTATCCCGTCGGGAGCTGAATTTCCACCCAAACCTATGAGGAATGACATGACGAAACATCCCAGCCCGGGGGCCCGATGATCACCTGCACCGCGTCGGGCATCAACGCAATCATCCTCACCCCGACGGATTCGTCGCAGCCGATCGCGCTCGCGGATGAGGCGCTCTTCCTCTTCAAGGCACCGGCGACCAACACCGCGGCCGTCACCATCGAGTACGGCGGATTGACCCCGATCGCCGGGGTGAAGGAATCCCCCACCGGCCAGGTCGCGCTGGTACCGGGAGATATCATCGCGGGTTGCTGGTACATCGGCCTCTGCGACATCGCTGCGGGCTCGATCGTGATTACCCCGTTCACCGCATCCGGGGCCGCGGGTCCCTTCGTCCCGCTCTCCGACGCCCCCTACACGGCCCCGATCCATCCCGAGAGCGGCATCGCCCAGGGGCATGGACTCGTCTGGGGCGACGAGAACCGCGTGTTCCAGGCCGACTACATGGGCGAGGTGAGCACGGACCCGACCACCCAGGCGATCATCGTCGCGGTGGGAGGCACCCCCCAGGCGGGGGATGTCGTCGGCTTCCGATACGACTTCACCCACGCCTCCGTCCCCTACAGCGAGACCGTCTCCTACACCGTCCAGGCCGGCGACACCACGGCCACGATCGCCGCATTGCTCCTGGCCGCGCTCCGGGCGAACGCCAACATCTCGGGAGCCCTCGGGCCGGGGATCATGAGCAATGCCCTGGTCATCCCCAACACGACGAGCGTCGCCTTCAACCAGCTCTGGCCGCTCTGCTCCACGAGCGCCTGCACGGCGATCACCACATCCAACACGACGATAACGATCTACGGCGGTGGGGACGTCCTCGAGGTGAACCCGGTCTTCGCCTTCGGTCGTTACGTCGCCGGCAGGAATGCCCAGGTCGGCGACCTCCTGTCCAATCTGATGTGCGTCGGCGGCGATTCGTCAACGGGTGCGTTGGCCCAGCAATACTTCCAGCTCCTCGCGAAAATCGCCGATGCGTCCCCGACGACGGCTCGGGGAGGGATCCATCTCACGTCGGGCCAGCTCCTCGGATGCGGTCTCTACCTCTCGAAGGGCCTCGCGACCTTGTTGCCGGGCGGGGGCCTGCCCGACGGCGGGGACCTCGATTTCGGCGCGATCAACGCCGGGAAGGGCTTCTACGTCCACGGCAAGCCGATCGCCACGCCCAGAGAATCAATGCGGATCGCCGACCCCCAGGTTCAGAACAAGATGATCGACAGGAGGATCTTCGGGCTTCGCGATCTCGGCATCGCCTCCTGGCAGACGATCCTGACCATCACCCCGTCGACGACGACCAATGTCTACGTCCAGGGACACATCGAGATTAAGGCCGACGCGGCGACCGGCGCGACCGGCATGGGATCGCGGTCGAGCGTCTGGGACTACCGTTACGCCAACGGCGCCCCGAGCGTGTCCTTACGCGTGGCCGATTCGTCGTCCGGGAATGCCATCCCGCAGGTACGACTGACGACCAGCGGGAGTTCCATCCTGGTCCAGCTCGCCTCGAGCGATGGCGTCCATTCGATCGAATCCGGCATCGCCGAGGTCACCAGCTACCTCCCGGATGCCGCGGCGTACGCCGACCCTTTAACGTGGGCGATGGCCTGAGCCGTTCATGCCGCGTAGCGGGAGGCGAGGTGGAAACGAGCGATGGCAAAATCAAATTAAAATGCGTCCGAGGATGTCACGCCACTGTCCCTCGACCATCTCCAGTTCCAAGCATTAAGGAGACCACCATTGCAAATCGAAGATCCGACGGACGGGCCCCCGAGCAACGCCTGGGTCATCGACCGACGCGTACCCCTCGCCACCATCGCCGCCGTCTTCATCACGATATTGCTCCAGACAGGGGCCATCATCTGGTGGGCGGCGAAGATCGAATCCCGCGTCGCGTCGCTGGAGACAGACGCCATGCTCGACAGGATCAACCGCGACAAGGTGACGAATCTGGAGGGTGATATCGCGGGGATCAACAGCAAGCTCAATGACATCAAGGTCAACGACCTCGCCGACATCAAGAAGACCCTGGAGCATTTGATCTGGGAGAAACACGGCCAACGGCCGCATGGAGAGTGAAATGAACGTATTCCTCGACCGCTTCAAATCCGACGACAACGGGACGTTCGGGATGATGATCCTGGAAGGCCAATACCTCTGCCACACGTGCGAAGACCCGTGGAAGAATAACGCCCCGAATCAAAGCTGCATCCCGGCGGGGAAATATTCCGTCGTGAAATATAGCAGTCCGAAATTCCCCGGCGTCTGGAGGGTCGAAAATGTGCCGAACAGATCCGGAATCCTGATCCATAATGGCAACAATATCATCGACACAGAGGGCTGTATCCTCGTCGGAGACAGCATCGGCTATATCGACGGGCTGCCCTCTGTTTTGAATAGCCGGAAAACTTTAGCCATGCTAAAGTTGCAGCTACCAGACGATTTCGATCTCACCATAACAGGAGTAGGATTATGACCGACGAAACAACACCCGCAACCCCTCTCGCCGATGCATCGGCCACACCGCCTTCCGGAGATCAGGCGGAAGCGCCGGAGCAGCCCGTAGAGGCTGCACCTCCCGCGCCCGTCGAACCTATTCCCGTCGCCGATCCTGCGCCGGTGACCGCCGAACCGGTCACCGAATCCGCCCCTGAAGACGTTCCCGCGGATTCCGGGCACTCGCTCAGCCACCTCGAGGAGGAGTTCATCATCGAGTGGGATAAGCTCTTCACCGGCATGCACAACGACGCGAAGAAGTTGCTCGCATGGGTCGCTTCGCGGCTCTGATGGTCCAGATCCACAGGAGCGTCCCCGCCGCCCTCCAGCACGCCGGGACCTGGGCGGGTTTCGCCGCCACCCTGGCCAGCGTCGGGCAGGCATTGGATAAGCCGTATTCGACCCACGCCATCATCGCGGGCGGGATCTGCGGCCTGATCGCCACCGTCATCAAATCCCCGCAAGATCCGCCGAAAGATCCCGAGGCATGAACCCATGGGTCAAGGTCGGCATCGTCGGCGGCTGGACGATCACTTCGTTCGCCGGAGGCTGTTACGTGACCACCAAGTTCGACGAGGCCAGTCAGGCGAAAGCCCTTCGTGCCCAGATCGAGGCCACGCAGCTTGCCGTCCAGGGGGCTAACGACCATGCCGCCGACCTCGAGAAGGAACTTGCCTCGGAGCGCGAGAAGGGGTTTAAGATCAATCAGAAGATGGAGGCCGCCGTTGCGAATGTTCCCGATTGTCCTGTCCCTGATCGCCTTGTCGGCGTGCTCAACGAGGCCATCACCGCACCTCGTCCCTCCCCCTGACCTGACCCAATCGTGCGACCCGATCCGGCCTTTGCCGGACGGGCTCACCATGACCGGCCTCGCGAAGCGATACGCCATGCTCATCGGCCAGTACAATGAGTGTGCCATGCGGCACGAAAGCCTCTCCTCCTTGCTGAGGGGCGAATGATCGCACGCCTCTCCCTGCTCCTCCTGTTCTCGCTCTCCGCATGCGGCCCCTGCTTCGGGGCGCATACCGGTTACGACTGCCGCCTGATCGATATGGGCAGCCTGTGATCGACGCCTACGACATCCTGCACTATGCCCGCAAGGCCAAGAACGAGAGCCAGATGAAGGGCGAACGCAACGACACGGCATTGGTCCTGATGGGAGTATGCACGGCATTCATCGGAGCCACGATGATCACGAGGAGCATGGGCCGCTCGAGATAACTGTTCGCTTGCGCGATCCGCCCCACTGCCCTATGACTGGGGGAAACAGACGCGGTTTCCTATGTCGGCCGGTTTCAAGAAACGCTTCAAAGTCGACCGTCACCCCCTCCTCCCTTTCGGCCCCTCATCCGGTCCCTATGACCCTCCGCCGAAATCCCCATCCCCGCTGATCATTCCCGATCCGGCATTTCCATCTTCGAACGGGCAACGCCCGAATCCTTCGAACACCCCTCTTCCAATGGCCGCCCCGCCGCTCCCTGCGAGTTCTATCTCATCCGGCGAGAAGGCCAAAGCTCGCGACATCCTCGCCGCGATCCGCACGCTGAAATCCCTCGAAACCGAACGCCGTCCCGCCGCTACCGATGAACGGGACATACTCTCCCGCTTCTGCGGCTTCGGTCCCGTCGCCCTTTCTTTGTTCCCCGATCCGCTCACCGGCAAATACAAAGACGGCTGGCAGCCGCTCGGCGAAGAGCTCCGCGACCTCCTCACCCCCGAAGAATATGACTCGGCCCGACGGACGACTTTTTGCGCGTTCTACACGTCGCCCCTCGTCATGACGGCAATGCATGACGGTCTTGGGCGTCTTGGCCTCCCTCCCGGCTCGACCGTCCTCGAGCCCGGATGCGGCATCGGCAATTTCATCAGCGACGATCACCGCTTCATCGGCGTCGAACTCGACGCGATCTCCGGCCGAATCGCCCGCGCCCTCCATCCCTCCCACGACATCCGCATCGAGAACTTTCGCGACTCGAAGCTCCCTCCCCTCGACGCCGTCATCGGCAACGTCCCCTTCGCCGACATCAAGCTCGATTTCAGAGGTCGGCGCTTCTCCCTCCATGACTTTTTTTTCGCCAAGTCGGTCGACTCACTGAAGCCCGGCGGAGTCCTTGCGCTGGTCACTTCGCATTTCACCCTCGACAAGCAGAACGCCGCGATCCGGGAGCATATCGCTTCCAAGGCCGATTTCCTCGGGGCCATCCGGCTACCCTCGGATGCGTTCAAGCGTGAGGGGACCAGTGTCGTCACCGACATCGTCTTCCTGCGGAAACGGGCACCGGGCCAGGAGCCGAATCACGTCGACCCGGAATGGCTCGGCGTTGGCTCCCTGCCCCTCGACGGCGCGGACGTTCCGGTCAACCGCTACTTCCTCAATCACCCGGAGATGGTGCTGGGAAACTGGAGTCGGAAGGACACCCTTTATGGCGGGGAGGGATTCAGCGTCGTCTCGAACGGCGACCTGGAGAGCCAGTTACGAGACGCGATCGCGAGGCTGCCCGCCCAGGTCGAGAAGTCGACGGCCGAAAGGGCGAACCCGCCGCCCGAAACACACCCGCCCGAATCGCGAAACACACCAGCTTTCACCCCACCTCCGCCCCTGCGTCACGTCACCGAGGGCAGCTTTTTCGTCGGCGATGACCGGATCATCCGGCAGATCCTCGACGGCACCCCCGAGCCCGTCACCTATTGCGGCACGCTCCAGAAGGCCAACGGCACGCCGATGGGCCGCAAGCTCGGCTCCCTGGTCGAACTCCGCGACTCCGCACGCCGTGTCCTCCAGTCCCAGAACGAGGGATGGCCGGAAGAGAACCGGGTCGAGGCACGCCGCGCCCTCAATCGCGTCTACGACATGTTCGTTTCGGCTTACGGCCCGATCAACAAGACCACCTTCACCGACTCCAAACTCGGCGGCACGATCCGCCGGATGCCGAATCTCGTCAAGTTCCGCGAAGACCCCGACGCCATGCTCGTCATGTCGCTCGAGGAATACGACGAGGCGACGGGGAAGGCCGAGAAGTCGGCGATCATGCGCAAGGACGTGGTCGGCCCGAAGCCGCCGGTCACCCACGTCGCCAGCGCCGAGGAAGGGCTGCTCGTGTCGCTCGACCATCGCGGGGCCGTCGACCTGCCGTACATCGCATCGCTCTACGGAAAGCCCGAGGGAGAGGTCATCTCGGAATTGGGTGACCTGATCTACCGCGACCCCGAGTCGAAGGAATGGCAGACCGCCGATGAATATCTCTCGGGGAACGTCCGAGCAAAATTGGAAGCCGCCGAAAGGTGCGGTGAGGAACGTAACGCGGAAGCTCTCCGTGAGGTCCAGCCCGAAGACGTGCTCCCCGGCGACATCGACGCCAATCTCGGTGCGCCATGGATCGAGACCTCGGACATCCAGCATTTCGCGGCCGATCTGTTCAACACCCCGGCCGAGGCCATCAAGGTTGGCCATCTCAAGAAGGATGCCGTCTGGTCGGTCGAGCCCGATTACCGGGCCATGCAGTCGGTCGCGGCGACCTCCGATTACGGCACGTCGCGCATCAACGGGATCACGCTCTTCGAGCAGGCGTTGAATCTTCGCACGCCCGTCGTCTACGACCTCGTCCACAACGGGGACCGTGAGGAGCGGGTCGTCAATCAGGAGGAGACGCTCGCCGCCAGGGAGAAGCAGAAGCTCGTCAAAGAGCGATTCAAGGGCTGGATCTTCTCCGATCCCGACCGCACCGAGCGGCTCGTCAGGATCTACAACGACACATATAACAACCTCCGGCCCCGGCTGTTCGACGGCTCGCACCTCGAATTTCCGGGGATGAGCCGGGCGATCACGCTGAAGCCGCACCAGGTCGACGCAGTCTGGCGGTGCATGAGCTCGGGCAACACGCTCCTGGCCCATTGCGTCGGGGCGGGCAAGTCGTTCGAGATGGCCGCCTCGGCAGTGAAGATGAAGCAGGCCGGGCTGATCAAGAAGCCCCTGATCGCCGTGCCAAATCACATGCTCGAGCAGTTCTCCCGCGAGTTCATGCAGCTCTACCCGAACGCCAAGATACTCGTCGCCACCAAGGAGGACATGGGCAAGGAACGTCGGAAGCATCTCACGGCCAAGATCGCCACCGGCGAGTGGGACGCGATCATCGTCACCCATTCCAGCTTCGAGCGGATTGGGATGTCGGATGAGTATCAGGAACGGTTCCTGCGCGAGCAGATCAAGGAGTACGAACACCTCCTCGTCGACAAGGCGTCGCACGGCCGGAATATCATCAAGTCACTCGAGAAGCAGAAGGCCGCCCGCGAGGAGAAGCTGAAAAACCTGCTCGCCGAGGACAAGAAGGATGACGGGCTGGTCTTCGACGAGTTGGGCGTCGACCAGATATTCATCGATGAACTGCAGCAGTTCAAAAATCTCGAAACGCCCACGAAGATGGAGCGAGTCGCGGGGATCCAGACGGGCGGCTCCGAGCGGGCGTTCGACCTCTACATGAAGGCCCGCTATCTCGAAGAGAAGCACCCGGGCCGCGGGTTCGTCGGGGCGACCGGCACGCCGATCAGCAACTCGATGGTCGAGATGTATACGATGCAACGGTTCCTCGACCCCGAGGGCCTCCGGTCGCGCGGCATCGAGCATTTCGATGGCTGGGCGGCCACCTTCGGCGAGGTCGTGGACACGATGGAAATCTCGCCCGACGGGGCCACGCTCAAGCCCCGCAGCCGATTCGCCAAGTTCGTGAACCTGCCAGAACTGACGCAGATGTTCCGGGCGTTCGCCGACGTCCAGACGGCGGAGATGCTCGACCTGCCCCGTCCGAGGCTCGAAGGCGGGAAGGCCCAGACGGTGGCCTGCCCGATGTCCGAAGATCAGCAGGAATTGCAGGCCGGTCTCATCAAGCGATACGAGCGCATCCGCAGCGAGAAGGTCGACCCCCGCGAGGACAACGCCCTGGCGATCACCACGGACGGCCGCAAGCTCGCGCTCGACGGCCGGATGCTCGCAATCGGCGGGGATTTCGCGGGCTCGAAGATCAACGCCCTGGTCGGCAACGTCGTCAGAATCTGGCGGAAGACCGAGGCCACCCGAGGAACGCAGATGGTCTTCTGCGACATGGGCGTGAACGCCAACCCGTTCTCGGCCTACAAGGAGATCGTCGAGAAACTCGTCGACCACGGCATCCCCAGGGCCCAGGTCGCGATCATGGGCGACGCCGACACCGATGCCAAGAAACAGGCCCTGTTCGAGAAAGTCCGTCAGGGGACGGTCCGCGTCCTGATCGGCTCGACGGCCAAGATGGGCACCGGCACCAACGTCCAGAAGCGGCTGGTGGCGCTGCACCACCTCGACGCGCCGTGGAAGCCCGCCGAGGTCGAGCAGCGCGAGGGCCGGATCCTCCGACAGGGGAATGAGAACGAGGAGGTAGCGATCTATCGATACGTGACCGAACAAAGCTTCGACGCGTACATGTGGCAAGCTCTGGAGACCAAGGCCCGATTCATCAACCAGGTCATGAGCGGCGATTGCGTCGTCAGGAAGGCCGAGGACATCGGCGGCCAGGAGCTCAGCTATGCCGAGGTCAAGGCGATCGCTTCGGGCAATCCCGCCGTCCTGACGCTGGCGGAGACCGACGCCGAACTCCAACGTCTGACGATCCTACGGAAGAACCACACCGACGAGCAGTACCTCGCCAAACGGAATCTGCGTGACCTGCCGGAGACGATCCAACGGCACGAGAAGCGGATCGAGGGACTGACCGCCGATATCGAAACGATCCAGGCCCACAAGGATGACTCGCCGCCGACGACGGAATCGCTGACGAGGCGGCTCGATGCGTTGCCGGACAGGGTCGACCGGGTGAAGCGATACCCGATGGGAAAGGCCTACGGGCTGGAATTCGGCCTCATCATGCATCCGCTGGGCGGGACGGAGGTCTATCTCGAAGGCGCAGCTTGCCGGCGAGAATCACTGCTGAAGGATCATCCCGGGCCGCGTGCCATCCTGAATGCGGTCGGTCGGTTGATCGACGGCTACGAACGTGAGCGAGAGGA
This sequence comes from Singulisphaera rosea, assembly GCF_054877945.1. Taxonomy (NCBI): domain Bacteria; kingdom Pseudomonadati; phylum Planctomycetota; class Planctomycetia; order Isosphaerales; family Isosphaeraceae; genus Singulisphaera; species Singulisphaera rosea. The sequence continues at coordinate 95,761 of NZ_JBTYIP020000023.1, read as the reverse complement.
CCGTCGGCAAGACCTGGCCGTGGCGCAAGGGCAATTGAAGGATTACGAGGCCCGGCTCGGGACGCCGTTCGGCCATGCGGAATATATGAGTCGGTTGGCCGACTTGCGAGATCGGCTGAAGCTCGGGCTGTCCGAGAAGGCACCCGAGGGCGGCATGCAGGTCGCCGAGCTGGCCGAGGAGGTCAAGGCCCTGAGATCCGGGCATACCGTCGAAGCCGGATCCGATCGGATTTCGGTGAGGAAGGCGATCCGCGCCGAGCGGCCGGTAACGTCGAGGATTCGGAGGAGGGATCTGAATGGCGGGGCGGACGAAGAGGTGCAGGAAGTGCCAGTCGACAAAGAACCTGCAGGCCCAGTGCTTGAAACAATCTACACGCCGGATGTCCCGGCGGAAATCGTCATGCCCGAATCCGTCAAGGCGCCGAACGGGCATCGGCAGGCCGTGACGACAGGGAGGCGGAAAGCCGAGGAGCAGATGCGGTTGTTTTAGACCCGAGGGGCCGAACCCCTCGGCCCGGAGGAGTCTCGGCGATTATTTCTCCTCGGGGACGTCGTCGGGATGGAGCTTGGCGTGTTGCTGATAGGTATCGCCCGGCGAGTCGTTCTGCACGAGAGTCGGCTTCCTGCCGGGCTGCGGCGTTTCGCTCGCGTCGGGCACGATCTCCTCGCCGTGGTGCTTCTTCTCCTCCTGGACCTTCTTGTCGTGGGCGATGTTCCGGGGGTCGGCCATGGGAGCTCCCATCGTGAATTGGGCGAGTTCGGCGGTCGGATGTCATCTTGGAGCATTTCATGCGCCCGGCGAGATTATTCCGCCGCCTGGACCATGATATTCCTCCATAACTCGCAGTCCCGAATATTTGCGGCATCATTGATCGATGCATAGCGACGCCGTTATCATCGACGGCCTGATTTCCGCATCGATCATCGGAGCCAACACATGGGACGACCGCGACTCGCAAAACATCCGAAGCCCGTCGAGCCGGAAGACGAATCGCCGGAGGAGCCGGCCGGGTTCGAGACCCATGGGAAAGCCACCTCCAAGGCGGACGCCGTCCGCGCCGCGCTCGCCGAGGGGATCGAACTGCCCGGCGACATCGCCGAGTTCGTCTTGAAGAAGTTCGGTCACGACATCTCGAAGCCGATGGTCAGCAGTTACAAGGCGCAGGAGAAGATGCGACAGGCCAAGAGGGCTGAGGCTGCGCCCGCTCCGAGGCGCGAGCCTGCTCGGAAGCCTGCCCCCCCTACTAAGGCAACCGCACCGGCAGCCTCGAACGGCGACCTGGTCGATGACATCGTCGCCGTGAAGCAGTTGGTTGCAAAACTGGGCGGCGGGCAGGTCCGAAAGCTGATCGACCTGTTCGAGTGAACGATTCGATGGGGCGGTCTGGCCTTGGTGGGGGCCGACACCTCGGACGTCCCCGGCCGGGGGAAGCGGGGGCGGCGGCTCAGATCGACGATGGTGGTGCGCAATTCGCCAGGAGGTGAGCGTTTGGCAGACTGGCGATATTCGCCCTTCATGCCGTCGCACCGCTCAGCAGTCGCGCGCTGGCCTTGACCTGGCCGGCGCCCCCGCCCAGGTCCACGACGACGTGCCATCGCCCGTCGGTCGGCACCGCCATGCGGACGGGGCTCTTCGTCGCATGCCCTCCGTAGTAGCGGTAACCCGCACCCCTCTTGTAGGCCCCGTAATTCGCCGCATCCATCAGCAGGACGTTGGCAGCCCGATCGAGCGTCACTTCGGCCACATCCCCCGCCTGCGCGTCGAATTCGTTGTTCAGGTGATTCATGAGCAGGCCTCGCCCTCGTGAACGGGTCCCCGATCCTCGAATCCATCCCGTCGCCGACGTGCCGGTCGCTTTCGGATCGCCCTGGCGAAGAAGGCGTCGTACCAGCGGTCGACGGACTCGACGATCTCATCGATCGCGCCCGAGTCGAGCGGACGGCAAGAGGCCTCCCCCTGCTGCACCAGCTCGAACGCCCCTTCGGGCGAGACGACCGGTTCCGCCGCCCAGGTGTACCAGCCTCCGTTGTCCTGCATCGTGAAGAAGAAGAGCACGACGGGGAACGGGAAGGGGCCGAAACGCAGCATTTTCTGCATGGCTGGATGCAGTTGCTTGTTGGCGTGCTCCGCCGTCGTGGCCGAGAATACCCCCCTCAATTCGACCCCGAATTTTCGATGGCCGCCCCTCCCCTCCGGATTCAGCGTCACCCAGAGGTCTACTCCCACGTCCGCCGCCTCCTCGGCGACGATCAGGTCGGGGCGGCGTGTCAGATAGACGACGGCCATGGTCCGGACCCGTTCCGCGATGAAACGCTCTTGGGCGGTGCTCGTGGACATGGTCGCCTCAGGAGGAGAATGCGGAGGCCTTCGTCTTCGCGGCCCCGGCCAGCGTGCCCCAGTAGCCCCTGATTTCATCATACAGGATTTTCAGGTTGGCGGGGCCGAGGGGGTACTTCCTCGGGATGGTGGAAATCGGCCCCGTCCTCGAGCCGTCGATCGCGAGGATGTAGGCCTCCTCGCCCGGCTCGTCGACCCCGATCACATAGGTGGGGATCGGGCAAGCGACCATCGCCTCGACGTCTGCCGACTCGATCCTCGCCCTGATCCCGGCCCTGGCCGTCCCGCCCACCTTCCGGGTCGACTTCACCTGGGCGAAGAAATACGGCCGACTGCCGGCCACGCCGACGAGCTCGACCAGGAGGTCATAGGTAGGGAACTTGTCCCCCAGGAAATGCGCCGCGAAGTAGGGGAGCGCATTGCCGCAGAAATCCGTGAGCCGCAGCTCGGCGATCCTCTCCCCGCGCATGCCGAGCAGGTCCCCGGAACCCAAGGCCATCTTCGCGAGTCCTCGACGACGGGTCGGATCCCGGCCGCGGAGGCCGATCGGCCCCCCGGGCTCCTCCCCGGGACGTGATTCGTAACAATCGTAACAAGACCCCTTCGGTCCCGCCCCGCAGAAGAGGACCGTCGGGGAACGGGGCCGGCATCCCCGGTTTCTTCGCCGACTTCGCAGACTGCCCCGTAGCAGGCGTGCCGTGCGTTTGGTATCTTCGAAATCGGGGCGAGCGTCCCGAATCGTAACAAAAACCAGTAACAAGCGAAATCGTAACAGAAAGTAGCAAGGCTGGGGTTGACGGAAAGCGGGAGCCTGGCTAGAGTTAGATCCACCTGGAGAGGTGACCGAGAGGCCGAAGGTGCGGCACTGGAAATGCCGTGTGGTGTCACAGCCACCGCGGGTTCGAATCCCGCCCTCTCCGCTTAAACTGTGTTTCTCATGAGGCTTGCGTCATATCGACGCAAGCCTTCTTCTTTGTGTCTGTTAGCCCGTCCGACCGCCAAGCACACCTCAGGTTTACAGAATGGTTGACAAGTACGACGCCAACCGTCGAAGGATCCGACCCTTCGTGGAATGGCTCGGGCCAACCAAAGCTATTCAGGCGCTCGACGATGCCAGGTTGGAAGACTTCTACGACCATCCGTCCGCCAAGGTGAGTGGGGCCAGTTCTTGCCCTCCTCCACTCACGAATGGCTCTTGACTACGAAGCAGTTCATTTCGCGACTCACCTCGTAGCAACGGATTCCCCTGCCGGGGAACATCTCCGATCGACGCCTCCGTTTCATCACTCCGCCGCCTCGTAGAGCGGGACCTTCACTATCGCGAAGATCCGGCGCTGCTCTCAGCTCGCAACGGGATCTCAGAACGCCTGATCAATTCGGCCTGGCGGTCGAACTTTGCCAGAGTTTTGGCGTAAACAACGGAGCACTCTCCGCCTGGAAGGCGGGGATCCCTTCACCGTTCGCTTCGGCTGATTTCGACGCACATCGCCCGGCACTTCGGGATCGACGCCAAATCGCGCGGCGCCTACTTGTCACCGAGCAAGGAATGCCGGGCCCATGTCTTGCGCGAGCGGATCGAGGCCCACCAGACCCCGGCAAGATGGACTGGAAGTTGACACCTATTCACATGTAGTTTAATCTGGGAGATGACTGACGGCGGAATTCCTACGTGGAGATAAGAGCCCGCCAAGGTATCCACCAAGAATTCCGAGTCCGCCCATGGCGCACGCCAAGGAAAATGAAATAGCTTCAGGCTTTGCGGGAGACGCCTTCCTTCTGCCTACCTCGAAGAAACACTCCGGATAGTCTGCCACGAATTGAAAATTCTCACCACGTTTCATATAAGCGCGAAGCCATTCGCCGGGCAAGGGGTCAATCTTTCGATCCCCGCAGCTTGGGACGATCCTCTCACTCTTGATCTTCTCGAGGCTCCTCGGTGAGGAGAAGCGGACGAAAATCCGACTGCCCGGAGGGATACCTTCTCCTTTCTCGACCCTCGAGACCTCGATCTCGGCGAGGTAAGCGTTCGCCTTCCCGGACCATTCATGGAACGCTGACAATCGGCCGACGACGATGTGCGACGAGGATGCTTCAAGTTTTGGGGAGGATTGAATGAGTATCCCTGCATCAAAACCCGCACGAGCTTGAAAAGGAGGGGCGGCCAGCACAACCCCAAGGACAAGCCTCGCGAACTTGAAATGAGGCATGGTCACGTCTCTGATCGAAGAATTCCGTCCCGAAACCTCGCCGCTCGGTTCGAGCCTAGCGTATCCGACATCTGTCGTATAGCCCGGTTCTTGTGATTCAAGGGGAGTCGAGGAGACGGCTATTCCGACAGGCTGAAGCCATCCGTACCAGAGCATCGCAATGCCCGGCGACGCGAAAGGTCGAGGAACAAGGGATGGCACTACACTACGAACCAGCCACGCAAGTGTCATGCTCCTCGCGCACCGTCCGGAGAGTTCCAGGGGTCTAGAAACCGCCTGGTGTCGCGTTGTCTGTCTCACGAAACCTCAACGACTTGGATCCGTACAATCAGCCGCGAACTCGGAGCGGTAGCGACTTGCCAGACCTCTCAGGGTCGCCACCCGCCTCCCCGGAAAGAGTCGTCAGGGATGATGAAGTGGAATTTAGGAGAAAGCATTCTCGAGAAACTAAGGGCCGAGGTTATCGTCGATGTAGTCGCGATTGATTCCCGACGCGGCGGAGCCTGTCGGCAGGTCGAACACTCGGGGCGGGGTTCCCCGGGCGCGAGGACCGGACCGGGCGAGATCGATCGGGAGTCGGCTCTTCATTTCAAATGCGGCTGAAGGAGGACGTCGGATGCGCAGACCGATCTCTCTGGCGATCGTCACCGTGGCCGGCACTTTGCCGGTCGGCTTGCTTGCGATCGGCTTGGACGCCGGGGCGCCTCGCGCCAAGGCGCAGACGGCAGCCACACAAACGAACGCGCCGGCGTTGCTCGAATCGCCGAAAGTGGCCGACGTGGTCGACGCCACGAATGCGTTCCTGGCGACGCTGTCTGAGAAGGAGCGTGCGGTCGCGGAGATCGAGCTCACGCCGCAACTCGCCGTCCGGTGGACGAACTTCCCCGGGGGTTCGAATGTACGCAACGGCGTGTTCTTCCGTGACCTCAAGCCCGCGCAGGTCACGGCGGCGATGAACGTCGCCAAGACCGCCCTCGGTGAGGAAGGTTTCGCTCGGTATCAAGAGGTCCGGGCCGCGGACGACGTCTTCGCGAAAGGGCGGGGAGGTCGCGGGCCGGGCGGGCCGGCCCAGAAGAAGGACGGTCGGGGTGGGCCGTTCCAGAAGAAGGACGACCGAGGAGGACCGGCCCAGAAGAAGGGAGGAGGATTCGGCGGCGGAGGAGCCATGTTCGGTTCGGCGAATTATATGATCGCGTGCCTTGGCAAGCCGTCGAAGACGTCGCCATGGATCCTGCAACTGGGCGGTCATCACCTCGCGATTAACATTTACTACAAGGGAACCACCGGTGCCGCGACGCCCTACCACGTCGCCGCACAGCCGACGGTCTGGAAGGACGAACAGGGCAAGACGCACGACCCGCTCGCCCCGATGCGCGACTCGCTGCACGGACTGCTCGTCTCGCTCACCCCGGAGCAGTCGAGCCAGGCCAAGCTCGAGGCCCGTTTCAACGACGTGTACGTCGGCCCCGGCAAGGATGGACAGTTCCCGACCAAGAGCGAAGGGGTCCCAGTTTCGACGCTCTCCGATGCCTCCAAGGCGTTCGTCAAGAAGGCGATCGCGGCCTGGACGGGCGACACTCCCCAGGGTCTCGCCTACCTCAAGCTGTACGAGGCCGAGTTCGACAAGATCAAGGTGGCTTACTCGGGGTCCACGGACGTGGGCGAGCGAGGCGATTACGTTCGGCTCGACGGCCCTCGTGTCTGGATCGAATTCGCCACGCAAGGCAGCGACCATTACCACACCATCTGGCGCGACCGCCTGACGGACTATGGTGCCGAATTCTCGTTCTGACGCTCACGCTCCGGGAGAACCGCGACATCTCGATCCGCGCTCACCCGTTTGCAGCGTTTCAACCGGTTTGGTTGATGAGCGAGTTGCGGAGACCTGATTTGGACCCCGTGCGTTCGCAAGTTCGTGCCTTACCGCGTCCCCGTTGGCACGAAGTTGGGGACGCACGGGGCTCTTCGGTTTTCGAATCACCGCGGTTCGGGATGACCGCCAAAGCGCTCCACGTCAAGTCCGCCATGTCCCACTCGAGCGATTCGCCCCTCATTTCGAGCCCGTGATCTCGGTGAGTAGCCAGGGGACGTCTCGCGAGTTGCCCCTCCAGGCGTCGCCGCTCGTGAGAAACGGGGAGAAGCCTTCGACGAGGATGGTCGAGAGGCCGTCGGCCCATGAGAGGTCAAAGAGCGCCGTCACGAATCGATCGGCCGGATTATCATCCGAGACGACACCCTCGGACGGCCTGTGAGCCTGCGCCCGTTGCGCGGAGTCCCGAAGGACGACCGAAGTGGGCGGAGCACCGTCGGCCGAGGCACGATGCACGTCGGCGATGTGCCCGATCTGTGGGTCGAGGTTGCCGTCGACCGCGAACCGCTCGGGAGCGATGAGGGGACGGATCACGGTTTCGACCTTGCCGACACTGAACGCTCGGTGGAGGAAATCTCCGTCGAGGGCGTTGCTGATCGACGCCATGATCATCGCCTGGTCGAGGACGAGGAGACTGTCGGAGACTTGCCCGGAGACCACGTCGACCGCGTCATAGAATCCGTACGAGCCATAGACCGGGAAGTGGGTCGACAGGGCCCGAAGGTTGGCCATCGCCTCTCGAGGCAAGAAGGCAAGGGCGAGGAAGGTCGCGTGCGGGGTCACGACCGTCTCTCGGCCCCTGGCCGACGGACGGACTCGCGAGCCGATTTCCGCAACGCCATAGGCACGGTATCCCCCGGCGGGGTCGGCCGAGGCCGAGATCCCCCAGTAGCCGAGGCGTGCGTCGGTGAGGCCGTATTCCATCTGGGCGGAGGCGTAGAGGGTGTGGTTGAGGCCCCAACTCGTCGGGGCCCACTCCGACTCGGGGACGAACAGCGGGACCATGAGCGCCTCGAACATCGTCCCTTCCCAACTCGGAACGAGCCTAATCCCTCGGTAGGTACGTGAACGTTCGGCAACCTCCACACCCTGGTAGACGGCCGGGTGAACCGAGATCGCGGTCGAGGTCGAGCCTTCGGGGAAAGCTCGGGCCATTCGGAAATAGTGGTCCGCGGGGAGTTGGCCTCGGGCAATTCCGACGTAGCTGGCGATCCGAGTCTCGGCGTTCAACGTCCCGTAATGGAACCCCGTGAAGTGCTTGTCGTCGGTCCAGTAGCCGCCGTAAAGGAGGCCCGGATGGGCGACCGGGTTCGCGGGGTCGTATGGGTCGTAGAAGAACGCGAAGTCCATGGGTTCGAGGATGGCGTCGGCTTGCGGCTTCAAGTCGGGGCGGACGTTGCCCACGAGCATCAAGGCAACAGCCAGCCAGCCGTTGTCGACCGATGAGAGGAACGGGCGGATCGCACCGCCGCTCGGCCAGGCGAGAGCCCTTGCGCCGCTGGCGGGTTCATACCAGTTGTAGAAGAACCCATGGGAACGTTCGAGCCGGACCAGGGTGCCGAGGACCCCACTGATCCGACGGCCGGATTCCTCGTGAGAGATCAGATTGAGCCGCTCGGCGGCCAAGGTGCTCCAGAGGTAGCCGGCGACGTTGGTGGGCGAGGTCAGCCCTTCGGCGACCCAACCGGCCTTCGTCTTCCGGAGCTGATCGGCCGGGAGGCTACCGGCCGCGGCGACGGCCTCGATCGAGCGCCAGGTGTCCCTCGCATAACTCGCGAGCAATTCCCGGTCTTCGGGCTTCAGGTCGATCGGGCTCGCCGAAGCGTTCGTCCCGACCAGAATTCCGAAGGCGATCGCGCCTACAAGTTTCCGCAGACCCATGGGAGGGCCTCCCCATCGCGGAGATAGGTTCCACGAGCCGACGCCTTCCCGCATTCGCGTCGGTTCTTGATCGGCGGTATTTCGAGATCCCACGACCCCTCGGTCACCGGAGGGTGAGCAGCCCCCCGGCGACATATACACCTGATACGTTTTCCGTCGCCGGTCGGTTCACAGCGGATCCGGACGCGGCGCCCTGCATGACCCTACTTGGGTTATCGAACATTCGGATGATCTTTGATAAGTCCGGGATCGATTCCTCGAAAACCTCGGCCATAAACACTCGATCGTCTGGACGTAAGCCAGGCCAGGATCAAGCATTTCGGCAAGACCTGCTCCGAACAGAGCGGTGTTCCCGTCGCGCGAGATCGACGTATTGTGAGGGCGGGAATCCCCTTGCCGCCACGCATCGAACAAACAGGAACCTCTGATCTGGCAAGGCAGGTCACCAGGACGGCTCCGTAACCACAAATCGAGTTGGCGACCCAAACCGGGACCTGTTGAATGAATAGCTCGCGCGGGACTCCACGACGCGAGTCCGATCCTCTGGATTTTCGTCACAGTCAATAGAACCGGAAGACACGAGCCGATTTATTTTCCCCAAAATTCCCAAATCTCTTTCCACAGTCGAATCCATAACTTAGAATAAAGATTGAAGGTTCGTTTGCGATTGAGCCGAAGGGCACGCTAATGTTCAGCGAAATTCGACTTCTTGAGGTTGCATTCGCGTTTGGCTTGTTTCTCGTGATGATGAGTCTCGTGATCTCAACTGTGGCTCATGCGAATATGGCGGTAAAAGGCGGTCAGGAGTGCAAGATCGGGACGACCGTGCTCGCCGCCTCGATCGCGTTGGTGATCATGCGGGAGGCGTTTGCCAACCCTTGGTTTGCGATCCTTTCGCACATCTCGATCGCCGCCGGCACGATCATCTTCTGCCGGGGGGTCCGGTCCTTTCGAGGGAGGGCCCCGCACAACCCGATCGCGATCGGACTCGGAGCGGGTGTTTCCCTGCTCGCTTGCGCGTATTCCACGTTCGTGGTGGAGAGCCTTACGGGCCGCATCGCGGCCATTTCGCCGTTCCTCTCGGTGTTGATATTAGACGCGGCCGCGACGATGGCCAGGGGCGTCGCCCCGGAAGACCGCCCCGCGTACTGGAGCACCGCCCTTGCCTTCGGACTCGACGGCATCCTCCTGGCGATCCGCTCGGTCGAGGCCCAGGTGACCGACCTCGGAACGAGCTATGGGATGTCGAGTCCGCTCGAGGTCGCGAACGTCTTGGCGCTGAGCATCATGACGGCCTTCTCGATTCTGGGGATGCTCATCTCGTTGAATCACGCCTCTCGGCGACGACTCGAAGCACTCGCGCTGATGGATCCCCTGACGACCCTGCCGAATCGACGTCACTTCGACCGCCGATATGAAGAGGCCCTGCGAAAGATCCATCAGAGGCCGAGCCGGCTCGCCCTCGTTTATATGGACCTCAACGGCTTCAAGGGCATCAACGATCGGCTCGGCCACAAGGCGGGGGACGAGGCGCTTCGAGTCGTGGCGGCACGACTCTCCGGCGCAGTGCGTCAGTCCGATTGCCTGGTCAGGCTGGCCGGGGACGAGTTCGCCCTGCTCCTCGAGGACATCCGATCTCGCGATGAGGTGGTCCGGCTCATCGATCGGATCCGGGAAGAGGTCGAACAGGAAGCCTTTCTCGGCGGAGAGAGTGTCCGCCTCGCGATCAGCTGCGGGTTCGCCGTCTACCCCGAGGATGTCGACGACGTCTCGCTCCTCATGCACCAGGCCGATCAGGCGATGTATGCCGACAAGCGGCTCGTCGCGTTGAGTCGGACCGGTTGACGGGTTGCCCGAAACTCGACCATAGCCCATCAACCGCGGTCTCGAGGCGGTTCTCGTTCGGATTTGCGTCATCCCCGCCGGTTCCCTCGCGGAACCGGCGGGACGACGTTCGTCCTCAGCGGCCATCCATCTCGCCGGGGAGGCCATGCCGGAGTCTCGGCGCCTCGGTCGCTTCTCGGGCGAGATGCTTGGGCCGAGGGGGGACCGGCGTCGGCTCGGGAGTCGACGAGACCAAGCGGACCAGTGGGGTCGGGCGGGCCAGCATGACGTCCAGGCGCTCGGCGAGCCCGAGGATCTCACGGCTGAACTCGTCGCGGCAGAGCATCTCCTCGGTGAAGTTCAAGACCCCGAAGTACACCTGAACGAAGAGGTCGATGCTGTTCACGTTCAGGGTGTCGATGTGGATCTCGATCTTGTCGGGGCGGAACCGAGAGTGGTTGGTGGCAAAGGCCCGGAGCCCGTCCCGCATCGCCGTCACTTTTTCGACCGGCGTGCCGTGGGCGAGCGAGACCGTGCAGCGATAGCGTCGGCAGGCCCGCGCGCCTCGGTTGTCGATCAGGGCGGCGGCCATCACCGAGTTGGGGATCGTGAGGAGAGAATCCTCGAACGTACGCAGCCGGGTCGAACGGAAGCCGACCCGCTCGACAATACCTTCAACCCCCTGGACCGCGATGTGTTCCCCGATGCGGAACGGGTGTTCACCGATAAGCAGGAGGGTGCCGAAGAAGTTCTTGAGCGTATCCTGGGCCGCAAGCGACGCGGCCAGGCCAACCAAGCCGAGTCCCGCGAGGAGTTGGGTGAGCGTCTCCCGGCTGCCGAGCAGGTAGACCACCGACGAACCGGCAACGACCATGGCAGCCAGCTTCAAGCCATTGGCAGCCGTCGGGACGATCATGTCGCTCAGGCTTCGCCGGTCGTGCAGGCGATCGCTGCGCGCGTAGAGGACCATCACGAGATCGACGAGGCGGAGCGCCGACCAACCCAGGAGCCCAATCCAGACGATTTTCACCGCGGGGAATGTAATGCCCACGACGCCCACGGGTAGGTCGAGCATCCGGATCGTTTGGTGGAGGCAGAGCAGGCCGAGTTGAAGCGAGAGCGGCAAGACCTTCGACGTGACCAGGGCGCGGTCGAGGTCCAGTCCCAACCAGTGCAAGCCGAGGCAGGTCGCCCACGCGATGAGTCGCAACCCCAGCCAAGAAGCCGCCCCGCAGGTCAGGAACGCGATCGCGAAGCCGATCCACTGGTAGAGGTCGAGGCCAAGCGCCGGGCTCAACAGCGACGCGGGCAGCCGGCCGCGAAGCCAGAGCGCCGGGACCAGTCGAACGCTTGGGACGGCCCTCACTTTGTCCTTGGACAGGTCGGACGCGAGCGGGCGATCGCGAGCCTCGAGGAACATCGCCTCGACCCGTGCGACGGTCTCGCGCGAGAATTGCCAGTCGCCCCGGCGAGGCTCCTCCGACCTCCTCACCAGGTCGATCCGGCCCAGGGGACCGCGATAGTAGTAATAACGGGGACCGTCGGGGTCGGACGGGAGTTCCTCGACCGCGACCCGACCGATCCGGTCGAGGACGAACTTGAGCTTGTACGCCAGCAGCGGCCCGAGCTCGGCGCTGGCGCTGTGGGGGATGTCTTCGAGGTCGAGGCAGCGGGCCGCCATCTCGAGGTCGCCGGCATCAGACGCGTGCAGCAGCGTCCGCATGGTCTGCTGCGCCGAGTGGAAGTTCGACCGGTGTTCGCGGGCCGTCTTCTCATCGGGGGTGAGCCTCTCGAACAGGTCGGGCACCTTGGAGACGGTGTCGCGGTCGAACCGCCAGACGCCGTCCTTGCCTCGTGCCAGCGTCACCTGCCAGTCGCTGTCGCGGCCAAGGACCACCGTGTCGGCCTCCCACGTGTCCGCGACCGTCATCAGGTCGATGCGTGACCGTAGCAAGACCGCCTCGAGCTTCGCAGCCAGCCGGAGGCCCACCGTCTGGCGGTTCTCCTCGGACAGCGAGTTGAGGTCGAGGCACGCGAGCAGGTCCTTCGCTCGATCGCTGTCGAACTCGAGGTCGTCCATCGCCTCGAAGAACGTCCGCAGGACCTTTCGAGGCGAACTCAACGCGAGCGGGACCCCGAGCGGAGGCGCGACCTTCGCGTTGCGGCCGGCGGCGAGCACTTCCTCGCCGATCACGAGGCCGATCGTGGCGTAACGTGGGTCGGCTGGCCGGTCGCGGAACCCTTCGACCAGGGCGTCGAGGTTGCGTAAGCTCCCTCGGGTGAACAGCCACGCATCCTGCCCTTCGGGCAGACGAACTCGCTCCATCATGACCCGTCCGCGATGGTTCGAGTGCCAGACGTACCGGTAGCCGTCGGGATCGTTGGGGATTTCCTGGGAGAAGACGAACCCGCAGCGCTGGATCACGAACGCCAGCTTCCTGGCCATCTGTGCGCCTTCCGAAGCGCGGAGCTTAGAGGGGATATCGCGGAGGTCCAGGCACCGCGCGGCCATCGCGAAGTCATGCCGGCCCATGGCCGCCCCCATGAACGATCGCATCGTGGCCGCCGGGTCCGTCCGCCCCTCGGCCATCTTGGATCGGGCTTCGTCGAACTGGTGCTGGCTAGCTGTGGATAACTTCCGCATCCTCCCGATCTGTCCGACGGTCTTCGCGTCGAATCGCCAGCGGCCATCAGCCTGGCGTTCCAGCGCGATCGGCAGGTTGCCCACCTCGTCCAGCACAACACGTTCGCCTTCGGCACGGTCGGGGACGGAGTAGAGTGGGATACTCTGGCGGTTCAGGATGAAATCGAGTTGGTGGGCAAGCAAGGCGGCGTCACGTTCCTGAATCTCGGGGGCCAGCGAGTCGAGCGTCAAGCAGTCGATCGCGTTAACGATCAGACCAGGCGAACGGTCATAGCTCGTAATCGCAAAGTAGAACGTCTCGAGGGTATTACGAGGCGTCGAGCGATCGTTCCATCGCGCCGCTTCGTTAGGCTGCGGGTAGCTAAAGGGCCGAGGCGCGGGGGTTTCGGCGGGTTTGGGCGTCTGGGCTCGGGCGGATAGGGAGATCAGAGCGAGGCCGATGAACGCGATCGACCGCTGGAAGTTCCGCATGGGTGGCCTCCTGCCTTGCGATCCGGAATGGCGTGGGGGGTATCGGTCTTATTCCCCGTCGCTACGCGAGCGCGGAGTTGCCTCGTGCGGGGGGCATGAGGATACCCAGTCCGCCTATGAGATCAAGGTGAATTGGGAAAAGCATGTCGCGATCGAATCGAACGCGCGACTGCGATCCATCGCACGTCTGGAGAAGAGGCGATCGACCGTCGCTCGTATTCCGTAGGGTGGGGACCGCCCGCGGACAATCCGGAAGACCCCGTGGGCAGCGCCCCCTACATGAATCGAGAACCGAGGCGGGCCCGACATGGGGTCGGTGCCCGCCCTGAAGCCGCGTAATTCATGGGCGGCTCCATCCCCTCTATCGGAGCGAGGCGGGGGCGAATGCCGGCGTAGAAGTCGGAGCAGGAGCCGAGACAACGGGGGACGTCGGCCGGATGACGCCTCGGACAAGGTTGCCGCTCCGGCTCGATGTCAACAAAAGGGCATGCGTCCGATCCAACGGCCAGTATCCTTCCAGCTCATCGTGGGGGGTGAAGGTGACGATCGCCGAGCGAACCCCTGGGCCGCCGACCCGGCCGTCGTCGACGGCTCGGGCGAGGTCCACGGTCTCGAGCCGCCAGCCTCGCCCTTCGATCACGTTCTGGACGCAGGTCAGCCGACCCGTTTCGACGTCCCAATGAAGGTTTTGATTCCAGGGTCCCGAGAGGATCTGGTGGACGATGACGCCCGGGGCACTCGAGCGAAGGGACTTGAAGAGGGCTTCGGGGTCGTAGAGCCGGATCTCGGGATGGATGTCGCCGTAGTCGGCGGTGGCGATCAAGCGCTGGCCTCGGACCGTCACGAAGGTGGGGCGGCAGCCATTGATGGCAGCGTCGTCGTCGATAACGTCCAGGACGGCGTGATCGAGGTTGCCGTCGGCCCAGGCTCGTTCCCAGTCGAGGCGATGAATCTTCGCCTTCTTTTGGAACGTATCGCCGAGGAGGGTCCCCCACCGATCATCCCAGGTCAGGCCGGTCGGGTGGGTCATGAGGGGCTTCGCGTCCCGCTTGAGCCAGACGACGCGACCGGTCGGGGCCAGGTCCAGGGAGTACTCGCGGATGACACCGACCCGAGGATTCGCGGAATGGACGTCGCCGTAGGCATAGATCTTGTCGCCCCGGATCGCGATCCCCTGCGCGGCCCCGAGCCCCTCGACGGTCATGGCCGTAGCCTCGTCGACGACGGCGTCGGCGGTCCAGGTCCCGTCCGGGGGAGGTTGTTGCGCGAACGTCGGGGCCGCGAGGAGGCAAACGCTCGCGAGCAGGATCGAGGTGAGGACGACCCGTTCGTTCATCAACCCACGTCGCCGAAACCAACCCATCAGAGTGCTCCTCTACGTTGAGATCGGTCGGCCGGGAGGACGTCGGGGGGGGCACTCGCCGGCCCGCTCGATCATCGAACGAGGGAGAGCAAGGCGAATGAACATCTCGTGAGGATTTCGAGTATCCCCGTGCGCCGAGTAGACGAGGCCGAGTCCTCGGCGATATCGTCGAGCGGATCGACGCCTCGGGGACTCGAACAGGAGAAGGGTTATGCGTCTCGTGTTGGTCTGCGGCCTCGTCCTCGGCGCCCTGGCGCCTCGCCCGCTGTTCGGCCAGGAAGGCGCACCTCGAGTGAGACTCGCGACCTTCAATGCCTCGCTGAACCGCGACTCGGCCGGCGCCCTGATCCGGGACCTCTCAACGCCGGAGAATCCGCAGGCCGGGAACGTCGCGGAGATCATCCAGAGGGTTGCTCCGGACATCCTTCTGATCAACGAGTTCGACTATGATCCCGAAGGCCGGGCGTCGGCTCTCTTCCAGGAGAACTACCTCGCCGAGGGACAGAACGGCGCCCCTCCGATCTCCTACGAGTTCCGCTTCTCCGCGCCGGTCAACACCGGCGTCTCGAGCGGCGTCGACCTGGACAACGACGGTAAGGTCGCCAAGACTCCCGGTTCTCGAGGCTATGGCAATGACTCGTTCGGCTTCGGGCAGTTCCCCGGCCAGTACGGGATGGTGCTCTACTCGAAGTTCCCGATCGATCGGGACGCGATCCGCCAGTTCCAGGGGCTCCGCTGGGAAGACATGCCGGGGGCCTTGCTGCCGACGAAGTCCGACGGTTCCCCGTGGTACTCGTCGGAGGCCTTGAAGGTCTTCCGGCTGTCATCCAAGAACCACTGGGACGTGCCGATTCGAGTCGAAGGGAAGACGATCCACGTCCTGGCGAGCCACCCGACTCCGCCGGCCTTCGACGGGCCCGAGGATCGAAACGGGCGCCGGAACCACGACGAGATCCGGATCTGGGCCGATTACCTCTCGGGAGGAAAGGCGGCCGAGTACCTCGCCAAGCCCTCGTCAGGCAGCCTGACGCCGCCCGAGAGCTTCGTGATCATGGGCGACCTCAACTCCGACCCGAACGACGGCGGGAGTGTCCCCGGCGCGATCCAGCAACTCCTCCGCCACTCTCGGGTCGACGCGTCGTTCACGCCGACGAGCGACGGTGCCGCCGAGGCTTCGGCCCGACAGGGGAAGGCCAACACCCGCCATCGTGGAGTCGCGAGGGAGGACACGGCCGATTTCTCCGACGAGTCGGTCGGGAACCTTCGGGCCGACTACGTCCTTCCCTCGAAGGACCTTGTGGTCGTCTCCGGCGGCGTCTTCTGGCCCGTCGAGACCGACCCGCTCCATCGGCTCGTGCGGATGTCCCCGGTCGCGAGCTCGGATCATCGCCTCGTTTATCTAGACATCCGAGTCTCAGGTCAGTAATGACCGCGAGTCACCTTAAGCCGACCACCCCGCCTCGGATTGAGGCGGGGTGGGAATTCGAGGTGGCGTTGGGGGAGGACGCGATTCATCCATCGGACGCGACAGCCGGCGTGCGAACCGCTGGCCTCGGTGCCAAAACTCCCCCAACATGAGGCACGCCTTCGTTGGCGTTAGAATGCCAAGAACACTCTCCGCCCACAAGGCCCTAACCATCGTGCTAGGCCAAGTCGGTATATCTGGGCCGAGTGCGACCCCGAGTAACGGCCGAAAGACTCGCCGCATCCTGCTTTCAGTGATCGACTACGGGGCCGACTCCACGCCGGAACGCCGTCGACGCCACTCCGGTAAATCCAAAATATGGAGCGAGCCGTCGTCGCGGAGTTCCATGCCGGTGGAGACCTGGAGCGAGCGTTCGACCTCGGCGAGGGGCGTGTCCAGCATCGTGGGGACCTTCCAGAGATGCGCGGTGTTCTCCTGGCCGCCCGTGATCACGGTGCGATCGTCGGGGCTGAAGGCGACGAACCAGACCTGATTCTCGTGACGGAATGCAGGGCCGATCGGGGTCCCGGTGGCCTTGTCCCAGAGCTGCGCGGTCCGGTCGTAGCTGCCGGTCAGCACGGAGCGCCCGTCTCGACTGATCGCAAGGGCCCGGAGCAGTCCTTCGTGTCGCAGCGGAGGAGTGATCGACACTCCCCGGTTCGCATCCCATAGTCGCGCGACGCGGTCCCAACCGCCGGTGATCAAGGTGCGTCCGTCGGCGCTGAAGGTGGCGACAGAAACAGGCCCATCGTGCTGGAACGGCGGCAGGCGAAGGATCCCCGTCGCCGAATCCCAGAGTCGAGCCCGCATGTCGTCGCTCCCGGTGACCACGGTCCGGCCGTCGGGGCTGAACGCCACGGCCATGACCGCACCTTCGTGGCGGAGCGGCGGCAGGCGTAAGCTCCCGGTGGCCGTCTCCCAAAGCCTGGCCGTCTTGTCGTCGCTCCCCGTGACCATGAACCGACCGTCGGGGCTGAACGCCACGGAACGGACCCAACCCTCGTGGCGGAGTGGAGCGCCGATCGGCTCGCAGGTCGAGGCGTTCCAGAGCCTTGCCGTGTGATCGCTGGCGCCCGTCAGGACGACGTCGCCCTTCGGACTGAACGCGACGGCCCTGACCTGCCCTTCGTGGCGAAGCGCGGGACCGCGTGGCTCCCCCGTCGAAGCGTCCCAAAGCCTCGCTGTCTTGTCGAAGCTCCCGGTCAGGACCATCCGGCCGTCCGGGCTGAACGCAATCGCCTCGACGGCGTCCTCGTGAGTCAGGGGCTTTCCGATCGACTCTCCGGTGGCGGCGTTCCAGAGTCGGGCGGTGTGGTCCTGGCTCGCGGTCAGGATGGTGGTGCCGTCGGGGCTGAAGATCACGGCCCGGATGAAACCTCGATGCGCGAAGGAGCGGCCCGACGTCCTCGCGATCTCATAGATGAGTGCCGTCTTGTCGAATCCCGCCGTCAGGACGGTCCGACCTTCGGGGCCGAACGCGACCGTCGAGACGGTATGCTGATGGCGAAGGGTCGGGCCGATCGGGAGGCCGGTGCTCGCGTTCCAGAGCCGGGCGATCCCGTCGAACGCACCGGTCAGGAGCGTCTTCCCGTCGGGGCTGAACGCCACGGCATGGACGCAGTGCTGGTGCCACAACGGGCGTCCGACGGGCGAGCCGGTCGCGGTGTCCCACATCCGGGCGCTCCGGTCGTAGCACCCCGTGATCACCGTCCGGCCGTCGGGGCTGTAGCCGACGGACGAGATCCAATCCGGGTGCCGCAGCGGTTGGCCGAGAGGCGCTCCGGACCTGGCATCCCAGAGCCTCGCGGTCTTGTCCCAGCTCCCCGTCAGGACGGAGCGGCCGTCCGGGCTGAACGCGACCGAATCGACCAGGTCGTCGTGCGACATCGTTGCGCCGACGGGGCGGCCATCCGCGGCATCCCAAAGCCTGGCGGTCCCGTCGACGCTGCCCGTCAGCACGGTGCGGCCGTCAGGGCTGAACGCGACGCCAAGGACGGGCTTCTGGTGGACGAAGTCCGGCCCCACCCTCGCGCCGGTCGCAACGTCCCAGATCCGGGCGATGTTGTCGTCGCAGCCGGTGATCAGAGTCCGGCCGTCGGGGCTATAAGCGAGTGCCCCGACCTTCGCCGGGTGAGAGATCGGCGCACCGCTGGACTCGCCCGACTCGGCGGAGCGGAATCGGACCGACCGATCGTCGCCACCGATCGCGATCGTCCGTCCGTCGGGGCTATAGGCCACCGCATGGATGGCGCTCGGGGTCTCGCAACGGACCCGGAGCGGATGGATCCGAGGCCACCAGGCCGAGAGGTTGACCCGGATCGCCCGCTCGAGGTCGGCGTCGCGCGCGAGGCTCGCGCTCCGGAGCCCCCGGAGGAGCCAAAGCATGCCCTGCCCCACGTCCCCTTGCTCGCAGAGGGTATGCCCGCGTTCACAAGCGAGCCGAGAGTCCTGCCGATCGACCTCGCGTTGCCGAGAACGGACGTCGAGCAAGGCCGTCCCGAGCTGAGCGGCCGCCCGATAGTGGTAGACGGCGAGGCTGATCGTGAGGCCGATGGTGCACATGATCGCGACCACGGCCAGGCCGATCGCGATCGCCAGCGACGTCTTGCGGCGATACCAGCGCCAGACCCGGCCCGTTGCCGCGACCGGGCGGGCGATGACCGGCTCGAAGTCGAGGAATCGGTCGAGGTCCTCGGCCAGCGCCATCGCCGACCCATATCGCCGTTGCGGGCTCTTCTCGAGGCACTTGAGGCAGATCGCCTCGAGGTCGCGTGGGACCGTCGGCCGTAGCCGCGTCGGTGCGACGGGATCTTCGTTCAGCACCTGGAGGACGGTCTCCAGCGGTGTCCCGGAACGAAAGGGCGGCCGACCCGTCAGCATCTCGTAAAGGATCGCCCCCAGGCTGTAGACGTCGACAGCCGCCGTGACCCCGACGACCTTCCCGGCTCGGACTGTGGCGTCGCCGCTCGGCATCGCTTGCTCGGGCGCCATGTAGCTGGGCGTCCCCAGGAACTGGTCGGTGAGCGTCGGGAGCGCCGCGTCGTCATCCAGGCGTTTCGCGAGCCCGAAGTCCATGATCTTGGGGATCCCCGAGCCGGTCAGGAAGACGTTCGCCGGCTTGAGATCCCGATGGATGATGCCCAACTGGTGCGCCGCGTGGATCGCCCTGGCGAGGACCGCGACGAGCTCCGCGGAATGCCTCGCCGACTGGGGAACTCCGCCGATGTCGTCGGCCAGGCTCTTCCCATCCAGAAACTCGAGCGCGAGGTAAGGCCGCCCTTCGTGCTCGCCGATCTCGTGGATCTGGACGATGTTCGCATGCTGGAGCCGGGCGATCGCGTCGGCCTCTCGGCGAAATCGGTCGAGCTCTCTCGGGGTCGCGTTGGCCCCGGCGAGCACCATCTTGAGCGCAACGGGACGGCCGAGCCTTCGCTGCCGGGCCTTGAAAACGACCCCCATCCCGCCTCGGCCGAGCTCGTCCAGGAGCTCGTAACCTTCGGGAGCCGGTCGATCGCGCAGGAGGGTCGCTTCACCTTCCCCGGGAGGAGAGCCGACCTGGGCATGCCGTCGGATCCCGGCCGAGACCTCGAGGGGGAGTTCTTGCTTGAGCTCGTGAAGAAATACTTGATCGACGTCGACAGGCGCCGTGGCGACTCCGGACGCCGCGAGTTGGGAATCGGGGCGGAAGTCCGACGCCGTCAGGCGTTCGAGCGACTGTTGGCACTGGGCACAACGCTCGACATGATCCCCGATGGACGTATCCTGGGCCTCTCCGAGTTGATCGGCCAGGAGTCTGCGGAGTTGATCGGGAGTCGGACAGGCCTGGATCATCGGGAGGAGTCTCCCCGTTCGTCGTCGTCAGGTCTGGGGATCAGGTCCCTCTAGGCGGGCGATCTCCTCGTGGAGCATCTTCTGCACCTTGCTCTTGGCCTTGAAGACGGTGGCGACCCTCATCTCGAGTCGTACCGCCACCTCCGCGCCGCTCAGGCCTTCGATCGCCGTGAGTCGAAAGGCTTCCCAGGTGTGGGGCTCGATCCGGAGTCGGACGCGGACCGTGGCTTCTTCCAAAAGCTCGAGGTCGAACTGTTCGTTGAGCCTCTCGACGAGGTCGTCGCGGGCCTCCAGGGACTCCAGCCAGTCCGCATCCGCACGACTGTCGCGACCGCTCGCCTGGAGGGCCGACTTGCGCCGGGTCACCAGGCTACTCCAGGTGTGGTGAGTGAGCGTCCGGAGCCAACCTCGGAAGCTGAGGTTCGGGTCGTAGGAAAACGTCCTCATCTTGACGCAAAGCGTGGCCAGGACCGCCTGCGTCACATCCTTCGCATCGGCATCCTGCAAGTTCCAACGGCGGCACCAACCCTGGATCTTGACCCCGTAGCGGTCGACGAATTCCCCCCAGGCCAGCTCGTCGGTCGGGTGCTGTCGTAACCTCCCCAGCAGGGTCGCGCTGGTCCGAACGTCGGGAGCGTCCCTCATGTGGTTAATACCCCTCGAGGCGTCGAGAGTTGACACGCCTACCGACGATTTTCGGAGGAACGCGCTTACGGCCGGACCGTCGACCCAGATCCACGACCGGTCAGCACGGTCATTCGAACGACCAGACCTCGGGCTCGACGGCTCGCGGACATCCCCATCGTAAGACCTCGCCCGACGACCGGCTAGCGCACACCGCCAAGGACTCGAGTCCGGGTCTCGGGCGGCTTCAACGGCGATGCTCCTCATAATCCTGCCTCCTCCTCGCCCCGAGCACTACCCGCTCGAACTCCTCTCGTTTTTTTCTCGTGCCGTGTAAATCCCTGTCAGGTTTCCTCGGCTCGATGCGTAAGACTTATCGCGGGGAATCATCCCTCACTTCGAAATCGGTCTCGGTCCGAAGGCGATCCAGTCCTAGGGCGTGCTCGTTGTCGAGGGCGGTGCGGCAGGTTCGAACTCTCGAGTCGAACCCGTCCCGTGATCCCTCGAAGGCTTCCGCGCGGGTCGGTGCGGGAGCGTCGTGGATCCGACAATCTTAGTGGTCCGACTGCGTGAACACGACGATTCGATGCAGGTCCATCGGTCCCGGATCGAGCCTCGCGTTCGTTCCCTGATCTCCTTCTCGGAGCCTCCACATGCGACAGGAACCCTCGGCGATCTCTCTCAGGGGAGTGATCACGTTTGTCATGTTCGGAGTCGTCATCCCGGTGTCCGGATGCGGAGGATCGGGGGAGTCTGCGTCTCGACCGGCCACTGAAGAGGCCGGGCGATTCAACAGCCTGCAAAAGCTCGGCGCGATGAATACCAAGGAGATCATCGCGGCGAAGAAGAAAGAGGCCCTGGCGCTCAGGCCCAAGAACAAGCCAAACTCGCATCGATGAGGCTCGATCCCCTGAATGGATTCGAACCCGCGCGACGACGCGTTTGCGATTGATCTTCCTCGAGTTCAACCTCGAGACCGCCCGAGCGACCCGACGAGCCAGGGACCCGGACTCCATTTGCCGCGACCTTATCGGGAGACGAATGAACATGACGCCATCCGCTCGACGTCTGCGTGGTTTCACGTTGATTGAATTGCTGGTCGTGATCGCGATCATCGCGGTGCTGATCGCGCTGCTACTCCCCGCGGTCCAGGCGGCCCGCGAAGCGGCCCGACGCGCCCAGTGCGTCAACAACCTGAAGCAGATCGGGATCGCACTCCACAACTACCACTCGACCAACGACACCTTCCCGCTCGGCCGGGCCTGCACCGGGCTCGGGGCCGGGAATACGGTCAACTGTGGAGTCTGGGACGGATTCAGCTCGCAGGCCCTCATCCTCGGGAGCATCGAGCAGGGGGCGATCTACAACAGTCTCAACTTCATGCAGAGCACCACCCAGCCGGCCAACTCGACGGGCTTGGTGGCGAAGATCAAGAGCTTCCTCTGCCCCTCCGACCCGAACGCCGGGAGTGGGTCGTTCTCGGGTTCGTGGAATGTCGACAACGACTTCTCCAACATCAACAGCTACAGCGCCTCGACGGGCACCACGTACGTCCCCGGCGACAACAGCCAGGGGGGAACGTCGAGCACCGGGCTCTTTGCTTACTCTTTTTGCTACGGCATCCGGGACTGCGTCGACGGGAGCTCGAACACGGTCGCCTTCGCCGAGAGCCTGACGGGCGCCCCGCCGTTTACACCGGTTCGCGGAAATGGCGTGGGAGGCTCGAATGGCAACCCGACATGGGGCAACCTCGGCAGCCCACCGGTCACCGACGCCAACAGTAACCCCGCGCAGGTCATGGCCAACCTCCAAGGTTGCAACACGGCCTGGCAGGGTGCCCAGGTCATCTTGAACACTCGTGGTTACGTCTGGGGACTCGGCAGCACCGGGTTCACGATGTTCAACACGATCGTGCCGCCGAACTCCAAGCAATACCCCTGGAACTCGTGCGCGTTCATCGGCTCCGGCAGCGGCGGCGTGCCCAGTTGGCCCAACGCGGCGAACGGGGCGAACTTCGCCAATGCCTCCAGCAGTCACCCCGGCGGAGCGAACACCCTCTTCGGTGACGGGAGCGTGCACTTCATCAAGGACTCCGTCGCCATGAACATCTGGTGGAGCCTCGGGACCCGCAATGGCGGCGAGGTGATCAGCTCCGATTCGTATTGAACGATCGGGCCGAAGCCAAGGGGCTACGCACCTCGTGAGTTGAGCCCTTCCAGCTCGAACCCCGGCTTTGTCTTCAAAGCCGGGGTTTCTCTGCGCTCGACGTGAAGCGGGGCTCTCACCGAAGGTCAATCCTCAGCCGCCCCGGTCACAGGTAACGCTCGAGGAGCCGACGGCTCGCATGGTCCAACTCGCCCGTGTCGGGGACACGATAGCGGAGCTTTTGGGCGTCGGTAATGAGGACGCTCCGACCTTCGAGTCGGCGAATGTCATCCTCATTTTCGAGGGTGAATGTCGTGGGCCCTCGATCGGTCTCCACGACCCATTCCGAAGGGGACGTCTCGCCCGAAACCCGGACGATCCGGGTGATGACGGGGACGAATTCGCGGTGCGCGAGTTCGTCCTCCAGGATTTGCCGGACGCCGGGGGAGAGCCGTTCGAGCGACTCGACGCAGAGGATCTCCCGACCGTGCGAGTCGCAGAGCGAGATCCAGCGGCCGGGGTCGGAGATCGGGAACGACCGGACGGGCTCGACGCCGACATGTCGGCGTCCATCGGCGTCGATCAGGACAAGCCGGCCCCAATTGTCGTGCGTGAGGCCGAACGGAGGGGATGCGCCGGTCGGGGTATCCTCCGGCTCGCCGTTCGCCTCGGACTTGGCGTAGCTTGGGCTCGGTTTCACCGAAATATTCTCATACGATTGGCTTCGAGTACCGGAATGAATCCCACGTCGAGGTCCGCTCGCCGATTTTCGTGCCTGCCCCGAAACCCGTTCTTCTCTTAAGGAACGGGTTTCGAGAGAGTCACTGGGAACGATCAATGGACGGCCATGCCGGCCGCCAGCTCCATCTGGGCGCGGTGGAGCCGGGAGTAGGCCCCGGACCGCTTGAGCAACTCTTGCGGCGGGCCGACTTCGACGATCTTGCCACGTTCGAGGACAACGAGCCGGTCGGCCTTTCGGAGGGTGCTGAGCCGGTGGGCGATCGCGATCGTGGTCCGGCCTCGGATGAGGTTATCGAGGGCTTCCTGGATCTCGCGTTCGGTCTCGGTGTCGACCGACGAGGTGGCTTCGTCGAGGATCAGGATCCTCGGGTCGATGAGGATGGCCCGGGCGATCGAGATCCGCTGGCGTTCACCGCCCGAAAGGGCCTGGCCGCGTTCGCCGACCAGCGAGTCGTAACCGTCGGGCAGCCGGAGGATGAAGTCGTGGGCACGGGCCGCCCGCGCCGCCTCGATGATCTCGCGACGAGACGCGTTGGGCCGGCCGTAGGCGATGTTCTCGGCGATCGTGCCGAAGAACAGGAACGGTTCCTGGAGCACGATGCCGATGTGTCGACGGTAGTCGGACACGGCATAAGATCGGATGTCGACGCCGTCGACCAGGATCGCCCCTTCGCTGACGTCGTAGAAGCGGCAGACGAGATTCACAAGCGTGCTCTTGCCCGCGCCGCTGGCGCCGACGAGACCGATCAACTCGCCGGGCCGGACGGCAAGGTCGAGCCCATTGAGGATCTGCCGGCTTCCGTGGCGGAATGAGACTTGCCGCAGCTCGATCTCCCCTTCGATCCGCTCCGAAGGGACCGGGCGGACCGGCTCGGCGACGCTCGGCACCCGGTCGAGGATCTCGAAGATACGCTGGGCGCTCACGCCGGCCTTCTGGGTGGCCTGGACCATGCGGAGCATCGACTCGAGGCGCATGTAGAATCGGGCGATGTAGGTCAGGAACATCGTCAGGGCCCCCACCGTGAATCCCCGGTGGAAGACCATCCAAGCCCCGACTCCCCAAACGATGAGCAGGCCCCCTTGCGTCAGGAATGCCGTCATCGGGCCGAAGAACGACCAGATGGTGTTCACTCGATCGTTGACGTCGAGCACATGCTGATTACTTTGCCGGAACCGTTCGACCTCGCGTCGCTCCTGCGCGAAGGCCTTGACCACGCGGATGCCCGGGATCGTGTCGGCCAGGACGCTCGACATCGCCGCCCACGCCCGGCTCCCTTGCCGGAGGGCGCGGAGCATCCGGTAGCGGACGAACTGGACGAGCCACATGATGAGCGGGAACGGCACCAGCGCCGCCGCGGCCAGGAGCGGGTCTCGATGCGCGAGGACGACCACGGTCATCACGATCATGATCACGTCGGACGCGAAGTCGAGGAGGTTGATCGAGAGGAAGTTGCAGATCCGGTCCGTGTCGCTGGTCAGCCGCGACATCAGGTCGCCCGTCCGCTTGCCCCCGAAGAACTCGAGCGAGAGCTTTTGGAGGTGGGCGTAGGTCTGCGTCCTCAGGTCGGCGCTGACGCGTTCGCTCACCCAGGCCAGAACATAGGTCCGCAACCAGCCGAGCAACCAGGCCAGGATCGACGTCGCCGTCATCCAGACCAGGTACCAGACGACCATCCCAAATCGTCCCCCCTGCCCTCGTTCGAAGGGGATCAGGACGTCGTCGACCAAGGGTTCGGTGAGTGCCGGGGGGACCAGGCTCGCCGCAGTGCTCGCCAATGTGAGGAAGAAGCCGAGGACGACCATCCCAGCCCGCGGACGCGCGAACCGAGAGAGCCGGAGCAGCGACGACGCCACCCTTGCCGGCTTTACCGAGGAACACGAAGCGCAGGGCGAGCCCCGATGGGCCACGATCGCTCCGCACGACGGGCAGACCGAGTCGTCCGCCGAGTCGACGTCCGGAGGTTCGCCGGAAATCCTCACTTCGAACCGGTCGATGAACCGCGCGACGCCGGGCGCCCTAGCGATCGTGTAACGCCAGCAGGCGAGCCTGCCCGACGCATCGACCAACTCCAGCGACCCGACCCCGGCCCGGTCGCGCGACTTGAGCGCCAGTTCGGGCCCGAGGTCCCACGATTGGACGTCGAGAGCCGTCGAGTCGCTGCCCCCCCCCGCGTGGATTAATCGACGATCGGTGAGGGCGAGCAGGCCCTCGCCATATCTCATCCGCGCGTCGAGATCGTGGCAAAACCAGGTCAGTATCAACTCGCCCGGATCGAGCCCAGGCGCCAGGGCATCATGCCATGGCCCGGGCAGACGGCCGGATTCGATGGAACTCCCATCCTTCTTCGAAAACACGTCGAGGATCCTTCTGTCGACCCGGGATGGGACCTGGGACGGAGGTCACGTTCGACCTCCCCTACTCTCAATACGAACGAATCATTCTAAGCGTTGAAATGTCCTTGAATAGGCCCGCGATCCAAACGCCCGATTCGACTTCCGCCACGCCACGCACACCCCTGTCGGTGGCAAGTCGCTCGCGACCGCCGCCAGACCCGGCCTTCGGCGGCCGGAAGATGAACCGCCATAATCCATTGAACCCAAACATCTTACAAAAAAACTCCGGCACACGAAGGGTGGGGCGATGGGCCCACACTTCGCGACATCTTCCCACGAGGCACATGGAAAACTTTCGGTCCGCCCCGTTGATTTTTCACGCCGCGGACGCATAAAGTAAGGCACTACATCTAGCCGGTCGGGGTCGTCGAGTTCTGCGAGGAAATCTCCATCGATTGTTTAACGAGTTGACACTGTTTGTCTTGAGTTGTGCGGCCATTCTAGCCTCTCGATTCGAGCGAAGGGGGCGTCGTCAATTCTTTTTCGGTTTCTCCGAGATCGCTCCCGATCCGTGGGTTGTCTCCCGGGGTTTTCTTGGAACATTGTCACGAAATGAATGCAATTGGATTCGACCGATGTTGTGCCGGGGGTTCGTCCTGTCTCTCCCGGCGCTCGATTTGCATGAACTTCGGCGATTGTGAAGGAGTGATAAGCTTTCGAATTCGGCTCCAACGATCGGGTCGAAATCCCCGTACTTAGGCGATAGTCGAACGTTTTCGATGGTCTTCCCCCCGAGCCTTCGGCTCCGGAGGATTTCCCGAGGGTCGTAAAACGTCCGCTCCCGTCGCGTATTTCCCGTCAATGAGGCCGGGTGTCGTCCAACGGATGGTCCCTCCTCGCGTGGTCGTATGCGCACACGCGGGGTCGGTGAAGATCGGCGATCGGCGCGCCATTGCGAGTTCCTCGAAGTGGGTGGTCGCGAAGCCAATCCAGTCTGGGAGGTCCGAGGTTTATGCAGTTTTTGAAGGTCCTGGCCCTGCGCGGTCCCAATATGTGGGCGAATTTCCCGGTGCTCGAGGCCTGGGTCGACCTAGGGGCACTCAAGGACTCCCCCTCGACGTCGATCCCGGGGTTCAACGACCGGCTCATGAGCTGGCTCCCCACGATGATCGAGCACCGGTGTAGCGAAGGGGTCCGGGGCGGATTCTTCCAACGCCTCCGAGAAGGGACCTACCCGGCGCACGTCCTCGAGCACGTGACGCTCGAGCTCCAGGAATTGCTCGGGATGCCCGTCAAATACGGCCGGGCCCGGGAGTTGAAGGAGGATTCGAGCGTCTACAAGGTCGTGGTCCAGTACCGCGTCGAGGAAGTCGCTCGCGCCTGTCTCGAGACGGCTCGCGAGCTCGTCCTCGCGGCCATGGACGACCGCCCCTTCGACGTCGCGGCCGAGGTCGAGAAACTCCGAGGCCTGGCGCACGAGGTTTCGCTCGGGCCGAGCACCGCGTCGATCGTCGCCGCCGCGAAGGCGAGGAACATCCCCTCGAGGCGACTGAACACGGGGAGCCTGGTCCAGCTCGGATACGGCTCCAAGCAGCGCCGGATCCTGACCGCGGAGACCGACCGCACGGGGGCCATCGCCGAATCCATCGCCCAGGACAAGGACCTGACCCGGACCCTGCTCGCCGCCGTCGGCGTGCCCGTGCCCGACGGCCGGCCGGTGGTCGACGCCGACGACGCCTGGGAAGCGGCCCGAGAGATCGGCGCCCCGGTCGTGGTGAAGCCCCGGTTCGGCAATCAGGGGCGCGGCGTGGCCACGAACCTCTCGACCCGTGCCCAGGTCACAGCCGCGTTCGCAAGTGCGCTCGAACAAGGCGATCAAGTCGTCGTGGAACGCTACGCACCCGGGGCCGATTATCGGGTGCTCGTCGTCGGGGGGAAGGTCGTGGCCGCCTCGCGTCGGGAGCCCGCGCAGGTTCTCGGTGACGGCCAGAGGACGATCGCCCAGCTCGTCGAAGAGGTCAACAAGGACCCGCGACGGGCGGACCACCACGCGACGGCCCTGAGCAAGATCATCCTCGACCCGATTGCCATCGCGGTCCTCGACGACCAGGGCTTCACGCCCGACTCGGTCCCCGCCTCGGGCCAGACGGTCCTGGTACGGCGGAACGCGAACCTGAGCACCGGCGGGACGGCCGCCGACGTCACCGACGAGGTCCATCCCGACGTCGCGGCCCGGTCGATCGACGCGGCCAGGGTCATCGGCCTGGACATCGCCGGCATCGACATCGTCGCGCTCGACATCAGCCGCCCCCTCGAAGAACAAGGGGGTGTCGTCGTCGAGGTGAACGCGGGCCCCGGCCTGCGGATGCACCTCGAGCCCTCCTCGGGGCAGCCTCGGCCGGTCGGCGAGGCGATCATTGATATGATGTTCCCCGAGGACGACAACGGCCGGATCCCCCTGGTCTCCGTCACCGGCGTCAACGGGAAGACGACGACCACCCGCCTGATCGCCCACATCCTCCGAGGGACGGGCAAGACGATCGGGATGACCAATAGCGACGGCGTCTACGTCGGCACCCGACGAATTGAGGCCGGCGATTGCAGCGGCCCGCAAAGTGCCCGCGCCGTGCTGCTCAACCCCAAGGTCGAGATGGCCGTGCTCGAGGCCGCCCGAGGCGGGATCCTCCGCGAAGGGCTCGGGTTCGACCGCTGCGACGTCGCCGTCGTGACGAACATCGGCGAAGGTGACCATCTCGGTCTCTCGGGGATCGAGACGCTCGAAAAGCTCGCCCTGGTCAAGCGCACGATCATCGACGTCGTGCTCCCGACCGGGATGGGCGTGCTCAAGGCCGACGACCCCTGGGTCGCCCAGATGGCCCCCAAGTGCCCCGGCTCGGTGACCTTCTTCTGCCGAGACCCCGAGCACCACGTCGTCCGGGAAGCCCGGGAAAAGGGTGGCCGCGCGGTCATCGTCCGCGACGATCACGTCGTCCTCGCCGAGGGGGATCGCGAGACTCCCTTCATCTCGCTTTCCCGCGTCCCGCTCACCTATCACGGGCGTGTCGGCTTCCAAGTTGAGAACGTCCTCGCCTCGATCGCCGCAGTCTGGGCGATGAACATCCCGTTCGACCAGATCCGCCAGGGGCTCTCGACGTTCTCGAGCAGCGCCAACCAGACCCCCGGCCGGTTCAACGTCCTCGAGGCGAATGGCGCCACCGTCATCATCGACTATGGCCACAACCCTTCGGCCGTGACGGCGCTGGTGGAAGCGATCGAAATGTTCCCGCAGAAGCGCCGATCGATCGTCTTCTCGGCCGAAGGCGACCGGCGCGACGAGGACATCATCCGCCAGACCGAGATCCTCGGCGATGCCTTCGACAGCGTCATCCTCTACGAGTACCCCAATCGCCGAGGCCGCGAGGAAGGCGAGATCCTCGCGCTACTGAAGCAAGGGCTGGCTACCGGCTCGCGCCTCACCGAGACCCTCGACGTCCCCGACGAGCCTTCGGCCATCGAGCTCGCCCTCCGCTCGCTCGAGTCGGGCGACCTCCTCGTGATCCAGCCGAAGGAGATCGACGACGTCGTCGCCGAGGTCCTGCGGTTCCTCGAAACCACCCCCCCGCCCTTCGAGACCCCCGTCGCCGGCGCGAGGCTTGCCCTCGTCGGCCAGTCGGAAGACGCCTGATCACGTCAATAGCCGGGCGTCCCCTTAAAGGACGCCCGGCCCGCGACGACCGAGAACGCCGAGAGCGTGGGCGACAGTCGGGTTCGGAACCCGTTGTCGCCCACGCTCTCGGATTTTTAGGATCAATCGCGGGAAGATCTCTTCACCACGAAGGCACCGAGACACAAAGGTAAAAATTACAAGAGTACAAATCATACTCGAATTTTTTCCTGGATTTCTTTGTGCCTTTGTGGTGCATCTCCACCAAGCCTATCCGCGATCGCCGTCGTTCCCGATGGCCTCGACAGGGCACTCTTCCATGGCGGCCAGGCAGGCATTTTCTTCGGCTGCGTCCATCGGTTGGCGAAAGACGTAGCTGCGTCCTTCGTCATCCTCGCGGAGGAAGCAGCTCGGCGCGGTCTCGCGGCAGAGGTCGCAGTCGATGCATGTCGCGTCGACGTAGAACCGTCCGGGGACATTCTCGGGGACTATCTGGGTCTTATCGGCCATGGCCATTTACGGAGAACGGCCCCAGCGCCTTCGAGGGCGAGGGGCCGTCCCGTTGCTCCCGGTGCGATAATCGGGTTCAGACCGTCTTGGAGTCGATCCAGGTCATCAGGCCGCGGAGCCGCTTGCCGACCTGCTCGACGGGGTGCTCGCGCTCGCGCCGCTTGGTGGCGTTGAAGCCGGGGCGTCCGGCCTTGTTCTCGAGGATCCACTCGCGGGCGAACTGCCCGGTCTGGATCTCGTTGAGGATCTTCTTCATCTCGACGCGCGTTTGCTCGTTGATGATGCGAGGGCCGCGCGTGTAGTCGCCGAACTCGGCGGTGTTCGAGATGCTGTACCGCATGTAGTTCAGGCCGCCCTGGTAGAGCAGGTCGACGATGAGCTTGAGCTCGTGGAGGCACTCGAAGTAGGCGCTCTCGGGCTGGTACCCGGCCTCGACGAGGGTCTCGAAGCCCATCTTGACGAGGGCGCTGACGCCGCCGCAGAGGACGACCTGCTCGCCGAAGAGGTCGGTCTCGGTTTCTTCGGCGAAGGTCGTCTCGAGGACGCCGCCGCGGGTGCCGCCGACGCCCTTGGCATAGGCGAGGGCGAGGGCCTTGCCGGCGGCCGAGCAGCCGTCACCGGTGGCGATCAAGCAGGGGACGCCGCCCCCCTTGACGAACTCGCTGCGGACGAGGTGGCCCGGCCCTTTGGGGGCGACGAGGGCGCTGTCGACGCCCTGGGGGGGGACGACCTGGCCGAAGTGGATGTTGAACCCGTGCGAGCAGAGGAGGAGGTTGCCCGGGCTGAGGTTCGGCTTGATGTCCTGGGCGTAGATGTCGCCCTGGACCTCGTCGGGGAGGAGGATATTGACCAGGTCGCCGGCCTTGGCCGCCTCGGCGGCGGAGACGGGCTTGAAGCCATCCTTGACGGCCTGGTCGTAGTTGGCGGAACCCGGTCGCTGGCCGACGACGACGGTGCAACCCGAGTCGCGGAGGTTCTGCGCCTGCGCGTGGCCCTGGCTGCCATAGCCGATGATGGCGATCGTCTTGCCCTTCAACAGACCCAGGTCGGCGTCCTGGTCGTAGTACATCTTAGCCGGCATCCGCGACTCCCCTTCGGAGCGGAGGGGCCGGACGGACAAAGGTACGCGGAGGGGGCTCGCACGAGCCCCCGCCCTTCCCCTCGGCCACCGGCCCTTCTCGAAAACTGCTTACAGGTTGGAATGTCCCAGGACGGTGGGCGCCCCCTCGTCTGCGTCGGCAGCCGGAGGGGCCGATTCGGAGTCGCTCGAGGGCCCGATCCCCCGGACCAGGGCGATCCGGCCGGTCCGCGCTAGCTCGCGGATCCCGTAAGGGCGAACCGCCTCGATGAACGCCTCGATTTTCTTTTCCTGGCCGGAGATCTCGACCATCATCTGCTCGGAGTCGACGTCGACGATCCGACCCCGGTAAATCTCGACGAGGGCCTTGATCTCGGCGCGCTGCTCCGGCGGGGCATCGATCTTGATCAGCATCAAGTCCCGCTCGACGAAGTCTTCGCGGGAGATGTCGAGGACTTTGACGACCGTGACGATCTTCTCGAGTTGCTTGCGGACCTGTTCCAGCAGCCGGTCGTCGCCCATGACGACGACGGTGATCCGGGACAGATGGGGATCCTCGGTCTCCCCGACGGCGAGGCTGTCGATGTTGAAGCCTCGCGACGCAAACATCCCCGAGACGTGCGCGAGCACTCCCGGCTGGTTCTGCACCAAGGCCGAGATCACGTGGCGGATCCGCCCCGTCCCTCGCGCCGATGCCGACCCCGTGGTCTTTCCCGCACTCGTTGCCGTCGCCATCGCCAATTCGACCCCTTTCGGCTTCGCCTCGTCCCTCCCGATCGACCTCGGCTCGGACAAGCGGAAGCGAAAATTGTAAACCACCGTCCTGTCAAATCGCAAGGGGCCCGGCCCTCGCTCCCGCGAGAACTCTCTCCCCTTCGGCTGGGCTCCGACCCAGGAGACAGCCGAGCGGCCGAAAATGTTCGCCCAGGACGAGGCGCTTCCTGGAGGCCGAACGAGTCCTGTGCAGTCAACCCGATCGTCATTGACCACACAGGCACAAAGCCACAAAGAAATGTCTATTCCGTATTGATCTCGTTCCCAAGGGCTCCGTGGGTGTGCCTTTTCCGACGCTCCGCGTCATTACGATCGACTGCGAGAAGCCACCCGGCGGCGATCATTTCTCCGACGCGATCCGGTAGGGGCGATCGACATCTGAACGCATGGGGCCTCGGATTCGAGCCCGATTTCAGAAGGTTGGGTTCGACGTTCTACGAGCGGATCGAGGTCCCTGGCTCGGCACGCGGAGCGTGCAAGACGGCATTCCCACGGGGACGATGGTAACGAAATGTTTAGTTAGCATAATTTTTCCATGCGTGAACGACGAAGACCATGGGAACGAGCAAAATGCATCGGGCCCCGGAGGAGGTTTTGGAGTTCCTCCGGGGCCCGTTTCACGCGAATACGACTCTGGCGTCAATCCCTCGGTTGCAACCTCAAGGATGGTTGGGGATCCCCGGGATGCCGCCGGGCGGGAGGCCGGGGAAGCCGCCCTGGGGGAGGCCCGGGAAGCCGCCGGGCATCTCGGGCTTGTCGCCGCCGGCCTTCTTGTCGCGGACCAAGGCCTCGCGGTTCAAGGCGATCGACTTGAAGCTGTCGCCCGGGGTCACGTAGTACCAGCCGGCGAACCGCTCGGTCAGATCCTTGACGCGCTTCTCGCCGTCGGCGATCCGCTTCTGGTGGTCGGCGGTCTCGCGGTCGAGCTTGTCCTTCGCGGCCTTTTCCTCGGCGACCCGCTTCGGGTCGTCGGGGGCTTTCTGGAAGGGGTCGTCGGGGATCGTCAAGGGCTTCTTCGGCTCGGGGGGATGCTCGGGGGGGAGGATCGAAGGGTCGAAGGCGGCGGTCACGAAGAGGTAGCGGCTCTCCGTCGCCCCTACGGCTTTCTTCGCCTCGTCTTTTTTCTTCTCGTCTTTCCCGGCCGGCTTGTCGTCGTTGTTGCCGGCGGTCAGGTCGAGGCCGCTGGCGAGCACGACGTCGCCGTAACGGAGGGTGTAGACCACCCCTTCTTCCGTCGTAACGATGACGTCGCCCTGGTTCGAGTACAGGCCCTTGGCGGTGGGGTAGAAACCCCGGCTGACGAGCGAGTTGAGGGACTGTCGCGTCGTCGGCTTGATCTCGGCGCCGGTCGAGACCTGGAGGTCGCGGCTCAACCCTTCGGGCTTGGGCCGGACTCCGACGATCTTCAGGTCGGCGAGCGCGGTGGTCAACGCCTGGAGCTTCTCGGTGTCGAGCTCTTTCTCGGCGGGCAAGCCTTCGAGGGTCCAGGGGGAGCTCGAGTCCTTGCGCTCGATGGTGAGGACCTCGCCGGGGATGATTTCGCCCCGATCGGCGTCGACCTTGTGGTTGTCGAAGACGATCTTGCGGATCTTGCTCCCCTCGACCTTGAGCAGGTTGGTCTCGATCCAGTCGGCGAACTTGGTGGAGAGCTCGACCTTCAGGTTGACGCCATAGATCCGCTTCTGATCGGGGACGCGGACGTAGCGCTGGCCGGCGGCATCGGCCCCCTTCTCGCTCTCCTTGCGGACTTCCTTGCCGATGATGAAGTCGGCCAAGATCTTCTCGGAGGCATCGCGCAAGGTGACCCGCTTGCCTCGACCTTGCAAGGTCGTCGCCTTGGGGTCGGCGGGGTCGACGACGCCCATGGTCTCCTGGTCCTGGGCGAGGTCCGCTCGGACCGTATCCTTCTTGAGGTCCATGACGCCGGACGCGGTCTTGGCGAGCCGGTCCTTGGCGTCGGCCGGGTAGTCGTAGTGGGACGGGATGACCCACTTTCCGTCCTTGAACTTCACCTGGAATTCCGAGGAAGTCGCCGTCGTGGGCTCGAACTCGACCACCCGGAGCTCGGTGCAGGCGAAGGGATCCTTGAAGTCGGGGAAGAACGGCTGCCCCTGCTCTTTGAACGCCAGATCTTCCATCGAGTGGTCGGGGATCCTCAGGAACGCCGCGCCCGTGAGCAGCAGCGCGACACCGACGAATACTGCGGTCTTGGTCGTCTCTTTCATGTCGCTCCTCATATCGCGTCGGTTGGACCGTGGATGACGACCGTTGAGTTCGAGGGCAAGCCGGCGAATGCACCGGCCTGCTCCCGATCGTCGACGGCCGTCCTCGAAAGTCCGGCTTCGGCGTGGATCAGATCAGGCCAGCCGGTTGGGATTCGCGCCTTGGTTCTCACGTCGGAGGCGTAGGCCGAGGACGAAGAGCCCGAAGAACAGCGGGGGGATTGGCGGCAAGAGCATCGCCCCCACGCGTACCTCGTTCTGGGTCTTGCGGATCGCCTGCTCCGTCACGGCCTTGATCTCGAGGAGCTTCTTGCGCTTCACGTCCTCGATGTTCGCCTTGTCGACGTCGAGGCGACGGTTCGCAATCTCCTGGAGTTGGAGCACGCGGATTTCCTTGGTCCGCTCGTCCATTTCCTTGTTGACCCGGACGGCTTCGACCTCCTTGTCGAGTCGCTTCTGGAGCGTGTCGAGCTGGCCCTTGGCCTCGTCCTCGGCGGCCTTGGTCTCGTCCTGCCTTTTCTCGAAGAACGCCTTGTTCTGGGATTCGAGGTAGGTCAAGGTCCGATGCTTGGGCCGGCGCTTGCGGAGGGCGACGAAAGCGTCATCGCCGGCAAGGACGTCGACGCAGTTGAGCACGAAGGTCACGTTGTCGAGGTCGAGGTTCTCCGCGCGCTGGCGGCGGAGCATGAAGAACTGCTCGGAGATGACGTCGAGGTCGGCGATCGCGATCGCATGGACCTCGGCGGCCTTCGGCGGCTCTTTCTTCTCCTTCTCCTTGCCCTTCTCGACCACGGGCGGGGCCTCGGCGGCGGGACGACCCTGGATCCGGGCGGCGAGCGTATAGGCGGTGCTCGAGCGGAAGTGCGGCCGTTGCGGGTTGATCCCCGACGGGCCCATCATGTTCTGCTGGGCGACGTCGCCGAAGGACAGCGTGCCCCCCGAGGCGTTCGAGCGGAGCAGCGGGATGAAATCGAGGCCCGCCCCGCCCCGCTGCCGCAGCAGGCCGGGGAAGATCAGCACGACCTCTTGCAAGCCCGAGCTGACGCTCTGGTCGGGGTTGAACGCGTCCTCCGCGCCCGACCCTCGGCCCACGAAGACGACCTCGGGGGGGAGGTCGGCGAGGCTCGGGTGGGGGTTGTACGGATTCCAGACGATGTCGGTCGCCGGCCAGTCGATTCCCAGGAGCTCCATCAACGGACGGAGGTCACCCTTCGGCTCGGGCGGCTGGCCCCCGCCGAACGGCCCGCCTGGGGGCATCCGAGGCACCTCGGGGGCGATCTGCGGGTTCTCGAACGGCATCGGGTCGAGGAAGAGGAGCACCGGCCCGCCGCTGCGGACGTGGGTCGTCAGGTTGTCGATCTGCTTCTGCGTCAGCGACGACGGCTGCGCCACGAGGAGGACGTCGAGGTCCGACGAGATCGGCGTGTCG
The DNA here is from genome assembly GCF_054877945.1 of Singulisphaera rosea. NCBI lineage: Bacteria > Pseudomonadati > Planctomycetota > Planctomycetia > Isosphaerales > Isosphaeraceae > Singulisphaera > Singulisphaera rosea. The sequence goes on along the minus strand of NZ_JBTYIP020000023.1, from coordinate 60,346 downwards.
GGCGAGACCGAGCTGACTTCGTACTGCTTCTTGAGCTCGGTCACGATCGACCACTCGGGGGTCTGGCCCATCGAGCGGAAGTCGAAATTGCCCATTAGCTTGGCGTCGGTGTTCAGGATCCCGACCTTCTTCCGGCCGCTCCTCGAGACGACCCGGAGCGAACGCGTCAGCTCGTACTCGACGGGGAGGCCCCGATCGAAGAACGGGATGATCACTTCTTCAACACCGGAGTTGAACGCGACGCCGAGGTAGATCTCGGCCGAGCTCTGCTTCGCGTCGTCGGCGACCATCACCCGCCTCGGCTCGATCCCGAACCGCTTCTCCGCGTCGCTCGCCTGGGGCGAGTAGAGCTCGGTCTCGACGAGGTTGAGCCGGACCCGGTCGCCCCCCTGGGACGCGTAATCCTTCAGGAGGTTGATCAGGTCGAGTTTCGTCTCCACGTATTCGCGAGGGACTTCGGGACTGTAGTAGGCCTGGATGAAGACCGGCCGATCCTTGGGGATCTGCGCGATCGCGTCGATCGTCTCGCGGGAGAGCGTATGGAGGCGTTCCGAGCTGAGGTCGGTTCGGATCCCGGCACGGGCGACGAGCGTGCTGAGGCTACCGAGTGCGAGGAAGACGCAGGCGACGCGGACCAGCGAATGGCCCAGCCGACCCCGGCTCCGCTCGCCGCCGGCCCACTGCCGACGGCCGAGGATCACCATGTTGGCGTAGAGGAACGCGGCCGCGAGCGCCACGAAGTAGAAGATGCCCGAGAAACGCGCCTGTCCGCTGCCGAAGCTTTCGAACTGAGCGGGGATCGACAGGTCCTCGAAGATCCGTCGCATCAGCGAGCTCCCCGTCGTCGAGCCCAAAAGCCCGAGGAACACCGGGACCGCCGAGAAGATCGCCCCGAGGATGAACGCCACGGTGACGTTCGACGAGAGGAGCGAGGCGACCATGCCGATGGCGATCAGCAAGACCCCCATGAGCCAGTAGCCGAGGTACGTCGCCGCGACGATCCCGAGGTCGGGGGATCCGAGCCAGAGGAGAATCGCGACGTGCGTCAGCGAGAACGCGAGGGCGACCGTGTAGATGCCCAGGGCCGCGAGATACTTCCCGAGGACCACGTCAACATCGTGCGCCGGGAGCGTGAAGAGAAGTTCGTCCGTGCCGAGTCGACGCTCCTCGGCCCAGGTGCTCATGGTGATGGCCGGGATGAAGAACAGCAGCAGATAGGGCATCCACTGGTTCAGCGACTGAAGGTTCGCGAGGTTGTTGGCGAAGAAAACCGGCTGCCAGAACGCGACCCATGAGCCGACGAACACGAACAGCGTGATGAAGACGTAGCCGGCGGGGTTGCTGAAATAGCTGGAAAGATTCCGCCTCGCGATCGCCCGGATCGCGTCCCAGCGGAATGGGAGGCCCTGTTTCGAGCCGGAAGACGGGCCCTTGGGGGCCGGGCCGGATGATTTTTTTTGAAGCGTGGTCACCGTATCGTTCCTGAAGGCTGGTTGTCCCGTGTTGAAGGTCCCGACGCGGATCAGACCGGCTTGGCGGTGAGGTGGTGGAACTGATCCTCGAGAGTCCGGCCCTCTTTTCGCATCGCGGCGGGCTCGCCGTCGAAGACGATTTTGCCGTCGTGGATGAACAAGACCCGGTCGGCGACCGGCTCGACCTCCTGGAGGATGTGGGTCGAGACGAGGACGGTCTTCGATTGACCGAGCTCGCGGATCAGCTTCCGGACGCCCCGGATCTGGTTCGGGTCGAGGCCGCTCGTCGGCTCGTCCATAATGAGGACTTCCGGGTCGTGCAAGAGCGCCTGGGACATCGACACACGTTGCCGATACCCCTTCGAGAGCTTGCCGACCGGCTTATACGCGACCGAGCCGAGCGAGCACTGCTCGAGCACGGCGTCGATCCGATTCCTCAGCTGCCCTCCGGACATCCCCCGCGCCTCACCGAAGAAGCGGAGCAGGCCGTGGGGCGTCATGTCGGGATAAAGTGGGCCGTTCTCGGGGAGATACCCCAAGTGTTTGGCGGCTTCGATCCGGTCTTCCTGGACGTCGATGCCCGCGATCCGGGCCGAGCCTCGGGTCGGCGCGACGAAACCCGTCAGCAGCCGCATCGTGGTCGTCTTCCCCGCGCCGTTAGGGCCGAGGAAGGCCACGATCTGCCCCTGCGAGATCGAGAAGCTGACATCGCGGACGGCCAGGAAGCTGCCGTACTGCTTGGAAAGCCCTTGGGCTTCAATCATGAGGGGAGCGGACATACCAACATCATCCTCAGAGGACCATTCGAGATCGTGCCGGGCTCCAGCCTCGGGCGCCCGAGCGTTGCACTCGATGCACGACCAATCCGAGGCACCGCTCGCGGATCCGCGGCCCTCGCCCGGGCCGTCGGGCTTCAGTAGGGCACATTATGCCCGGCCTCGAGGCGCGACGCAACCGGCGCGACCGATACTCTTGGCTGGCCAAGAGTTCAGGCCAAGGCCACGCATGATCGAAGGTGTTCGGACGAATCGCGCAGGATCGAGTCGATTTCACGCGAGTCGACCGCTACGTATTACGCCCGGTGCCTGACCTTGGTTCGCTCACTTCGGCAACGAAAAAACCCAAGCCCCCGCGAGACTCACACATGAACGCTCCGAAACAGTTGCGAGGTGGGTTGATCGGTTGCGGTTTCGTCTCACAACACCACATCGAGGGCTGGAAGACCATCCCGACGGCCAGGATCGTCGCCCTCTGCGACCTCGACCCGTCCCGCCTCCAATCCGCCGGTAGCCGTCTGCCCGAGGCTCGGCTTTATGCCGATGCAATGTCGATGCTCACCTCGGAATCGCTCGACTTCGTGGAGATCTGCACCCCGCCCGAGTCCCACCAGGCCCTGGTCGAATTGGCCGCCGGCCGAGGTCTCCACATCCTCTGTCAGAAGCCCGCCGCCCCGACCCGCCCCGAGCTCCTCGCCATGCTCGAAGCCTGCGACTCGGCCCGGGTCCGCCTGATGATCCACGAGAACTGGCGGTTCCGCCCCTGGTACCGAGCCCTCCGCGCCGAGATGGCGTCAGGTGCCATCGGACGCCCGATTCGCCTGCGGATCGCCCACCGCGACACCCGAGCTCTCCGACCCGACGGCTTCGCCGATCAGCCCTTCCTCAAGTCACGCCCTCGCCTGATCCTGCTGGAAATGGGCTGCCACCTGATCGACACGGCTCGCTACCTCTTCGGCGAGATCTCATCCGTCTCCGCGACCCTCGGCCGGTTCGGCGACGACCATCCCGGCGAAGACCTCGCCACGCTCTCCGTCCGCTTCGACAACGGGGCCGTTGGCCTCCTCGACATGACCTGGTGCGCCTCGCCGGATGCCTCGCGACCGGAATGGGCCCTCAACGAAACGGTCGTCGAAGGCACGACGGGCACTCTCCGCCTCCAGGACGACGGTTCCCTCCTTCGCACCGGCCTCAACGGCGAGACCGGGACAAAGCCCGTCCCCCTCCCGCCCCCGGATCGCGTCTACGTCGACGGCTACGCCGCCACCCAGGCCCACTTCCTCGCCGGCCTCCTCGACACCCTCCCCCACGAGACGAACGGCGCCGACACCCTCAAGACCATGGACGTCGTCTGGGCCGCATACCTCTCCGACCTTGAGCGACGCACCATCCCGGTCTCCGAACTCTCCGGAGGATCGTCCCCGACCTCCCCGAGCGAATCCGCCTGACACAAACTGTTCAGATACAACACATTACAACCAAAGATCCGTCCGAGCTCCGCCGCTCTTCGACGAGGCGACCCAATTTTTGAGGGTTTGGGGTTTTCTCGAGACCCCGCCTCTCGTTAGGATACATCCCGTCAGAGCGAGGCACACACCAATGCACCCGTAGCTCAATTGGATAGAGCATCGGTCTACGGAACCGAAGGTTAGAGGTTCGAATCCTCTCGGGTGTACTACGACGCAAACCCCTGGATCTCCAGGGGTTTTTTGTTTGTCCGGGGGTGGCAAATCGAGAGGCCGTCACGTGATCGTTCCTCAGATCACCGCGACGCATGCACTCATCTCGATCATGCTAGTCCAGTCAAAGACCCGCTTCACCCCTCATTTCCGCCCAGGGTCGCTGAACCAGACGGCGTTGGGGGCGTCGGAGCGGGCGGCGGCGATGTCGGGCCAGCCATCACCGTCAAGGTCTCCGGCGGCGATTTCGTAGACAGTTCCCTTGCCGTCACCCCAGTGGATTTCTTCGAGGTGGATCTCACGGTCCTTGGGCTTGTTGAAGAAGATCGAGCCGGGAAACTCAACGTTTCCGACGATAATATCGACATTCTTATCTTTGTTCAGGTCCGCCAGGCCGATCGCGTAAGGCGTGATGGACTTGGGGGCCACACGAATCGGTGCGCCGAATCGTCGATGTCCTTCGTTCAGGGAGAAGAACACGCCTTCCTTTTCGTCGCCAATGACCACATCGAACGTCCCATCGCCGTTGAGGTCGGCCGAGGCGGCCGAACGGATCGAGGAGTGTGCGGGTCCAAATGGAGTCGACTCGGCGAAGTTAGCTTTGCCGTCGTTCCAGAAGACCAGGCTCTGTCCGCCGTCGCGGTGAGGGACGAGGAGGTCGACGGAACCATCGCCGTCGAAGTCCTTGGCGACGATGATCGTGGCCGATTCGGTGGGGAGGGGAGAGCTCGAGGGAAAGGCACCCCGACCGTCGTTGAGACAGAGGTAACTGGGGCACGGGTCGTCCGGAATCGAACCGCGGTTCGCGACGAGGATATCGGGGCGGTTGTCGCCATTGACGTCCGCCAAGGTGATGTATCGCGTCGACCAGTTGGGGTCGCCAAAGGTGCCGGACAAAACATATTGGCCCTTGTCATTGTTCTTGTAGATGAGCTTTTTGTCCGGCTTGTCATTGCTGACGACGATGTCGAGGTCGCCGTCGCCGTCGATATCCGCCAGGGCGGCCGAGTAGGTGCGATCGGCGGTCTCGCTCAGGTTCTCGGTGGCGAACCGCCCTTTGCCATCGTTGCGAAGGACGAGATCGAGCAGCGGCCAGTGGCGGCCCTTCGCCAGGATGACGTCGAGATCGCCGTCGCCGTCGATGTCGCCGAGGCTGACGCCCGCGGAGGATTCGCCCTTGGACTCGAGAAGGAGCACTCGCTCGAAGGAGCGTGGTTCCGCGGCGAGGATTGATCTCGCCGTCTGCGAATGCACGAGCGGAGCCGTTGTCAGGAGGAAGAGAGCCGTCAGAATCGCGGATTTCCTCATAATGCACCAGTCCCCCAGAGGTCATTCTCAAGCGACCAGTCGCCGCCTCGCAACGAGCGGCGAGGCTTCACGCGTCGCACTGAGCATAGCGTGACTCCCGGGCATTCTCGGAGCTCTCTCCGTCGCGGTCTTGTGTCGGTAGAACAGGCCTTAGGATTGGCTTAACATCGTCGATCGGGATCGAGTCGACGGGAGTCGGCCGGACAGGAACGATGGGTGCTGCCATTTCAGCCGACGGCTTCGGGACGTAACCGGTCCGTCCCTCCTCACAACACCAAGATCATGACCGGCTCACCCTCCTCGTACCCAACCCACGGGGCGATCACTTCCGAGGGCCTCTCGAGTCCGAGCTGGAAGCGACACCCGACGACTCCCGCGGCCCAGGCCGCGGTCAGGGGAGCGAGTCCTCTTCGGCGATTTCGCTCTTCAGGGTTTCGAGCTGCCCGATGATCGCATCGATCTGGGCCTCGATCTCGCGTCGAGATCGTTTCGCCCGGCCGCCCGACTCCTTCGCATTGCGCACGACCATCAGCCGGTCGCCGGGCATGAGCGGATAGTTCGTCAAAGGATCGCCTTTCCTGGAGATGGCCGTGAGATCGACCGGGAACGTCTCCTCGCAGCAGGCTCCCGGGGGTGCGGGGCGAACGAGTTGGACCCTCAACGTCTCGGGAGTCGCCCGGAGCCCTCCGGCCTGATTGATCGCATCCGAGACCGTTTCGTTGCCGGTCGCGGGGTAACGCCCCGGCTTGGCGACCTCGCCTTGAACATAGTAGCCCTTGCTGTTGAAACTCAGGACGGTGACCGTCACGAGCTCGGAAGCCCGAGGGGCGACCTCCACGACATCCTTCTGCTGCCCCTCCTTGAGCCCGAGGGACTCCTCGCTGAGGAATTGACGGAGGTGCCGGATCAGCTTTTCCTTGATCTCAGGGGTCGTCAGGCCGGCGACATAGAGTTCTCCATAGAAGCCAAGTGAGATCTTCCCGTCGGGCCGGACGAGTCTCTCGCCGTGGATGGGACGGCCGGAGAGGTCGCCGCGGACATCGACGTCGAGGAGGTCCGGTGGCTCGACCACATATTCCGGCAACGCCCGCTTCTTGCCGAGGTCCGGCCGCCGTCTCTGGTCCGGCGCTCCGGGTGCTTCGGCCGGCACGGCTTGATCGTCGATGCTCGCCGAGACGGCGGGGCGATTCGCGAGCCGGTGCACACCGACCGTCGTGAGACCGACGGTGAGGCCGACGCCGAGCAGGGCCGTAGCGGCCAGCTTCATCTTTGTCATGAACATTCGATCAAGGACTCCTTTCGCCAGCAACAAGGCGGCCGGGCCTCCGCCGGTGATCAGGGCCCGGCCGTTCGCGATTCTCAACGCGACGGAGATGGTCTCGTTCAAGAGCACGGCGGATACGGCCCTCGGGCGCAGGCAGGCGACCAGCGTCGCCGTCGTGAGTCCGAAGCCTCGTCGCGTCAGCCGGGCCCGCAAGTGCGCCCGAGCCCGGCTCAGTCGCCCCTTCACCGTGCCCAGGGGCCAGCCGAGATGGCGGGCCGCCTCCTCGTGCGTCATCCCCTCCAGGTAGCAGAGCACGACCGCCGTGCGTTGGGATTCGGGGAGATGGCCGAGCTCCTCATGGAGCGCAACCTGCCACTCCTGACCTTCCGCCTCCTTCATCCGGGCGCACATGAGGGGCTCGTCGCCGTAAGACTCGTGACACGCGAGGCGGGCGGATTCGGAGCGAGCACGGAGCGCGACCCGGCGGGTCACCGTGTAGAGCCAGCGGCCCAGGGACGGGTCGACCCGGATGGTCCCGGCCTTACGAACCATGATCAGGAACGTGGCCTGGAACGCGTCCTCCGCCGCATGGCGGTCTCCCAGGATCCGTCGGCAAACGCCGAACACCATCGGGCCATGGCGCTCCACGAGGGCGGAGAACGCCTGGCTGTCCCGATGCTCGGCGAACCGGTCGAGCAGCTCCTGATCGGGCACCCCGGCAACGCTCCCGTGTCGGAACAGTCCCTCGATCTGCCGGTGCAAGACCTCCGAACGACCGCGCGACATCCTCCTTGCCTCCTCCCGCCTCGCGTTTCGCAATCCCGACACATAGTTAAGGCACGGGGCCGCGATTCGGATACAACTTTTCCTCCGAAGGCTGTTGCCCTTGGGCTCGAGGCGACATCACTTCCGTTCTGCGTATTGGCGACGACCGAGAAAATTTCAGGATCGATGGAACAATCCGGCGGATCGGCGGCTTTACTGGGTGAGTTCGCCCGATGGGAGTTCCGGAAGGGGCCAAGCCCGTGACAGGTGAGCGAGAGACAACATCCCTCAAGGACATCCGTACCCTCTTCAGCGTGGGGATGTCTGCCGAATTGACCGACGGACAACTCCTCGAGAGGTTGGTCACGCGCCGAGGCGAGGAAGCCGGGTTCGCCTTCGCAGCGGTCATCGAGCGGCACGGCCCGATGGTCCTTCGAACGTGCCTGAGCGTCGCGAGGCACGACCACGACGCCCAGGATGCGTTCCAGGCCATCTTCTTCATCCTGGCTCGTCGCGCCAGGTCGCTCTGGGTGCGAGACCCTCTGGGGCCCTGGCTTCACAGGGTCGCCTTTCGGGTCGCGGTGCGCGCCAGGGTCGCCAAAGTGCGGCGGCAGGAGGCCGAGATAAGAATGGCCGTCATGCTGTCCGAAGACATCGCCGAGCGGACGCCGCTTGATCTCCGCCCGGTCCTTCACGAGGAAGTCGAGCGGTGGCCTCATCACTACCGCCTGCCGATCGTCCTCTGCGACCTGGAGGGCCGCACCTACGAGGAAGCGGCAAGGTGTTTACGATGCCCCGTCGGGACGATCAAGAGTCGCCTGACGCGGGCGAGAGAGAAACCTCGAACGAGGCTCGTCCGCCGGGGGTTGGCCCCCACGGCCGGTTCGCTGGGTCTCATCGGTGCGAATGAAGCGATCTCCGCGACGATCCCAAGTGCGCTTATTGTTTCTACACGTCATGTCGCGTTGCGATTCCTGGTTGCACCCGGCGCGGCTCGGCGTTCGGTCTCGCCATCAGTCGCAATTCATGGGAAGAACGAACGTGAGCATGTTCCTGACCAATGCCAAGGTTTTCAGTTCATCCTTCGTCGCGATGGGCATCATCACGGCCGGTGCAGGCCTACTCGCACAGGGGTTGCCGCCGGCCAAGCAGGCACCCGTTCCGGCAAAGCCCTCGAAGTCGGCCCGGGTCGCATTGCCGGAGACGAGCACCGTGAACGCCGTCGCGGGAGATAGTGAGGATCTAACGCTGACGGTCGACTACGCTCCCGATGGTAAGACGGTGGCATCGGCGGGAACGGGTGGCACGATCTCACTGTGGGACCCCGTCACGGGTGAGCGGCGAGCGAGTTTCGAGGGGTCGAAGCGGGTCGTTCGATCGTTCACGATCGCGCCCGACGGCAAGACCCTGGTGAGCAGTGGTGACGACGCGGTCGTCCGCCTGTGGGATCCGGTTCAAGGGACCCCGCTTCGTACATTCCCGGGGCTGAGCGAGGCGATCCGCCAATCCATCCCCGATGCGGATATCGCCTCGGTCGCTTTCTCGAAGGACGGGAGCTCGATCGCAATTGGCGGCGGCGGCGGACACACGCAAGACGAGGCGGTGTTCGAGGAGAGACTCTTCGAAACCGAGACCGGGAAACTCAAGTGGGCCCACATGGGGCGTGGGGAATGGGCCTTTTCCGTCGCTTATTCTCCCGACCGGAAAAGCCTGGCAGTGCTGGTTCCCTGAAGGCGAGGATCTGGGACGTTTCGACCGGGGATTTGAAATCGACTCTCGCACCTCCCCAAGGCGGAGTGCAGACCGTCGCCTTCTCGCCCGATGGCAAATCCCTGGCAGGCGGCGGGGCGTATCGCGCGAACGGTGCGGATCGGCCTTCGGGCCAGCTCATTTCTTGGGACCTATCGACCGGACGAATTCGATGGAGCAGGGAAGGGCTCCACGGGGGGATCCGTACGGTTGCCTTCTCCCCGGACGGCCGATACATCGCGAGCGGTGGGGACGGGGGGGTCAAGGACACCGCGTACGAGGCGAAGGTCGTCAGCGAAGTCAGACTCTGGGACGCGGGAACCGGCCGACTTTGTTGGACCGCGGAAGAGGAATTAGGGGAAGTGAATTCGCTCGAATTCTCACCCGATGGGAAATCCATCGTCTTTTGCGACCACAAGTCGATTGCATCGATCTGCGTACGGACCGGTATCCTCGAGAGGACGTTCAAGAGGCCCACGCTGAATCGGCCATGACAGTCGCCAACGCATCAGGCCGTCCACACTCTTCGGGCAGCCCCTGGACGAAAATCAGCGCTCAGCATCCGGGACAGCCGAGAGGACAATCATCACTCGATATCCTGTCCGAGCCCAGATCATTGAATCATGGGAAACTCGATCCGCGTCGCCACGATCAACATTCTGAACGACCTGTCTCGATGGAATCAGAGACGAGCCCTGCTCGCGACAGGTTTGCGCGAGAGGGACCTCGACCTGATCGCCATGCAGGAAGTCACCGAGCCGGTCGGGAGGAGTACCGCGCATTGGCTGGCCGACGAGCTCGGCGGTTATTCGGTCCACGTCTGCCCGAAGTCCGGGTGGAGCGCGGGTCGTGAGGGAATCGCTATCTTGAGCCGCTTACCCGCCGAGGATCATGAGGTTCTCGACCTGCTCAGCCAGCAGAGGACCGTCCAGATCCTGCGAGTCCGAATCGAGGGACGGGCGGTTGCTTTCATCAACGGGCACTACTACTGGCCACCAGGGCTTCATGCCGCGCGAATCCGCCAGGTGCAACGGGTCATGGACCGGGTGAAGAGGCTCGATCCGCGGACTTCGGTGGTCGTGTGCGGAGATTTCAACGGTTCGCCGGGGACCCCGGCGATCGAGTTGATGCGGCGATCGCTGGTATCGGCCCACGAGGCTCACCATGGACATGAGCCGGAATACACCTGCCCGACGCCACTCCAAAGCGGAGGGAGGATTCGGGGGGCCGTGACCCGAGGGCTGCTTCGCGCATTCACCAATCGCCCCGGAAGCTCTTGGCGGGGGACCCTCGACTACATCTTCGTCAGCCCCGACATTCGGGTGGTCGACTGTGGCGTGTTCCTCGATCGACCCTCGCAGGATGACCCGACGCTGTTCGCATCCGACCACCTGGGCCTTGCGGCCACGTTGGAAATCCCTGAGCACGAATAAACATCCATAACAACAGAGATTCAGCCGTCCGACACGATCTTCCCGTCGCGGAGCTTGAGAATCCGGTCGGCCCAGTCGGCGACCTCGGCGCTGTGGGTGACGACGAGCATGGTGAGCTTGCGTTCGTGGCGGAGGCCGCTGAGGAGGTCGAGGACTTCGCGCTGGGCGACGCTGTCGAGGTTGCCGGTGGGCTCGTCGGCGAGGAGGAGGGTCGGCTCGTTGGCGAGGGCACGCGCGATCGCGACGCGCTGGCGTTCGCCGACGGAGAGCCGGTTGGGGAGTTGTTTGCGTCGATGCGCGAGTCCGACTTCCTCCAACAGGCGTTCGGCGCGTGAGGCACGCTCGGCGCGGGGCCAGGGGCCCTCGAACATCGGGACCTGGACGTTCTCGACGGCATTCAACGTCGGAAGCAGGTGGAACGACTGGAAGACGAAACCGACCTGACGCGAGCGGTAGGCGTCGAGGTCGAGTCGACGGAGGGGATCGCCTTCGAAGTACACTTCGCCCGAGGTGGGGACGTCGAGGCCCCCGAGGAGGTGGAGGAGCGTGCTCTTGCCGCAGCCGCTCGGGCCGGTGATCGCGACCGACTCGCCGGGCGATACGGACAGCGAGACGCCCCGCAACGCGTGTACGGCGCCGTCGGGGTAGGTCCGGGTCAGGTCGTCGCCGCGGAGCAGCGGCCTGGAGTCGTTACTCATGGCGGAGGGCCTCGGTCGGCGGCAAGGCCGCCCCTCGGAGTGCGGGATAGAGACCCCCGAGCACGCTCAGGCCAAGCCCGAGGGCCAGGCCGACGACGATGACCGCGAGCGGGGAGTCGGGCGAGACGAAGCCGCTCGCCGCGGGGAGCCGCGCGAGGATGTTCACGCCGACGACCCCGAGGATCACCCCGCAGACCGCCCCCGCCGCGCCGAGGGCGAGCGCCTCGCCGAAGATCAGGGCGAGGATTCGGCGACGCCGCCAACCGATGGCGCGGAGCAGGCCGATCTCGACGGTCCGCTCGAAGACGGTCATCATCATCGTGTTCAGCACCCCGACCGACCCCAGGAGCAACGCGACCGCCGAGGTCGCCCAGGCCATCGACTTGACCAGGCGGATCCGGATGTCCCCCTGGACGTAGTCGCGCGAGGGGATCGCCGCGATCCCGGGGACGGCCGCCTCGACCCGCTTGCGCAAGGCTTCGACCGATGCGCGGTCGTTCTTGTCCCCAGCGATCACGAACCCCGTCACGTCCCCTTCACGGCCCATCATCCGTTGGAGCTCGGATCGGGGGACGATCAACCCCCCGTTCTCGAAGAGGCTGTCGCTCTCGAAGATCCCCACAACCCGGAATGGCTCTCCCGCGACCCGGATCGCGTCGCCGACGCCCTTTCCCAGGTTCATCGCCAGGACCCTGCCGAGCATCGCCACGCGGTGGTCGGCTTTCGCCAACGTCCGACCCTTCTGGAGCCGGATGCCCCGGAAGAGGAGGCTCCCCGGCTCCCAGCCGTTGATCAGGACGCTCACGAGGTTCGCCTGCTCGAACGAGACGGCGTCCATCAACGACCCCGCGACCTCCTTCACCCCCGACACCTTCCGGAGCTTCTCCCCGAGCGCCTCCTCGAGGTTGCTCGTGAGCTTGTCGCTCACCCCCGCCCGGACCACGACGAGGTCGATCCCTTTCGCCTCGTTGATCGACAGAAACGACTGCTCGAAACCCCAGGCGATCCCCAGGAGCGCCACCACCGCGGCAATCCCGATCGACAGGCCGACGACCGTGAGGATCGTCCGGACCCCACGTCTGAGGAGATTCTTGGCGATCAACGTCGTGAAATGCATGAGGCTCCGCAGTGAGAACTTGAGACCAGAAGGCGCGAAGACACCTCGGATTCCGGAAAGGCCCAGCATTCCGAGCAGGCCCTAGAGTACGGGGTCCGGCCCGGATCGCTCAAGGGGGAGATTCGGAAGAGTGGACAGGAGACAGGAGCCAGTAAACAGGAGCCGGAAGAAAGGAGATTGGAGACATCAGACGGTGCACAGGAGACAGAATGACGACGGATGGACCATCAGGGGGAACAGGAGGCCGGTCGGGAGGTAGGATACCGAAAGTAGGGACGAGACGCGGAAAACCTTCGTGGGTGGAATCAGAAGGCCGGAGGTGGGAAGCTGAGGTGGCGAGAGGATTCAAAGGGTGTGATGGCCAACGCTAATTTTACGCGCTTTCAATTTTTACGATCGTTCAACAACAACGACGGAGAAAGTCAAAGGGGTGAAATATGAGTTCGAACGAAGTCGAGAATGCCGCGCGGCGACGGTTCAACCTCGGCGATTGGCTGTTTGTGATGGCGGGAATCGCCCTCACGTTGAGCCTGCTCCGAACCGGCGACTGGTTCGCCCGGTTCCCGGGGCGCATTCGGTACTGGCGGGTCGCCATCCCGAAGTTGCTCGACGTGACGCCGCTCGATCTGACCTGGGGGCAGACGGCGAGGGATGTCCTCGGGCAACTCGCCATGGAATCGCTCGGTCTTCTCGGCTCGACGCTCCTCGGCATGATGCTGATCCAACTCGGGATGCGGCTACGACAACCTCGACCCGCGTACTCGACCTTGCTTCGGCAGCCCGGGTTCGTGGTTTGCACGAGCATGGTCGTCGGGGTGTTCCTTCTCATCGACTTCATTTGGATCGCAAGGGTGGATGTCCCCAAGTGGGTCATCCCGACCTGCGCCCTGCTCCTGCTCTGGCCGACGACCGGCCTCCCTCCCTGGCGACCGGAAGCCAGTGGGATCGACCGCCTCGGTCGGGTCGTGGGATGCGGATGGGTCCTCTTCGCGGCGATCCTGTATGGGGGACTGTCGCTTTGATGATTCGTGCAAGGCGAGGACTTAGGAGCAACGCGAATCAGCTCCAAAATTTGTCAACTTATTTGAAACCTCATCTGTGAGATCAACGACGTTCCGGGAAGGCCGGGAGGGTTTGTCCGGGTGAGCGAGACAGAAACCCGTTTGGCTCATGTGGCGAGATCGGTGCTTCGGCAATCCCGTGGGGTGGGCACTGCCCACCAGTCTTTCCCGGTGATAACTGAGGGCAGAAAAGCCGTCGACACGCGATCCGCCCACGTTGTTCGAAGGTGGGGGTGGCTAAACCGAGCCTCCCGGAATGCCGGTGGGCAGTGCCCCCCTACAACGGATGCCAGCACCGATTCCGATTTATGTCCATATGCCGATCCGATTCTTTGAGAAAGAAAGGGTTTCGGGCCCGACGTCGGCCATCCCATTCGTCGTCAGGTCAAGGGGCCTGGCCGACCATGAGGTAGCCGCCGCCTCGCCAGATGGTTTCGTAGTGGCTGTTTTTCAGGTTTCGTTGGCCGATGGCGGCGATGTCGATGTCGCGATGGCGCTCGACGAGGTCGGTGAAGTCGTCGCCGAGGTGCATCAGCTTGGAGACGACCCAGCGGTCGAAACCGGGGAGGCCGAGGCGATGGCCGATCATCCGATTGGTCATGTCGGGCATCTCGTCGGAGATCACGATCGTCGAGCCGGGGCGGACGACTCGGACCATCTCCTTGAGGGCTTGTTCGGGGTCGTTGAAGTGGTTGAAGCCGCCGATGCTCAGGACGGCGTCGAACGAGCGGTCCTGGAACGGCAAGGCCTCGGCCTCGCCGAGCACGAGTCGCATGTCGCGGTTCGGATTCCGGCGCCGGCAGGAGGCGAGTTGCGAAGTCGAGACGTCGATGCCGACCACGTCCCAATCCGTCGGGAGCCACCCGAGGTAGACTCCGTCGCCGATGGCGACATCCAGGAGATTCAGGCCGTCGAGTTTGGGCAGGTGGTCGAGGATGATGTTCCTCGACCGACGCTCGCCGCCGTTGCAGACGAAGAAGAACCACTCCCAGAAGCGGAACTTGGGCCAGAGCGCGCTATTGTAGAAGTCGGCGGCGATGCGGTTGTCGGCGGTCGGCTGGTCCTTGACGACCAGGACGCCTTCGCGAATCGGATAGTTCCGGCCGCAACCCGAGCAGACGAGGCCGTCGTGATTGACGGCGACGAGGGTCCCCTCGCAGTCGACGCAGGAGAGCGTGCTCGGGTCCGAGGTCCAGTCGGGCGTTTGCTTCGATTTGGTCAACGCCATGGTTGACGTCCTTTCCGGGGGTCGGGGTCCACGAAACAGTATCCGAGGCGATTCCAGATCGGGAACCGTCGGTGGCCCGGCCAGGCGGCGCGTGCCAAAGCGTCGACGTCCCCTTCGTGATCGAGCACCATCGCGACGAACTCGCGGTCGAGCCCCAGGAGGCGGAGGCCGAACCGGTCCAGCTCGCCGAGGCCGAGGAAGTGGCCCGGGGCGAAGCGGTGGAGGTCGGGGATCTCGTCGGCGACGACGACCGGGGCGTCCTCCCGGGCGACGCGCCTCATCTCCAGGAGGGCCCGGGTCGGGTCGCGGAAGTAGTTGAACCCGCCGACCGAATAGACCGCGTCGAACGTGCCGTCGGGGAACGGGAGCGCCTCGCCTTCCGCCCAGACGAGATGGCCAGCCATCTTCGGGAAGCGATCGCGGCAGGCGGCGAGCCGGCCCCGGGCGATGTCGACGCCGAAGAGCTCCCAACGCTCGGGGAGGAGGGGTAGATTTTCGCCGTCGCCGATGCCGACCTCGAGGACCCGGGCGAACGACCGCGCGGGCAGGTGGCGGAGGACCTGGCGCCTGGCCGGGGCGATCCCGGGCCCCTGGAACCAAAGGAAGAGCTGCTCCCAGGGGCGAAACAACCGCCAGTTCGGGCCGTCGTAGAAGTCGGCCGCGACCCGGTTCATCCCTTCGAGCGGACCAATCGCATCGAGGATCCCGTCCCGCTCCGGATACCGTCGACCGCAGCCCGGGCACTCCTCAAGCCCCTGGAGCCTTCGTCCGCAGTCCAAGCACGACGCCAAGTCAGCGGCACGGAGGGGCTGTACAGGAGCATTATCCACAGATGACGCGGATTCACGCAGATAAAATGCCATTTTTCTTTCCTTTGAATTCATCTGCGTTATCTGCGGATTAATGCTTATAAATTTATCGGTTTCTCAAAACTCGGTGGTCAACGCCTCGGGCCCGGCGCGGTCCATCATCCAGTCGAAGACGCGGTTCGGGAGCCGCAGGAGGAGCCCCATGCCGATCGCCGCGCCGAGGGGGAAGACGTGGTCGCGAGGCCGGCGGACGACGGCGCGGACGATCGACTCGGCGGCCTCGCCCGGCTCGAGCATCTTGACCGGCTTGCGGAACGGGGTGTCCTGGGTGATGGCCGTACGGACGAAGCCGGGGTAGACGGTCGTGATCGTGACCCCTCGACGCTTGAGGGAGGGTCGCAGACCTTCGAGGTACGTCGTCAGGGCGGCCTTCGACGCCGAGTAGCCCGGCATCCACGGCAGGCCGCGGAATCCGGCCACGCTCGAGATCCCGACGAGGTGACCCGAGCCTCGCGCGAACATCCCCGGCAGGACCGCCTCGATCGTCCGGGCCACGCCGAGGACGTTGATCTCAAGCATCCGGCGGAACCCCTCGAGGTCGAGGTCCAGGGCGCTCGACAATCCCCCCACCCCCGCGCAGGCGACGACGACCTCGACCGGGCCAACTTCGGCCTCCAGGGCTGAGACCGCATCCCGCAAGGCTTCGCCGTCACGGACGTCGGCCGGCTTCGAGGAGACCAGGACACCGGTCGACCGGAGACGCTCCGCGACTTCGTCGAGGGGGCCGGCGTCGCGGTCGATCAAACTCAGGCGATACCCGCGGGCGCCCAGCGCCAACGCGGTCGCCCGGCCGATCCCGTTCGCCGCGCCGGTCAACAGGACCACGGGCCCCCGCCCCTCATTCCCACCTTGCATCGGCCTCTGCTTTCTTCAATCGGCCCCGGATTGATTCATGGGGCTACGAGGTCATCCGGCTCATTCGCCCTTACGGACAACGGCCTCGGATCAACGGGCGTTTTCGAGCGCAGGGCTCGATGGGGTATTCACGAACTCGCAGAGGAGCCGGAGGAATTCCTCGGGGTTCTCTTCGGGCGCCCGGTGCTTCGCGCCCGGGACGATGGAACTGCGGCAGTTCGGGAGGTTCTCGACGAGATACGAGGCCGTCGCGAGGAAGGGGGAGAACTCGCCGTAGAGCGCGAGCGTCGGGATCGACAAGCCGTGGATCAGCTCCGAGGTCAGCCCGGCCTCGACCTTGGAATCGTCGCCGCACGTCGTCTTGCCGAGTCGCAGCAAGCGGTTGAGCGCGGGGAGGCCGACCTCGCGACGGAACTGGAGGAGCCGCTCGCCGTCGAGGTGGAGGACCTGGTCGAAGAACTTGCCGAGGTCGTACCAGTGCTCGTCGGAAAGGGTCACGCCCGCCCGGTTGGCCTCCTCGCGGAAGTTCTGCCAGTGGCCCCAGCGGCTGACGTCCTCGAGGTGCCTCAAGGCCGGGAAATAGGGGTCGGAGAGGACGAGCGACTCGACCCGATTCGGCTCGAGTACCGCCGCGTGGAGGGCGATCACGCCGCCGAAGCTATGGCCGACGACGGTGGCCCGGTCGATCTCGAGGTGGTCCATCAGGGCGAAGAGGTCTGCCGCGTGGTCGGAGGAGGTATAGCCGGTGGGGGGAGCCTCGCTGTAACCGTGCCCCCGGAGGTCATACGCCGTGACCCGGTGCGACTCGCTCAAGGCCTGGATCGCCCGACAGAGGAACCAGATGGAGAGGTCGCCGGTCACGCCGTGGATCAGGACCACGTCCGGGCCCGTGCCCGCCTGCTGGTAGTGGAAGGTCAGGCCGTTGGCGGTCGTCATCGGCATGGGCGTGTCTCGCAAAGAGGCCGCGGTCGAAGTCGACAGAAGCTTTGAGGATATTATGCCTTGTTCCGGGCGATGTGCTGGACGAGGAAGTCGGCGAGCTCGCCGATGCAGAGATCCCGGTTCTCGCGACGGCCGAGCTCAGCCATCAACTCGCCGAACGGGAGGTCCTTGCCATAGCGGGCCTGGAGCGTCTCGCCCAGGACGACGGCGTCGATCGACGCCAGGCCCAGGTCCGCGAAGAAGTAGGTGTCGGGGCCGATCTCGCCCGAATACTCGCGGCCATGGAAGTTGGAGAGAAGGTCCCGCAGCTCGGCGAGGACCTGGTCGCGCATCTCGTCGTTCATGAATGGATCCTCTCGCGATGGTCCGTGAATCGGCCGGTCGCGGTCGAAGGCCGGTCCGCCTCGATCGCGTTGAGGGCCGTCCAGGCCCAGGCGTAGTCGCCCCTCCGTGCCGAGGTGGCGCGGACGTCTCGGGCGCCACCCACAGATTTCGAGGTCAGCCGGACAACGAGCTCCCCCGATTCGGGATCCGCCCCAATCACTTCGACATCCTCCGGCGCGGCCTCGGCCATGCCAACCGCTACGATCACCGCCCGCTTCGCGGACACGAAACGGGCCGACCACTCTTCGCGGTCGACGAGATCGTCCCCCATCGACTCGAGGAGAGCATCCTCGCCCGGCCGCAGCTCCAGGATCTCGGGCCCCGAGGACAACCCGGCGTCGGCGATCGACTCCACGGCAATCCCCACCCGGTCGTCCGGGTCTTCGACGGCGATCGCAACGGCAACCCCCTCGGCGAAGGCGAAGGCGACATCCGGCAAGTCGTCCCGTTGCGGCTCGAAGAGCGAACGGACCCGGAACCGGCCGGTCGGCTCGGGGACGAGCACCAGGTCGGCGGGATAGACGTGCGAGACGCCCCGCTCGGCCCAGATCCGTCGGACCGCTTCCTTGGCCGCGATCCTCCCCCAGAGCTCGAGAGTGAAACGCGCATCCGAATGCTGCCGGGCGCGGAGAGCCTGCCGCTCTTGCGTCTCGAGCTGCACCCACTCCAGGACATCGCGCCAGACGGGCTTGGCCATGTCGGAGGGGGGCTGGAGCCAGACGGCCTGGAGCGAGCCTCCGAACATCGAGGAACCGGGCAGGAAGAGGGGCTCGCCCAGGAACTCGCGGTCCGGCTGACGGAAGTGGTCGCGGTATCGGCTCGGCCAGTAGAAACGCCAGTCTTCCCAATCGGTGAACCGGGCCCAGACACGGCCGTCAGGTCCGACGAGGTCGGAATCGACGCGGATCCGATGCCGAGAGATCTCCTTGACGTCGATCCGGCATTCGACGAGCTCGCCCTCGTCGGGGTCGTCGCCGAAGAGCGCCAGCTCGGCGACCCGGAGCGGGAACATCAGGTCTCCTTCGCCGCCGGGGATCTTGTCGAGCCCCCAGCATCCGAGGAGTTGCGTGAAGGCGTCGAGGACGATCGGGTCGGTGTGGAGGGCGAGCGGCTCCGAGGGGCGGAGCAAACCCCGCCTGGGGAGGACTTTCAAGGTCCCTTCGATGCCCGAAGGGGACGACTCGCCAACTCGAACGATCGCCTGGAGCGCCGGGCCGTGGAAGAGCCATTGATCGTCGTACAGCTCGTTCGCCGTGAACCGGCACGGACCGGGATCGGCGAGCGTGAACGGCTGCGCAGGCGGAGCCGGAGGTCGGGCGTCCGCGAAGACGATCGTCCCCTCGACGACAGGGCCGTCGCCCCCGAGCCGACTCGTCGCGTAGGGGCTCCGGTTGTAGATCTGGACCCGGACCTCGTCCGGGCGCTCGGGATCGCACTCCGACCGGAACTCGAGGGGGACCGGCTCCTCTTCGTACCGAATCCAGCGATGGGCCTGGAGATCCCGGAACGCGACCACCACCCGGCCGGGGACCAGCGGGGCCGCCGCCTGGGCCAGCATCTCGGCCATGACCGTGAACGGGAGGACGGGGAGGCCCTTCCGCTCGGGATCGAGCGCCGAGACCCGACGTCCCCCAAGCGTGTGGTTCTCTCCCACAGGATCGCCGTCGACCTCGAGGTTCCGCCGAGCGACCAGCGAGCGTCCCGGATCGAGTGACTGAATCTCACCGATCCAGGGGCCCACCGTCACCGACGGCGGAGGATCTTCGGTCGACGCGTGCGGCCCGAACATCGACGGGTCGAGTGGTGCCGATAGGCCATGTCGGGCGGCAAACGCCCCCATGACCTGTCGCTGCGTCTCCAGGAACTCGTCCATCATCCGCAAGTGGGCCATCATGGCCTCGGCGCGGAAGGCTGCCGAGGGTGGGGCGGAGGGCTCGGAGGGGATGGGAGCCGCCTGGAGTGGAGCATGTCCGCCGTTCGTCGACGTGCCGTTCCGACCGACTTGGGCCGGGTCGTGCCCTTCGGGGTCATGGGCGTGACCGTTGCGGCCGGGCTCAACGTGGACGGCAGAGTAATCATCGGAGGCGAGGGTCGTCGGCCGTCGGTCCAGGGTTGGCTGAGAGCGGTTGCGGAGCGTCTCGACGAGCTCGGCCGAGAGCCTCATCTCGGGGAAGCCGACCGCGAGCGCCGGACCTTTCGACCTGGCTGGAAGGTCTTGCGAAAAGTCGATTCGCGTCGGGCTCCGCCTTCGGTAGAGGTGGCCGGGATGGAAGTCGACACCCTGGGCGAAAAGGGACGCCACCAGGTGGTTCAACTGGGTCAGGCCCGACCGCCTCGGGAGGTTCGCCGCGACGGCGAAGTGGGGGCGACCTCGCAACGTGTCCTCGACGAAGCCCGTCAGGTTACCGCGCGCCCCGACCTCGACGAAGATCCGGACACCGTCCCGGTGCATCGCCTCGACGGTCGACCGAAACTCCACGGCCATCGCCCACTGGTTGACCGCGACCTGCTTGATGAGCTCGGGGTCGCTTTCCATCCGGCCGGCCGTCGCACACGAATAAACCGGGACACGGGGCGTCCGGAGCGTAAGCGTATCGTAGAACGAGCGGATGGGCCCGAGAGCCCCTGCGAAACCCGACGTATGGTACGCCCGCGAGAACGGCAGCCTTTCGCACATCACCCCCTGCCCTCGCAAGGTGGCGGCGACGGCGTCGACCTCGGCGGGGCGACCGGCCAGGACGACCTGGTGCGGGCAGTTGTCCATGGCGACGGCCAACTCGGCGCCAAGGGAGCCGAAGACCGACTCGACCTTCTCACGTCCGGCGGCCACGGCGAGCAAGCTGGCGTCGGGGACGATCCCCGAACGATCGAGGCTCTCGATCAACAGGCCGAGCTCGCCGAGCCTGGCTTCGAGAATAGAGTCGACCGAGATCGCACCCGCCGACGCCAAGGCGAGGAACTCGCCGCTGCTATGGCCCACGACGGCGTCGGGGCGAAGTCCGAGCCCTCGGAGCAACTGGTGCAGGGCCCACTGCGAGGAGAGGACGACGTTGACGGCCGTCCCGACCTCCCAAAGCTCCGCGTCGCCGGGGTCCTGGGGTCCGAAGAGGACGTCGCTCGGGAGCCGGTCCTTACCCTGTTCGAGTGCGATCCGATCGGCCGTGTCGAAGAGCGTGCGGACCTCGGGGAAGTGCGGGCAAAGGTCGGCAAGCATCCGAGGATACTGGGACCCTTCGCCGGGGAATAGGAACGCGAGGGAGCCCGTCCGCGCCAGGGGCTCTTCCCAGAAATAGGCCCCTCGGGCGTCTCGGACCGATCGGCAGGAGGGATCTTCAAGGCGCTTGACCAGGTGGCGGAGCTTGTCGCGCAGCTCGAGCGGCGAGGCGGCCACGATCCCGACGCGGATCGGGCCGGGGTGCGGGTCTGTGTTGATCGTGTAGGCCAGGTCCTTGAGATCGACCTGGAGGTTCGGCTCGTGGTCGAGCCAGTCGAGCAACGCCCGGCTGAGGTCGAGCCAGCGCGTGCGGTCCGAGGCCGAGAGCAAGATGGCCTCGGTCTCCCAGCGGGGCTGGTGCGCGGGATTCGGCCCGTCTGCGGAGCGAGAGTGCTCTTCCAGCACGGCGTGGGCGCTGATCCCGGCGAAGCCGAATGCGTTGACGCCGGCCCGCCTCGGGGGTGTCCCGTCGGCTCGGATCCAGGGGCGAGGCGCCGAGTTCAGGGCGAAAGGACTGTCCGGGCCGGTCAGGAGCGGATTCGGGGCGTCGACGGGGCTCGACGGCGGGATCACCCGGTTCTGGAGGCTGAGGGCGGCCTTGATCAGGCCCGCCATGCCCGCGGCAGGCATCGCGTGTCCGATCTGGGCAGACACGGCCCCCAGGCTGCGCCGGCCCCAACGTGTCGGGGGGAACACCGCACGAAGGGCCTTGAGCTCGGCGCGGTCGGAGGCGGGGACGCCGAGACCGTGCCCTTCGACGAACCCGACGGTCGCGGGATCGATATCCGCTCGACGATAGGCCCTTCGGATCGCTCGAGCATGTCCTCGGGCGCTCGGGGACGAGAGGGCCGGCCCCTTGCCGTCGCTGGCCAGCCCCACCCCTTTGAGGACCGCATAGATCCGGTCGTCGTCCGCCTCGGCGTCAGCCAGCCGCTTGAGGACGAGGACGCCGACCCCTTCGCCCGGGACGGTCCCGTCGGCCTCGCCCGAGAACGGCCGCGCCCACCCTGTTTTCGAGAGGGCTCCGAGCTGGGAGAAGACCATCGGGAAGTCGACGTCGCACGAGAGGTAGACGCCGCCGACGAGGGCCAGGTCGGCCCGACGTCCGACGAGCGCCCGGGCCCCGAGGTCGAGCGCGACGAGCGACGAGGCGCTGGCGGCGTCGACGACGTAGCTCGCCCCCGAAATGTCGAGCTGGTTCGCGACCCGGCCCGCCGTCGCGTTGGTGACCTGGCCCGGGATCGTCGAGGGGTTGAAAGGGGGGAGCCCGGCTTTCAGGTCGGCCCGCACGGCCTCGAAATCCGCATCGGACCAATCGGGGTGGAGCGTCCGAAGGATCGCCAACGTCTGGGCGAGAATCCGCCCGTGCTGGAGTCGTGCCAGGTTCCCCCGGTTGAAGTAGTTGCCCCGGCCGATGACGACCTCGACGCGGCGGCCGTCCGGAACCCCTTGGGCGAGCCCGGCGTCGGCGAGGGCAGCCCTGGCGGCGTCGAGGACCAGGAACTGCTCGGGCTCACCCCCCGCGACGGTGAGAGGCATGATCCCGTGCAGCGCGGGGTCGAACTCGATCGGGTCGTCGAGATATCCCCCGCGTTGGGTCGCGACGCGGTCACTCGCGGTCGAGGACGGGTCGACGAAGACCGTCGGATCCCAGCGCCCGGGGGGGACGTCGCCCGTGCAGTCGCGGCCGGAGAGGATGTTCTCCCAGTAGGCCGAGGCGTCCCCGGCCCCGGGGAACCGGCAGGCCAGTCCCACGATCGCAATGTCGAGCGCTCGTCCGGTCTTCTTCATCGCGATACCTTCCAACGCACCCGAGGGGCGAGGGACCTCGAGGGCAGCGATCCGGCGTCGTGCGGCCCTCCGGACTCCCGTCCCGAAGGGCCCGCTCCGCGATTACGACGTCGGCTGGAGGACGAGGGCGTCCTGGGGCTCGGCCACCTCGACCGCCGTCAGGTTGCCGAGGGCGCCGGCGAGGATGACCTCCACTTCACCTTTTCGGCCGTGGATGAGCTCCTCGGCCAGTCGCCGGGATCCGTCTTCGGGGGCGATCATGGTCATACCCTGGCGACCGAGGTGACCCTCAAGGTCGGAGACCATCCCGACGCCCGACCACGGGCCCCAGATGATCGAGACCACCCGGGCCTCCCAACGTCGGTCGAGCCAGATCGCCAGCTTGTTGAGCGCCTCGTTGGCCGCCGCGTAGTCGGCCTGTCCGCGATTCCCGAACCGGCCGGCGACCGACGAGAAGAAGGCCGCAAACTTCAGGGGATCGCGATCGAGCAGCCCGGCGAGGTTCAAGGCCCCTTCGAGCTTCGTCCCCAGGACGCGGTCGAACGACTCCGGGGTCTTGTCGCGGAGGAGCTTGTCCTGGATGACCCCCGCGCCGTGGATCAGGCCCGCAAAGGGACCGAAACGTCGACGCCAGCCGTCGAGGATGGAGCCCAGGGCGTCGCGATCCCGGACGTCCGCCCGGGCGTAGTGGACCTCGGCCCCCGCCGCTCGGAGTGCTCGGAGGTTATCCCGGATCTCCCGCTCTCGGCGGAGTCCCTGATAGGCCCGCTCGAGGTCGGCGGGGCCGATCGGACGGCCCCCCCGTGAGAGCACACGATGCAGGGCCCCCTTGAGCTCAGCCGGGTCGACGATCCCGGTGGTCGCCGGATCCTCACCCTCGGCCGGTAACGGCGACGACCCGACGAGGAGCAAGGTCGGCCGCCAACGTCTGGCCAGGTCGAGCGAGACGGACGACGTGATCCCCCTGGCCCCCCCGGTGACGACGACCGGCGCCCCCTGGGCGAGTTGGAACCCGCTCCCCGCCTGCCCCGAGACTTCGGACTCCGTCACCCGGAGCACGATTCGACGCCGGTCGAGGTAGCCGACCTCGGAGTGCGGGTCGTCGGACTCGATCTCGCGGACGAGGTTGGCCGCGAGGAAGGTCGGCTCCAGGGTCGGATCGAGGTCGACGACCCGCACTCGGACCGCCTTCGGCCACTCGCGGGCGAGCGTCTTGATCAGGCCCGCGACGCCGCCTTGCCCCGGGAAGAACTCTCCCGGGGAGGGTTCGACGCTCGCGAACCCTCCTCCCATGGCAGTCCCCGCGATCAGACAAGCGCCCCCCTGCCTCGCCGCCTTGGCCAGATCGCCGGCGCCTGCCTTCGCGAGCAGGAAGAGCCCGCGGACCTCCGGCCCGAGCCGCCCGGCCCAGGCCGTCGGGTCGAGGTCGACCGTGGAGAACACGCCAAGCGGCAACGCGTGGACGATCCCCGCCAGGCGTCCGCGCGCCTTGGCCCGGTTCAACAGATCCTCCACGGAAGCGGGGGAGGTCAGGTCACACCAATCGCGCTCCGACTCCGAGTCGCGCGGGGTGCGGTCGTGACCGACTCGAACGACGAGGTGCCCTTTCGCCCGGAGGTCGGCAGCGAGCGCCCGCGCCACCCCTCGGCCGTCGTCGGTCAACAGGACGAGGCCGCCCGGCATGAGCCCCGAACCTCGGGCTGGCCTGGGAAGCGGCGCCTCGATGGCCTCGATGACCCGACGCTGGACCCGAGACTCGGCGACAATGGGGTCGCTCCGCTCCGCAACGGGTCGGGGAATCGGCGTGCCGACGGTGTGGCCGTTGCTGACGGTAAGAGGCTCGGTGTTCGGGCCACGAAGGGCGTCCTTCGCCTTGGCAACCCGGTCGACGATCGCCCCGAGGGTCCTGGCCCTGGCGAGCTGGTCCATCAACTCGGCGTTCGCGGCAAAGACCGAGTCGGGGAGGGTGTCGCGGAGGCTCCCGAGGATCTCGACCCGCTTGATCGAGTCGATCCCGAGGTCCGCCTCGAGGTCCAGGTCCAAGCGGAGCATCTCGGCGGGGTAGCCGGTCCGGTCGCGCACGATCGCAAGCAGGCGATCGGCCAAAGTCTCGCGGCTCGGAAATTCGGGGCCATGATTGGCGTGCCCGTTCCTCGAAGCTCCCACCGGCTCGGTGTGTCCGTTGGTGGAGGCCGTCGGCGGGGTGGGGTGCGTCAACCTGATCTCGAGCTCATCCGTCCGCTGAGGATTCGGAACGACGAGGCGCGGGGCGAGACGCTCGGGGAGGAGGTCCTGGGCCGAGAATCGTCCGTTCGCGAGATGCTGAGCCGGGGGCGAAGGCTTATGTTGCGGGGGGGCTTGTCCCGAGAGGAAGCCCAGCATCGTCTCGCGCTGGACGTCCAAGAAGGTCTGCATGGTTTTCTGGAACGCCTCGAACACCCGGGCGACCTCGGGTTGCTCGGACGCGGCGGATTCGGGACGCGCCACGGCCGGGATCTCCTCGTGAGTTTTAGACCCGTTCCGCGACGGCGTCGGGGCCTGCCCGTTGCGGTAAGCGGCTGGCGTCGGCGGCGTCGGCCGGCTCTCGACCTTGGGAGGGACAGGGAGCGCCGGGCCTCGTCCGAACTGCGCCGGCTCGGGCCCAACTGAGGGGCGGGACCGGGCGCCGTTGACCATCCAGGTCGAGGGGCTCGGCTTCACCTCGTCCGAATCCGAGCGGAACCGGACGGGGTCGAGCTTCCGACAATCTCGGCCTTCGGTCAGCCTCCCCAACCGGATGGGCACCCCGGCCGCGAACAACCGGCCCAAAGTCAGGAGCAGACCGACGACCCCGTGACGACCGTTCGGGTTGCAAGCCGCGGCGAGGTGAGGCTGACTGCCGAGGATCGAGCCCACCAGGGACGTGAGCGTGTTCCCCGGCCCAACCTCGAGGAAAACCCGGGCCCCATCGGCATGCATCGCCTCGACCATCGCGGCGAACTGGACCGGCCGGGCCAGGTGCTCGCCGACCTGCGATGCGATCGTCGAAGGGTCGCCCGAGTAGGGCGATCCCGTGACGTTCGAATAGACGGGGTATCGCAAAGCCTTCGGCCCGAGCGTCCGGGCGAGCGATTCCAGGGGTGCCTTCGCCGAAGCGACGAGGGGCGAATGGAACGCGCACGAGACCTGGAGCCGCTGTCCTCGAACACCCAGGCGCCTGGCCCGTTCCAGAGCCTCGTCGACACCGGCGACGACTCCGGAGATCACGGTCTGCCTGGGTCCGTTCCAGTTGACGGCGGCAACCCCGTCGATCCCTTCGAGGATCGCCGCGAGCTTGTCCGGCCCCGCGGCGAGCGCGGCCATCGCCCCTGGGGAGCCGCCCGCAGCCTCGTTGAGGAAGCGTCCTCGGGCCTCGGAGAGCTCCGCCAAGGCCTCGCGAGAGAAGGCCCGGGCCGAGTGGAGTGCGACGAGCTCACCGTAGCTGTGTCCCGCAGCCAGGTCCGGGGTCACGCCCAACGATTCGAGCAGGCCGAGGAGTCCGACGCTCGCGGCTCCGAGGGCCGGCTGGGCCACTTCGGGGGCTGCGAGGGCCTTCTCCTGTCTCGAGCGGTCTTCTTCGTTGTAGGCGTGCGGCGGGAAAACGAGACTGCCGACGGGCTTCGCTCCCAGGGACCGGAGGGTCCGGTCGAACGACTCGAATCCTTCGCGGACTTCGGGGAATGCCACGGCCAGTTCGCCGAGCATCTCGGTCCGCTGGGCCCCCTGGCCCGGGAACAGGAAGGCCACCTTCCCCGGGGTTGCCCCTTTCGTGTCCCGAAAGGCAACGCCCGAGGGGTCGTGGAAATCGTCGAGCCCTCGGGAAATCGCGGAGCGGGCCGAGCGGAGCTTGCCTCGTAGGTCTTCCAGCGAGGTCGCGACGATCGCCAGCGACGCCGACGCGGTGCCGACCCTCGAAGCGAGGGTCTCGGCGACGTCGCGGAGGCGAGGCCGAGCCCCGACGTCGGGCGCCTCGGCCAGTCGGTCGAGACTGGCGAGGATCGAGTCCCGACGATCCCGCCAGACGAGGAGCTCGGCGGGCCACTCTCGCGACGGCGACGGGGCCCGGTCCGTCGAGCCTTCGTACGATTCCAGCACGGCATGAAAATTCGTCCCGCCGAACCCGAATGCGCTCACGCCCGCCCGCCTCGGCCCGTGCTCTTCGGCATGAAGCCAGGGACGTGTCTTCGTGTTGACGTGGAAGGGGCTCTCGGAGAGGTTCGCTTTCGGGTTCGGGGTCTGGACCCCGATCGTGGGAGGGAGCACCCGGTGGTAAAGCGCGAGCGAGGCGTTGATCAGCCCCGCCAGACCCGCCGCGCACTTCGTATGGCCGATCAGCGACTTGACCGAGCCGAGGGCGCAGCTCTCGCGGGGGGCACCCGCCTCGGAGAACACCTCGCGGAGCGACTGGACCTCGGCAAGGTCGCCCGCGGCGGTGCCCGTCCCGTGGGCCTCGACGTAACCGACCGAATCGGGGGACACCCCCGACTTCGCGTACGCTCGCCGCAGGGCCCGGATTTGCCCCGCGGGATGGGGCGCCGTCAGGCCTTTGGCACGGCCGTCGCTGCCTGCGCCCAGTCCTTTGATGACGGCATAGATCCGGTCCCCGTCGCGCTCGGCGTCCGCCAGTCGCTTGAGGACGAGGACCGCGACCCCTTCGCTGATGACGATGCCGTCGGCCGAGGCGTCGAACGGCCGGCAGCGTCCCTTGGGCGAGAACGCGTGCGTCTTGCTAAAGGCAAGGTATGTGAACGGATTTTGAACGGTATCCGCGCCCCCGAGCAGGACCATGTCGGCGGCGCCGCTCTCGAGCTCCCGGACGGCCAGCGCGGCCGCCGCGAGGGACGAGCCGCAGGCGGCGTCGACCGTGTAATTGGCCCCGCCGAGGTCGAACCGATTGGCGACCCGGCCGGCCGCCACGTTCAGCAGGATCCCCGGGAACGAATCCTCGGTCCACTCGGGCAACAGCCCCCCGCCCTGCTCGAGGGCCTCGCGCCCCGCGCCCGGGATCACGGTGTCGAGCAGGGGTAAGTACGAACGGAATGCGTAACCCATCGCGAGTTGGGCAGCCCCGCCCCCCGCGCCGAGCACCACCGCGGTCCGCTCCCTCGGGAACGGCCGGTCGCGGTAACCGGCGTCGTCGAGCGCCGCCCGTACCGCTTCAAGAGTCAGGAGATGGAGCGGTTCGATCGACGGCAGGCTCGCGGGGGGCATCCCGTAGCGCAAGGGGTCGAAGGGGATCTCAGGGACGAACCCGCCCCACTTCGACGTGACCTTGTCGGGGGCCTTCGGGTCCTGGTCGTAGTACAACCGCCAGTCGAATCGGTCGGCGGGGACCTCGGTGATCGAGTCGACCCCCCGAAGCGTATTCTCCCAGAAGCTCTGAGCGTCGGCCGCCCCCGGGACGATCGCCGACATCCCCACGATGGCGACGTCCGACGGCTGCGCCTCGGGTTCCTTCGAAGCCGGAGCGGCGACCTCGACCCGACCGAGTGAATCGGTCGACCCGACGCTGATCTGCTCGTGGAGCGCCGCGATCGTCGTCAAGCGATTGCGGAGCGTGGCGGCCTGGCCGAGCATGTACAGGCCCCGCCCGGCCTGTTCGGCCTCGGCCACGGGGACCATGCCTTGGGTGTCGTCGCCCGCGCGTTCGACCCCCTTGGCCGCGATCCTGAGCCGGCCAACGTTGAGTGCCTCGAGGGCGGCCTGGACCTCTTCGGCGGACTTCCCTTCGGCGACCAGTCGCCGACGCTCCTGGTCGAAGGATTCAGTGAACGGCGAAGGGCTCACGCGGACCTCGTGGCCTGGCCCGGTCTCGAGGAGCACCGTCCGCTCGCAACGGAGCGCCTCGGCCTGGAAGCCGGGCACGATCGCCCCCGACTCGACGGCCTCGGCCGTGAACAGGTAGGCGGTGCCGATCAAGGCCCCGACGTTCACCCCTCGCCTGGCCAACGGAGCGGCCAGGACGGCCACCGCCGACGCCGACCGATCGTCGTGGATGCCGCCCGCGAACAGGACGTGGGTCCGGCTCGGCTCCTCCTCACGATCCAGACGTTCCAGGATCGCCTCGACGGCCTGTTCCCAGAGGATCAGGCTCGACCGAGGACCGACGTGGCCGCCGCACTCTCGACCTTCGAGGACGAAGCGCCTCGCGCCTTCGTCCCAGAACCGTCGCAACAGCCCGGGCGAAGGCACATGGAGATAGGTCGAGATCCCCGCATCTTCGAGTTCCTTCGCCTGGTCGGGACGTCCCCCCGCAATCAAGGCGAATGCGGGCCTGACCTGACAAATCGCTTCGACCTGCTCTCTCCGCAACTCGGGCGAGACGAAGCCGAGAAGCCCGACGCCCCAGGGGCGTCCTGCCAACCTCGAGCGAGTCTCCTCCATCAAGGGTCGGACGGCTCCGCCCCGCATCATCGAGAGCGCCAGGAAGGGGAGTGCCCCCCCCTCGGCGACGGCCACCGCAAACGCCGAGGTGTCGCTGACGCGGGTCATCGGCCCCTGGACGATCGGGAAGCGGGTGCCATGAGACTTCGCCAACGTCGAGTCGGGTGCCAGCGGCCGTGCCGCTTTGGCGTCGGCCAAGGCAGCGTCGATCGCCTCATCGACGGCCCTGACGATACCCCCGACCGTCACGAACCGCTTGGCCAGTGTCGCCGCGAACGCCGAATCCTGCCCGGCGGGCCAGGCCTGGCCGTCACCCCAGCCAATCTCCCGATCCAACGTCCGGCCCCAGTCGGCCTCGCCCCGAGGCGAGGCCTCCTTGAGACGAACCAATGTGGGCGACCCCGGTATCGCATAGACCCGGACCGGTGCGCCGGCCTCTCGCCCGACGACGACGGTCTCGCCGCCATCCCAGCGTGAGACGCGCTCCCGAGTCGAGGCCGACAAGGGCGATTCTCGCGCCAGGAGGAGAGCGCCGTCGAGGACCACCCCCGCCGCCCCCGCCGCCACGCACGCGGCCGCCGATCGCAAACCGACCCCGCCTCGAACCAGGACCGGCCTGTCGACCAGGTCGAGAGTGGCCTGGAGCAGGATCAACGACGACTCGTCCCCCCCCTGCCCGCCCGCCTCGTGCCCGGCGACGATCAAGGCGTCGAAACCCGACCGAGCGGCGATAACCGCCTGCTCGCGCCACCGGACCTCGGCGACGGCCAATCGCCCCGTTCCCCGAACGACGGCGACCGCGTCCGACCAGTCGCCCATCCCATGGGGGGCCGCGATCACGACGCCGAGATTCTCGGGTAACGACCGGAGCCACTCATCATCGATCGCTTCGAGGGGGAGCTTCAATCCGAACGAGCGATCCGGGAGGTATCGCGCGACCCGTTGGATTGCCTCCGAGGCCTTCGCGTCGAAACCGTAACCGAGGTCGAGTACCCCAAGCGCCCCCGCTCGGCACCCGGCGACGACCACGCCGGGATCGGTCGAGCCGGTCGGCGAAAGGGCGATGACCCGCGGCAGGAGTGATCCCATGGAGTGATACCGCTCGTGATCAAGGGCAGGACTACCGTAAAGTTTATCCACGTATAGGTCGGTGTCAAAACGAGCGTTTTCGATAACAAATTCCGGACCGCCCGACGACCAATTCGACCTGACACGCAAGACAACTTGTGGCGAACGTAACGATTCGCGGGGACTATGGTTGAATTCGAGACGGTTTGCCTGCGACTCCCCACTTGCGTCGAGTTTCGGCACGGTGAGTCGGTCGGCATGAGCCTTTGGACTCACGTACGGTGAAGTTGGTCATGGCACGCCTTCGATCGGAACAGGTTTGCGCATCGGATCGAGCCGGCTTCCGCGCATTGCGCACGATTCGTCCCGTTTCGCACCAGAGTCGGAGGGATGATGAGGTTTCGCCGGGGCCGGATCGGTTGAGTCGAGGGCCGAAGGGCCCGGAATCGCCCCAATCCATACGTCCGAGAATTCACAATGATTGATTCGTCATGCCGCGGGGCGGGGAGGCCGGAGTTCACGAGAGAGGGCATGAACCCTTGCCGAATCAGGGGCGGAAATGCTATCACCGATTGGACAAAGCGGGGGAACGTACGCACGTGGAGATCCGTCGGCGACGCCAACCCTCGGGCAAGGATGTAGGGGCCCCGTGGCGCTCCGCAGGACGAGCCCAGGGCCTATCCTCCCTTGCCGGATCGCCTGGGAGTTGCTTCATGCCTCGCGTCACCCGGTCCCCGATCCGATCCTTGCTGGCAACCGTCGTCGTGGCGTCGACGACGATCGGCTTCCCACTCTTCTCGGCAGACCTCCGCCCCGGGTATCGCCCGGTCGCTTACGCGATCCGGAACGCGACGATCGTCACCGCCCCCGACTCGACGATCGCGGGGGGGACCGTCGTCGTCCGCGACGGCCGGATCGAGGCCGTCGGCCCCAACGACAAGGTGACGATCCCGTTCGACGCCGAGACGATCGAGGGCAAAGACCTGGTGGTCTACCCTGGGTTCATCGACCTCTATACGACGATCGCCCAGGTGCCCGGGATGGTCCGGTCGCGGACCGGTGCCGGCCGGGCGGTGAACTATAACGACAATGCCCTGGCACGCACGCCTCCGGACAATCGGAACGGCCTGACGCCCGAGTACGAGGTCGCGACGGCCCTCGACCTCAGCGAGTCCCTCGCCGAGGAGCGTAGGAAGCTGGGATTCACCTCGCTCGTGTCGGCTCCTGGTGGTGCGATCGTCACCGGTCAGAGCGTGCTGGCGAGCACGGGGGGCCTCCCGCGCCGCGAGGCGATCCTCCGTTCTCCGCTGGCGCTCCATATCAACCTGAAGCCTCCCTTCGAGCCGGCACCGACGAAAGGGGACGACGACCATGCCCCGACCCGAGGCCGAGGCCGGTCGACCGAGCGCTACCCGTCGGTCCTCATGGGCGTGGTCGCCCACCTGCGGCAGGCCATGCTCGACGCCGAATATGAGCACACACTGTCGGCCTCGGCGGCGAAGGACTCCGACCGCCCCACGTACGACCCGGCCCTCCAGGCCCTCTACGCGGCGAAGACCCGGCGGATCCCGGTCTGGTGGGAGGCGAACACTCGCGACGAGATCCATCGGGCGCTCGATCTGGCGGAAGAGTTCGGCACGTCGGCCGTCATCGTCGGCGGTCGCGAAGCCGGGAAGGTCGCGGAACGCCTCAAGGCGCAGGACGTCCCGGTCATACTCCGAGTCGACTTCCCCGACGAGCCGAAGGTCCCCACCGAGGCTGAGTATCGCAAGCGCGAACCGTTGGAGCAGGCTGAGCCGCTCCAGGTACTCGTCGAGAAGGGGGCCCGTTGGAAAGAGCGGCTCGAGACCGCCCGAGCCCTGAGCAAGGCGGGTGTCCGGTTCGCGTTCTCAACGGACGGGATTTCGAAGCTCGAGCAATTCCCCGGCAACCTGCGCAAGGTCATCTCGGCGGGACTCTCCCGCGAGGCCGCCCTCGACGCCCTGACCCGACGTGCGGCCGAGATCGCCGGCGTCGACCGCAGGCTTGGGACGATCGAGCCGGGCAAGCTCGGGCACCTCGTCGTCCTCTCCGCCCCCTTCGGCGACGAGAACGCCAAGGTGCGTTACCTCCTCGTCGACGGGCAGAAGTTCGAAGTCGACAAGCCGGGGGCCTCGAAAAAGGACGACGCCGAGCCGAAGTCGAAGAAGTCGGAGTCGAAGTCGGAATCCCCCAAGGCCAAGACCGACGAGCCGAAGGCCAAGGATTCGGCGAAATCCGAGCCGAGCACCGGTGCCCAGGCCAAGACGAAGGCTGATGCGACGACTCCGACGACCAAGTCCGACTCCTCCCCGGCGACAGCTCTCCCCCCGAAGTCGGCCGAGGATCAGCCCTCCCAACCACCGTTCCGCGACGTCTCGACGGAGTTCGACGAGTCTCGCAAGCCGAAGATCAAGACGGGGGGGACGGTCTTCATCAAGGACGCCACGATCCTCACCGTCGCCAAGGCAGGGACGATCGCGAAGGGTTCCATCCTGATCGAAGACGGTAAGATCGCCGCGATCGGCGAAGGGCTCTCCGCCCCCAAGGACGTGACGGTCATCGACGCGACCGGGTTGGTCGCCATGCCCGGGATCATCGACACCCACTCCCATATCGCGATCCAGGGGGGTGTCAACGAGGGGAGCCTCTCGCTCGTCCCCGAAGTCCGCGTCAAGGACGTGGTCACGGGCGACGACACCGCGATCTACCGGGCCTTGGCCGGCGGGACGACCACCGCGAGGCTTCTCCACGGGTCGGCCGACACGATCGGCGGGCAGGACGCCGTCATCAAGCTCCGCTACGGCCAGGCGGGCCGCGACCTGATCGTGAAGAACTCGGCCCAGGGGGTCAAGTTCGCGCTCGGCGAGAACGTGACCCGAGTCCCCGGCCGGTTCCCGAACACTCGGATGGGGGTCGAGGCCACGATCGACCGCGCGTTCGAGGAAGCGCGTGCCTACCGCGCGTCCTGGGTCGCTTATGAGGCCGCGAAGGCGACCGGGGGGGCGTCCGTACCCCCGCGCAGGGACCTCCGGCTCGAGGCCCTTGCCGGCGTGGTCGACGGTTCGATCAAGATCCATTGCCACTGCTATCGAAGCGACGAGATCTTGATGCTCCTCGGGGTCGCGTCGAAGCATGGCATCCGCGTCCAGTCGCTCCAGCACGTCCTCGAAGGCTACAAGGTCGCCGCCGAAATCGCCGCGCACGGGGCGACCGCCTCGACGTTCTCCGATTGGTGGGCCTACAAGGTGGAGGCTTACGACGCCATCCCCTACAACGCCGCCTTGATGTCCGAGGCGGGAGTCTCGGTCAGCATCAAGAGCGACAGCGACGAGCTGATCCGCCACCTCAACCTCGAGGCGGCGAAGATGGTCAAGTACGGCGGGCTGACCGAGGCCCAGGCCCTCTCCCTTGTCACGATCAACCCCGCGCGTGAGCTCGGCCTCCAGGACCGGATCGGATCGATCGAGGTCGGCAAGGACGGGGATATCTCGCTGTTCAACGCCCACCCCTTCGACGCCTTCGCCCGTTGCGAGCTCGCGGTAATCGACGGCGAGGTCGCCTTCCAACGTTCGCCGAAAGACGGCAAGCTCACCCCCAGGCCCGGCAACCACGCGACAATGCCAGGAGCGGCAGCCGAAGCCAAGGAACGGCTCGTCGAGAAGCTCCAGAACTCTCGGGGCGATTACGCCATCGTGGGAGCGACCCTCCACCCCGTCGGATCACCCGACATCCCGGACGGGACGCTCGTGATCAGCGAAGGGAAGATCGCCGCGATCGGCGGCCCCGAGACCCCCGTCCCGTCCACGGCCCAGAAGGTCGACGGCCAAGGGTTGGACGTCTGGCCCGGCATCATCGACGCAGGGACCCGGCTCGGCCTCTTCGAGATCGGCAGCCTCGCCGAGACCCACGACGATGCCGACTCCGCGCAGTTCCAGCCCGAGTTGCGTGCGAGCACGGCCCTGCACCCCGACAGCGAGATCATCCCCGTGGCCCGGGCGAACGGGATCCTCACGGCATACGTCCAGCCGAACGGCGGCCTGATCTCGGGGCAAGGATGCGCGATCAGCCTCGAAGGGTGGGTGCCCCGCGAGATGATCCTGGCCGACTCCGTCGCCTTGCACGTGTCGATCCCCGACTATATCCCCCCCGAGACCGAGTCTTCCGCCCGCCGAAACTCGGGGGACGCACCGAACCCCCGGCAAAAGCGCAAGGAGCAGCTCGAGTCGATCCGCGAGGAGTTCCGCAAGGCCCTGGCCTATGACAAGGTCGTCGCCGAGGCCCGGGCCCGACACGCACCCGCCCCGACCCCCGACCCGAGGCTGGCCGCGCTCGCCCCCTATGCCAAGGGGGAAAAGCCGGTGATCTTCCGGGTCGAGCACCGGAACGAAATCCTCGACGCCCTGAAAATCGCCGAGGACTTGAAGCTCCAGGCGATCCTCTCGGGGGCCTCCGACGCCTGGAAGGTCGTCGACGCGATCAAGGCGGCGAAGGTCCCCGTCCTCATCGGAGGAACCCTCCAACTGCCGAACGAGTCGACCGATCCTTACGACGCCCCCTACGCCAACCCTGCGCGGCTGCTCGAGGCCGGGGTGCCGTTCGCGATCCGCTCGAATCCCCACGGCCCCGAGCAAGCGACCGCCTCGAGGAACCTCCCTTACGAAGCGGCGACCGCCGTCGCATTCGGCCTCCCCGAGGCCGAAGCGTTGAAGGCCATCACCCTCGCCCCCGCGAAGATTCTCGGCATCGCCGACCAGGTCGGCTCGCTCGAAGTCGGGAAGCGGGCCAACGTCGTCGTGACCGCGGGACACCTCCTGCAACCCACGACACAGATCAAGGCCCTGTTCCTGAACGGGAAGCCGGTCGACACCTCGAGCCGACACACCCGCCTCTTCGAGAAATATCGACGTCGGCTGACCGAAATCCAGGCCGGCAGCGCCCCCCTCGGGATCGACCCTCCCTCGTCGTCCCCCCCCGACCTCGCCCCGACCCCCTCGCCAACGCCGGTCGTCCCCAGCACCGCGCCCGCCGCCGATCAGACCCGTCGGCGTTGATTGTCCGCATACA
Organism: Singulisphaera rosea; assembly: GCF_054877945.1. Lineage (NCBI taxonomy): Bacteria > Pseudomonadati > Planctomycetota > Planctomycetia > Isosphaerales > Isosphaeraceae > Singulisphaera > Singulisphaera rosea. The sequence goes on along the minus strand of NZ_JBTYIP020000023.1, from coordinate 25,186 downwards.
GACTGGCAGATGGGGCGAACCTTCGCTACGCCCGGGGTCGCGGCTACCTCGATGTTAAGACGCTGAGTCCCACGGGTTCCGTCTTCGGACCCCGTGCGTGCCAGTCTCGGCCGGCGTGTTCCGACTTGGACAGAGAGCTCGTCGGAGGCTTTCCTCACGGTCGATACGCGTTCGTCTTCCGACCGAGGTTCGAGCCCCAATGGGGCCGAGCCTTGTCCACACGCGGTCCGAAGACGGAACCCGTCGCACCCTCGACCTTCGTTCCACGCTCGATCACGGCCGACCTTGGATCGATTGAGCCAACTTCCAGGTTTGGTTCGGAGCCCAAACGCGAACGAGCCCGAATCCCCTCGTCAACCGGGAGGATCGGGGCATTGCGCAAGCCGATCGGACGAATTCTCGCACACGATTGACGGGACGAGAATTCGACGACTTCATGGCCCACGAACCCTAACTTATGCCAACAAGTTCGCGTGAGAATCGAGATCCAGCTTAGCTGGCGTGCGCGCCGACCGGCCGACGGTCGAGGTGTTCGGCCTGGGCGGCTAAACTCAAGGCATTGATGATGTTGGCAATCTTCTCGAGGTGCTCGTCTCGGCTCAGGTAATCGGCGATCCCCAGCCGGAACAGGATGTTCGCCTCGTCCGGGAGGTAGGTCTCGCTCAGGGCAAGGAACGAAACCGGCGAGGCTTGGGAGTTAGCCTCCCCTAACATGCGCCGAAACTGGGCGCGACCGATGCCTTCATCCAGATGGGCGATGACGAGGCAATAGTCGCCCTCGATCGCCTCGGAGAACGCACGGTCAACCTCCTCGACGACGTGGAGGCCGGGGCCACCCAGGACGTCGAGGTCTTCACGCACCCTCCTGACGAGGCGGGTGTCGTTGCTGATCATGAGGACTTGATTTTCAGTCATCTTGATCGCTCCAACATGATGGTCTCATCTCGGACCCCATCCGGTACCGAATTCCTCGACGCGTGCCGACATCCTACGAGCGGGATGGCTCAACTTCTTATTAGGAACGAGAAGGGATTGCCACCACGACAAGAAATCCCGCCGAAATTCCCGAGATTCACCGAACTTCGAAAAATTAGACCGGCACTGACGAAAAGCCGCAAATCACAGTCTATGGCAACGGAATCTTCGAGAGATGCAAAAGATTGTGATCTTTCGCGCATTAAAAATCTAGACGATGCCGAGAACATCCCATCTTCGCTCGATTTCAGTCCTAAACTCTCGTCGCAATCGCCTTCAGCTCGACCGTTAGACAAGTTTAAAAACCATTCTTGATCTGGCGAACTCCCACGCGATTGGGAGATCCAATCATACGAGATGTCGGCACCCCAATCAACCCAAACCACCCAAATTACAAGCAATTTATTGCGAGATTCGCGATTCCGAGTGCTCAGAGGGGGACTTACCGAAACTTGCCCGCCGCGTCAACGCAGCCTGACCGAGCCGACCTTGTGAAGATTCCAGGATCGAGGCTCGATCTGACGACCTGCCGGACCATCATAATTCGGAATTCGAAACAACCTATCCATGTCTTTTATTTCCGACAGTGATCGCAAGTGCGAAGGAATTCTAGCTCGCTGGACACGGTTTGTCCGGCCAACTGCGCGATTTTCCCGCGAGTTCCTCCTCGTTCGTCTCTGCGAGGAGGAGACGCCATGAAAAGCCGAGCCGGGAATCACTCGTCGGATCCATCCCATTTCTTGATCGCCGTTTTTCCATCATGATGTGACGGGGGGTAACGGCGGGGCGCGGTCCCCGGTACGTCCTTCAAGATCGACTGACGAGGGGGTGACTTCGTGCCTTTCCGCCTCACTGGAATGCTTCTCGCGCTGATGGTGCTGCCCTTGTTGGGTGCCGACGCACCGTCGAAGGGGTTGGAGATCTTTTTCATCGACGTGGACGGGGGTGCGGCCACCCTGGTCGTGACGCCGGAGCGTGAGTCGCTCCTGATCGACTCCGGCTGGCCCGGCCGCGAGGATCGCGACCCGAAACGGATCATCCATGTCCTGAAAGACGTCGCCGGGCTCGACCACCTCGACCATCTGGCCACGACGCACTGGCACATGGACCACTTCGGTGGGATCGCGGGCCTCTCGAGCCTGCTGCGGATCGACCATTACTGGGATCGAGGCCTTCCCGACCCCTCGGCGGCGGACGGGGACAAGGTTAAGTTCCCGGACGGCCCGAAGCCGGACGACGCCCTGGGAAAGGCCTACCTCAAGGCGACCGCCGGGAAGCGGAAGACGCTCGAGGCCGGCGACTCGATCCCCCTCAAGGGCAAGACCGAGGTCCGGATCCTCGCGTCGGGCGGCAAGGTCATCCCCGCCCCATCAGGGACTCCGAACCCGTGCTGCGCCGGAGCACCCGCCGACCTGCCCCCGGACCCGAGCGACAACGCGATGAGCCTGGTGTTTCGGTTCCGGCTCGGACGCTTCGACTTCCTCGATTGCGGCGACCTGACCTGGAACGTCGAGAAGAAACTCGTCTGCCCCGAGGACCGGATCGGGCCGATCGACCTGTTCCAGGTGACCCACCACGGGATGGCGATCTCGAACCACCCGACCTTGTTGCAGACGATCGCCCCCACCGTTGCGATCATGAACAACGGGCCGAGCAAAGGGGGAGACGCCGCGACCGTGGCCCGGCTCAAGACCATCCCGTCGATCCGAGCGGCCTTTCAGCTCCATAAGAACGTGAAAACATCCGCCTCGGAGAACACCGATCCTGCCCTGATCGCCAACCCCGACCCCAAGGGGGGGCAGTTCATCCGGGTCTCCGTCACACCCGACGGCGCAAAGTTCACCGTCCGCGTCGGCGCGGTCGGGCCGTCGCAGACCTTCGAGACGCGCTGAGCCCGCAGCGTCGAGGGAGCGGCCCCGGCGCGCCATCCCTCGACGCGGGTCTGCCGGATCCGCCCGCTCGCCATCAACGCCGGGGAACGCGGGATAGGTGACGCCACAGCAGACCAGGCAGAAGGGTGACGGCCAATCAGGGGACAGGGCAAAAAGGGCCGGGTCGGCCAGGGGAGCAATCCACCTGGGCGACCCGGCAATTTCTGCTTCCCCATGATTGATCAACTTATCGTTTCACGATTATTTGTGACCGGCACCACGAGGATCTACCTTGTCCAGGGCGAAGTCCAGGTATCCCGTGCGGACGATCCGCGCCGAGGTCTTATTGTCAGGGCTTACCTCGTCACGCAGATAGAAGCTCACCTGCAGCTTTCGCTCCTCCGGGAAGTAGAGGGCGTGCCAGAGGGTCCGGGACGGCGGCCGGGATGGCGGAGGCACGGCCACGAAGTCGAGGGTGTTGTGGGACTCCTTGATGAACTCCACGGTCGGTTTGCCAGGCTGCTCCTCGAGGAGCTCCGCCACCTTGCAGTAACGCGGGCAGATCCCCTTGGACATGGCGGCCGAGGGCGGACCATTCTTATCCAGGTGGCGGTGCAGGCTGAAGTTGGTCGTGATCAGGGGTTTGCCGGGATTCTCGATGAAGTAGTCCCGGTTGCGGTGCTGGGAGTATTCCCACACGAACCCGTTCCCATGCCGGTCCGCGACGAGGTAGTGAACCGGGTTGAACTGGTACGACTTCTTGGTCTGCAGGAGCATCTCCTTCGCCTCCTCCGCCGTGGCGCACGTGTCGAGAAGCATCCGCGGCATCCGCATTTCACCGGCCCCGACCGCATCGATGCCGTCCGGCTCCATCGAATACGTTTCCCGCGTCTCTTCGTCGGCCAACAGCGCGACCGTCAGCCCTTCGGAGTTGACGCCGTCCAGCACGCCACTCAACAGGTCGTAGGAATAGATCGCCAGCGACGCATACCCCCGGTCGGGGTACATCTCGACGACGTACGGCCGACCCGTCGATGCGAACTCGCTTCGGGTCGGGCGTGTTCCCCGATTCGTGCCGGTCGTGAAGTCGTAGTTGCGGCTGACGACGCCCGTACCCGATGCGGTGGCCTGCGGCGGGTAGTACACCACGGAGCAGCCCGCGCCGAAGGTCCGCGGGTACCACAGCCCGCTGAAAAGGAAGCCGTCATCGTCGACTTGCTTGCCGAACACGTCCGCGACGCCTCGCATGCGATCGAAGAGGATCGGGTAGTTCCGTTCGATGGAGCGACGCTGCGCCCTCGTGCGGAGGCGGTCCATGCTGGGGATAGGTTTGACCTCATAGCGATCCTTGGCGATCGTCGCCAGCGCCCGGCCGATCTCCCGGTTCGTCCCCTTCAGGACGATGTGCCGCACCTCCAGGGTATCCGCCGGACTCCCGGCCACGACCCTGTCCTGCAGGATCGCGCCCTTGGCGGCGGTAGGAAAAGCCGAGTTCTGCGCCAGGGCAAGGGAAGGGACGGCGATCACGCCGACAACCAGGAGGAGCCTACAGCCAAAGCACACATGATGCATCACTGCATGATCTCCAACGGATTGTTGAAGCGGTCGTGACGTCATTCGTGAGGGGATCGGAAATATTGGCGAAGGTCGTTCTGTTGCAAGGGAAAAAGGAGTTCAAAATGCCCGAGACGATGGCCGGTGGTGTCGAGTTTCGAGGCAAAGCATTCCGGTTCGAGAAATCATCTTGTTCGTAGCTCCCCAGCGAGTTATCCACCGACGCCGTTGGGAAACGTTGCGGGCGACGTCGGGTCGGGGTCCCGTTTCCGGACGCCGCTGCCGTGTCGGATCTTCCTGGCTCCGTCCGGGAACCGAATGAGGACGAATCGTCTATACACGCCGACACTTTTGCCGAAGGGGACCTGACCGTCCGTGACAAGCCGCTGTGGATCATGGGGGGCCGCATCGAGTGCAAACGATTCGATGCGGCGCAAGGCATCCTTGTCGTTGCCTTCTGCTTGGCGGTTCAGGACGGAGAAAGCGGCCGTGAGGACGAAGCCGACGGCATGATGTATTGCCGACTGGTAACTCATGACGAATGGCTGAGGTAGACCTCGAATGGGGAACTGTGGCCCGTTCCTGACCACATGACAACCATCAGGAGCCCGGCTTCTGCTCAGGTATCGTGACCGTGACCTTGCGGCCCACTCGACTATCCGGGATTCTCACCGGGAACAGTTCCGACGAGCCGTCCTGGTACGTGACGCGAAGGACCAAGAACCGTGGCTGGTAGTAGCTCGTCTCGCGGCCTAGAAGCGTGCTTTGGCCGGTTTTTTGAACGGAAAGCTGGAAGGGTGCCCCCTCGACCCACGCGACGTCCAAAAAATTGAGGTCCAGCGCTTTCGGGTCGCCCTTCAGAGACTTGGCGTCCTTCCATCGACCGGCGAACGCATACTCAACAGCGACGATTCTTCTCCCGTCTGGGCTGGTTAGCGATACGTCGAGCGGGAAGAAGCCAATCCAGTGGGAGACCTGGCTGGAATCTACGGCAAACAGACCGACGGCAACGATCGCCACGCCGACCATGAGGTGAATTAGCTTGAACCGGGCTGGGGTTACCCGCATCCTGCCCTCCGTGAGTTGAGTCTGCCGCGTCTGAGGCTCAATTCGGCTTCGGTCGCTTCATCGTATAGCGGAGTCTGCTCTGGGTGGCGAGGATGGTGGAGACGAGCTCCCAGCCTTCTTGCCCCTGTCGGTTCAGCAATTTTGTATTGTCGTCGATATAATGTTGTCCGATTACCTCCTTGTATTCCCATACGATTGGAGGCTTCGCCTCCGGGGCCTGGCCGGTCGTCGTATTCGAGAGAACGAAGAGTCCGACCGCGAAACCGAAGAACGCTGCGACAGCCACCGACCGATTGGATCGCATGAGGTTGTCCCCTGTTTTGGAATCGACGCTGGCGAACCGGCACGCCAAGCAGCGAGGATAACACGCAGCCGGGCCAGTGTGGGTCTCAGCCCCCCAGTACCCGCTGAATGCTGGATTCTTCTCGAGGTCAAGCGATGGGAAGGCACCTCTTTCGATTCACCCTGCGAAGGCCTTCGGTCGTCGTGGGCCTCGTGGCTGCGGTCCTATCGCTAATCGTGAAACCCTATCCGGACCGCGGTCATTGGGGTCGTCTAGGCGCCTACCATCTTGATCAGTCAATGGCGTATCTGAAACGGGCCGAAGCGGTCGAAACGAAAGACCCCGACGCCTTTGAAAAGCGGCTTCGAAGACGCCATTGGCACCGATCGCTTGCCGCAAAGTATGCGCGTGCGGCGACGTACGGACACGAACCACCAAACGAGGAGCAGCCGCCTCCCGAACCGTGACGATCCGTTTCGACGTTACTCGCGGGAGTCGTTTGGACGAGGAAGGATGGACGGCTTGGAAGGTTAACTGGCCAGGGCTCAAGATGCGAAATTGGTGCTGGATGTAGCGGGTCAAGGGTGGCACAGGTTGGAACAACCGGTGTCGCGCAGCGACAAGAGGCCCAACGTCCGTGACATCGGCCTACCCCGCAAGGGAATGCGGTCCACGGAGCAATCGAGCGGGCTGGGACGAGGCATAAGTCGATGCCTGGCGAGAACCTTCGATCCCGATGACTTGCCTACGACCTCTCGTCGCTGCGCGACGCCGGTTGTTTCACCCGGTGCTACCCGAATTAGGTAGAAACCACATTGCATAGTGGACACGTGTAGCAGCACCGATCTCGCTTCATGGGCCACTGGCCAGCCTCACACGACCTCGATCACCCTCTGCACGCACGGCTTTCCCGTACTCCCCCCGCCGGTCAGCTCACGGAGCTTCGGCAGTATCCGGGCCTCGCCCGCCTCGTGAGTCTGCCCGCACATCGGGGGCATCTGCCGTTCGGAACTAAAAAAGAGGACACGCTTTTAAGCGGCCTTCCTCGGTCGCCCACGGGATCGAAGCGTCAACTCGAGCCCCGCCCGTCTCGCGAACCCACGACTCCTCGCCGTACGAGCGGCCACGCTCCACAGACTGGCGCAGACGCTCCAACTTGCTCAACGGAAACGGCGCATTCACACGCGACAGCCACCAGCGATCCGACCGCTGCGCAGTCTTTGTTAGGTCCCGTTTGTTCTGCCCCCAAGCGCTTCGATCTACCTGACCCTCTCACTGAAAAACACGATCGCCGTGCTGCGAAATAGTCGTCCCTGGGCCGCGATCACCCGGAGATTCCGTTGAGCTTCGAGATGTGATTTCCCGATCGATCGAGGACTTTTGCATTGTGATTCCGAACGATTCGTCGCTAACCTGAGTCGTCACCTTCTCAAGTTTTTCGGTGGTTCCATCCTCATTCATCGATTCGGCCACCTTCGACGTCCCACTCGTGGGCTGCGAAGTCGGCTCGAGGATGAACTTTCGCATCCATGACCAGTCTTAGTTTTATAGGACAGGCTCAGGCTGCTTACGATCCGGCCGAGGATGGTTGATTTCCGCTCCGAATTCGGTCGACGGGGGATCCGGCCGGGGGCGGCCGCGTCGCGGCGCCCTCGTGTCCATGTCCCCGGAGTGCGCGAAGGTTCCGAAAAGCGACACGACCCCCCAAGGATTGCACCTCATATGGCTTGGACAACACGATCGCGATTGAAGACGTCGTCCGCCCGGAAGTCCCGGGGCCGCATGGAGCGATTACTCCTCGAACAGCTCGAGGACCGGGCGCTCCTGGCCACCGGGCCGTTCCCCGTCGGCGGTGACCCCATCGTCAATCCGTCGGACTTCCGGGTCACGACGTTCGCCAGCGGGCTGAACTACCCGCACGGGATGATGACGATGACGGACGGCTCGATGCTCGTCGGGGTGAGCAATCCCGTCGCCGGCGACACGTCCTACTTCAACACCACCGGCCAGCTCCTGCGATTCACCGACGCCGACGGCGACGGGGTCGCCGACGGCGCCGGGACGAGCGTCTACAACGGACTTCCCGGCGAGGTGACCGCCGTCCACCAGGGCGGCCCCTTCATCTTCGTGACGACCAGCGAGGCGGGGACCGAGCGGATCTCTGTCCTCCGCACGGGGGCGACCCCGGCCGACCAATTGACCCTCGTCGGCAGCCTCAACTTCAACTTCCCTTCCGGGTGGGAGCACACGACCTTCGCCTCCGCGATCCGGCCGACCCCCGGTCAGTCCGGTGACTTCGACGTCTTCTTCAACATCGGATCCCAGTTTAACGGCGTCGTCATCGGCAACAACGGCAGCGTAACCCTCGACTCGAGCGGGAACCCGACCTATCAACCGACCACCGGCAACGTGACGACCAGCGGCTTGCTCACTGCGACCCTCAACGGCGACTCGATCTACAAGGTGACCGTCCACGACAACGGCGGTACCCCGGTCATGTCGAACCTGACCCAGATCGCCACCGGCCTGCGCAACGCCGCGAGCCTGGTCATCGACCCGAACACGGGCGACCTCTGGCTTGCCGACAACGGGATCGACGGGAACGAAGGTGGCAACGAGGCCTGGAGCACCGACGAGCTCGACAAGATCCCCGCCGCCCAGATCGGGGGGGCGATCGAGAACTTCGGCTTCCCCTACAGCTACACCAGGACCATCGACAAGCCGGGCGACCCCGTCACGGTCGTGAACCCGGGCCCGAACGTGGTCCAACCGATCATCGCCTATGAACCCCTCCCCGACTCGGTCCTGACCGCGGAGGGGTCGGAGAGTGAAGGGTCGTCGGGCATCGCGCTCTCGCCCGCGCTCTTCCCCGCAGGGCTGAACAACGGCGTTTTCGTCGGCTTCCACGGCCTGTTCGTCCAAGGGGGGCTTGATAACGACGAAAACCCATTCGTTTACGCCGACCCGGCGACCGGCAAATATTTCGACTTCATCTCGAACAACGAGGCGAACATCGGGCACCTCGACGAGGCCCTGTCGACGGCCGACTCGCTCTTCATCGCCGACATCTCCTCGACGGGGAGTGTCTTCGGCTCGGATGGGCCGGGCATGGGAGTCATCTACCAGATCAAGGTGATCACCCACACGTTGGCGATCACCACGCAGCCGCCGAGCAGCGTGAAAACGGGCCAAACGTTCTCGCTGACGGTAACCGCGAAGGATGCGAACGGGGACCCCGACCCCACTTACCACGGACCGATCACCTTGAGTCTGGCGGCGAACCCCGGCAACGGCATGCTGAGTGGGACCCTGACGGTCAACGCCGTGAACGGCGTGGCGACCTTCTCGGGCCTTTCGTTGAACAAGCCGGCCTCGGGCTATCTGATCAAGGCCTCGGCGACGGGGCTGACGACGGCGACGTCGACGGCCATCTCGGTGACGTCGGCCTCAACGAAGTTGGCGATCACCACGCAGCCGCCGAGCAGTGTGAAGACGGGCCAAGCGTTCTCGCTGACGGTGACGGCAAAGGATGCGAACGGGAACCTCGACCCCAATTACAACGGGCCGATCACCCTGAGCCTGGCGGCAAATCCCGGCAACGGCATGCTGAGCGGGACGTTGACGGTCAACGCCGTGCATGGGGTGGCGACCTTCTCGGGCTTGTCGTTGAACAAGCCGGCCTCGGGTTACTTGATCAAGGCCTCGGCAACCGGCCTGACGGCGGCGACGTCGTCGGCGATCACGGTGACGACGGCCGCGACCCAGCTCGCGATCACGACCCAGCCGCCGCCGAACGTGAAGACGGGCGAGACCTTCTCGCTTGTCGTCACGGCGAAAGACGCAAACGGGAATGTGGACCCGAACTACTCGGGTCCGGTCACTCTGAGCCTTGCGACGAACCCCGGCAACGGGATGCTGAGCGGTACCTTGACGGTCAACGCGGTGCATGGGGTCGCGACGTTCAGCGGCTTGTCGCTGAACAGGGTGGCGTCGGGTTATTTGATCAAGGCCACGTCGTCGAGCCTTGCGACGGCAACGTCGACGGCGATCGCGGTCTCGACGGCCTCGACGCAGTTGGCGATGACCACCCAGCCGCCAAGCAACGTGAAGACGGGCGAGCTGTTCACGGTCGTCGTCACGGCGAAGGATGCGAACGGGAACCTCGACCCCAATTACAACGGACCGATCACCCTGAGCTTGGCGGCGAACCCCGGCAACGGCATGCTGAGCGGTACCCTGACGGTCACTGCGGTGCATGGAGTGGCGACGTTCACGGGGCTGTGGTTGAACAAGCCGGCGTCGGGTTATTTGATCAAGGCCACGTCGTCGAGCCTTGCGACGGCGACATCGACGGCGATCGCGGTGACGACCGCGTCGACGCAGCTGGCGTTCACGGTGCAGCCGCCGAGCACGGTGAAGATCGGCGTGGCGTTCTCGCTGACGGTGTCGGCGAAGGACGCGAACGGGAACGTCGACCCGAACTACTCGGGGACGATCACGGTGGGTCTCGCGGCGAACCCCGGGAACGGGATGGTGAGCGGGACGTTGAGCGTCCAGGCCGTGCACGGCGTGGCAACCTTCACCAACCTCGTCTTGAACAAGCCGGCGGTCGGGTATCTGATCAAGGCGACGGCGGCCGGGCTGACCCAGGCGACGTCGTCGTCGATCACGGCCACGACCTCGTAAGATCCCGTCCTGGCCAGTGCTTCGGATCGAGAAATGGGGACGTAACGTTATACCGAGTGGATGGCCGATCGGATTGTTCGAGGTGATCTCCGCGTTATTTCGTTATCTCCCCTTTCCTGCTTCCCGGGCGTAGTGGAGGCCCGCCGAAGAGATGGCACGACTTGTCTGATCCAGGAACCGGGCGACAAGGAGGTCGCCCATCCCAGTCTCCGGCGACATGAAGAAGGAGGGAGCGTGGCGAGGGATGTTGAATCCACGCGGGCATTCAATTTTGATGCAACAGAACAAGGGAGCGGGCCGAACTATAGTCGTTAGCGGCGCTGACGTTAATCGTCTCATCCCCCGTATCGTGAGTATCTTATGGTCCTTTTGCCCATCCTAGCGATGTTCTACAGTGTGGCCGCCCTGCTGGCGATTCCCCTGATCATATTGCTCAGTCGCTAATTCCGACGCCCGCCCGCGGGTGCGCGGATCGATGAATGGGGACGGGACCGATAAATGGGGACGTAACGAAATACCGAGGGGATAGCCTATCAAACGGTTCGAGTTGATCTCCGCAGTATTTCGTTATGTCCCCCTTTTCTGTGGCCGATATCGTGTTGCTCTGCGACTTGTCCGAGGCTTTCAATGAGAAATCCGAGAGGCTCGAACATCCGTCGGCCGTAACGAGCCTCAACGATTGGCTCGAAGAAGGTGGGTGGGCACCTCTGCTCTCATTCGGCCGCAACATAAGCAGTGAAGCGGCGTTCCAGGCTCGCGCCTATGGCGGAGCGCTCGTTCGCCTGGACGTACCGGCGTTCCTTCAAGCCGTCGCAGACCAATCTTGGATCAAACGCGATGCCGTGGTGCTTGCCCTGAAAGACGAGGAAGACGAGCGCTTCACTGTATACCGCCTGGGCGACGACGGAGCGATTTTCGCCTTGGGATAAGCTCAGTTTTCTTGATCGATAATAGGGGCTGTAACGTAATACCGAGGGGATAGACCATAAAGCAATTCCTGGTGGTCTCAGCGGTATTTCGTTATCTCTCCTTTTCTGCCCCAAACGATCATTAGTTGGGCAGGCCGGTCCGAGGAGTTTAGACATTCGGCAGTAGGAGGCTAGCGCGTGTTCATGGCGTTGCGTCGCCTCCTCAGGCTCATCCCGACGGCTATTCTCGTCACGCTGCTCACTCTGATCTGGATTACTGATCGACCTTCACCCGCCTATCCGGCTGGCCAATTCTCGGCCATTCTGCTGTGGCTCGTTCTACTCTCGGCACTCGCCGGTAGCTGCGCCTTTCTCAGCCGCGTCGCCTGGGATACGCGAGGTCACAAGTCACCGAACGGCGGATTCGACGAACCAGACGCTGCTCCTGCCCCGCCTTGCATACCCGAATAAGATTATGGGATAGTGGTCTTTGGTCTCTGGAACTTCGGCGTGGCTCTCGCTGTATTTTACAACGACCAGGCAGGATCGAATCCGAGTGTGCTCTACCGAGAAGGGGAATTAGTGCGTGAATTCGCCGAGCAGGATGAGGTATGGGTGCCATATGCCGGCGACGGCTCGCTTGAAGAGGGTCCCCGGTATCCTGGCAATGTCGTTCCCGATGATATAGAATGTGATTGTATTTTAAATTCTGTTGATGCCGCACTCGACGCGGCCGGATTTATTGATAGGATTACCTCCAATCATATCCTTGAGAGTTACGCTTCCGAGGTCCAGCCTATCTGGTCATCCCCAGGTTTTTAGCCTTCTGGCAGCGACGAACCTCACACGGCAAGCTGGCCAACTTCACCCGAACGAGTGTCCTGTCTTGATCCGCAAAAGCGGTTCAGCACTCAACATCTGTGGTCGGGTCGAGTCAAGGGGCGTAACGAAATACAGAGAAGAAAGCCTCTGAAACTGCTCCTGATGATCTCCATGGCATTTCGTGATATACCCTTCCACTCCAGCGTCGACCGAGTAGGCTGGCATCCCCGTTGTTACGAAGGACCGTCACCGTTAGAACGGATATGTTCGGCGGGGACGGGGGCCGTAACTCGAAGATCGGCGGAGGGGAGCCGTGGATGATTCGCGGGGAGAGAAGTGGCGGGGGGTCGTCGACACGTTGACGACGCTGGCACTTCTGGTGATCGTCGGGGGCCTCAGCATGCTCTCCTTCGGCGACGAACGGCCGCACGTCGACGAGGTCTACTGGATCGGGTCGGCTTACTATTTCGACCTGGCCGTCCTCCGCGGCGAGCTTGACCACCCGGACTGGCGGCTGCTGCCGGCCCGGGAGAACCCGCCGATCGGCAAGTATCTCATCGGGGCCGTGCTCTACGCGGGGGGGATCCGGGTTGAGACGCTCGACGCTCTCGGGTCGTACTACCTGACGTTCTGGGATTGGGGCAAGGGCGAGGACCGGGCGAAGCGACAGGCGGTGGTGGACCGGATGTCCCCGGGCGCCGAGCGGTCCGTGCGGCTGGCGGCCTACCGGCCTATCCGCCCGGCGGAGCTCTACATCGGACGGGCCCTGGTGATCGCCCTGGGGTTCGGCTGTGCGCTGGGGGTCGCCTCGATCGGCCGAGCCTGCTCGGGCCGGGCGACCGGGGCGATCGCCGCCCTGGCGTTCGCGAGCCACACGATCATCATCATGGCCTACATACGCACCCTGGTCGACATCATCGCGCTGTTCTTCTCGATCATGGCCGTCCGGCTCCTGCTGGCAACAGTTCGGCCAGCCTTCGACGGTCCCCGGCGCTCGCAGGCAGCGACGGTGGGGCTCGGGATCGCGACGGGGTTGGCCCTCGCCCTCGCGTGCGGGACCAAGATGAACGCGCTAGTCGTCGCCGCCCTGGCGGGCGTCGTCTGGCTCTGCCTGGTCGTCCGGGCAGCCGGGTCATCCGGTCGATCGGCGAGGGCCCCGGCGGTGGGTCTCGGGGTCGGAGGGTTCGTCGCCGCCGTGGTCTTCGTGGCGAGCAACCCGGCGCTGTACCCGGACCTCCGGTCCGGGCTCTTCGCGCTGGTGGAGGAGCATCGCAGGACGGCCCAGCTTCAGATCGGCTTCCTCGGGAAACATATCTGGCTCGACCCGGGGATGGACCGGTTCCTGGCCGTGGCCGACCTCGTCGGGATCCGGCCCGAGGCCTTCGTGGTGGTTGTCCTAGCCGCGGTCTGCCAGTCGGTCGACGGCCTGAGGCGGTTCTCGCAGAATACGGTCGTCTGCCTCTGGTGGTGGATCAGCGTGGCCCTGGTGGTCATCTGGATCCCCTTCGCCTGGGGGCGTTACGCGGCGCCCGCGGTTCCGCCCAGCGTGCTCGTGGTCGCCAAGACAATCGTCGATGCAATCGGCGCCGTCCGCGCTCGCGCCGCGCTATGGCAAGGGGGAGGCTCGAGACCGGGACCCATCGATTGATCCCCCGCCGCAGTCCCCGATGGACCGCTCGCGGTCCCTCACCGGCACGTCCTCCCATGCCAGGGAGTTGGAGCGACGATGCTCACTTCGTGAACGCGGTGAGATCGACCTTGATGCCTTCTGGGATGGGCGGATTTTCAGCCGATTTCTCACAACCTACTTGTGCGGTAATCCCTTGATCTCGAGTGGCTTAATGTGCGCTGGCCGTGCCGAGACAGCCAATTCAATGAAGCAGCCGATTGGCTAAGTGTCAGCCGCTCATAGCTCATCCAGAATACGGTCTGGATGTCTCCGCTTTGGGAGTTCCTCAAGCGGAATTTTGAAACTTTCCCCTAGCACAACCACGACGCCTATGCAGATCAGCTGAATCCTTAATGGGAGCCAGTCCATCGCTTTTCCCGCCCCGAAGACCAAACCCAGGGCGACAGATGGAGCAACTACGAACGTCACGATTAGCGATGCGACCCAAATGGCCACTCGTGACCCATTAACTCGCCGGACACCCTGGTCGTTTTCGAGAAGATAGTAGATCAGGTGTGACTCTGTGTCATGGGCCAGCCGCACGTCGTCGTCACTCAGATCAGCGTGGATCACGTCAATGGAGCCGATCTCTTTATCGATGAATTCCATCGAATATCTCCGCTCCGAGTACATCGTGAGTGTCCCTTGGGCTTCATCTCGGCTCCGGCGGATCCGGAGGGACGGGCAGCCAGGGATGACGGAAGGCGAATTCGTATTTCAGATTGAGGACATGATGGTATTCGGCGAGCACGTTGTGTCTTTCGACGCCGGGCTTCGTTGCCCCATTCATCACCAATCCTTGCGAGGTGAGGCGGTTGACAACCTCCAGCCGTTGGTGCTCCCGCGCCAGGACGCGGTATCTCTGCATCCGCGTGGCCATTCGCTGGAGCGTGACGAGCCCCCCAAAGGCGAGAGCCAACACCACCACGGCGATCATGAGCGTTCGGATTCGAAATTTGGGCATTGTCCCCTCACTCTCCCAATCCTATCGGAGCGCAGAGTGGACGCCAAGTCGGGGTTGGGCGATACCCTCCGGGTATCGGTCAAGGCCCTCTACGATGGCCGCGAACGCTCATTTTCGGTAAAAGGGAGGGGCCAAGGTTCGGAAGGGGCCGATGGAAGGTCCTTGCCCTGCCGGACTTGACTCGGAGCGGGATTTGATGTCATCGCTGATCATGGCCCTGATCGCATTGGGGAGCCTATGTTGCGGCACCATCCTCGGATCACTGATGCGGACGCGTCTGCCCGAACAACACCTCCGAGATGACTCCAGGGACGTCATAAAGACGGCGTCCGGCATGATCGCGACGCTCGTCGCCCTGGTCATCGGACTGCTAGTCAACTCCTCCAAATCGACCTATGATCAGGCGAGCGCGAACGTAACACAGATCGGCGCCAAGGTGATTCTCCTCAATCGCACGATGGAGCGTTACGGGTCGGAGACGAAACCAATCCGCGACCGACTCCGTGAAGGGATCGCGACCAGCGTCGATCAGTTGTGGCCGACCGACGGCAAGAATCCGAGCCTGACCGGAATAGAGCAGGCGACAAGCTTGGACGACGTCCATGACATGATCGTGCAACTCTCACTGCAGGACGAAAAGCATCGCAGCCTGCGGTCACAGGCCCTTTCGACATGGGTTGATCTGGTACAGGCAAGATGGCTGGTCATCGAGCAAGCCCAGAATGTCTTGCCGACAGCATTCTTCGCCATGCTGATCTTCTGGCTGACGGTGCTATTCGTCAGCCTGGGTCTCCTTGCCCCGCGTAATGCGACTATCTGGTGCTGCCTTTTTATCTGCGCGATGTCGATGTCCGGGGCAATCTATCTGATTCTGGAGATGAACCGTCCGCTCGAAGGCGCCATCCAAATCTCGCCCGCTCCACTGCACAAGGCCCTTTCTGTGATTGGAAGGGGCACGAGACCAGGGTGAATTTGCCGCTCAGCCGTGGGCGAGGCTCTACCGCAAATCGCTCTAGCCGGATCCACCGGCTCGCCACCACCGCCAACGGAACGCGAGATAGGTGATCCCGTAGAGGATCAGGCAGAGTGGCGGGTACATCCCCAGGAATAGGGCCCAGACGGGCAGGGTCAGCGTCGGCGAGACCCGGACTGATGCTCCCGGCGGGAGGTCGGGCGCCTCGTCGGGCGACAACACCTGCTGCCCGTGCGTCTGGGTCATCGGGATGCTGAATGCCGCGGAATAGGGGCTGGTGATCGTGAAGGCCGCCAGACGCTCCTCGGAGATCGACGAGAAGCCCTGGAGGTAGTAGCGCATCCCGAGCGGGCCGGCGAACAGGAACAGCAGCGTCATGTAGGTTACGACGATCGCGACCGACGTCCGACGCGAGAGCGCCGAGCAGAGGAGGCCGATCGTCGACGTGGCCAGGCAGGTCGTGGCGATGATCAAGAGGAAGACGATGAGCGTCCAGAATCGGTCGCGGAGCTCGGGCAGGAGGACGTAGGCGAGCAGCAGTTGCTCGGTGAGGAGGAACGTGAGCACGGTCGAGACGCGGAGGGCCGCCAGGAGTTTTGCCAGGACGATCCGACCGGGCCGCAATAGCGTCGTGAGCAAGAGGCTGAGGGTCTGGCGCTCGCGTTCCTGGGTGATACTGCCGGCCGAAAAGACCGGGCCGACCAGCAAATTAAATGTGATCACATATGCCACGTAATACCCGGCCCGATCGGATCGGAGGAAGAGCAGGCCCGCCATCAGGGGGATCGAAAGGAGCATGCTCACCTGGATCACGACCCGGAGCATCAACGTCCCCTGGCTGAAGATCTCGCTCCGGAGTTCCTTGTCGAGGACCGGGTTCGTGCCGTCGGGCATCAGGTCGGGCCGCTTGGCGGGCGCGAAGAGGCGGTCGGGGAAGAGGTCGCGGTCGATCACCACGCCGATGGCGTATTTCATCTCCTCTTCTTCGTCGATGACGTCCTTCCCCTCGCTCCCGACGTCGGGAGGGTGGAGGAGCCGGCGATTGACGATGATCGCCACGACGGTCCAGGTCGCCAGGCACCAGGGCGGCAACACCGCGACCGTCATGAAGGAGACGAACTCCCGCGCCCGGGGATCATTCGGATCCGTCCTCGTCATCGCGACGCAGAGGACGGCGAGTGGGAGGATGACCAGGTAGCTCACCATCAGCGCCGAGCTGGTCCGCCGGAAGAAGCTCGAGCAGGCCACGCTCAACAGCCCGAACGTCCCGGCCGCGAGGATCAAGACGACGTAGGCACGGGCGATCTCCGACAGCAGGATCCCGCCCAGGAGGAAGCAGAGGATCATCAAGGGCAAGCTGGAGAGGATCAGGATCACGAGGTAGCTCAACGAGCTGAGCAGCTTGCCGACCAGGATGGTGGCGGGTTGGAGCGGGCTGGCCAGGAGCATCTCGTAGGTCTTCCGCTCCTTCTCCCCGGTGATGCTCCCGGCGGCGAAGGTCGGGGCGACCAGGGCGACGAGGAAGAACTGCCCGAGGAAGAAGAGCTCGAACAAGCGCCGGGCGACCCCCGATCCGACCTGGAGGGTCCCTTCGGTCTCGGCCGGCCAATAGAAGTAGACCAACGCGCTGAGGAAGAGCACGTAGGCCAGTTGCAACGCGAACGCACGGTTCGATCGGAGGTTGACGAGGAGCTCGCGCGTCAGGACGGGGTTGTCACGCAGCAACATGGGTCGTCGGTTCCGAAGGACCAGGGAGGAAGACCGGACGAGGCGCGAGGCTTCGACGCGACGGGTGTCCGGCCCGAGGGCCGTGCCCTCTCGCAAACGTCGGGGACGGGCGGATCAATTCACGATTCCCTTGGTAATCATCATGAACACTTCTTCCAGGCTCAAGGCTTCCTCGGCGAAGGAGTGGACGGCGATCCCCTCGCCGATCATGCGGCCGAGCAGCCGGGCCATGTCCTCGTCCTGGCCTTCGAACTCGGCCGTCAGGGTGTGGTCGAACGACTCGACGGACCGGACCGCCCCGTCGCCGCGCAAGATGGCCTCGGCGCGGGGGAGCGACCCGACGTCCAGCACCTGGACCTTCAGGACCCGGTGTGAGCGGAGTTGGCGCTGGATGTCCTGGATGCTCCCGGCGGCGAGCAGCTTCCCGCGCTCGATGATCCCGATCGACGTGCAGAAGTCGGCCAGCTCCGACAGGATGTGGCTGGAGACCAGGATCGTCTTGCCCATCCCCCGGAGCTCGTTCAGGAGCGCCTTCATCTCGAGGCGGGCCCTGGGATCAAGACCTGACGCGGGCTCGTCGAGGATCAGGACGGGTGGGTCGTGGACCAGGGTCTTCGCGAGGCAGAGCCGCTGCTTCATCCCCTTGGACAGGCCGTTGACGTAGTCGTCACGCTTGTGGGTGAGGTCGAGCAGCTCGAGGACCTCGCCGATGATCTTCTTGCGATAGGCGTAGGGGATCTCGTAAGCGACGGCGAAGAAGTCGAGGAATTCCCAGACCTTCATGCCGTCGTAGACCCCGAAGTCGTCGGGCATGAACCCGATGACCCGGCGGACGGCCATCGGGTCGTCGACGACCGAATGCCCCGCCACACGCCCTTCGCCGGACGTCGGCCGCAGCAACGTGGCCAGGAACCGGATCGTCGTGCTCTTGCCGGCGCCGTTGGGGCCGATGAAGCCGAAGACCTCTCCCTTGCCGATGGTGAAGCTCAGGTCGTCCACGGCGACGAAATCGCCGTAACGCTTCGTGAAGTTCGACACCTCGATCATGGACGAGCCGACTCCTGGCGCGGGTTATTACGAGGAGGAGGGGGAGAGATCGTCTTCAAGGCGGCCCCCGGCGAGCTTGGGGCGGGGGCCATCCCCTTGGTGGCCGGGCGACCGCCGGGTCGCGACCGACCCCGTCTTACACCGTCGTCCGGCATATCTTCGGGGCCGACGTTCGAACGATCGGGGCGCTGGGCTTCGGGGCGGATCAGGGCGTCGAACCGCTCGCCGGCCGGGGCGGGAGCGGCACCGAACCGGAGATGGACGACGACCGCGGTCAGCCCTCGATGACGGTCGACCGCGGGCTCGACCTTGGGGCCGACGAGGACCTTCGACGACCAGGCGACGAGGCGGACTTCCCCATGATTCTCGGGCCGATTCTCGACATACGTCCGGAACTCGCGGAGGAACGGGCGGATGTCGAGCTCCCCCCTGGGAACGCGTTTCGCTTCGGGCTCGGGAGCCGCTTTGACGTCCACCGTCGCACCGACGGCGATCGTCCCGAGATAGGTCTCCTGAGGGGTCTCGGCGTTGCCGACCTCGATCAGGACCGCGTCGTGGAGTTCCAGACCGCTCGTGTTGACGATCCGACGCGCCTTCCCGTCGCCCCCGCCCTCGCCCTGGTCCAATAGTGCGATCGTCCCGGGGAGGTCCACGAGTTGCTCGGCGCGGAAGAGCGAAAGGCTCCTCGGCTGGACCTGGAATCCCTGGAGCGCGGGGACCGGCTGCGATTGCCAGGTTGAGGTCGTGATGTCTTCACCGCGGAGCGATCGCCCGTTGTCCTGGGGCAAGGCCAGGGCGGTCGGGTCGTCGGGGAACGAGATCGAGTATTCGCCTCGCCCGGTCGAATAGAGCGAGGCGAACCGGCTCAGGTGGCCCCTCGCATAGCCGCCTTGCATCTCGAGGACGTCGATCTCGTCGCAGGCGGCCTCGTAGCCGACGTCGTACGCCGCGGCACGCTCGACGCCGACGGCGAAGGCCAGCGAAAGGATCGGGACGATCACCCAGGCCAACTCCCGGCGACCAAGCACAAACCGACAGATCAGCCAGTTGAGCGGCACCAGGGCGAGGACATAGGCGACGATGACTTTGAGGATGAACTTCGAGCTCGGGATCGAGATCCCCGAGGCTTCCTCGAGGATGTCGCGGCTCATCCGAGGCAAGGCCGAGGAGTCGACCCACTCGGCGACCGAGGACGTCGGCGAGTAGACCGCCGCGGGTCGCTTGTCCACTTGCAACGGGTTGACCTCGACCTTGGTCGTGGCCTCGCCCTGGGAACCGGCCTCGGGATCGACCCGCGGTTGCAAGGCCCCGACGTCTCGGCTCATGAGCCGGAACCAACTCAGGTCGGGCCCGGAGAGCGAGGCGAAGGTCGCCGGCCGCATCTCGACGCCGTTCCATCCCCCCTCGAAGAGGAGCATGTCCTCGGGCCGGCGGAGCAGGACGCGACGCACGAGGGTGTCGATCCCGGGCCATGCGGCGAGGGCCGGGTCGGTCGGGTTGACCGTCAGCATCAGGATCCGGCCTCGGCCGACCCTGGCCTCGACGCCGATCGTGTGCGGGGAGCCTTCACCCAGGGGGATGGTCGTTGCCCCCTTGCGAGGCCGGAGGCCGGAGAGGAAGACCGGCCGGTTCGACGCGGGCCGGATCGGCTCGGCCGGGAGGTACATCCTCTGGGCGAGGATCCCCACCTCGTCGTCGGGCCCGGGGATCGGTCGCGGTTCGTCGCGATCCAGGGGGGGGATGGGCGGTTGATACGTCTTCGAGAGGGGCGTCAGGTCTTCTTCCTTCAGCAAGACATTTTCACCCGACAGCTCCGCGGGCAGATAAGGGCCCAGGAAGCTCTCGCGGAGGGCCGCGAAGGAGGGGGCCGCGCCCCCGACGAGGATCAGTTGCCCTCCCCAGTGGATCCAGTCGAGCATCGCCTGCTGCTGGGCCGGCTGGAGTGCTTCCGGGGCCATGCCGTCCCAGATCACGTGGCTCATCGTCGTCCAGGTCAGCGGGTGGGAGGACAGCGGGGGCTTCTCGGGATCCAGGGGGAGGACGAGTCGATAGTAGCGCTGACGATCCAAGGTCGTCGGGTCGAATCGGTCCGCCGACATCGGCATCATGGCCTGGAACTGGTTCCAGCGGGCGTAGACGTCGTTGGAGCCCTTGGTCAGGATGAGGATCAGCATCTGCGACGGCTCGAGCAGCCGGAGCGACGCCTGCCAGACCTCGTCGGCGCGGATCGAGTCCTCGCGATGCAGGTCGAGGCTCAGCTCCTTGGGGACGCGGGGGAGCATCATCTGGAGGCCGATCCGGGACCTCTGCTCCTTCAACAACCTTGCGTCTCGACGGTAGACGACCTCCTGGGGAGAATCGAAGGCCGCCATCCCTTCGCGGGGCATCCCGACCATCCGCGCCGGGGAGGTCTGGAGATAGCCGACATAATCCTCATAGTTCGACCGGCACTCGAGCGAGAGGGTGCTCCAGTGGTTCGCCTTGACATACGGTAAGATGTCGAAGGGAGCGACCTGTGATCGGAAGAACTCGATCGGCGGCTTGAGCTTGTCCTTCTCGGTCTTCTCCTTGGCCTTCTCGGGGTCGGAGAGAATCTTGAGCCGGTCCTCCGTGGCCTGTTCCAGCGAACCATCCTGGGCCACGGAGAAGGAAGGGGTCGCCAGGAGGAGACCGACCGCCGCGAGGGCCGGCAGGGTGAGGCGGGCGAGCTTGTCGAACGGTCTCACGATCGATTGCCCCGTGACCTGGATAGATCCGCCGGACGCGGTGACTTCGGGCAAGACGGGCCTCTCGAAGCGGCCGGCCCTGAGTGTACCCCGTCTGACGAGGGTCCGATAGGGGCCGTTGTCCGGCTTGCGGGGGTTTCCCTCCGCCTTGTAGTCTGTCTCCCTTACGGGTCGTGACCGGGCCTCGGCCCGAGGAGGGGACGGATGTCGGACTTAAGTCAGTCGGAGCCTGAAAGGCCGTCCCGTTCGACCGCCATCGGCGTCCGAGGCGCCCGGGTCCACAACCTCCGCTCGGTCGACGTCGACGTCCCCCACGACCAACTCGTCGTCCTTACGGGAGTGAGCGGGTCGGGTAAAAGCTCATTGGCTCGCGACACCCTTTATGCCGAGGGCCAGAGGCGCTACGTCGAAGGACTCTCGAGCTACGCCCGCCAGTTCCTCGAGCAGCTCGAACGTCCCGACGTCGACCTGATCGAGGGGTTGCCGCCGACCGTCTCGATCGATCAGCGGTCGGGCACGGCCAACCCCCGGAGCACCGTCGCGACCGTCACCGAGGCTTACGACTACCTGCGCCTCCTCTACGCGAGGGCCGGCCTTCCACATTGTCCGAAATGCGGCCAGGCGATCCGCCGACAGACTCCCGAGCAGATCGTCGCCGGCGTCCTCGCGCTCCGAGAGGGACGAAAGGTCCTCATCCTCGCCCCGCTCGTCCGGGGCCGGAAGGGCGAGCATCTCGAGGCCTTCCAGGCCATCCGACGCGCCCGACTGATCCGCGCCCGGGTCGACGGCAAGGTGGTCGAGCTCGGCGACGACCCTCCCAAGCTCGCCAAGACCAAGACTCATGACATTGAGGCGGTCGTGGATCGATTGGTCGTCCGCGAAGGGATCCGCGCTCGACTGGCGGAGAGCCTCGACCTCGCCCTGAAGCTCGGCGAGGGGGCCGTCATCCTCTCGGCCGACGCGGCGGACGGCTGGGAGGACACGCTCCTGAGCACCCGTTACGCCTGCCCGACCTGCGGCGCAGGGTTCGAGGAGTTGGAGCCGAGGACCTTCAGTTTCAATAGCCCCCACGGCGCCTGTCCTGGCTGCGACGGCCTCGGGACGGTCTCGGCCTTCGACCCGAGACTGGTCATCCCCGACCTCTCGAAGTCGCTCGACGAAGGGGCCATCCTCCCGGTCGCCGGGAAACGCCCGGCCGCCGGGAACGCCCAGGAGATCGAGGCGGCGTTGAACGCCTTCGTCAAGCGCCGACGACTCCGCAAGGCCGCGCCCCTTTCCGCATGGTCGAAGGAGTCGCTGGAGCGTCTGCTCCAGGGAGACGAGCCCAACGATTTCCCGGGCCTGATTTCATTACTCGAGAGCGGATACGTGGCGGCGAAGACCGAGGCGAGGCGTTCGGCCTTGCGGCCGTTCCGCGACCAGTCCCCCTGCCCCGAGTGCCTCGGGGCCCGGCTCCGGCCCGAGGCCCGGGCGGTCACCCTGGGAGGCCGGGGTATCGTCGAGGTCACCGACATGCCGATCGGCGAGGCGTTCCGATACTTCGATGCGCTCCGCTTCGCCCCCCCCCTCGACCTCGTCGGCCCCCCCCTGGTCCGCGAGATCCGCCGCCGGCTCGAGTTCCTCGAACGGGTCGGCCTGGGCTACCTCACCCTTTCTCGAGGGGCCGACACACTCTCCGGCGGCGAGTTGCAACGGGTCCGCCTGGCGACTCAGATCGGGTCGGGGCTCGTCGGGGTCTGCTACATCCTCGACGAGCCGACGGCCGGACTCCACCCTCGAGACACGGGCCGGCTGCTCGACTGCCTGCGCGACCTCCGCGACCAGGGCAACAGCGTCGTCGTCGTCGAGCACGACGAGGCGACGATCCGCGCCGCGGACTGGGTCATCGACCTCGGGCCGGGAGCCGGGCCCGAAGGAGGCCTCATCGTCGCGGTCGGCCCCCCCTCGGCTCTCGAGGATAGCGGATCCTCCCTGACCGTCCGGTACCTCCGCGGGGAAACCCAAACCGAGCTCCTCGACGCCGGTCGGCTCGGCAAGAGCCCGGGCTGGGTCGAGATCGTCGGGGCCTCGGAACGGAACCTCAAAGGGGTCGACGCCAGGATCCCCCTCGGGACGCTGACCTGCGTCTCGGGAGTGAGCGGGTCGGGAAAGAGCACGCTGGTCCACGAGGTCCTCGCACGTTCCGCACGACTCGCCCTCCGTGAAGGGGCTCCTCCACCGGGTTCCGCCCGAGGCGTCCTCGGCCTGGAGGCATTCGACCAGGTCGTCGAGATCGACCAGTCGCCGATCGGCCGAGGGCCGAGGTCGACGCCGGCCACGTATACCGGGGTCTTCGACGAGATCCGCAAGGTCTTCGCCAGGGCCCGCGAGGCCAAGCTGCGGGGCTATGCCGCGAGCCGTTTCAGCTTCAACGCGAAGACGGGGCGTTGCGCCTCGTGCGAGGGCCAGGGTGTCCGCAAGGTCGAAATGAACTTCCTCCCCGATCTCCTCGTCACCTGCGAGTCCTGCGGGGGCCTGCGCTTCAACCGCCCGACCCTGGAAGTCCGGTTCAAGGGCCTATCCATCGGCGAGGTCCTCGCCCTCCGGGTCGACCGCGCCCGCGAAATCTTCGACGCCCAGCCGAAGGTCCTCCGAGGCCTCGAGTCGTTGCACGAAGCGGGGCTCGGCTACCTCACCCTCGGCCAGTCGAGCACGACCCTCTCCGGCGGCGAAGCCCAGCGCGTGAAGCTCGCCGCCGAGCTCGGCCGGGCATCGACAGGCCGGACCCTCTACATCCTCGACGAGCCGACGACGGGCCTCCACTTCGCCGATGTCGATCGCCTCCTCGGCGTCCTCGATCGCCTCGCGAAACTTGGCAACACCCTCGTCGTCATCGAGCACAACCTCGACGTCATCAAGACCGCCGACTGGGTCATCGACCTCGGCCCCGAAGGGGGCCAAGCCGGGGGCCTCGTCGTCGCCATGGGAACCCCTCGCGACGTGGCCCAGGTCGACGCGAGCGCGACCGGGCAGTACCTCAGAGAACTTCTCAAGCGGCCTTGACCCGATCGAGCCGCATTTCGCCTGACGATTCACCTACCGACCCGTTTGAGGTGTTGATCATGGACCTGCCTAAGGATCAAAACCCGGTCCTCTGTGTCGACGATCTCCACTTGGTGCCCTTTATTATCCGGTGTGCAAGGATCCTCGCATTTTTCCAGCGCTTCGCGCCCAAGAGATACTTGCCACCACCCGAGGAGAGGATCCCCCCCTTATTGCTGAAACGCCTGATTCGTGAATTGAAGACGCTGATTCCGAAATGGAAATGGACATCCTCGGCCCGAGCGATCCCTCGATCACCCGCCAAGCTCGGTGAGGAGTTCTTCTACGCGATCACCTCGCTCCGCACGAGCCGCAGCGACCTCCTGCGGGCCGGCTTCACGGATTGCGTCGCGGTCCTCGACGAGGTCTACTCGCTGCTGTTTTCGATAGGAACGAGAGCGACGGAGCGGAGACGCCGCTCCAAGTCACAGCCACCCAACCAACCGACGCAGTGAATTCGAACAACGACCCGACATCGGGCTAGAGCGAATCTCACACGCGTTGCGCATGTCGGAGGAAGACGGGGACTGGCTCCCGGCAGGATCAGGCTGGGCTTTTCGCGGAGGACCATCGAGGCCGGGTGCCTGTCCCCGTCTTCCGGGCCGTCGCCGTCTACTGCGGCGGAAACGGGGACAGCCTTCACGCCGCCATTCTGGCGGCACCCGAAACCCATGAAAATGGCGCCGGCGCTCTGCTACACTGGGCCCACGCCCCTGGCACGGCCTTACGCCGGAAAGGTGACTGGTGCTTCGAGCCCGCGGGACAGCCTGGCGAAGACATCGCGCGTACCCGAACCTGTAGCCCAACGGCGTCGGTCCCGACGCCCGCGGA
>NZ_JBTYIP020000022.1:0-168371 GCF_054877945.1 Singulisphaera rosea | reverse complement strand
TGCTCGTCGCTGAGGTCGGAAGGATAGGACTTACGCATGGGAATAATCCTCGGACAGATGTCGATCGGCCTGACTCCTTCTACAGGTGTAGGTTACGAAATTTTCGGATTACCGGATAGCCTCTAAGCGACCATTAACATCTCTTTGCCATTGGAATTCCCGATATTCCTTCGTTGAATCAGAAGCAGCTGAATAGCCACCGCCTGGTAGTCGGTGGCCTCGACAGTCAGGGGACGTAGCTAATCGAATCATGTTGGAATGCTATGAGGATGGTGGGGCCGAGAAAAGAGGGCGTAACGAGAAAAGAGGGCGTAACGAATTGAGTCGCGTTGCTCTTGAGAGAGCGGCAGTAGCGACGCTTCTTCAGTGACCAAAGTTTAACCCGTGGGCTATGGGACTGAATGCTCGAGACGGCCGTGGGCCAGACTTGTTGGACGCTTCGATCCTGTGGCCAACCGATGAACGCCGACTTCAATTCATTATGTCCCATCTGCATTCCATTGTGGCCCCTAACTCGTTGGGAAGGTGCGAGTCGATCGCCGTGTTAGCCCCAGCATTACGAGAATTCCTAATCCTGTATATGCAGGCCAGATTTCCCGCCACGAAAAATCGTACAACGCCCATGGCATTAAAAGTTGGCGGCGATATTTTCGGCTCCTTACGGCAGAATTGTCCGCCCATTTCCTGCATGAGCTTGCCCACTCGGGATTGGATCGCGCACTCAGCGATGCCTGAAGATACTGCGCTTGTGCACGAGATTGATAATGGTAATATTTGGCCTTACATTTAGTCCAACGCTCTATGAAGTCCGGGACAACAACAGGGGTCGCCCAAAGAATCAGCGAGAGATAAATAACGAAAACACTGAACGACTGAATTTTGATTCTTAATACATGCATAATTCTTTCCCTGTGCGAGTGTCCATTGTCCCGTCGTTGCCGTTACGACCCGCGCGGGACGCCCCTGACGGGCACGCTTCATATTCGATCCGGAATTCCAGGCCCAGGTGCTGCCCCCGGCAGTCTCGGGGATTTAGCCCGAGATGAGCGCTGGCTGCCTGGATAGCCATATCATCATGGCAAGCAACCCGCTAGGCGGTCAAGCACTTGAGACGCTTCCCCACGCCGACCTCGATCCTTGCCTTCCGCTCAAGGCAACTGGAGGAGCGGCCGATCGCGCCTCTACCAATCTGATAACGCCGCTCGTCGTTCAGGCCTTCGTCGCCTGCTGATTGAGCCGAGGCCAGATCTTCTTCGACCAGGCCCACGCCAGGAATCCGCCGACCACGAACGATGAAGCGAATGACCAGGCGCCGTACAGTTCGAGGTAACCGCTCAGGATCCTAAGAATCGCGAACGGCAGGGCACCCAGTTCCTGTCTCGGCGCGATCGGCGAGAGCCGGCCGAGGACGTCGCCCAGTAATAGCGAGGCGAAGAGTGCCGCGCCCGTGCCGAATAGCAGTTGACCGAAGTCGTATTTTCCGCTCAGGTACGCGGTCCCCACGGCCGTCACGGCGCATGTCAACGGGGCAGTCGCCACGATCAATTGCCAGAGGGTCAGCACGTCGTCGACGTGGAGCAGTTTCGCAATAATTCCAGGGATCGAGAGTCCGGGGATAGAGGCAAAGAGGAGGACGTAGGACAGCTTAGCCCGGATTTCATTCATATCGCTCGAGAACGTCGGCGGCTCGACGGGAGTGTCTTGCAAGGGCTGTGTGCGGTCTTCCGGATCGGACATGGTGACCCCCTTTCATGACTCCTTCGGGTCGAGGCCATTCTGACAGCATCCGGTGGGGATGGAGCGGCAGTCGGCCTGGCCCCCGAAGCTTGCGAGGCCCGACCGGGAGGAAACTTTAAGACTCCCGGGTAAGCCCTGGAATCCGGGGGGATCAGGCCTTAGTACGGGGCGAACCCGGACAGTTATAGCGGGTGCAACGCCGAAAACTTGGCGAAAAGTCTCCAGGGTCGGACGTCCTCCGCTATCTCCGTCACCTCGATGCGGGTGATCACCGCCTGCCCCTTCTTGCCCTCGAAGTCACGCCATGGCGTGGTCTGTCGGACCGATCAGTGCGAGGACGTGGCGCGGACGGCCCGGGACGAGGTCCAGGCGCGTCGGGCGAGGCCCAGGACTCGGGGGAGTTGGTTGCGGTGGGTGGGGAGGCATCGGGCGGCGGCCAGGGCGATCGGGAGCGCGAGGCCGGGCTGGTCGCCGGACCAGGCGGTTGCTTCTTCCAGGTCGACGAGCGCCTGGTTCCATCGGCCGAGTCGGCCGAGGGCCCGGGCCCTCCCCAGGAACGCTCGGGGGTCTTCGGGGTCGGCGGCCAGTGCGGTCGACCACTCGCGGACGGAGGCCTCGGCGTTTCCTAATTCGAACAAGGCGGCGGCCCTCGCGCCCCGGACGGAGTCGCTGGCGCCGAGCCGGATCGCCCGGTCGAGGTCCGCGAGCGCCGTCCTTGGATCGCCGAGCTCCAATTGGAGCATGCCCGAAAGCTCCCAGAGGGGGGCGTCGTTGGGTTGGAGCTCGAGCCCGCGCCGGGTGTCGGCCAGGGCGTCCTTCAAGGCACCCCGCTCGCGACGGACCCGGGCCCGGATCAGGTAGACCTGGGGCGACAGAGGGGCGAGCGCCACGGCCCGATCGGCCTCGCGTCCCCCTTCCGCGTCGCCGAGTGCCGTGAGCAGCACCGCGCGGGCCAGTCGAGCCCTGAGCGCGGCCACGCCTTCACCTGCGGATTCGGCTTGCAGGCGGGCTGCGGCTGAACGCAAGTCCCTCGCCAGCGCCGGGCCGCCGACGGGGAGTCGCGCCAGCTCGTCGGGGCGATCGGCCCGGAGCTCCCGAACTCGGCCCGAGGCGAGCAAGGTACGCAACCAGAGCCGCTCCCGGCTCGGGATCGGGTGGATCCGCATCGCGGCCTCGGCGTCGGCTTCCGCGTCGGCGGGGCGTCCCAGGAGCAGGCGGGCCAGCGCCCGGTTGGCGAGCACCAGGTCGTCACGGCCCCCTTGGCGTTCCACCAGGACGCTCAGATCGGCCTCGGCCGACTCCGCCGCCCCCTGGCGGAGCTCCAGGAGCGCCCGGCTCAGTCGGGCCGAGAGGTTCTCCGGATCTTCGGAAAGCAGTGCGTCGCATTCGACCAGGGCCCGCCCGACCGCCCCCGAATCGGCCTCGAGCTTCGCGCGGTTCAGCCTCGCGGCCCGGGCGAAGTCGCGTTGGGAGTCGTTCGCGATCACCCAGTCATAGTCGGCTCGAGCCCTTGCGGAATCGCCCAGGAGCTGATAGGTGAAGCCCCGCTCCAGGCGGGCCTGCTTCATCTCGGGCTTGTCCCGGAACCCTTCGACCGCACGGTTCAGGTCGTCGAGGGCGGACGCCCAGTCGCGACGCTCGCGATAGAACCGGCCCCGACTGAATCGGACCCAGGGCGAGCCGGGCTCGAGGGCGACTGCGGTGTGGTAGTGCGTCAAGGCCTCGTCGTAGCGGAGGACCTTGTGCGCAACATAGGCGAGGTAATATTCATGCCAGTAGTTATTCGGCTCGAGCCGGACCGCGTTGCGGAACCAGGCGAGCGCCCGCTCGCTCCGGCCTTCCGACTCTCGGAGGCATCCCCACTGGAAGCACCCCAGGGCCGACTTCTCGTTCGACGGCTGGTCGTCGGAGGTCGTCGCCGGGCTCCCCTCGGCCAGCCGAGCTCTGAGCGAGGCCCGAAGCGCCTCCCAGGGGCCCTTCGGGGTGGCGAATGTGAGCGCCTTGTCGCAAAGGGCGACCAGGCCCTCGGCCGACTCTCGCCCGCTCGCCGAGTCCTTCGACCTCGCCACCACCCAGAGGAAGAGCAGCTCGTTGACCTCCTTGGCCAGCCGGTCGCGTCGTGTCGGGTCGAGCCATTCCATCTCCTCCTTGCTCGTCCAGGGGGCCTCTTCGAGGACGTAGAAGAGGTGAAGCGCTTCCTTGACGTCCTTGGACGCGGCGTTCGGGTTGCCGAGGAACCCGGTCAACTGGAAGCGCAAGGGGGCGGCCATTCGAAAGAACTTGTCGGCGCGGTCTCGGGTCGACCCGATCTCTCCGGCACGCCTGGACCCTTCCCTCGCCCGTTTGTAGAGGTCGAGGAGGAATGGACGCTCATACGCCAGGAGGCTCGCCGTCTCATACTGAGTCGCCGCGGCGTGGAAGTCGCCGGCCATCTCCGAGGCCGTCGCATTCGCGATGATTTCGCGGATGTTCGCCTCATCCTCGCTCCGGGCGAGCCGGACCTTGATGAGGATCAAGGTCACAACGACGACCGCGAGGAGGAGGGGTATCGCCGTCGCCAGGGCCCGGCGGTTCCTCCTCGTCCAGCGCACCGCCCGGCTGGCGAGCGGTTCCCTCGCGAACTTCAAGGGTCCGTCGTCGGCGACGGCCTGGAGGTCGAAGGCGAGATCCCCCGCCGAGGCATAACGATGCTCGGGGTCGGGGTCGAGGCAGCGTCGGACGACCGCCTCGAGTGCGGCGGGGACCTCGGGGTGCGTCTCGCGGAGCCAGGGGGCCTCGGTCCGGCGCTCCTCGGCCGCGCGGAGGAGGAGCTCGGCCGCCGACCTCGCCCGACGAGGGGTCTCGAACGGCCGCTCGCCCATGAGCGCCTCGTACAGGACCACCCCCAGGCCGTAGAGGTCGGATCGGGCGTCGACACGGTCGGCGAGGCCGTCCGCGAGCGCCTCGAGGTGCTCTGGGGCCATGTAGTCGAGCGTCCCGCCGAGCGTCGAGGGGACTTCCTCCGGGTCGTCGAGCACCGACTCCCGCGCCAGGTTGAAGTCGAGGAGCATCGGCATCCCGTCGTCGGTCACCAGCACGTTCGACGGCTTGACGTCGCGGTGCAGGACGCCACGGTCGTGGGCGTGCTCGAGCGCCTCGGCCATCCTCGCCCCCCACCACGCGATCGCCTGGGCGTACGATCGGCTCGAAAGCGCGGTCTTCCCCGCGGAGTGTCCCCCGCGGATCCCCCCGGGGGGCTCGAGCCGCTCGAGCGCCTCGACGATCTCGGACCCGGTGCGGGCGACCCTCACCTTCGGGTCGGCCAGCAGCCCGGCGAGCGTCACCCTGCCGAAGTAGGGCATGCAGAGCAGGTGGAGCCCCGTGACCGGGTCGGTCCTCGAGGAGTGGACGGGGACGATGTGCGTGTGCTGGAGCCTCGCGAGTGTCTGGGGCTCGCGTGAACCCGCCCTCGCCACCTTCAGGGCCACCGGGCGGTCGGCGAGCTGCCGTTCCTCGGCCCGGAAGACGCGAGCGAAGGCCCCGCGCCCCAACTCCTCGACGAGATGGAATCCCGCGATTGTTTGGCCGGCCTCCGGGAACTTGATCGACGTCGAGGAGGGGGCGAGCGAGGCGGTCGTCTGCCCCGACCCGACCAGCCCGTGGATGTCGAGCACTCTCCGGAGCTGCGGGGCGACTTCGGGGAACCGACCGAGATAGTCTGCGGGGTCGGGTTCCTCGTGGTCTTCCTCGCGGAGGCAGAATTCCTCGTACACGAGAGCGACCAGGGTCTCGGAGCCGAGGTCGGGGTAGCGCTGGCGATACCATTCGGCGCCGACGGGCTCGCCGACCTCGCGACGCATCCCGAGGTCCGCTCGAAGGAGCGCGAGCCGGGCCCCCGGAGAATCGTCGCCATCCTCGGCGAGGAATTCCTCGGGGTCGGGGGGCGGTCCTTTCCCCTGGGAGTCTCGCCAGGCGAGCTCGAATCGCCGCACCAACCGGACCGCGGCCGGGGACGAGGCCTCCTCCCACGTCCGGCCCGAGGTGGTCAGGCCCATCCTCAGCCCTCCAACTCCGTCTCCGCTCGCTTGCGGAGGTCCTCGAGGACGCGCTGGACCGTCCGCTCGCTGATCCCCAGCCGGTCGCCGATATCGCGGCTCGAGAGCCCCTCGGCCTTCAGCTCGACGATCGCCCGGCGTTCCTCGGGCACGAGGTCCCGAAGCCTCCCGAACACTTCGCGTGCCTGGGCGACCTCGCTGGGCGAATCGATGTCGGCGGGCAGGTCCTTGGGGCGGCCCCCGTCGACCCAGAGCGGCTCTTCGCGATGCATGTCCTGCTTTCGGCTGGCGGCGCGGCGGTACTCGTCGATCACCTTATTCTTCGCAGCACGGGCCAGGAAGGCGACAAGGTGTCTCGAATCTTCGAATTCCGCCGGCCCGCTGCGGACGCGTCGGAAGAAGCTCCCCCAGACGCTCTGCATGAAGTCGAGCGAGTCGAACCGCGAGCGCAACAGCCTGGGGAGCTGCCGACGGACCACCAACCGGACCTCGGCCTCGTACCGGGTCAGGAGCTCGCGCGCCGCCTCCTCGTCCCCCGCATGGATCCGTGCCAGGAACGCCGGGATGTCATTCTCCCGGTCCTCGAGCGGATCGCCGACGGACATAATTCGTCCCCCTTCTCCGCTGGAAGGTACCCGCGCCTCCGCCCTTGCCCTGCCCTTTCACCGGCGACATGCCTCCGTGCCGTCGCTCGTGCAATCCTAACGTAACCGCCTACCCTGCCCTTTGGCAATCTCCCCGCCGCGTTCCTCGAGCCCTCGTGGCGCGGCCGATTCCTTCCACCCCCTGTCGTGACCTTCACGCCGACGACGGGCCGGACGCGCAACGGCTTGCCCTCCGTTCATAGCCCGAGTCTGTGTCATGGGTTCCGTCGTCGAGGCCAAATCTTCCGCCCCGGCAAAACGGGACTGTCTTCGGATCGTCCCGTCGCCGAGGACGACCTGGTCGCGAATTTCCTGAGCTCAATCGTCAATCGGCGGGGGAGGCTCTTCGCGGGCTGACCGTTCTCGAAGGCCCGAGCGTTCCGAGCACGAATCACGAATCCCTACGAGTCGAATCTGGGGAGCTTGCCCTACTTGTTCGTGCCGAGGGCGCGTCAGACCGGCATAGGCTGGCGGCGTCCTTCGGGCGAACCCGACGTTGGGCGCGCGCAAGTCCAAATCTCCGATTGACCCCCGCGTCCGGGTTTGGTAGCTTGCAAAACCTCTGGCGGAGTTGCCGATCTCACGTGTCGGCAATCCTCCTCCGCGGCGTCCCTGGAGAGGTGGCTGAGTGGTCGAAAGCGACGGTTTGCTAAACCGTTAAGGGTGTCACAGCCCTTCGGGGGTTCGAATCCCCCCCTCTCCGTTTGGCATCCGACAGTCTCCGACAGATCCCGTCCAAAGCTTCCTGCCGCAACAAGTTGGGCCGTTACCCCCCCCTGCCCCGCTTGCTCGACTCCGACAAGATGCGACCGGTGCCGACCCCTCGCGAATGGTGTCCACTGGCAGGTCACTGCCATGAACTGCCGGGGTTATGGCAGATGTCTCTGCATCCATCTGGGCCGGAAGTGACCTCCGGACGGGAGCGACCATGGCCGGATTCGGCAGGGATTGGACGGCCTCCACAACGTCCTGGGTGTTGGCCTTCGCGTATCGCTTGATGGTCAGGCTCGGGTTGCTGTGCCTGGCGAGGGTCTGCAACGTCTTGATGTTGGCCGCGGACTTGATGAGCGCCGAGACGTAGAAGCCTCGGAGGGCATGAAAGTCGGCGAACCCCTCCTCGGTCTCATAGGGGATGCCGGCGGCCTCGAGGTCGGCCCGGATCATCTTCGCGGGCCCGTGATGTCGCGGGGGGACGCTCTCACCCAGCGCCTTCCCGGCCAACCAGGATCGCAGATCGTTGGCCAACGCGGCGGCGATCAACTGGCCGAACTCTCGCTCGGTTAACGACCGGCGGGCATACCCCTGATCCTCCTCCGCGTTGAAGCCAGAGACCCCTTCCATCGGGTTGTCTCGCAGGCGACGGTTCGCCCTGGCCCACACCGTGAACGCCCGCATGGCCGCTCGGTAATGGTTGCGGTCTCGAGACTCCGTCCTTCATCGCGGAGGTCCCCAACGCCGCCTGGGTCGCGGAGGGTTGGAGCTCGCTCAGTCGTTTGACCTTGGCTTTTGTGATGACCTGCGAGGCCCGGCTCAAGTAAAGGTCCGCATGCTTGGCCGTCCTGCCCTTGGCGAGGATCGAGCCGTGCCAGTCGTTGAGGTGATCGGTGATCGGACGAATGCCCTGACGACGGTCGGATTCCTCCCTGGGGTCGATGGCCCCGCTCCGCCCGAGAGCCGCCTCGCTCTCGAGTTGCCTGGCCATTGCCTCGGTTGCCGCCTTGCCCGAGCAACCCTTAGCTGTCCCCTGGCGTCCGTGCTCATCCACGTAGCCGATGTACCACGCGGAGCCCTTCCTCATCTTGTGCCGGCCTCGTTTGTAGATGCTCGCCATCGACCTCGACTCCTTCGGTTTGGGGCCACACAGCCTCGGTCACGTCAACTGATGGAGCCTTGTCCGGCGAGCTAGGACCGAATTGTGGCTGCCTGCCATCGGGCCATCTTCGCGACCTTGATGTCGGCGGGAGGAAGCTTCCCGGCGGCCCTCATCCGCTCCACGGTACGGCGAGTCGTGTTGAGGAACCGGCCAGGTCGGCGAGCGATACCAGGGGAATCGTTGGATGGCATGGGGGCCTCTCGACATGGGTCGGGGACTCGGGGCATGAGGCTTACCAGTTAGTGTGCGTCTGTCCCCGACGCCTATGGTCGTATCCGATGAAAATCAATAGGAACGCATTTAATAAATGTTGAACTGATTTAGTGTAAATGTGCAATACTTCGTCCTCAAAGGCTGGGGTCCCTGCGAAAGGGGCCCGCCTGTGAACCGGCCGCTCCGGCGTCGGTCTCGGGATCGATACTGAGGGCTGAACATCGCCCTCGGCTGATTTGGCGGGTCGGGCTCGGTGACACCCGTGGCCGTCAAACGACAAGGCCCCAGCCTTGGGGGCTGGAGCGTTGCGAACGGGGGCCACCTGCAAGCTCGGCAACGCTTCATGTCTGGCCCAGCGTCAACGTCCTCGGCTGATCGCCTGGGGTCGGCGGATCACGAGTAACCTGATTAGCGTGTCCCGGTCGACCTCGATCACCTTGGACGAGGCAGGCTTCCTGGCCGACCGTGGGGCCTGTTCGAATGGCGAGGGCCCACGCCTCGGCAAACTCGGGGTCGCCTCGTCGGTGATCGTGGGTTGTCAAGGGGCAGATCTCCGCCCGAGTGCAGGCCGCTCGTACCGAACCTCCGCACCGGAGGACCTGGAGGAGTTGGCCTTTCCACGCCGGAGTCCACTCCCTTTGGGGTATGTCGTTCGGCTGCGGATCCTCGTCGCTTTTTCGGCGTTGTGCGTCGTAGGGTGCGTCGCCCTCCAGTCTCGCTCGCGACGGTCCCGGGCGAGCATCCTGACGCGGGCTCGGACGACCACTCTAAGCGCCGAGTCAGGCGGTTGTGAGCGGCGGTGAGTCGGTCGCCCGTGCGGACTCGGCTATGCTCTCCTCCTCCTTCGAACTGCGACATGAATATTGCACTCGTGTCCGGTTGTCAGTGCTGGATTAGGACCGGAAGGTCAAAACGTCCCAGTAAATGGTCCCGCAGTCGGGACACTGGCCGAGCCACACTTGGCCGTGCCCGGCGCGACCTTGTTCAATCCAGGTGTGGGGATGCATCTCAATCATGGGCTTGCGATCTCGCCAAACCCGGTCCGTTGCAGAGTGCCTTCGGCATCGATGAATCCAGCTTTCATTGCCCAACGGAACGGCGATCCGATCCTTGGGATATGCCGTTTCTGGGCCGTAGGATTGCCCCCCTTCGACGATCGTGCTCCCCTCTCGCTGGATGGCCGCGTCTCGGAGGTGTTCGTCGGAGTAATGCCGCATCATGGCTCCTCGGTTGTATCGGCGGTAGGTCGCCAATTAACCAGCGAAGGCCATGCCGTAAACCGACACTGCCCGGTATCCCCTGGTAGCATTGTTGGACAGGCGCGATGCCGGTGTATTCGAGCCCACCATCGATCTCGATGCGAAAGACCCGTTCTCCCGAGTACGCACCGCGGGTCAGTAGGCACGCGACGAGGACGGATTCGATGCTCGGCATGGTGGAATCCCTTTGGCGAACGATGGCGGGTAGAGCAAGAGATCCTAGGAGCGTCGTCGCTCAGGGGAAGGGCGACCTACAATCTTCGGCCGAAGGGGAGGGAGCCTCGAAAGCCCGATCGCCAACCCGCCTTGAACGCATGCACGACGATGCCGACTCGGGGCCGACCAAACCAAGACGCCCGATGGTTGCCATGTCCCGATGGGCGGGCCCTAAACCCAATCCTCGCCGTCCCAAGGCATCGTGGCGACCGCCTCGAACGCTGCAGCCAGCGAGATCAGTTCGGCCAACCTTCCCCGGTGATGGGACACGAGGCCATCGAGCGTCAACTTGCCCACGCGTTGCACTTGCCGGAAGAGTGTGACGTCGCCACAGGAATCCTCTGCATCGCCACGATTCATCGCCACCAGCACCTCCGCTTTGGGCCGAGTTAGCCACGGCTGGGCCTTGCGTAGTGAGGTTTCCAAGATGGCCCGAAAGGACTCGAGGACTCGGTACAGGGCCTCGGCCGCCTGGGTCTCATTCTGGCTACCGTCGAAGATGACATTGTCGAGCCTCGATCGGAGCGGCCGGGCGATCGGGAGCATCCGCCGATGATAGAGGCCCTCGAGGTCATGATGGTCGAGTGGGGCGAGATGGAACACTAATCCGTCGACCATCCAAACCAAAGAGCAATTGGTGTCCAATGCGGCCTCCAGAACGGCGCGATCCAGGCAAGGAGAACGAACTGGATCGCCGCGGGGCGGGGGCGAACGATCGTGATGACGCGAGTGTAGCCCGAGCGAGATCAGGTCGGCCGAGTTGAGGCCGATCAGGCAGTCCCCTCGGCTTCGGGGCCCCGCGATCGTACCCCGACAGATTGCTCGGCCTCGCCAGCGGTGTTGTGGGGCTCGCTCCCCGGCCCGGCTTGCGAACCCATCAAGGGGTAGGGCCTCGCGTACCACTTGCCAAGGACGTGCCCGGTCGGGTTGCCCATTACCAAGGCGTTGTAGATGAGATAGAGACGTCCGCCCTCACCCTCGACTTTGTACATCAAGCGAGGCGGCTCGTCGGGATCGTGAAGCATTGAGCTGGCTCCGGGATGGAGTGGTCTCAACCGGTATCATCCGCGAGGAATACCTTGATGGTCCGGAGGAGCCTCTTGCCGCGGGGGGTCAGGCGATAGACTGCGGCTTTGCCGACAGACTGTCGCTCGACCAGCCCCGGAAGTCTCAGTTTGGCAAGTGCATGGCTTAGAGCACTCGGATCCACGTCTAGATTACTCCACAAGTCGGTGACGCCACGTTCCCCCGAGCCGAGCAGCCAGAGGATGGATAAGCGCGTTGGGCTTGAGATGATTTGAAAGACCGCGGCTGCCTGTAAGATGGCCTCGACGGGAAGTTTCTCAGATTCTTGTGGTCCTGAAGGCTCTCGCATCGTGCCCCTGAATGTGCAAGGATGCTGCCCAACGGTGTGGGGGGGCCCGGGTCTGGTCGTGACTCGACCGAAGTCGGAAGGGACTGACGACAATTGTCTCCGCCGAATCATTGGCCAGATCGTCCGACGAGGCCAAGCAAGATGCTATCAGAATCCCTAGAAAAACACGTAAGTTTTTTTTGGTTTTTTTATTTGCCTTTATTCATCATCTATTTTCGACGGTGGTCGACCATCCCCTCCATTCGGCCGATCACGACAGTGTGTAGTTCGGATAGCATGGGAACGGGCTGGCTGTAAGTCAGGCTGACCCCTATGCATGCCGCAAGACCAACACGGCCCGGTATCCCCTTGCGGAGAGACCGGGACGCGAAGGAGGTGGCATAGCTGGCGAGCCACTCCCAGTGTCGTCTCCTCCCCATATCGTAAGCCGACTGCCTCGGGCGACTGAAGCTTCGACGGCCGGCGAGGGTTTGGCCTTGCGGGTGAACTTCGGCAGGTCCTCGGCCATCTCCGTCAGGTCTCACAGGTCGCGGGAGCATGCGGCGAACGTGCCGTGATCCTCGCGATACAGGCCCCGTCGCGGCTTGTGGCCAGGGCCTCGGCGGCCCGCACGAACGCGGCCACGGTGACGCGGACCTCGAACTCGGCACGGGCCAGGCGTTCCCCCTCGACTCGAGTCAGGGGCGTCGGTGTGTCGTCCGAATGTGTCCGAGGCGGAGGTCGCGAGGCGGGCAGGGGTAGAGATGGGAGTTCCCTCCTTGTAGGCGATGGGTGGGTTTGACACCCGTGGGTGTCAGAGGAGGATCGATGAGGGGGATTGGCGTCATTCGACCGGGGATGGCAATCCCTCAATGACCTCGAATCCGGCCAAGCGGAACGACGGGCCGCTCTGGGTGGTTTGCCAGCCTCGTTCCAGGGCGACAAGGAGAAGTCCTCGGATAACGGCAGGCGTGACGGTATGTGGGAGGAATCGGAGCAAGCCGGGGGCCCGGACCGCCTTCACTCCGCTCTGCCGGTTTCCAAAATCCCGAGATGAGTCGCTGGCCAACCGGATCAACCTGCTGCTCGCAGATTGCGAGCCAGTCCCCGTCACAGTCCGGGACGACTCGATTGCGGTATGAGACGCCATCGACAGTAAGGAGCCGCGACCAACCCTTCCGCTTGCCCATCTCTGCGCCCCTATGCCAGGTGCCAAGCTCTGAAAGTCGGCTCACGCCGACCCGTTGAGCGATCAGCCGAGCGAGCGTGAACGGTCTCCTGCCTGAGACCTCGTTTCGGTCGAAAGTCGATCGACTATGGCGAAAGTCCCGGACGGCGGGCATGTCAGGAAAAACCTGTCAAGCTACTTGTTTTCCTGACACCAAACATCTACGATAAACCAATCGGCAAATTTGTTTAGAAATCGATTGATGTCCCTGCCGCGTGCTGGGGAAGCCTACCCGTAGCCCACGATGTCGAGGCCGTAGCCTCGAAAGGCGGCCATCCATGCTCGAGTCTGCCTCTGAAGAAAGCCCTAGGACCTACAGGATTGACGTTGAAGAGGGCCAGTGGTTCATCGTTTACCATTCCCCGACCCTGCACTCCTCAGGAAATCTCGAGCCCGACGAATGGTATTTCAGCCCGACTCCTGTAGCTTCATCTGATGAGCTTCTTGGGGTCGATATGTTCTTGCCGCTCGATGGTTTTGAGGGAGCCTCAACGCCGGCCTCGACGGTGGGGTCCTAGGGGGAGCGCGGGGAGTGCACCGCGGTAATGCCGCGCCAGCATCCCGCGAATCGGGCCCAGGACCTGTGCCTAGTGTCTGATGCGGGGGTCTTTGCAGCGGCTCCTGAATAATATCCGTCCGGTCGAAATGCCCACCTCCGATTTCTGCCAATCCCCGAGATCCAATTACCTCCTGGGGCGCATCGTGCCACTCCGGAGTCCGCATGGACGTCAAACACTCCTTGGCCTGGCTCGTCGATGGATCAGTTTTCCATCTCAACACACTCGAGCACCAGGACCTCGAGGAACTCTATCGCAGGCGGTTGCTTCCGGTCGTGGAGCCCCTCAGATCCAGGATCGACAAGTTCGTCTTCGGTGGCGATCAGGCCGATAGCCGGGCTGTCGAGGCCCTGCACCTGTGCCTGGAGTCATTCCGAGCGATGCTGGCCGCGTCGCTCCGCAAGGCCCAGCCTTGGCTGTCCGAGCATGAGGCCGCTTACGTTGTGGAGATTCACTGTGGCAATGGGGATAATGCCACTCTCTACCGCCAGGTGCGAAGCCTGGGCAGTGCGACCCTCAAGAATCTCGCATCCAAGCATCGAGGACGATTCATCGACCTGGTCTCGCTGGCCATGGTTTTCGAATCGCTTGCGGCCACGCCCCAGGAAGCTGAGGACGGTTCATAGTCCGTATTCATCGGCGAAATGACACCCTGTGGGTGTCATTTCGCTCATGGCCGAATCCTCGAGGCGTATTCTGAGGGGTTGGCGGAGACTTGCCGAAACAAACAATACCTCCTTCACGACCATGTATCCTCGCGAGAGGACGCCGGGTCGTGTCGATTCACGACCATGTCGGAATCGTGGGGGCGAGATTGAAATGGCGGGCAGAGGTGTCCGCACGGTTAGGTCTGTGCTAACTCACGGATGAGCATGCAGCAAAAAACGCCCGATCAAAATTGGTCGGGTATCTGGACTCGGGCTCGGTGGTCTGACCTACGGGTTTCCCTGGGCGATTTCCCCATCAGTCGTTCTCGTCTACGGACCGCGCCTTGGCCGGATAGAGTCGGGGTCGTGTCCAGCAAGGTCCAGCGAGTCAACCCACAGGCTCGCCGGTTAACGGCCTGGCTCCTGCGCCTTCGTTCACACGATCCAGGCAACGCCTATCCTGTCGCCTTGGGGGCCACGACCCGCTCCGGCGGGCGAGACGTATCCAGGTCAGCTTAAGCGGTCCGAGGCGTAGACTGACCCCGGACGGCGACGCCGGGAGCCGAAATACTTCTGGGGTCTGCCCCCGACCCTAAACGGCTATCTGGCCCGTAAGGGGGGGTGGGTGGGTCTGCGCGAAGCGAATGCGAAGCCGGCGATTGGCTGATGTATGAATTCGGACAGATCTGGAGATTCTATTGGTGAGTTGGCCTCTGCCTGCTAAGGTGGAGATGCCGCATCCCTCGAACCGCATCCTGCGGAGCAGATTCGGAAACGAGGGCAACGGTGATTACCCCGCTCGAAGGCACGCATGGATGGCGAGTCGAAAGGGGCTCTTCATGGTCACCGAACAGCAAGTCCGGGGAACGATCAACTGTTGCCTAGCGACTCTGGACCGATACCATGACGCCGAACGGCTGTCACGCTCCAAAGCGATGATGGCCGCGGAAGTCGCGGTTGCCGTAGGGTGGGTCTCGGAATGGGGAATCTCACTCGGCGACGCGGCGGAGCTAATCGCCCGACCAGTAGAGTGGAGACTCCTGAGTCGTTACGGCCATGAAATCGGTACCCGCCTCGACGCCGAGTTTACGGAAGCCTTCGAACTCGCCTTGGCCGAAGCCCGACAGCCGGAGTTCGCGGCGAGGCACGGGCACCTGGTCGACCCCGGACGTCATGGACCGAGCAACGGTGATGACGAAAGGGCGAAGACGTCTTCGTGGACGTGACCTCGGTCATCGTAACGCGACACACAATCGGTGTCGCGATACCCAGATCGCAAGGAGTTGGCCGGCATCCTCGCCTGCGGGAACGCGGTTTGCAGTCTTTGGGGACGGCACACATCCCCAACGATTGCAGCCAACCGGAGCAGGAATACCGACCATGAAACTCGAATCCTTGCGTGACCTCCTGATCGAGCAACTCCAGGACCTCTACGACGCCGAGCATCGCATCACGAAGGCCCTCCCCAAAATGGCGAAGGCGGCGACCTCGACCGAGCTCAAGGCCGCCTTCGAGAAACACCTCACGGAGACGGAGGGCCAGATCGGCCGGCTGGAACAAGCCTTCGAGGCACTGGGCGAGAAGGCCAAGAAGAAGACTTGCCAGGCCATCAAGGGGCTGATCGAGGAGGGTGAGGAGACGATCAAGGAAGACGCCGAGCCCGAAGTCAAGGATGCGGCTCTCATCGCGGCGGCCCAGCGGGTTGAGCATTACGAGATGGCGGGCTATGGGAGCGTCAGTGCTTACGCCAAACTTCTCGGCGAGAAGGCCGTCCTGAAACTCCTGAAAGCGACCTTGGCCGAGGAGAAGGCGACCGATGAAGCCCTGAGCGATCTCGCCGAGAGCACGATCAATCTCGAGGCGGCTTGAGGCGATGACGTCGCCAGCTTGCCGGCCCTCCCAAGACGGCGACCTGCTGCACGACCTCGGGATCATCCGAGGCCGTGCAGAGCTTGGTTGTTCAACGAAGAGCGGCAGCCCTGCTTTCTAATGGCCCAACGACCCCCCGCGGCCGAGGTAAGCCCCTTTCTTGCTCGAAGAGAACGTCGACTCCCCTAAACTCTCTCACTCCCGCATCATGCCGCACTCTTGCAGACTCCAAATTCCGCGATTCAAGCCTGCGACAAGGCCAGGTAGAACATGTTCCGTTTCTCACCGCCTTGGGAGCATCCGGACACCAAGTCGACCTTGCTCGCCATGCAAGCCAAGCTCGACGTCGTTCGAGATGAGTCCGCTCGCCATAATGGCGATCGGGAAATCTTCCTCTCCGCCCTGAGAGAGGTTGTCGCCCTGGGGACCTCATCCCTGGCTTGCTACGCAGAACAGGACGATGATCTCGGCTCTCCTGACTCACAAGCACGTCTCGATGTCTTGACGATGCTCGGGGCCGATTCGCGGCATACCGAGCCCGAGCCCGACGGTCAGGGAGACTGGGTCGCCTGAGCGATGCGGGTTTGACGCCCGTGTGTGTCATTCGGGCCCCGGGGCGGGTTGGCGAAGACAAGGTCCCGATTGCGAGGCCGGAGGGAATCGGGTCTCGGCGGCCTCTCGCCGGCTACCAATGGGACCCCACGCGCTGGGCGTGTCGACGCCGAAGGTCCGTAGCCAAATCGCACTCGCGGCCGTGTCAACTTTTTATGTTGCATTCTGAGGATTGGAGAATGTTTCGGTGTGGTTTATGATTTGTGACGTTGAAAGCGAAGCGCTCATCGGCGGGTTACGCGGAGTTCGCCCGCCGAGCTCGACCGAGCTTAGAGATTTCGACGGCAACCGCCATGCGACTCCTGTTGGTCGAGGATAACGAGGACTTCCGCATTCTCCTCTCGAGATATCTTCGCCTCCGGGGCTTTGTCGTGAAAGAAGCGGCGGAGGGCCGGGACGCATTGGAGGTGGCGGGTGAGTTTGGGCCAGATTTGGTCCTCAACGACTTCCGCATGCCAGGGGTCGACGGGATCGAGATGTTCCGAAGGTTGCGAGAGGCCCCGTTCCTGCTCCAAGTCCCGATGCTCATATGCACGGCGGAGCCAGGGGCGAAAATGGATCGGTTGGCCCGAGAGGCGGGCGCGTCGAATGTCCTTGGCAAGCCCGTCGACCTTCTCGCCTTCGTGGAGAGACTTCTTCAGTACTCGGGGGAGGCAGAGAACTAAACGCCATCGGCAGATGGCCCGAGGGGCTGGCTGCGGGCCCTCGCCGGCGACGGAGACCAATGGGACGACGGGTTCGGTGAGGGCAAGCCGACGCCTGAGAGGTCATTGGGAACACAATGCGGAATTCCGCAGTCCAGGCGTCGGTCGGAATTGGCAACCACCGGGTCGCAAGTTTATATTTTCTTGAACTTACGAGTTCGATAGTCCCAAGTATTCAATGCTTTGCGGTGGACGGTGCGGGCGAGGATGGCTCTTGCTCGGCGACGAGCTTACTGGCCTTCTCGGCGAGGTCGATCGCTTCGTCTCGGCGACGGGTCGTCTGTTTGATACGCAGGGTAATCCCCTTGAGCTCGGCCTGCGCCTTCGCCAGTTCCACGCCACGAAGGTCCACGTCCCTCTGATAGGTCACGCTCTCGGCCGGTCCGACTACCCTTTCCTTGACCAGTTTCCCCGTACTCTCTTGGCTATCAACAGCCTTGGCCTTCTGGATCTCGGCCGCCTGGACATTGGCCTTGCTTATCTCGAGTTGGACTTCAAGCAGGTCGACCTCGTCACGGAGATCGTCGGCTCGGCTGAGAATCTCGGCGACGAGAGTCTCTACCTCACCGCGGGCGGCAATCACGTGCTCGGGCAAGGCCTGATTCGTCGCATGCGCCTCCTTGGCCCGTTTCCGGTTGGCGACTGCGGTATTCAGCTTCGCCCAAAGGATCCGAGTCGAGGTGCCTACAGGCTGCCATTTCGAGCCGGGATCAATCGAGGCTGGGACGGATCCCCCAGGGGAATGGCCAGAGGGGGGTTGGCTCTGATTCGACGTGGCGGACTTCCCTGCTCCTTGCGACTGTGCAGCACAGGCTGGACTCTGCATGCCGGCCGGCCCGCTGAAGAATGCGACGGCTAGGCCGGTTACGATCATGTTGACTTTCAAGGTAGTCATCTCCCGAGAGGTAGGCTCGACAAAACAGCGGCGTGGCATGGCGCATCGAGAGCGGTCTC
The DNA here is from genome assembly GCF_054877945.1 of Singulisphaera rosea. Taxonomy (NCBI): domain Bacteria; kingdom Pseudomonadati; phylum Planctomycetota; class Planctomycetia; order Isosphaerales; family Isosphaeraceae; genus Singulisphaera; species Singulisphaera rosea. The sequence continues at coordinate 150,470 of NZ_JBTYIP020000022.1, read as the reverse complement.
GATCTTGGCCGACTCGATGTTCACATGATCTGATTCGGCTTCACCTGGCCCGCATCTCCCATGCCGCCGAAGGGTCAGCACAAGCGGCTCATGCGGAAGTGCCTCACCAGGCCTGTCGCTAGCCATCGTCGACATTGAAGCCGACCCGGCGTCCGGATTGAGTTATCCTTGCTTCGGACAGCGGCGAGGAACAACAGGGCGACTGCCATCGGTATTCATCTTGCCTGGGTCTCTAATCGAGCAACGCATTCACTCCCGCGTTGGAACTTTGATTCGTTTCGCCCACTTCGGATACGGCAGGTGTCGGGCCGCCGACGGGGAGTATGCACGTGCTCGAGCTGCGAACCACAGATCGTCTGGAATCGATGGCGGGGTGGGCGGCCGGATTTGCAAGCGGGCCTCTGGGGACCCATGCAGGGTTCGGTTTGATCGCCTCCCGGCTCGGGGCCGCCGTTGTCCTCGGCTGGTCGGAGGCTTACCATTATTTCGACGAGGTCGTGACCATGACCTCCTTCCTGCGACTCTTCCTGCTCCAGCGGGCCCAGGCGAAGGACACGCTGGCGATGCAAGTCAAGCGGAATGAACTGGTGGCGGCCGTGAACAAGGTCAGCCCGACTCTCATCAACCTCGAGGGTCGTCCTGAGGGCGAGGTGCAGCAAATCCACGATATGTACGAGAAGGTCCGGCAGAATCACAACGCTTCGACTTCGATCGATGACTTGGTCAATGGATCGGGTGGAAGAAAGCCTCGTTGAGACGTTCGGACTAGACTCGTGCGACCCAAGCCGACCCTGGCCCCTCGGACGAGTTCGCCCCGATGACCCCCTGGAGTCGAGTGTCTACAAAGAAGCGAGAAGCATTGTGATGATCAAGGTTTCAAAACGACCTTGATGCATTTGTCCTTCTTGTCTCGGAAGGTTTTATAAGCGGCGGGGGCCTCTTCGAGCGGGATCTTGTGGGTGATGACGAACGAGGGATCGATTGCCCCCGATTGGATTTTCTCAAGGAGTGGCTGGGTGTAACGTTGGGTGTGGGTCTGGCCCATCTTGAAAGTCAGGCCTTTGTTCATCGCGGCGCCCATCGGGACTTTGTCGAGGAACCCGATGTAGACGCCCGGAATCGACACCGTGCCCCCCTTCCGGCAGCACATGATGGCATCCCGAAGCGCCGAGGGGCGATCGGTGCCAAGTCCAACCGAGGCCTTGGCCTTATCGATCACGGCACCGATGCTCCCGCCACCGTGGGCCTCGGCCCCGACCGCGTCGATGCAGCAATCCGGCCCTCGACCCTTGGTCATCTCCATTAAGGATTCGTAGACGTCTTGTTTTCCGAAATCGATTGTTTCGGCCTTGGAACTCTCGGCCATCTCGAGCCGCTCTGCGACCGTGTCGATCGCGACCACACGCCCGGCGCCGAGCATCCATGCGCTCCGGATGGTGAACTGGGCGACCGGCCCACACCCCCAGATCGCCACCGTGTCGCCAGGCTGAATCTGGGCATTCTCGGCGGCCATGTAACCGGTGGGGAAGATGTCGGAGAGAAAGACAACCTTCTCGTCCGGCAAACCGTCGGGGATCACCTGCGGGCCGACGTCGGCGTAGGGGACCCGAAGATACTCAGCCTGGCCGCCGGGGAAGCCTCCCAGCATGTGGGAGTAGCCGAGCAGCCCGGCGGGGGATTGCCCCATCGCCTTCCGGGCGACCTCGGCGTTGGGATTGGAGGTATCGCAGAACGAGAACTCGCCCCGTTTGCAGTACCAGCATTCCCCGCACGAGAGCGTGAAGGGCACGACCACGCGATCGCCCTTCTTGAGCTTCTTGACGCCCTTGCCGACCTCGACGACGATGCCCATCGGCTCGTGCCCGAGCACGTCGCCAGGCTCCATCGTGGGCATGTATCCGTCGTAGAGATGGAGATCCGATCCGCATATACACGTGGAGGTGATCTGAATGATGGCGTCGCGTGGATCCTCGATCGTCGGGTCCGGAACGGTGTCTACCCGAACATCGCTCTTGCCGTGCCAGCATAGGGCTCTCATGGGCGGCTCCTCGGGAATGGGTCGTCAACTGAGCGGCTTGCCGCCGGTCACAGCGGCCGTGGGACCGGCTTTGTAGCTCCCGCCGTTCGATGCAACCGGTACGACGGTAGGGGCAAGTTCGGCGGGCTGGCAAGCCCGCCCAAGTGCCACGTGATTGCCGAAGTCCTTGCCTTTTTCTTGGGGCATGGTCGCGGGGATGAGAGACGTTCAGATCGATCCAGGGGCTACGCAGCTGGGCCGGATGCCCTTCTTGCCGAGCATCTGCGACAACCCTCCGGTGAAGTTCTGGATGGCGGCCTTGGTCATGGCGTAGGGAAGACGTTCAGGGCAGGGATTGTCCGCCTGGATCGAGGACGTGTTAATCACGGACCCGCCCTCGGACATTTGCGGTACGGCCGCTTTGGTCAGCCAGAACATTGCGTCGAGGTTTGCGTCCAGAGTCCTGTCGAACTCCCTCGGTGCTGATCTCCGACATTTCCTCCCGGCTCACCTGGAAGGCGGCGTAATTGATCAAAACGTCGACTTTGCCGAATTCCTTCACCGCCCGTTCGATGATCGCCTTGCTGTGGAACTCCTCGCGGAAGTCGACCGCGACGGCGACGCACTTCCGCCCGTCGGCTTCGACGACTCGCACGGTCTCGCTCCCATCAAACTCCTTGGTAAGATAGGAAGTGAGGATGTCCGCAACTTCCCGTGCAAAGGCAAGAGCACCGGCTCGACCGATCCCGCTGTCACCGCCGGTGATGACGGCTGCCTTTCCATCCACTTTTCCCGACCCCTTGTAGGTCATTTTTCCGTAATCCGGCTTCGGGACCATCTCGGATTCTTGACCTGGGTCCTCTCGCTGCTGAGCTGGCTACGGGAGCCCGGGCACTCGCACTCGCGGATCCTGCAACGTCTCGACGCACCCAATGATGCTCAAACCCGTCATGTCGGAGTCACGGTCACGGAGAAGAGACCCCGCCTTCATCCCAGGCAAATTTGTTCGGAAAGCTATGCTTGCAACCCATGTGCCGCCAACAGAGGGAGCACGACCCTCAACCGGTCGACACGTTTCGAGGTTAGCTTGAGTCGAGCAGGGGTCGGGGTGTTGTTGGACAAGCCTGTCATACCCCCAGCGAGCGATAAATTCCAAATGAATAAGAGGGATGGAATCTATGGAGTATTTATGGCTTTGACGGTTCAATGCATTTTTATGCGGACTATCGAGTCTACTGCATGCTCGACCGGTTGGGGGAGAGCCGGAAGACGCGACCCATCCCGTTGCTCCGAGCGATCGTCGGTCGGGCTTGCCCGCAGCCATCCGGGTCTGGAGTCAATCGGAAAATGAAAACATGAAGCCATAATCTTTGCGCATAGACGGCTTCGAGCCGATCGAATCGACGAACGAAGGAGGCGGAGGGATTTCGGTCGTCCGAGACTCATCGGTCTCGCGGCCCGTAGAGGATAATTACGGCGCCGGCGAGGCAGACCACCGCCCCGAGGATGTCCCAGCGGTCGGGGCGAACACCCTCGGCGAGCCAGAGCCAGACCAGGGCGGAGAGGATGTAGATCCCGCCGTAGGCCGCATAGGCCCGGCCCGCGGCTTCGGCGTCGATCCGGGTGAGTGCCAAGGCGAAGACGATCAAAGACGCGACGCCGGGGGCGATCCAAAGCGGGCTCTTGTTCATCCGCAGCCACGCCCAGAACGCGAAGCAACCCCCGATCTCCCCGAGGGCCGCGAGCAGGTACCAGGATATCGACCTCAACGCATGGTTCCCCTTGGTTGTCTCGTCCGGGTACGGTCCCGAGTTTACCAGCCATGGACCGGATTGGGCATCGGCCGGTTTGTTCCGGAGACGTCGACCTCGCCTTGCTCGCACGAATCGTGACGAGCCGTCATCCCGTTGCGAGGACATAGCGTCGTAGACGAGGGGAGCAGAGGGTGAGCCGCAACCCGTATCGCCTCCCCATGTCGCAGCTCGGCCGTGGCACGCGATTGACCCCTTCGCGATGAGCTTGCCCGTTTAGGTGAACAGCGGAGGCTGGTCTCTGGCCGGAAAGGAGACACCGATGTCTGCCCGATTGGTGCTTCATCGACTCTGAAGGTGACGGGGCGAGCCGGAGGGCCCACGTGTGGCTCGGAATCGAGGAACGCACCAGCTCTGACGTTCGGCCTGCGACGGGATGGGGCGATCCGGCCATTGCACGCCCGGATCGGATGTGTTAGGTTCACATCGATGATGGCAATAAGCATTCATTGAGGCACCCCCGCCTCGTCGCCTTCCGGCTCGAATTCACCGCTTGGCTCAAGATGCGCCGCCCTGGATTCCACATGGACGTCAAACGCTCCTCGACCTGGCTTGTTGACGGCTTGACCTTGAGTCTCGCCCCGCTCGACCATCAGGACCTCGATCGCCTCTATCGCGGGCGGTTGCTCCCGATGGTGGGCCCGCTCCGAGCGAGGTTCGAGAAACTCGCGTTCGATGGCGATCGGGACGAGGACCAGGCGGTCGAGGCCCTGCATCGGTGCCTCGAGTCGTTCAGGGCGATCCTGGCGACGGCGCTTTGCAAGGCCCAACCGTGGCTGGAGGAGTCCGATGCCGCGTTACTGGTAGAGACCCACTGCGGCGATGGCGAGGATGTGACGCTCTTCCGCCAGGTGCAACGCCTGGGCAAGTCGACGCTCAAGGGCCTCGCGTCCAAGCACCGCGAGCGATTGATCGACCTGGTCTCACTGGCCGAGTCGTTCGAGGCGATGATGACGATGCCCTTGGACGGTGGTGAGGGCTGACCCTGAGCCGCTTACCCGACGGCGCAGGGATCAAAAGCTCGGATCATCGAGCGGGCGAACACTGCCGTTCAGGGACGGATGCGTTTCGATCACGCGATTGCCTTTGATGGTGAGATCGTCTCCCCCACGCGCATGTGCGTGCCGATGGTTCTGGTTGGCGAGGTGGAGTTCCACATCCTCTGCCCCGTCGAGGAGCCCACGCCGTTCGGAGATCATGTCCTTCGCGGTTTTCATGACGCGGACGAAGTGCGGGGACTCCTCGACTCCATGATCACTCCGAGGAACATGGTCACCATCGGCGTGGCGGATTTTGCAATGAACACGTGCCTGTCTGTCGCCGGTATTGACCGTGGGGCCGTCTATGCTCTGGACGGTGAATTTCGGTGCTTTTGGCCCGACGAGGAATTCGAAGCTCGATTCATCGCGATGGCCGACGAGATCCGCGATTACCTAGAATTACGGCGGACAGGACAGCTCTCGATGAAGCCCGCGGGATACGATTCCCTCTACTTTCTGGCCGACGACTTCGACGAATACCTCAGTCTTTGCTACCCCGGTTCCGACGATTGATCGCCGGCGCGATTCGAAGGCGGCTTGTCGTGCATGAATGTCATCACGCGTGAATTCGTCGATCGGATGATCCTTTCAGGGCCGCTCACCGAGGCTGCTCGGCGGATCCGAGGTGGTACCGCACGTCCGAAAAACGTGGCCCACTGGGGGGAGGTTTCCACCTGGGCCCTCGTCTGTGAGGAGATCCTCGACACCGAGCATGCCGACGACTGGTACGACGACGTCGTCGCGGAGCTGATCCGGAGAGGCTTCGGGTTCGAGCAGATCGATGCGATGAGGCGCTTCGCGTGGGAGACGGCGGGTTGGCTCAACTATGACAGGATGCTCTGGGAACGGTGCAAGCTCGACGAGGATGACATCCGCAACGCCCTGGACCTTCAACTCCGGGGGCGACGAATCACCCGCCTGAGGTACGAGGAAGGCCTAAATTTTCTCGAGCACTCGGCCTTGGCTTGTCCGTCAAGACCCCGGGAATTCGAGAATGGGACGAGGCGCGATGCCGGCTGTTTTCGGGAGCTTCTTCGCCGGCTCCGTGGGTGGTTTCGTTGAGGCAGGATTGGAGGATGCGCTTCGACCGGGTGCGTAGCGGGATTCTTCTGCGAGGTGTTGATGTATTGGGATCAGTAGTCTACGAGCTCGGGCGTCGTCGAATCGCCCGCGACCTTGGCCGGAAGTCGCCAGACGTGGGTTCCCGGCTTGTCGGTGAAATAGAGATTCGAGTCGGATTTTTCGCGAGCGTTGCCGTCGGCCCAGAGGGCATAAAAGTCGGGGTGGGCGTTGAGCGGTCGTCGTGCGTACGAGTGATTGCGCTTTGGATCATTGGTGAGGCGACGGGTCGGGGTCCAGGAGGCGCCCTCGTCGGGGCTGGTCCACATGACCATGGCTCCGCCGGTGCCGAAGGGCTGAGGGCCGGGGTCGGTTGGCGCGATGATCCGCCAGAGACCGTCGGGCTCGATGAAGAGTGAGCCGTGGTCGTAGTTGTGGTCGGACGTCGTGAAGGGGCGGAACCTCCAGGTTTTGCCCGTCCAGTGCGCCGTCTGCCACTCGTGGGGGCCGCGTTCGGGGCCGGGTTGGTGGCCTTTGCTGGTCAGGAAGAGGACGACCGGGCGCCCTTCGGCGTCGAAGTTCAGGTCTTTGAGGTAGACGAGTTTGTGTTCCGAGGCGAAGTCACGGACGAGGGCGGGGTTCGCCGGGGTATCGAAGGGGAGCGTCACCGACGCGCCGTCGGCGGTCGTCCAGGTCTTGCCCGCGTCGGGGGTCTGGAGGTAGTAGAGGTTCGTCCGGGCGTCGAGGCCGAGCGGCCTCGGATGGTAGTCGAAGGCGGTGGCGACCGTCCCATGGCGTCGCCAACTTACCTGGTAGTCCCCCTGGTCGATCCGGGCGATCGGGGTCGGGTCGGACCAGTCGCGGCCGTCGGGGCTCGTGATGAAGCGCAGGCCTCGGCCCGAGGCGTATTTCGTGTGGAGGAACAGGAACCCTCGGCCGGGGACGACCCAGGCATTCCCATAAGAGAAATTCGACTTCACCACGCGCTCGAATCCGTCGATCGAGCGCGGCTTCAGGCTCTTGTGGATGAAGGACGGTCGCGCCGTCCCGTGCGCGTTGGAGAAGATCCAGAGGTATCCGGCGTCGTCGATCTGGAGGATCGGGTTGTCGTGCGCGTCGGTGGTCGCCTTGTCGAGCAGGATCCTCGGGGCGGGGAATGTCTTCGAGGCGTGGTCGAAATAGGAGACCATGTGCAGGATCGAGGTCCGCTCGGGATTCGCGCCGCCGTAGACGAAGAAGGTCCGATTCGACGCCTCGTCGTAAACGGCGATCGGCGCGTGCTGCTGGGGGTAGGTGGCCATGCCGCCGCTATACTTGTACTTGAACTCATCCTTCGTCGGGCCGATCGAGTACCAACATCCGGAATATCCCTCGGCCCGGGGCAAGGTCCCCGGCTCGGCTCCCATCGACGTGCCGGACAACAGGATCAGCCAGGCCGCCGCACATCGCCCGATCCGACTCGCCATCACCTGTTCTCCTGTAGACATCGGAGTTCGAACCGGCGACGATTCTCGCACGAATTCGGCCTCGGTGAAACCCGGATCCAACCCTCCTCAAAGCAGGCCAAGGTGGAACGAGGTCGCTTTCAGAATCCGCCGCGGATGGAAGACGGGATCGTTTGGCCACGGATGAAACACGGATTGAACACGGATAAGACGAATAAAACATAAAATCATCGGAATTTTTTTTAAGAAAGTTATCTAAATGATTTATTGAATACGATTGTCGTCGATTGTGTGTTCGGTTTGGTTCCTTGCCGCGTCGGCGACCGTCGTGGTCGGCCGGGTCGGAATTAATCATGATTTATAGAAGTGATAACATGGTAGACTTTATGCATATTGGTTAGTTCGGCTCGGTGGCCTTCACGGTCCCGGCACGCTCGTCGAGCTCCCTGAGGACATGCTCGGGGGCGACGTCTTTCTTCAGTTCCTCGATTTCGGGGTCGTTGCCGACCTCGAGGCCGAGGTGGTCGGCGATGGCGTCGACCAAGGTCAGGACGCGGGTCACCTCGTGTTCGGTCAGGAGGTTGATCTGGAGGTCGAGGTCGGCTCGGCGGTCGGCCATCTCGGCCTGGCGGTTCTGGCTGAGGAGGACGAACGTGGAGAGGAAGATCGCTTCGAGCGAGACGACCATCGTCAGGAGCCCGTAAGGGAACGGGTCGAAGACGAACCGCTCCCCGAAGACGCCGAGGTTGGCGACGGTCCAGATCCCGAACCAGGCTGCGTGGAGGTAGATGAACGCCATGCTGCCGGAGAACGTCGTGATACGATCGGCGATCCGGTCCTGTCGACTCCTCGTGCGCTCGGTCTGCCGACGGACCTCGATCAGGGTCGCGATGTTGCGCTCCACGACGTCGCAGAGGTAGGGGTTGTGGCAGTGGGCCCGTTGCATTTGCTTGAGTCGGTCCATCTCTTCCAATGCGAAGTCCCGCGGCATGCCCCACCCCTTTACACCACGCACGGCCTCGGGTCTGAACTCGCGCCTCCTCGACCGAGGTGGTCCGCGTGTGCGACCTTGTCAGACAATTCTTCAGGGGCAATCGGCGTGCCGACGTATAGGAGACGTCGTTCTCGAGTTCGTTGACAGGGTCGTCAGCCGGTTCGTGCCGACACTCGCCCGATGGGGCGTCGTCGCTCGGTCGCCGAGCGAGGCGCGCTTGCGGGGAACCGCCCGGATTTCGTATCTTGAGGGCCGCACGATCTCAGGTTCCGCGGTCGGCCGAGGAGTCGGCGCCGACCCCCCTTCCCCGGCAAAACCCAGGGATTTCGGGCGTCTTCCTGGTGCTCGCTTCGAAGACGCCTCCCGGGCCTGGATGAATTGGCCTCGCATTTGCTGTGTTTGAAGGGGTTCTTCCGAAGGTTCGGCGATGGTTGTTGGAGGCCGGGCTTACGAGAGCGTGGGCGCCGATGCCGACGGGACCTCATGCGACCTTGGCGCTCGTCCCCAACGAGATCAAGGTGGTTTCCCGGTCGCCATACGCTGCGGATGACTCGTCGCCGACCCGGATCGCCTTCGAGCGTAGGCTCCAGGCCCCGCCGAACCTCCCCCTAATCCGAGGGCTTTTAAGCCCGAGTTCGTGACCTCGTCCGCCACAACGGGCGAAGTGGATCGCTTGGCCTCTACGACAGTGACGGATCAGGACGCCGATGATTGATGAGCCGCAACGTGGATCTCTTCCCCAACGATCGGGCGCCGAGCTCTATCTTGGCATTGCCGCCGTCCTGCTCCTGTTCGTGACCAGCGGGATCATCTCGTTCGTCAACACACGCACCCTCAAGGTCGACGCCGAGCAGATCACTCACACGCACGAGGTCCTCGCCGCCCTCGAGGAGATCCTTTCGTTTGCCAAGGATGCCGAGACCGGCCAGCGCGGCTATTTGATCACCGGCGACGAGCGATACCTCGAGCCCCACACGAAGGCCGTGGCCCAAATCGACGAGCGCGTCCGCGACGTGGAGCGGATGACCCGCGACAATCCCGCGCAACAAGGGCGGATCTCGGCGCTCCAGGGTCGGATCGCCTCCAAGTTCCAGGAGCTCGAAGAGACGATCGCCTTGCGGCGAACCAAGGGGTTCGAGGCCGCGCTGGCCGTCGTGGTGTCCGACCGTGGCAAGGGGGCCATGGACGCCATCCGGGCCAAGGTCGAGGAGATGCAGGAAGAAGAGCGGAGACTCCGGAATCGTCGGCTCGAGGAGATGGAAAACGCCTACGGGGTGACCGTCGGGACGGGGCTCCTGACCGGGTTGATCGGCGTGTTCCTGGTCTGCGCCGTGGGTTACCTGCTCAATCGCTCGATGGTGGCTCGGCGGAGGCAGGAATGGTTCCAGACGGGTCAGATCGGTTTGAGCAAAGTGATGCTCGGGGAGCAGCGTGTCGAGCAACTTGGAGACAACCTGCTCCGCTTCATCGCCGAGTATCTCGACGCCCAGGCAGGGGCACTCTTCATTAAGGACGGCCACTACCGACGGATCGCCACTTATGGAGTGGCCTCGGGCGGCGGCACTCCTGACGTTTTCGAGCCGGGCGACGGGCTACTCGGGCAGGCCGTTAAGGACGGCCGGACCTTCCACGTCCATGATGTCCCCGAAGGTTACCTGGCCGTCGGCTCGGCCTTCGGGCGCGGGAAGCCGAGGCACCTCGCCGTCGTCCCCATCAAGGAGGACGGCCAGGTCAACGGGGTGCTCGAACTGGGCTTCATGCGACCGATGACCGGTGACAACCTCGAATTCTTCGAGGGGATCGCCGAGTCGGTCGGAGTCGCGATCCGCTCGGCGACGTTCCGGGCCCACGTCCAGAACCTCTTGCACGAGACCCAGCGCCAGGCCGAAGAGCTCCAGGCGCAAGGGGAAGAGCTCCGGGTCTCGAACGAGGAGCTCGAAGAACAAGGCCGGGCCCTGAGAGATTCGCAAGGGAGGCTCGAGCTCCAGCAGGCCGAGCTCGAGCAGACCAACTCCCAGTTGGAGAAGCAGGCGGAAGTCCTCGAGGCCCAGCGCGACGACGCGAGCCGCGCCAAGGCCGCCGTCGAGCTCCAGGCCCGAGAGCTCGAACAGGCGAGCCGGTATAAGTCCGACTTCCTGGCGAATATGTCGCACGAGCTCCGCACCCCGCTCAACTCCTCCCTCATCCTCGCCAAGTTGCTCGCGGACAACCGCGAAGGGAACCTGACCGACGAACAGGTCCAGTACGCCGACACCATCCGGTCCGCCGGGAACGACCTGCTGGCCCTGATCAACGACATCCTCGACCTCTCGAAGATCGAGGCCGGGCACATGGAGGTCCGCTCCGAGCCGGTGGGGCTTCCTCGGCTGGTGGAGGAGCTCGGGCGGATCTTCCGGCCGGTCGCCGAGCAGAAGCAGCTCGCACTCCGTGTCCAAATCGCGAAGGGCTGTCCCGAGGTTATCGATACCGACCGGCAACGACTCGAGCAGGTCATCAAGAACCTGTTGTCGAACGCGCTCAAGTTCACCGAAGCCGGCGAGGTGACGCTGGATGTCGAGGCCGCTTCGGGCGACCGCGTCGCGTTCGTCGTCCGAGACACCGGGATCGGCATCTCGGCGCAGCAGCAGAGGGTGGTGTTCGAAGCCTTCCGCCAGGCGGACGGGACGACCAACCGGAAGTACGGAGGCACGGGCCTCGGCCTCTCGATCGCCCGGGAGCTCACGAGGATCCTCGGCGGCGACATCCACCTCGAGAGCGCGCCCGGGCGAGGGAGCACGTTCACGGTCACGATCCCCCGCTCGTTCGACCCGTCGCTCGTCCAACCCAGGACGGCCGGCCTGGCGGCCTCGGCGGTGCAGGCCGAGTCGGCCTCGGGGATCTCTCGGACGACCACGACGACCGAGGCTCCGGAGAAGGATTTCGCCGCATCCCGACCGGACCCCGCCGCTTCGAGCCCCTCCTTGACTCGTCGGGTGGCCGACGACCGCCAGGAATTGACCGGCACTCGGCGTGTCATCCTGGTCGTGGAGGACGACGTGGTGTTCGCCCGGGTCATCTACGACCTCGCCCACGAGAACGGTTTCCACTGCCTGATCGCGACGACCGCCGAGGAGGCACTGATCGTCGCCGCCCAGCACCGGCCTAGCGCGGTGATCCTCGATGTGGGCTTGCCCGACTTCTCGGGCCTCTCGGTCCTCGATCGCCTGAAGCAGGACTCGAGGACCCGGCACATCCCGGTCCACGTCGTTTCCGGGCACGACCACGCACAGACCGCCCTCGCCCTCGGCGCCGTCGGCTACATGCTGAAGCCCGTGAAGCGCGAGGAACTTGGCCAGGCCCTCTCCCAGCTCGAGGCCCGGCTCGACCAGCGCCTCCGTCGGGTCCTGATCGTGGAGGACGACCCCGTCCAGCTCGACAGCCTCCGCAAGCTCCTGGGGGCCCACGACGTCGAGACCGTCGGGGCGGAGAGCGCGGGCGAGTGCCTCGAACGGCTCAAGACCACCACGTTCGACTGCATGGTCCTCGACCTCTCGCTCCCCGATGCCTCGGGCTACTCGCTCCTCGAGACCCTGAGCCGGGAAGATACCTACTCGTTCCCGCCAGTGATCGTCTACACGGGGCGAGACCTCTCGATCGACGAGGAGCAGCAGCTTCGGAAGTATTCGAAGTCGATCATCATCAAGGGGGTGAAGTCCCCCGAACGGTTGCTCGACGAGGTCACGCTGTTCTTGCACCAGGTGGTTTCGGAGCTCCCCGCCGAGCAGCAGAAGATGCTCGCGAAGGCGAGGAGCCGGGACGCCGCGCTCGAAGGGCGGCGGATCCTCGTCGTCGAGGACGACGTGCGCAACGTCTTCGCGCTCACGAGCATCCTCGAGCCGAGGGGGGCTAAGGTCCTGATCGCCAGGAATGGCCGCGAGGCCCTGGCCGCGCTCGAGCGGTCGAAGGGAGATCCGCCCGAGTCGATCGACCTCGTGCTCATGGATATCATGATGCCCGAGATGGACGGGCTCACCGCGATGCGAGAGATCCGGAAGGACGCCGGTTGGCGGAAGCTGCCGATCATCGCGCTCACGGCGAAGGCGATGAAGAACGACCAGGAGGATTGCCTGTCGGCGGGCGCCAACGACTACCTGGCCAAGCCTTTGGACGTTGAGAAGCTGCTGTCTCTCGTCCGGGTCTGGATGCCTCGGTAATGGGGGAGGATCGGGCCGTGCTCGAGAAGACCGACGACATCGAGCTCCGGCTCCTGCTCGATTCGATCTCCCGGAAGTATCACTACGACTTCCGAGGCTACTCGATGGCCTCGCTGAAGCGTCGCCTGACGCTGGGGCGGGAGCATTTCGGCTGTCGGACCTTCTCCCAGCTCCAGGACCGAGTCCTCCACGACGGCGCGGTGCTGCCGAAGCTCTTGTCGTACCTGACCGTGCAGGTGAGCGAGCTGTTCCGCGACCCGGCCTACTTCCGGGCCCTTCGGGACGTCGTCGTGCCCCACCTGAAGACGTATCCGTCGCTGAAGGTCTGGGTCGCCGGCTGCAGCGCAGGGGAAGAAGTTTACTCGCTGGCGATCCTCTTTCGGGAGGAGGGGCTCGAGTCGCGCACGCTGATCTACGGCACCGACATCGACCCCAACGCCCTGGCGAAGGCGGAGGCCGGTGTCTACGAGCTCGACCGGGTCCCGCTCTTCACCGAGAATCATCGACGATCCGGGGGGAAGTCTTCGCTCTCGGACTACTACACGGCGGCGTATGGTGCGGTCGTCTTCGACAAGAGCCTGCGCCGACAGGTCGTCTTCTCCGACCATAGCCTGGTCAGCGACGCCGTCTTCGCCGAGGTCCACCTCGTCTCGTGCCGGAACGTGCTGATCTACTTCGACCGGGAGCTCCAGGATCGCGCGGTCGGCCTGTTCCGGGAATCGCTCACGAGGAAGGGCTTCCTCGGCCTGGGGGCCAAGGAGAATCTCCGGTTCTCGAAGCATGCCGAGGCCTTCACCGAATTCTCGAGGGACGAGCGGATTTATCAGAAGCGAGGTGCCACGTGAGGCCCCGGGTCGAAGCCGTCGTCGTCGGGGCGTCGGCCGGGGCGGTGGACGCCCTGTCCAGGCTCCTCCCTGCCCTGCCGGGGGAGTTCCCGCTGCCGATCATGATCGTGGTCCACATCCCCCCCGACAAGGAAAGCGTCCTGGCCGAGCTGTTCCGGGCGAAGTGCCGGGTCGACGTCCGTGAAGCGGAAGATAAGGAGCCGATCCTCGGCGGCCGGATCTATTTCGCGCCGCCGGATTATCACCTGCTGGTGGAACGCGACCGACGGTTGTCGCTGTCGAGCGACGAGCCGGTCTCGTACAGCAGGCCCTCGATCGACGTGCTCTTCGAGACCGCCGCCGACGCGTACGGCCCGGGCTTGATCGGGGTCGTGCTCACGGGGGCGAACCACGACGGAGCCCGAGGGCTTCGCACCATCCAGGACGCGGGGGGGCTCGCCCTGGTCCAGGACCCGGCGCTCGCCCACTCTCGAGAGATGCCGCAGGCCGCGCTCGACGCATGCCCCGGGTCGCGAGCCTTGAGCTTGGAAGCCATCGCGGAGTACCTCAAGGAGGTGGTCAAACCCTCATGAACGCGAAGCCGCCTAATCCCGTCTATTTCTTGCTCGTCGACGACCTCGAGGGCAACCTCCTGGCGCTCGAGGCCCTCCTGCGCCGCGAAGGCCTCGTCCTCCTCAAGGCTCGGACCGGGCCGGAGGCCCTGGAGCTCCTCCTGAAATACGAGGTCGCGCTTGCGCTCGTCGACGTGCAGATGCCCGGGATGGACGGCTTCGAGCTCGCCGAGCTCATGCGAGGATCCGAGCGGACCCGACGCGTGCCGATCATCTTCCTCACCGCCGGGAACGCCGACCGCAAGCGACGCTTCCGAGGGTACGAGGCCGGCGCCGTCGACTTCCTCCACAAGCCCATCGAGCACGAGATCCTCCGGAGCAAGGCGGATGCCTTCTTCGAACTCTTCCGCCAACGCGATGAGCTCAAGGTCGCGACCGAGGAGAACGCCAGGCTCCTGAAGGAGAGCCGGCAGTACGCCTCGGCCCTCGAAGAGGCCGGCCGGCGCAAGGACGAGTTCCTCGCCATGCTCGCCCACGAGCTCCGCAACCCCCTGGCCGCGATCAGCAACGCCACCCAGGTCTCCAAGCGGTCGGCCGAGGGCGAACACCACGAGTGGGCGACGCAGGTCATCGAGGCGCAGGTGAAGAACCTCTCCCGCCTCATCGACGACCTCCTCGACGTCTCCCGGATCACCCGAGGGACGATCCAGCTCAAGAAGCAAGTGCTCGACGTCCAGCCCGTCGTCGAGCACGCCGTGGCCTCGGTCATGCTCCTCGTCCAGGCCCGGGAACACGAGCTCACGGTCGAGTACGGGCACGGGGACGCGAAGGTCGACGTCGACCCGACGCGGCTCGAGCAGGTCGTGGCCAACCTCCTGAACAACGCGGCCAAGTATTCCGAGAATCACGGGAAGATCCACCTCACGACGGCCGTCAAGGGCGGGGAACTCGTGATTTCGGTGAGGGACACGGGCCTGGGGATCGCGCCCGACCAGCTCCCCCAGATGTTCGAGTTGTTCGTGCAGGGGAATCGCTCGGTCGCCCGCTCCGAAGGGGGCCTCGGCATCGGGCTCACGATCGTGCAACGGATCATCGAGATGCATGGCGGGCGCGTCGTCGCCGAGAGCCAAGGGCGAGGCCAGGGGAGCATGTTCGCCGTGCATCTCCCCTTGGCGAACCCGGCGGCGGAGGGCCCGGTCTCCGCAAGGCCTCGAGTCGAGGGGCCGACGCACGCCTCGCCGAAGTCTCGGATCCTCGTGGTCGACGATAACCTCGACACCGCCCGAGGGCTCGCCCGCCTCATGACCTTCCTGGGCCACGAGGTCCGAAGCGCCCACGACGGCCTCGAGGCCCTGGCGGTCGTCGATGAATTCACGCCCGATTTCATCCTGATGGACATCGGCATGCCCGGCATGGACGGCTACGAGGTCGTGACCGCCCTCCGGCGCCGCCCTTCCTGCGAGGATTCGGTCATCGTCGCGATCTCGGGCTACGGCCAGGACGAAGACCGGCGACGCTCCCGGGCCGCCGGTTTCGACTATCACCTCGTCAAGCCGGTCGACCACGACGCCCTGTTGGCGATCCTGGCCGGTCCCGGAGTTTGATTTCTAGCCACGGATGGAAGACGGATGGGAATCGAAGACGGATTGCCGACAGATGGCGCAGATTAACATAGATAATTTAAAACTCGAAGTTTTAAAGAATTTTTGTTAATCAATGGATTTTATCTGCGATCGTCTGCGTCATCTGTTGACTGTCATCTTTTCCGTCCGGAATCCATCCCGATATCGGGTCGATGATAAAGGTCGGCACGGAGGGTTGAATGTCGCCCCAGCTCGCTTGGTATGAGATCGTCTTGAGGTTGACGCTGACCGTGATCGCGGGGGGGCTCATCGGTTTCGATCGGGGCGAACATGGCCGACCCGCCGGGTTGAGGACGACGCTGCTGGTCTGCTTGGCCGCGGCGGTGTCAATGATCCAGGTGAACCTGCTCCTGATGACGGCAGGAAGACCTTCCGACTCGTTCGTCTCGCTCGATCTGATGCGGCTCCCCCTTGGCATCCTCACGGGGATGGGGTTCATCGGGGGTGGGGCGATCCTGAAGAGAGGGGACGTGGTGGTCGGCGTCACGACGGCGGCCACGCTCTGGTTCGCGACCATCCTTGGGCTATGCTTCGGCGGGGGCCAGCTCTCGCTGGGAATCGCGGCGCTCGTGATGGGAATGCTCATCATCTCGGTACTCAAACGCCTCGAAGCCATGTTCCCGCAGGAACGACGGGCCCTCCTCTCCTTGACCGCGGCGCTCGACGGGCCGACGGAGGCCGAGGTCTGCGCCGTGATCCACGGGCAAGGGCTCCGCATGTCGAATCCAGGGGTCTGCTACGCGAAGCCGGAACGGACCTGGACGCTCCTCTGCGAGGTCACCTGGCGGGCCCGCCCCGACGATCCCACCCAACCCGCGGTCGTGGAGGAGCTCGCCAAGCTCCCGGGCCTCTCCCGTTTGGAGTGGACTCCCCAGGGCCTCAACATGAGCGCTAGGTCGGGCCGGGAATCCGCCTGAGGGATCCCACGTCCGTTGGACGACCGGTTCCTTGGCAAGGGCGTTGCGGGCGGGCGGCATGTCAGGGGGCGGTTCGAAACGAAGGGCAAGCCCCGCGTTCGTCAAGGGCCACCATGCCTCGTCGCTGTCCATGAACGAATATTTGGATGTCGATCCCATGGTCCCCGTGGGAATGCCGTCTTCGACGCTCCGCGTCGGTATTTCGGGCCGTGGACGACCCTCTTTCCGTGCGGACGCGTCACGATCCGGATCAAGCCGTCTTCGCCGATTGAGGGATCGAGTCGGGAGTCCTGACAGGGGCTCGTCCGCTCGCTTCGGATGGTTTCCAGGTGGCCTTCCGAGGTCGAAGACGGCATTCCCACGGGGACCGTGGGAACGAGTGATTGATCTCTCACAACTTAGGGATAATGGATCGCTGGCGGAGGTGGGAAAGGCTCGGTCGTAGGCTTGAAATTGTTGAATAGATTTCTTAAGTATATTAAAATAATGATTTCTGGAGACACGATCTGGAAGGCGATGGGACGCCTCGCTCCGGGGAGGTATACCCTCCTCAAGGGGGCGTCCCTGTTCTCAACTCAGGCGTGATGGCCGGAGATGCCGCGGGCATCGGCCGGGAAGACGGGGAGCTCGAATTCCGTGGTTCCCCCGGGCCTTCCGGACGGCTTGGTCGCCCGATCCCGGATCAGGCCACTCCAGCGGCAGGAGAAGCATTGATAGCGTCGGCAGGCGATCACGCCGCCGATCAATCGATCGGTCCACTGGCGGGGGATTCGGCTGAGCGAGGATTTCGGGCCACAGTTCGGGCAGCAGCGCTCGCTGAGGAGGAGGGAGCGGAGGCGGTTCGCGTAGACACTCGCGGCGATCGCGAGGAGCATTCCGAGGCCGACAAGCGAGATGTTCAACATGGAGCCATCCTGGTGCGTGAACAGAGACCGACGAATTCACCTGGCCGGAAGTACGTCGAGTTCAGAGGAGGAATTTCGGGCGACCCTGAATTGGGGCGCCGCGATCGCAATGGCTTTCGACGGAGAGCTGTCCTTGGTCACCGACGGGACGCAGTTTAGCAGATGTTCGATAGAAGCGAAGAGGAATCCTTGTAAAGCTTCCTTAGAATCATTCGGATTCCTGACGGAGTTGCTCCGTGATGTCAATGAGCGTGGTATTGTGGCGAACTTGCTGGTTTCGGGAGCGTGGTGGCGATTGGGCTATTTGGTAGGGTTTGTGATGACGAAATGCCCCATGTATGCACTCATGTCGTTCCCCGGTTGTCTTCGGGTTACCCGGGTTCGGGTCCATGGGACTTCGGGATTGGCCTGCCTAGTTAATGTGATCTTGTTGAATCCAAGAGGCGTCGGCACCCGGGATTGTTTCCTGGTTTTGCGTGAATATTGTATTGTTTGGCGTGAAATGGCGTGAAAAAGGGTTGATATCTAGGCTTGCAGGTCTGCCTGCTGGCCCGGTCGCCGAAGGGGCTCGAGGGTCTCCGACTCCTCGTCGAAGGCGGACGGGGGGACTCGCCGGACGTGGGTGGCCCTCGTGTCGATGATGCCGAGGGCGACCAGCGATCGGATGTGCTTGCATCCCAGGGGGTCGAGGCCGTCTCGATTGAAGACGAAGTCGGGGCAGGTGCATTCTGCCCCATAGTCCAGGACGGCGACGTGGTAGAAGGTGCCGTCCGCCTTGCGGAGTTCGAAGCAACGTCGGGCCGCGCCCCGGTCGACGCGGATCGGCTTCATGCCGTAGCGGACCCCGTTGATCGTCAACGCCAGGGAGCAGGTCCCTCGCGGGCTCCCGGCGGGCAGGTCCTGGCTCGCTTCGTTGGGTCGCATGCCTGCCATCACCGGTTCCTCGGACGATCCGAATCGGCCGACCGGTTCCTCGTCCCGTAGAGACAACACTCTCGACAGGGGGCCTCGCGTAAGGACGACCCCCCGATGGACCCAGGATGACGGAATCGCGAGGAGGGTCAAGGCGAATCGAGGAACCGATGGCGACAGGCCTCGGCTCGCTTCGCTCGCTCTCGGACCCAGGCCTGTTGGTGACTCGACCGAAGGATCAAGGCCTGGCTGGCGGGGCCTGTTTCTTGGCGTCCGGCCCTTGCTTCTTACTTGCGTCGTCTTCTTCTTCCTGGTCCTCCATGATCCCGGCGACCTGCCCCCGATCGTTGATGGCATTCGCGGCGACGAAGGTCTCGCCCCCTTCGTCGATCAGGCGAAGCCGCCCGTTCTCGTAGACGAAGGCGCGAGGGCCTTTATCCGAGGCGGTCGGCCCGTCGAGCATGCCGACCACCACGTTGTCGTTGTTCACGTCGGTGGCCTCGGCCTTGCCGTAGTCGGAAGGGGGCCGGAGTCGTTTGCAGCCTTTGTCTCGGGTCCAGACGACGGCCTGCGTATTCGCGTTGTCGGGGTAGCGGAGGCCGACCACGGTCCCCAGGTTGTTGACGGCTCGAGGGATGAGTGCCCCGGCTTCGCCGATTTCTTCGCGGGTCCAGGTGTTCGACGCGCCCCGGGTCCAGAGACACGGGATGGCCCCGTCGTTGGCCGCGATGAACCGGCCGTCGTCGCTGATCGCCACCACCTGGGAGCCGAGGCGCGCGGCGTGAGGTAGGGCCGTGGCTTCCCAACGCTCGCCTCGTTTCTCCCAGACGCAGGCCCGGATGCGTTGCTCGCCGACCGAATATCCGCTGATACATCTGCCGTCCCGGGTGATGCCGCAGGCGAATGACGAGGCGTCTCCATCGAGGGCACCGAGGCCCCGGATACCGGACTTGGCATCCCAGAGGAAGGCCTGGTTGCGCATCACCTTGCTAAGCTTCGACGGGGGACGGCTGACCCGCCCGACGACCTGGCCGTTTTCGTCGACGGCGGCCGGGAAGGCGGCGGTATACCCCTGGAGGAGCGGGAGCGGGGTGATCTCCTTCCCTCGAGCGAAGAAGGGGATCTGGTCCAGCATCCCGGGATACTTCTTGTTCTCCCTCCACTCGAAACCAATGATGTCGCCGAGCTCATTGATCCCGGTCGCGCTGATCCCGTTGTCCTTCGGGCTGACGATCCTAATCGGATGCCCCTTGGTCGGCTCGTCCGCCGAGGCGAGAGGGGCCATGAGCGCGGCAGTCGTCAGGAGCAGGACTCGTTGCATCGGGTTCCCTCGTCCTTTGCGGAAAGCTCCCTGAAGTCGGCTGGCAACGAGCCGGAGGTCGTCGACGACGCGGGGGGGAAGGTCGACGACCATCGAACTCGCGCCGGCCAACATCCTCAGCGGACGTTGCTCGCCCCGTTCGGCTTGGCCGCGGTCTCGGTCATCTCCCGGAACTGCTTCCAGGAGATCAGCTCGATCCCCAGCCGCTTGATCTCGGCGGCGGTGGCGGGGTCGGTGAAGATCTTCCGATCGGAGTCGCGACGCTCGGAGCTGTTGGTGACGGCGCGGAGCTCATCGTCGGCGACGCCGCAATGGATGATGAGCTGGCTGACGCCCGCCGGGAGCGTCCTCAGGGAATTGAGATAGGTCTCGGCCCGCTTGTCGAGGTCGTCGCCGCCGTAGAACTGCACGAGGTTGTCGAGGACGGGCAGGCGCTTCGCGTCGAGGGCTGCCAGCAGGGCCTTACCCTTTTCGCGGAGGGCGGGGTACTCCTCGCCGATGGCCCCGTCGACGTTGCGTAGGAAGAGGACGGGGAGGTTGTATTTGAGGCCGACCTTGACGTAGACCTCGAGGATGTCGGGCCGGCTCACCAACGCCCCCATGTGGGTGTCGAGGTGGCTGATCGGGATGCCGAGGGCCTTCGCCCGCTCGACCTGGGCGATCAACTCGATCTCGACTTCCTCGGCCTTGGCGTTCTTCATGACCCCGTCGACGCCGCCGTAGAAATTGCCGTCTTTGTCGAGCAGGCTTGGCACCTTGTCTCGGCTCGCGACCGAGCCCCATTTGAACTGGGCCCACTCCGAGTTGAGCGTCAGGTGGATCCCGTAGTCCTTCTCGGGGTGGGCCTTCGCGTAGTCGGCGAACTCCTTGACCCAGGGACACGGGATCATGATGCTGCACGACGTGACGATCCCCTTCTCCAACGCCTCGAAGGTCCCCCGATTCGCGGAGTGGCACATCCCGGCGTCGTCCGCGTGGATGATCAGGTACTTCTTGCCCTTGGCCGCATCCGGCGCGGGTTCCGCGGCCCGGAGGCCGGCAGGACTCATCAAAGAGACGACAAGGGCGGCGGACGCGATCAAAGCTCGGGCGATGCGCATGGGAAGGAGACCTTGAGAGAACGCGAAGGAGAGCGGCCTGGCCTTCGAGGCGCAGGGCCGATCTCAAGATGCGGTGGAGGGGGCGGGATTGCAAGCGGTTTCCCCCGGCGTAGGCCGCGCCATGGTCGGTGCCGTCCGGTAAGATGTCGGCCGGTCTCGGAGGACGGTTGGGAGGCTCTCCTCGCCGCTTCCGGGAGGAGGATCGGGCCGAAGAGGGGCGAGGTCGATGGCAGCGGAGAAGGTCATTACGAAGACCCGTCCGACGATCGGCAGGACATTCGGGGGACGCTATGGACTGCTGCTCACGCTCCTGCTCGCCCTCGTGCTCCTCACCCCCTGGCTGAGCGGCGGAGACGTGCTCGCCAGCCCGATCGATGTGCTCGTCTTCGCGGTGATGCTGGCTGGGATCCGCGCCTCGGCCAGCGGGAGGAGGCCTCTCATCCTCGGGATGTCGCTGACGGTGGCCACCCTGGGGGTCCACTGTGCGGCGTACCTCAAGCTCAATCCCCTGCTCTTCGGTCTGCACCACATCCTGGTCCTCGCGGGCCTCGCGTACGCCTCGGGGATGATCCTCTCGGCCATCCTCCGGCACGCCGAGGTGACCTTGGAGACCTTGAAGGCGGCCGTCTGCGTGTACCTGTTGATCGGGCTCGCCTGGGTCTTCGCCTATGCCGTCGTCGGGATGGCCTACCCCGGTTCTTTCCGGTTCCCGATGGAGGGCCAGGGGGCGGTCCCAGTCCGGGTGACGGTGCGTGACCACTTCCCCGACCTCATGTATTTCAGCTTCGCGACCCTCACGACGCTCGGCTACGCCGAGATGGTCCCTCGAGGCCCCCACGTCCAGACCCTATGCTACGTCGAGGCGATCGTCGGGCAGATCTACATGACGATCCTGATCGCCCGGCTCGTCGGAATGCACATCTCTCGGCCTCGAGTTTGATCCTTGCCATTACGCACGACTCGGAAGAATCCTGTCACCTCCGACCGGCCTCGCGCCACTGATCTCGGAGGGCGTGCGGGACCGTGGCGCCCCTGATCGTCCTGGAAAACGTCAACGGGGGAACGTCATGACGCTGTCGAGTTCGACTCCGACTCCGAGTGAGAGGACGCTCGATTCCGACCTCTGGATTCTTGTCTGTCGGGGGAGTGTCGAGGCGTTCGAGGTCCTCGTGAAGCGGCACCAGTCGCTGGTCGCCGCCGTGGCCTACAACGCGTGCGGCGACCTGGCGCTCAGCGAGGACGTGGCCCAGGAGACCTTCTGGGCGGCCTGGCGAGAGCGGGCGTCGCTGCTCGATCCCGGCCGGCTCCGGCCTTGGCTCTGCGGGATCGCGAGGAACCTCGGGAAGAACGCGGGACGTCGGGCCGCACGCCCTGCGGATTCGGCCGCCCTCGAGTCGGTGCCGGAGTCCCCGGCCGAAAAGCCCGGGCCGCTGGAGGAGGCCGTTTCTCGGGAAGAAGAGGCGATGGTCTGGAAGACCCTCGAGAGCATCCCCGAGTCATATCGGGAGGCGTTGATCCTCTTCTATCGCGAGGGGCGGTCGGTCGCGGATGTCGCTTCGGCCCTGGAGCTCACCGAGGACGCCGTCAAGCAACGGCTCTCCCGAGGGCGGGCGATGCTGCGGGATCGGATGGCCGAGCGGGTCGAGGCCGGCCTGCGGCGGAGCCGGCCGGGCCGTCGCTTGACCGTGGCGGTGATCTCCGGCCTGGCCGCCGGCGCCTCGAGCGCCAAAGGGGCGATGGCCGCCGGGGTTGCGGCCGCTCCCCCGGTCGCGAAAGCGGTTGTTGGCTTTGGCCTCTCGGGCGGTCTGCTGGGGGGCCTCCTGGGCTCGGTTTTCGGGGTCGTCGGGCAATGGTTCGGAACCTGGCTCCCGGCCCAACTTGCACCCACGACCCGAGAGCGGGACGAGATCCTCCGCGCCGGCCGGCGGATGCTGCTCGTCTCCGTCGTCATGATCGCCTTGCTCTTCGCGTTGATCTGGACCCTCGCCGGACGCCCCGCGTATCTGGTCGGCCTGGGGTGCTGGCTCGCGGCGCTACAGGGCTACATCCTCGTGGAAACGATCCGGCTGAGCCGGACCGTGGCGAAGATCCGCGCGGAGAGCGGCCCGGCCTCCGAGGCGAATCACACGGCGATGAAGACGAGGGTCGACGGTTTGGCGGCCCGATACCGCGGGCGAGTCCATCGCAGCCGGGCGACGCTCCTTGGACTTCCCTTGGTCGACATCAACGTCAGCGACCCTCGGCCGATCGGTGGGCCGATCCCGACGAGGTTTGATCCCCGAATCGCCCGGGGCTGGATCGCGATCGGGGATGATGCGCGAGGGATTGTCCTGGCGATCGGCGGCAAGGCGCGGGGACTTGTTGCGATCGGCGGTCGTGCTGTGGGAGGAATCTGCTTCGGCGGGGTTGCCTTGGGCGTCTTCGCGGTCGGCGGGCTCGCGTTGGGAGTTGTCGCCCTGGGCGGGCTGGGGCTCGGCGTGTTCGGGTTCGGGGGCCTCGGGATCGGTTGGCAGGCCTGCGGGGGAGGCGCGATCGGTTGGGAATTTGCCGCGGGAGGAGGTGCTTTAGCCCACCACGCGGCTTTCGGCGGCGGGGTATTCTCTTATGAATATGCCCTTGGTGGAGGAGGTGCCGCTCCCCACCTCAACGACGCCGAGGCCCGGGCCGTGATCCTCGGCCACCCGCTCAAGCGGGGATTCGATTGGTACGCCGCGCACGTCCATTGGGTCACGGCCGCGGTCGTCCTGTCGGGCCTCGCCGTGGCGGCCGGGATGAAGCGGCTTATGTATGTCCGTCGTTCCGATGCTGCATGAGCCAACCGGGTTTCTGTCACCGGATGGGGACGTCGCGGACGGTACCCGGCCATGACTGCGGCCGAACCCCGGTGTCGGAGAAACACCGGGGTCCGGCACGGGTTGTCACTTCTTCTGGAACATGGGGTCCTTCGCGTCACCTCGAGAGAGGATGTACGCGAGGAGGTCGAGGACCTCGTCTTCGTTCAGGGAGTTGAGGAGCTTCTCGGGCATCAGCGAGGTCTTGGCGGGGCTCATCTCGTCGACGTCGGACTTGGCGACCTCGGCGACCTTGGTGGAGTCTTCGGGGTCGGTGAGGATCGTGAGGGCGTCCTTGGACTCGCTGACGATCCGGCCGTTGTAGACCTTGCCCGAGGTCGTGGCGATGGTCGAGGCGCGATACTGGTCGGAGACGACCTTGCTCGGGTCGATGATCGCTTCGGAGAGGTCCTTGAACCCGAACCGCCCCGCGGCCTGGGTGAGGTCGGGGCCGGTCGCGCCCCCGTCGCCGCCGAAGCGGTGGCAGAGGACGCAGCGGGCGGCGGCGAACATCGTCTGGCCGTCCTTGAAACTACGCCCGGTCATCTTCGTCTTGGACAAGGTCAGCAGCTCGTCGAGATTCCACTCGTGGCCGGGACCCTTCGGCTTGGGGAGCTCCTTGACCTGGAACGGGGCGCGGGCGCCGGTGGCTTCGACGATGAGTCGCTCGGCCTCGGAGGCGTTCTCGAAGGCCTCCTTGTCGATGTTCGTGATGAACCCCTGGTAGCTCGCCCCGCCGCTCCACTTGTGGGCGTCGTGGAGCCAGCGGAAGTAGAACTTGCGCTCTTCGGGCGTCCAGCTCTCCTTGAGGTTGCGGAGGGCGAAGGCGTAGTGGATGTTCTGGGCGTCCGGCTTGTTGGCGAGCATCTGGGCGATCGTGCCGCCATAGCCCGGGTTCCTGGCGAGCAGCTCCGAGACGGTCGACGCCGACTCCTTGGGACCTGCCTTCATGAGGGCGATTCCCTTGGCGGCGATCGTCGGCGACTTCACGTAGACGAGCATGTTGGCGAGCTCTCGGTTGAGCAGGTCGCCCTTCGCAGGGAAGTACCGGTCGAGCTTCGCGACGAAGCGAGAGGCCGTCGTCGCGTCGGGCTCGCCCATCCGGATGAAGACCAGGGAGAGGGCCCGGAGCATGTCGAGCTGGAGCGGTTCGCCGAGGGTGCCGAAGTCGAGCCGTTCGATCGCCTCGAGGATCCGGGGCTTGAGCGACTTGTCGCCCTGGTGCGCGAGGGCGACGACGCCGGTGAGGAGGGCTTCGGGGTCCTTCAGCTCGAGCACCATGTCCTGCCAGGCCTTGGGGTCCTGGTGTTCGAGGACGACCCGGGCGGCGTAGCGGATGAACCGGTCCTCATGGCCGAGGTAGGACCGGGCAAGTTCGACGGCCTCGGTCGGGTCGGCTTCGCGATGGTGATACTCTTCGAGGCGATGGCGGAGGGCACGGACGTCGGCGAACCGGGGATCCTTGGCGTCGACGGTCGCCGTCGACTCTTCGCCGGCATACATCACGCGGTAGAGCTCGGACTGGGTCCCTCGGCCGCCGACGCTGAAGTAGAGGGCGCCGTCGGGCCCGGCCGCGACGTCGGTCAGGGGGAGCGGGGTTCGCGAGAGGAACTCTTCCTTCACCGCGCGGTAGGTCGCGCCTTCGGGCACGAGGTGGAGGGCGTACATCGTGCCGAAGGTCCAGTCGCAGAGGTACAGGGCCTTCTGGTACTTCGCCGGGAACTTGGTGCCGTAGCCGAACGAGACGCCCACCGGGGACCCGGGGCCGATGTCGGTCATCGGCGGGAGGCTATCGAGGTACGACGCCGGCCAGACGCCGGTGCCGCTCCGCCAGCCGAATTCGCTGCCGCTGGTCGCGTGGTTGACGCGGGTCGGGCGGTACCAGGGCATGCCGAGGTCCCACTCCATGTCGGAGTCGTACACGAACAGCTCGCCGTCGGCGTTGAAGTCCATGTCGTACGAGTTCCGATACCCGATGCTCGTGACCTGCCAGGTCTTGCCCTCGGGGTCGGTCTTGACGACGTAGCCGCCGGGCGCGAGGATGCCTCGGGCGTGGCCGTTGGCGTCCCACTGCCGGGGCAGGAGCAGGTCCTCGTCCCAGTTGGTCATGACCGGACCCGGGTCGAGCTTCTCGGGCGGGAGGGTGTGGTTGCCGCAGACGATGAGGATCGACTTGCCGTCGGGCGAGAGCCGGAGGCCGTGCGGGCCGTGTTCGCCGCCGCCACGGAACTCGGCGAGCTTGTCGATCTTGTCGTACTGGTCGTCGCCGTCCGTGTCCTTGGCGCGATAGAGGCCGCTGCCGGGGCCGCCGTTGATCGAAAGGTAGAGGCTGTCGAAGGCGTAGAGCATCCCCTGGGCCGAGGTGATCTTGGCGTCGAGCTTCTCGACCTTGGTCGGCTGGTCGCCGCCGATGGGCGGCGGGGTGATCCGGTAGAGCCCCTTGTTGCTCTCGTCGCTGGCGATCAGGCGTCCCTTGTTGTCGAACGTGATCGAGACCCAGGAGCCTTGGACGTCGCGGGGGACGGTGTAGAGTCGTTCGACCCGGAAGCCCGGGGCGACCTCGAAGACGTAACGGTTGGCGGACTCGCCGGGCGTCTCCTTCGCGAAGACGTCGCCCCAGGGGCCACTCCCCATCGCGCCGAGCGTCTTCACGGCCACGCCGTCCTTTGCGTCACGACGCAAGGCCGCGGTCCATGAGCTGTCGGAGACGACGTACCGCGTGCTCCCGTCCGCGAGGACCAGGGCGAGCTTCAGAGCGAAACCGGCGACATCCCCCTCGTTCTCGACCGAGACGACCAGCTCGTTCTTGCCCGCGCGGACGCGATCCTGGACGTCGGCCGTGACGGGCTCGGACCAGTTGTTCCCCTCGGCGACCTTCCGGCCGTTGAGGAAGATGGTCATCGAGTTGTCGCAAGAGGCCTTCAGCAAGGCGGCCGACGAGCCCCCCTCGAACGTCGTCTTGAGGAAGTAGCGGACATCCGGGCGTTCCCCCCAGATCCAGACCGGGGCGGGGCCTTTCGCGAGCGCCTCCTGGACCTTGCTCACGGGGGCGGGCGTCCTGGCTGCGCCCCGGGTGTGCGACGTGGCGAACTCGGGCTTCTGGGTCGACCACCGCCCGGCCTCCTGGGCAGAGGCGGAGCGGACAACGGCGAGACCGACGAGGCCGAGCGCCAGGGCGAGGAGCGGCGTGAAGGTCACGCGTCGGCGTTGCAAGGGAGCGGAGGGCACGTTGATCTCTCCATCGGGTCTGGAACGGAAACACGGCCGGGCCGTCGTCGGGACAGACGCTGATCCAAGGGTTCCGAGAGCCGAGGGGGACGCGGCCCTCGGCCTGATCACGCGAGGATGTCCTTGACCACTCGGCCGTGGACGTCGGTGAGGCGGAAGTCGCGCCCCTGGAAGCGGAAGGTCAGCCGCTCGTGGTCGAGCCCGAGCAGGTGCAGGATCGTGGCCTGGAGGTCGTGGACGTGGACCTTGTCCCGGGCGACGCTGAAGCCCAGCTCGTCCGACTCGCCGTGCATGATGCCGGGCTTGAAGCCGCCGCCGGCCACGACCATCGTGTAGCAGTCGGGGAAGTGGTCGCGCCCCAGCACGGCGCTGGCGGCGGTCCGCCCTTCTCGGAACGGGGTCCGGCCGAATTCGCCGCCGATGATGATGATCGTCTCGTCGAGCATCCCGCGCGACTTCAGGTCCTTGATCAAGGCCGCGATCGGTTGATCCATCGTGGCACACTTATTCGTCAGGCCATCCTTGAGCCCCTGGTCGGGCGAGGTCCCGTGGAAGTCCCAGCCCCAGTCGAAGAGCTGGACGAACCGGACCCCCTGCTCCACCAACCGCCGGGCGAGCAGGCAGTTGTTCGCGAAGCTCGAGGCGCCCGGCTGGGCCCCGTACGCCTCGAGGATGTGCTTCGGCTCCCGGCGGATGTCCATAACCTCGGGGACCGAGGTCTGCATCCGGTAGGCCAGCTCATACTGCGCGATCCGGGTGACGGTCTCGGGATGCCCGAGCTCTTGCGCCTGGATCTCGTTCAAGTCTTTGAGGGCGTCGAGGCTCATCCGCCGCATCGACCGGTCCATGCCGGCGGGGTCGGACGCGTAGAGCACCGGGTCCCCCTTCGAGCGGCACTGGACCCCCTGGAAGACCGAGGGCAGGAAGCCGCTGCCGAACGAGTTCTTGCCCCCGTTCGGCTGCACCCCGCTCGAGATCAACACGACGTACCCGGGGAGGTCCTCGTTCTCGGTCCCCAGGCCATAGGTCACCCACGCCCCCATCGCCGGCCGGCCCGAGCGGGCGGAGCCGGTGTAGAGCAGGAGCTCGGCCGGAGCATGGTTGAACTGGTCGGTGTTCATCGACCGGATCACGCAGAGCTCGTCGGCCACGCTGTGGAGGTGCGGGATCGCGTCCGACATCCAGACGCCGCCGTCGCCGTACTGGGCGAACTTGCGCGGGGTGCCGAGGAGCTTGGGTGTGCCGGTGGTGAACGCGAACATCTTCCCTTTGAGGAACGCGTCGGGGCAGTCCTGCCCGTCCCTCTTCACCAGCTCGGGCTTGTAGTCGAAGAGGTCGAGGTGCGGGGGCGACCCCGTCAGGTGGAGGTAGATCACCTGCTTCGCCTTCGGGGCGAAGTGCGAACTCTTCGGGGCCAAGGGGTTCACGACCTTGCCCGCGGTCGTCCCCGCGGGCGCATCCTTGGCGAGCAGCGACGCCAAGGCGATCGCGCCGACGCCCGCCTGGCTCTCCTTGAAGAAGTGCCGGCGCGTCATCTGGCGCACGCGTTCGTACTCAGGATGCATCGGTCGTTCTCCCGGAACCGCGGAGGGAATCACGCCCCGGTCGAGGGTCGACGAGGGGGATGGATCAGGCAAGCCCGCGTTGGCGAAGGAGCCGGGTCGTCCTTTGGCGACGGGCCCGGCGTGGTTGCGTCGACCCTCGGCGAGAGGGATAGATTACCGATTCATGAGCATCTCATCCAGGTTGAGCAGGACATTGCCGACGACCGACCAGGCCGCGAGCTCGACGATGTCGGACCCTTGCGGGGCCGGGCCGAGCGGGTTGGTCGCCATCTCCAGGGCCTTCGCCTTGTCCTTCGCCAGGCTGCTGGCCGCCGATTCATGAAGTGCGACGAGCCGTTCGAGCTCCGTTGCGGTCGGCTGGCGGGCGAGGCAGACACGGAACCCGAACCGGGCCCGCTCCTCGGGCGTCTTACCCCCGGCGACGATCCGCCGCGCGAGGGCCTGGGCGGCCTCGACGTAGACCGGGTCATTGAGGGTGACCAGGGCCTGCAGCGGCGTGTTCGTCCGGGTCCGTCGGACGGTGCAGACCTCGCGGTTCGGGGCGTCGAAGGTCGTCATCGACGGATACGGGTTCGATCGCCTCCAGGTCGTGTACAACCCCCGACGATACTTGTCCTCCCCCGCGCTCGTCTGCCAGTCGATTCCCGGACCGAACGCCGCGCTCAGGCCCGAGGCCGGCTGCGGCGGCTTGACCGGCGGGCCGAACGCCTTGGGGCTCAGCAGCCCGGCGACGAAGAGGGCCTGGTCGCGGATCGTCTCGGCCGAGAGCCGGAACCGGGGACCTCGGGCCAGCAGGACATTCTCCGAGTCGCGGCGGAGCGCCTCGGGGCTGACACGCGAGTCTTGCCGGTAGGTCGCCGAGGTGACGAGGGTTCTCACGAACTGCTTGAGGTCCCAACGCCCTCGGATCAGCTCGGTGGCGAGCCAGTCGAGCAACTCGGGATGCGTCGGCAGCTCCCCTTGCGAGCCGAACTCCTCGCTCGTCGGGACGAGCCCCGCGCCGAAGAGCTGCTCCCAGTACCGGTTGGCGATCACCCGGGCAGTAAGCGGGTTCTCGTCGCTCATCAGCCAGTTCGCCAGCGCGAGCCGGTCTTTTTTCACCCCCGCGGGCAACGGGTGGAGGGCGGACGGGGTCCCCTCGGTGACCTCCTGGGCGAGCTCGAGGTAGTTCCCCCGGCGATGGACCTTGGTGACTCGCCTCGACTCCTTCGGCATCTCGCGGAGGATCGGCACGGTGGTCTCCGGCTTCATCTCGGCGAGCTCTTTCTTGAGCACCGCGAGCCGTTCGCGGACGGGCTTCAATTCGGGGGCGGCCGTCGCCAGGTAATACTTGGTCAGCTCGTCACGAGTGCCCGTCGCCTGCCCGGTCGCCGAGAGTTTGAGGGCCTTCCGGATCGGCACCGGCGCCTTCGCGAGCTCCAGGGCCGTGTCGTCCGACGCGACCGCGAGGCGGAAACGCCCGAGGGTCCGGCCCCCCGGGGTCGCCTTCTGCTCGATCTTCACGGTGAGCGTCGAGCCCGGTTCGACCGCGATCGGAGAGGCGGGGACCAGCGTCAACGTATGCGGTTTCCCGGCTTGCCCCACCACCGACCAGCCGAGACCCTGGGCCTCGGCTTTCCCGAAGACGCGGTTGAGCTCGGGCGACGAGTCGGCGTTCTCGTCGAAGGCGGTTAAGAACGCGATGGCCCGCTCGTTGCTGGGGGCGAACTCGGCGCTCAGCTTCGGGGCCGGGATCGCGTCCTTCGTCCAGACCGGCTCGTGCTTCTCGTCCAGGAGCACGATGCGGAACCCGGCCAGGCGGGGCGCGGTCCCTCCGTCGGTGCGGTTCCAGACCTTCAACCGCTCGATCGGGCGGGCGGACTTGAGGTCGAGCTCCCACCAGGGATTGTCCGACTCCTCGGTATGGGTCGTCGACTTGGCGTTGTTGTAGTCGCCGTCGGTGTTGCCGTCGATCGCCAGGGCGGCCGGGCCGTTGAACGCGGTGCTGCTCTGCTTCGCTTCGCCCTTGGGGGCGACGTTCTCGGACCCCTGGAAGACCTGGACCTCGGCGAGCGAGAGGAACTTCTTCGGGCCGGGGAGCTCGACTCGGACATACCGGGCGGTCGGATAAGGGCCCCCAGGCTTCGTGACCGAGGCGAGGACCCTCGTCACGACGAAGTCGCCCCCGGCGTGGCCCGGGCCTTTGCCGGGGAGCGAGCCTTCGGGCAGGGCCTCGACCTGGAGCGCCGAGAGGCTCGGCAGGACGGTCGAGGTCTCTATCGTCGTGACATCAGAGTTGGCCCCAGGCCCGACGAGCACGGAGCGGTCGTCGAGCTTCGACAGCCGGGCCCCGGCGTCGGATCGCATCGTCGACGGGTCGATCGTGTGCCACGAAGGGCCGGCGGCGATTCGCTTCTCCCAGGCGGCCAGGCCGGCGAGTCGCTCGGGCGAGGTGGAGGCGAGGTCGGCCTCCAGCTTCGCGACCTCGCGTTGCCGGTCGGCCTTGAGCTGTCGCTGGACGGCGGTCTCAAGAGGCAGGAGCGGCGATTCGTCGGGCCGGTCGGCGTCGCCCGTGTTGTTGAAGAAGGCGAAGATCTGGAAATACTCGGCCTGAGAGAGCGGGTCGTACTTATGGTCGTGGCATTGGGCACAGGCGATGGTCGTCCCCATCCAGACCGACATCGTCGTGTTGACGCGGTCGACCACGGCGACGTTGCGGAACTCCTCGTCGTTGGTGCCCCCCTCGTTGTTGGTGAGCGTGTTCCGGTGGAAGGCGGTGGCGACGAGTTGATCCTCGGTCGGGTTGGGCAGGAGGTCGCCGGCCATCTGCTCGACGGTGAAACGGTCGAACGGCTTGTTTTCGTTGAGCGAGCGGATGACGTAGTCGCGATACGCCCAGATCGTCCGCGGGGGGTCGTCGGCGTATCCCGCCGAGTCGGCGTAGCGTGCCAGGTCGAGCCACATCCGGGCCCAGTGCTCGCCGTACGCGGTCGACTCGAGGAGCCGGTCGACGAGCCGGTCGTAGGCGTCGGGACTCTCGTCCTTGACGAACCGATCGACCTCCGCGAGGCTCGGCGGTAGCCCCGTCAGGTCGAGCGTGAGCCTGCGGATCAGGGCCGAATTCTCGGCCTCGGACGACGGTTCGAGCCCTTCCTTCTCGAGCCTGGCGAGGACGAATCGGTCGATGGCATTCCTGGGCCAGTTCGACCGCTTGACTTCGGGGAGTGCGGGCCGCTCCGGCTTGACGTAGGACCAGTGCTTGGCATACTTCGCCCCTTGCCGAACCCATTCGGTCAGCAACTCCACGTCTTTCGGCGAGAGCGTCTTCCCGGTCTCGGCGGGGGGCATGATCTCCGTCGGATCGTTGGAGACGATCCTCGCGATCAACTCGCTCTCGTCCGGCTTCCCGCGGACGACCGCCGGTTCGCCCCCAAGCGGGGCGAAAGGGCCATCCTCGGTGTCGAGCCGAAGCGGCTTATCGCTACCTTTTCGCTTGTTCGCGTCGGGGCCGTGGCACTGGAAGCAGGCGTTCGAGAGGATCGGCCGGATCTCTCGATTGAAGTCGATCACCCGCGCCGGCCCGTCGTCGGCCTGTGCGAGTGTCCCGGAAATCAGCCCCACGGCCATCGCGGCCGCGCAAATGAAGGGGCCTGGGCCCCTGCCCTCGGCTCGTCGGGGCGAGTTGATCAACGCTCGCATGGGCATGATCCGCCAGGTCAAAAGGTCGGGAGGGTATTCTTGGCGTCGCATGGCCGTCAGGCGCGGCACGGGCAGGCTCACTCTATCATCATAATCGAATCTTGCCGCCCGCCGCGAGGGCCTAGATTCGGCGGGCTCGACCATCGGTCAAGGCTCATGCTCATCTCGTAACCCGGTGTTTTCTTCAACACCGGGTTCCTGCCACGGTCAATGCCGTCCCCTCTCCCGCCGAACTGAGGCGGCCCGCTTTCATTTCGTGAGCTTCCGAAGTCGCGTCTGGAGCGTCTGAAGCGACGTTTCGGCGATAAATCCGACCCGGTCGTTCTCGCTCATCGCCGAACACCAGGCGAGCACCTCCTCCGCCGGCAGTTCGCTGGACTTGAGGGCGTCGAAGACCACCTTCAAACAGTCCTCGATGTCGGTGGTCATATCCCCTTCGTCGCTCATCTCCACCTGCGCACTCCCGCGGGTCATCAGCTCGAGCGAGAGTTCCATCGCCAGCCGAAGCTGCCCCTCGCCGACCAGACGGCCCAGGTTGCGCTGCACCTCCTCATAGGCCTCGTAGTCGTATTCAAAGTTTGTGTTGATGCGACGTTCGTCGAAAGTCGTCGCGTCGGCGATCGCCTTGCGAGTCGCGGCGACAAGCTTCGCGGACGACATCGATGCGTCAAACCGGGAGGTGAGTCGTCGGAGGACACCGGGATCGGCCTGGGCCAATTCCATCAAGGCCTCCACGAGCTCCTCCTTCTTTCGTTTGGTCAGCAATGGTCGCAGCCCGGACAACGTCTCGGATGGCCCCTGCTCCGGGGCAGGACCATTGAACCAGGTTTCGCGTTTAGCCATGGTCACTCTTGGGTTGGGGGTCGGCTGCCTCGCCGAGAGATCCAGTCGTGGCGCCCGGCACGAATCCGATACGCCTGGATGTTTCATGCCCGTCTCACGGTATCTGGAGACTTGGCCTGGCCGCAATCGGGCCGATTGTTTGATTGAGTAGTGAAAATGTTTGGTGTTTGTAATTTTTGGATGTTGTGGTTCAAGTCGGAATGTTGTGCGCGTCCCGAGTTGTGAACCTACAAATCGATCGGCGAGCGACGGATCGCTAGCGGCGACCCTGCCGTCCGATACACTGACTGGGAACGGAGGTGAGCTGCGCCATGGCCCAACCGCTCGAGTTCCCCGCACGACTCCACGTCCTCCTGGCCCGCGAGGCCCCGGTGGGCCTCGTGATTCGGCGAGGGCCGGCCAAACAGGTTTGCACTCTGCTTTGGGATCGGCGGACCGACACGTTCCAAATCGGCCAGTGGTTCAAGGGCCGAATCTACGCGCAACGGTGCGACCTTTCGCCGGATGGGAAACACTGGATCTACTTCGCGATGAGCGGTGCGCCGACGGGAGAAACCCAGGGTTCCTGGACGGCGGTCTCTCGCACGCCCTATCTCAAGGCTCTCGGGCTATTCGCCAAGGGCGACTGCTGGCATGGCGGCGGGCTGTTCACGGAGAACGGTCGATACTGGCTGAACGATGGGCATGGGCATACCGTCGTCCGTGATTCCCGAGACGTAGTGCGGGACCACGCCTACTCGCCGGCAAGTCTCTTCGGAGGCGAGTGTCCGGGCGTGTACTTTGTGCGTCTCGTCCGGGAGGGTTGGCGACTCCTCGTCGCTCGTGAACGGATCGGCCATTGGCACGACCAAAGCCTCTTCGAGAAGCCTGTCTCCGGTGGTTGGGCACTCCGAAAGATCGCCCATGCGCAAGTGAACGCTCCTCCCGGCAAGGGCTGCTATTGGGACGAGCACGTCCTGGCCCGTCCCGGCATGGAGATTGGTTGTCCGGACTGGGAGTGGGCGGAACTCGACGGCGAGCGTCTCGTCTGGGCCTCGGGCGGCAAGTTGTTCGCCGGAGGACTCGGGGCGAATGGCCTCGTTGATGTGAAAACGCTCCACGACTTCAACGGGATGGTATTCGAGCGAATCCACGCCCCCTATTGACGTCGACCCATCGAACTGAGGCCGAATGGGCTCGTGTCGGTGCCCGTCACTTCCACTGAAACCAGCAGCCTGCCGAAGCCAGGAGACAGGGCCAAGCCGTTTCGGTCCCAGTTGGTTGTAAACCCTTCGAGAGTCACGAACTTCGCGAAATTTCATGGAGTGGCGCTCCGCTCCGGCAGTAGATCGATGAAGATCAATTGGACGAAGGAGCCAAGCCCATGGTCAGCGGACAGAGCGGAGCCGTCAGTCGTGAGCTCGACCGGGTCTTCCGGCGCGGGACCGTCGCTTGCCTGTCCGAGTCCCAGTTGCTCGGGCGGTTTGTCGCCCAGGGCGATGACGCCGCCTTCGAGGCGTTGCTGACGCGTCACGGGCCGATGGTCCTGGGCGTCTGCCGGCGCATCCTCGGTGATCCGCACGACGTCGCGGACGCATTCCAGGCCACGTTCCTGATCCTGGTCCGAAAGGCGGGGACGCTTCGCGACCCCGAGCAACTGAGCCCCTGGCTCTACGGCGTCGCCTTCAAGGTCGCCGCGCGGGCCCGGTCCGACTCCGCGCGTCGTCGTGATCGCGAGCGTCGGGAGGCCCGGCCGGAGACCTGGGTAGACGGCTCAACGCTGGACCGGGCCGACCTGCGTGGGATCCTCGACGAGGAATTGAATCGACTCCCCGAGAGGTATCGCCGACCGATCATCCTCTGCTACCTGGAAGGGCAGAGCCACGAGGAGGCGGCCCGCCGACTGCGGTGTTCGACGGGTATGCTTCGAGGCCGACTCGACCGGGGACGCGAGAAGCTCCGCTCGCGGCTCGGCCGCAGAGGCCTGGCGCCGGCGGCGGTTCTCTCGGGTGCAACTCTGGTGAATGAAGCAGGTGCCGTGGCGGTGCCCGAGGCCCTCAAGGCCGCGACCCTGTCCGCCGCCCTCCGTTCACTCGACGGGGGCGTCGCTCTGACTGCGGTCTCGACTACGGTGCAGTCACTCGCCTGGCGGGTGCTTCGATCGGTGTACCTCTCCAAGGTGACCCTTGCGGCGGCCATGCTCCTGGTGCCGTGGGCGGCCTTGCTGGCGGTCATGCCACCTGGGATCATCGACAAGGCCGTCCCGCAAGTCGGCCGTCCCGAACCGCAACTGGCCGGAGGACCCAAGGTCCTC
Source organism: Singulisphaera rosea (assembly GCF_054877945.1). Classification (NCBI taxonomy): domain Bacteria; kingdom Pseudomonadati; phylum Planctomycetota; class Planctomycetia; order Isosphaerales; family Isosphaeraceae; genus Singulisphaera; species Singulisphaera rosea. The sequence goes on along the minus strand of NZ_JBTYIP020000022.1, from coordinate 115,279 downwards.
CGAGAAGCGGACGGCATCACGTTCACGGGCCTGGTCCTCGACCGGGAGGGTCAGGCGATCCCGGGCGCTCGCGTGGGATTGGGGGCGGATCGTCAGGCCGATGCGAGCCAGGAGACCGTTACCGACGTCGACGGCCTGTTCACCTTCGACGGCGTCCCCGTTGGACCGGTGCTATTTACGGTCCAGGCGACCGGGCATGCTCCCGAGTTGAAGCCGCTGGACGTCGCCAAGGAGAGGCAACCGGTCGAATTCCGCCTGGGGCCCGGGCGGTCGATCCGCGGCCGGATCACCGACCTATCGGGAAAGCCCATCGTCGGGGCCCCCGTCTCCGCCGGGCCTTGGCGCGGGCACACCACCCTCGTCTGGCAATCCGTGACGGATTCGGACGGCCGATATCGCTGGGAAGATGCTCCCGAGGACGAAGTGCTGGTCGACCTCGGCACGATGGGCTACACGTCGAAGCGGTTCCTGGCGTTCCCGCCCGGGAAGAATGCGAGGGACCTGACGATGCCCCGGCCAAGATATGTTCGGGGTACTGTCACCGACGCGACGACCGGGAAACTGATCGAAAGGTTCACGGTGCTCACGGGCCACGGGGCTACCAATGGGGGCAACCTCGAATGGGAATACCCGCAGACGGTGCCCGGTTCGGCCGGAAAATACGAGGCCAAGCTGGGGGCCGAGTACCGGGGTTTCGACCGGTTTGTCCGGATCGAGGCCGACGGCTATCTCCCCGAACGCTCGCGGGCCTTGGGAGAAAACGAGACGAGTTGGGACCGAACCTTCGACGTCAAACTGCGGCCGGGCGACGCGACGATCACCGGCGTCGTCCGGCTCCCCGACGGTTCGCCGTTGGCGGGGGCCGAAGTCGCGCTCCTGACCTCCTTAACGACGATCAATAACGGCCGTTTTCCCTCCCCTTTGCCGGGCCGGATGATGAAGACAGGGCCGGATGGACGCTTTCGATTTCCAACGTTCGACACACCTTTCACGGTCGTGGTGCTGCACGACAAAGGGTTTGTGGAACGCAGGTCGGAGGAATTCGCAGGCGGTTCGGACATGACGATCGAACCGTGGGGCCGCATCGAGGGGACCTACTACGTCGGGAATAAGCCCGGGGTGGGCGAAAGGCTGACCCTGGTGCGCGACTACAGACTTCCCGTCGCATTTCATGGCGATGCCGTCGTGGGGACCGATGGCCGTTTCGTTTTCGAACGGGTCCCTGATGGGTCGGTTGCCGTGATGCAGTTGGTGAGGCGTGGCCTGATCATCTCGATGTACCCCTTGTCGGATCGCCTTCATGTGAAGCCGGGAGAAACCGCGAGGGTGACGATCGGCGGTACGGGGAGGCCGGTCGTCGGCCAATTCGTTCTCCCGGCCTCGATCGCGGAGGAGGTTGATTGGGAATCGAGCGAGATCCTCCTCACCTCGAGCAAGAATCAAAAATTAGTTCACGTCGGCAAACATACGGTGGCCAATGGATTCCGCTTCGAGGACGTCTCTCCTGGTGCCTATGAAATCCTCGCCGAGCTCAAGAAAAGACGCCTCGGGCCACTCGGTGACGACTCGAGTGCAACGATCGCGGAGGGACGTCACAAAATCGATGTCGCCGAGATCCCGGGGGGCCGGAGTGATGAGCCGCTCGATGTGGGCAAGGTCACACTCTCACCGGATAAGTAAACCGCAACCCGACACATGGGACTACCAAATGAGGCTCAAGACGATCCGCAGATGACGCAGATTAGCACAGATGAAATTGGAGACTCTTGCTATTCGATCTGTGTCGATCCGCGTCACCTGCGGATAGAGCCGTCTTTTCTTGTCGGTGTCCCATCCGCGGCGAGACACAGATCTTGTCGATGGCGGTTCTCACGGTCCGTTCCGAGGTCCGCTTTCGACCGAGGATGGAGGCATCGGGCCGGGCCTTGTCCTCACGGGGTCCGAGGACGGAACCCGTGGCACCCATCGCATATACATTATTGCGCCTGAAGGCTCAGTCGCCGCACCAAGCTCGCTTCGTGAGCCAGCAGGCATTGTCTCTGATCGGACGTAGAGGTGGATTGCCGGACAAAACGGAATCGATCATAATTTGACATGGAGAGGCGACTTCCGGTCGCAAGGCGGCTTAGTTTGGGGCTTTTTGATGGCCGAACCGAACGACGATGCGCAAGAAGGGCACGCCGATCAGGATCGTGGGCGGCTATGCGACCCCATCAGCGATCTTTGCGTGGGAGTCGGTCGTCGCCTCGAGATCCTCCGTCGCGGGATGTCGGGCGGCCCCTCCTGCATGTGGCCTCCGGAAGCGACAGGCCACAACGTCCAGGACGCACGGAAAGCGCTCCCCACCGAATCACTCCACGAGTGCTTCCACCTGCCTGCGCTCGGTTGACCGAGACCTTCCGGGAGAATCGGCTCGATCTTATGGACGAGCTTCGATGTCGCGCGATCGGCCGTTCCGGTCAATCCCCATTTTCCAGGGAGGGCGCCGTGTCCGAGGAGTGTGATGAGCGACGAGCGTCAGATGGATGTCTTGCTGACCATGTGGGAAGACCGTTGTCGCCGTGGCGAGGAGATCGCCGCGGCCGAACTGGGCCGATTCTCACGTGATCTGACTCCGGAACAGGAACGACGGCTTGCCGTGGTGCGCGAGCTGTCGGGGCTGATCCAGAAGCTTCGGGCCCCCGACTCGGCTGCTGCCGTCGCGGTTGCGTCGATGGAGTTGGTGGCGGATTCGAAGGCGAACGCTGCCAATCTATCGGGTTATGGGAATGCGACTCCTCGGCCGGGAGAGTTGTTCTCGGGCGACTACGAGATCGTCGGCGAGTTGGGCCGGGGCGGGATGGGCGTGGTCTACCGCGCCTACGACCGGAGGAACGATCGATTCGTCGCGTTGAAGACCATGCGAGAGCCGGACTCGGCGGCCTTGCATCGCTTCAAGAGGGAATTCCGCGCGCTGTCCGACGTCTCCCATGCCAACCTGGTGACCCTGTATGAGCTGGCTTCGAACGGTCGAGACTGGTTCTTCACGATGGAGTTGGTCAACGGGATCGATTTCCTGCGGTACGTCCGTTCGGATGCCAGGCCGGGTGACTCCGAAACGACCATCGAGCCTCGGAATTCGGGAGACCTCGGGCCGTTCCTGATGATGCCGACGACGGCGATCACCCAGGATCATGGGGCCGACGCACTGGAGGACACCCCCGCGATCGTCTCGGCCGCGTTCCCCGCGACATCGGAGCGATCGCCGTCCCAACTGGCGCGACTCCGCGGCACGCTCCGGCAGCTCGTCGAGGGCGTGTCGGCCTTGCACGGCGCGGGTTGGTTGCACCGCGACCTCAAGCCTTCGAACGTGCTCGTGACGAGGTCGGGTCGCGTCGTGCTGCTGGATTTCGGCCTCACCGCCGCGATGGGCTCGGACGGCCTTCATCAGAGCACCGAATCGCACCTCCTGGGGACGGCCGCGTACATGTCGCCGGAGCAGGCGGCCGGGAGGCCTGTCACTCCCGCCGGGGACTGGTATAGCGTCGGGGTGATGTTGTACGAGGCCCTGACCGGTCGGCTCCCTTTCTCGGGCCGGATTCTCGAGGTCCTCATGGACAAGCAGCGGTTCCAGCCGCCGTCGCCGCGCGAGCTTGCGGCCGACGTCCCCGAGGACCTCGATATCCTCTGCGTCGACCTCCTCCGGCGCGATCCTCAAGCACGTCCCTCGGGTCGCGATGTCCTGCGCCGCCTGGGAGGAGGGGATAGTTCCGTCGCGATCCCCAACGCCCATAAATCCTCGTCGAAACCCGCGGCCCCCCTGATCGGAAGGAAGGAGCACCTCAAGGCTTTGGCCGAGGCCTACCAGGTCATGAAGCGGGGTGGCACGTCGCTGCTGCTCGCCCACGGCCCTTCGGGAGCGGGCAAGAGCACGTTGATTCGTGAATTCCTCGATCGGCTGCCCGAGGACGACCAGGCCGTCGTCCTGGCCGGTCGCTGCTACGAGCGCGAGGCTGTCCCTTACAAGGCGCTCGACGGGGTCGTCGACGCCCTGAGCAAGCATCTGCGACACCTACCGGCCGCCGACGTCAGGGCCGTCCTGCCGAGCGACCTCCCCCTCCTGGCCCAGGTTTTCCCCGTGCTCCGTCACGCGGAGGGGATCTCGTCGACGCGACTCCGAGAGCGTGCGATCCCCGACCCCCAGGAAGTGCGGCGGCGAGCCGTCGCCGCGTTGCGCGAGTTGCTGGTTCGCCTGGGCAATCTCTGGCCCTTGATCCTCGTGATCGACGACCTCCAGTGGGGTGACCGAGACAGCGCCTTGCTGCTCTCCGACCTCCTGAGCCCTCCAGACCCTCCGGCCCTGCTGCTCGTCGGCACCTACCGCCGGGAGGACGAGGCGACGAGCCCTTTCCTGGGCGAATTCCTCGGGGCGGCCGAGGTGCCGGGTGTCTCCCGGCGCATGTTGCCCGTCGACGAACTGGGCCAGGCCGATGCCGAGGATCTCGCGCGAGAACTCCTCGGACACGATTCCTGGGCCAGCATTCCAGAGGTCCAGTCGGCGGCCGTTGCCCGAGAATCCGGGGGCAATCCGTTCTTCATCGCCGAGCTGGTCCGCCACATCCAGTCGGGGCTCGAGCAGGCAAGCCCTTCCTCCCGGCAGGGCGAGATCCGCCTCGACGACGTGATCTGGAGCCGCATCCAGCGCTTGCCGGACGAGGCGCGACGCCTCCTCGAAGTCATCGCCGTCTTCGGCCGCCCGATCGAACAGGCGATGGCTTGCCAGGTCGCCGAGGTCGTCGGCGACGGACCTGCGGCATTGGGGGTGCTCCGAGTAGGCCGGTTGGTCCGAGGCACCGGCACGAGGGAGGAACGGAATGGGATCGAGCCCTATCACGACCGGGTCCGCGAGACCATCCTGGCCTACCTCGCGCCCGAGACGCTCCAGGACTGCCACACGCGCCTGGCCTCGGCACTCGAAGCCTCGGGATATCTCGATCAAGAAGTCCTGGCCATTCACTTTCAGGGGGCGGGACAGTCGGACAAGGCCGCCGCGTACTACGCCCAGGCCGGCGATCACGCGGCCCAGTCTTTGGCCTTCGATCGGGCGACCAAGCTGTATCGCCTCGCCCTCGATCTCTGGGCCGACCGAGGGAGCCGCGAGAGGCGACTTCGGACGAATCTCGCGGATGCCCTGGCGAATGTCGGGCGAGGTTCGGAGGCGGCGAGTTGCTATCTGGCGGCGACCAATGGGGCGAATGTGGCCGAGTCGCTGGAGCTGCGCCGTCGGGCGGCCATGCAACTCCTCATCAGCGGCCACATCGACGAAGGGATCGCGGTCCTCCGCGAGGTCCTGACGACGGTCGGGATGCGACTGCCGAGTACTCCGCGACGCGCCCTCATGTCTCTACTCTGGCGTCGAGCCAGGATCCAATTCCGAGGGTTATCGTTCCGCCTGCGCGATCCCAGCCAGGTCTCGCCCGAGGCCTTGACGCGTCTCGATGTGTGCTGGTCCGTGGCCATCGGCCTCGGCGTCGCCGATTGGATCCGAGGGGCCGACTTCCAGGCCCGGGCCCTCTTGCTGTCGCTCAAGACGGGAGTCCCTTATCACATCGCCCGATCGCTTGCCCTCGAAGCGGCCCACATCGCCGCGGCCGGCAACGCCACACTCCCTCGCGTGAACAAGCTCCTCCGGACGGCGGACGAGCTTGCCGCGAGGATCCAGGACCCGAACGTGTTCGGGACCATCCACATGGCCCGGGGGATCATCAATAACCTGGTGGGTGAGTGGAAGACGTCCTATGAATTCTCCAAGTCCGCCGAAGAGGTCTTCCGCGAGCAATGCTCCGGGGTCGCCTGGGAGGTCGGCACCGCCCAGGCGTTCGGCCTGTGGGCCCTGGCCTACATGGGCGAAATCGCCGAGTTGGGCCGGCGGTGGACGGTCCTCGTCAAGGAAGCTCGGGACAAAGGAGACCAGTTCGCCGAGGCTAACCTGAACACGGACCTCATGGCCTTGTTCAAAGTCGCTTCCGACGAGCCGGGCGAGGCGAGGAGCGAGCTGGCGCGCATCATGGCCCGATGGTCGCTCCACGGTTTTCATATCCAGCATCACAACGGCGTCCTCGCCCGGGCCCACATCGAGCTGTACGAGGGCATGACTCCGGCGAGCTGGGACTACATCGACGGTGTTCGCAAGCAGTATGCCTACTCGCTCCTCAATCACATCAGCGTGATTCGAATCGATATCAACCACTTGCACGCCCGCTGCGCCCTCGGGGCCGCGATGCAGGCCGAGGCGAAGGAGCCGTTCCTTCTGGCCGCGGAACGCGATGCCCAAAAACTGGCCCGGGAAGGGGTCCCCTGGGCGTCGGCCCACGCCGCCTGGATCCGGGCCGCGCTGGCCTGGAACCGTGACGATCGCGACGGGGCGGTCGTCCGACTCGGGGACGCTGCGGCCGCCTATGACCTCGTCGACATGGCTTTGTATGCCGCCGCGACCCGTCGCCAACTCGGGATGATCCTCGGCGGGGACGAGGGCCGGTCCTTGATCTCCGAGGCCGACGCCTGGATGACCCGGCAAGGGGTCGTCAATCCCGCCCGGATGGCGGCGATGTACTCCCCCGGCTTTCAATCGCCCGGAGCATCGGCCTGAGCGGGCTCAGAGGCGTCTCACCGATGTCCACCGGGTTCGATCCGGAGGCGTCTCTGCGAAGACAAGCCCGAAGCGCGAGCGAGTGAATCTTCTTCGATTTAATTCGGCAAGATTCACTCGCTCGCGCTTCGGGCTTGTAAAAGACCATCCTGCGGGAGCCATCGGGTGGGAGCAATCCGAGGGTGATCCACTCGCTCGGCCAGTCGTGTGGTTCTGCTCCCATTTTCTGGGAGAATGTGGGAAGGATTTCTCGGGTCCCTGCATGTTGACGTCGGTAGGTCGATGGTGTGGGGGCCAGGCTCATGAGCGGGGGAGATCCTTCGGGGGCGCTCCGTGACATCCGGTCGCTGTTCGGTGGTGGGATACACGGCAGCTTGACCGACAGGCAACTGCTGGATCGGTTCGTGAACCGGGGCGGCTCGGCGGAGGATGCCTTCGGCATCCTCCTCGAACGTCACGGGCCGATGGTCTGGGGCGTTTGTCGCCGGGTGCTGCCCGACCGAAATGAAGCGGCTGACGCATTTCAGGCGACGTTCCTGGTCTTGATGCGCAAGGCCTCGACGGTCAGGGTCGACGACTCGCTGGGGCCCTGGCTCTACGGCGTAAGTCGACGGGTCGCGGCCCGGGCGCGGGCGACGGCCTTGCGTCGGGGAGCGAGGGAATCCGGCGGGGTCGATGCCGTGGCCGGCCCGGCTTCCGATCCGGGTTCGGCCGAGCGCTTCGAGATCCTCGATGAAGAGATCGGCCGCCTCCCCGAGCCTCAACGCGCCGTGATCGTCCTATGCGACCTCGAGGGCCTGCCTCACGAGGAGGCGGCACGCCGGCTGGGCTGCCCGGTCGGGACGCTCGAGAGTCGCCTCTCTCGGGGCCGCCAGCGGTTGCGCGACCGACTGGTGCGTCGAGGTCTTGCGCCGGCGACCGCGGTACTTTGGGCCGAGGCCGCCCGCGAGGCGTCCGCCGCGATGCCCGCGGCGCTCATCACGCTTTCGACCCGCTTCGCGACGAGTCCTCAAGCCGCCACTGCCGTGCCGGTGGCGGTCCACGCCCTTGCCGAAGGAGTGATCCAGATGTTGTGGCTAGCCAAACTGAAACCGTTGGTGGTCGTTGCGGCGGCCTTGGTCCTCACCACGGTCGGAGTCGCCGTCCAGGGCCGCCAGCAACCCTCGGCCGAAGGGACGGGTGCTCAGGCCAAGTCCGCACCTCAACCGGCCTCCGAGGCAGCAAAGGCCCTCGCGCCGGTGGTCGCGGCCAACCAGGCCCTGGCCCGGGAGCAACTCGCCTTGATCGAACAAGGGTTGCAGGTGCATCGTCGGCTGGCCCAAAACGGCAGGGCCGAGTCCTTCCCCGGTCTCGATGTCTGGGAGCGCCGCAAGATGGAGGCACTTCGCAGGTCGGGTGTCGAGAAGGCGGAAATCATCGCGGCCTTGGAGAAGGAACTCGAGAATCTGAAGAAGGACGAGGCGATCGCCAAAGTGAACAAAGAAAACGCTCGTGGGACGGATCTCGGGATCTTGGACGCCAAGGTCCGCCGCCTCGAAGTGGAGATCTGGCTGAACGAAGAGAAGGCTCGTTGACGCGACCGGTAATGCTCAGGGCATAAATAAGGAGGGGGGATTCACCACAAAGGCACGAAGGACACAAAGGAAAAAATACAAGAATTTCTTGGTGAGCCTTACCTTTGTGTCCTTCGTGCCTTTGTGGTGAATCTCCCCCCCGATGTGTCATCTTGTCGACCGGAGGGGAACTGGGAATCTTTGCGGATTATCCGGTTTGAGTGGAGATTGCCGGAGGAGATGGTCGATCCTTGCGCCGGGGTTGTGGATGGGTCCCAGCGTCTTTGCGAGTCTCACGGCAAATGGTGTCAGGGGCGCTCGACCGAGGGACATGGATCGTGCTCCGACGTGAAGCAGGCGTCGGCCGTCGGCGTGGTGTCGCCTTCGGGAAGGCTCTTTTGGTGGGACTTGCGTTCCTGGCGGGTCAAGGGTGCCAGGCCGTCCCGGGCGCGGGCCGTCCGGCCGCCGAGTCGGGAAGCGGAATTTCGCCTGCCCTCGGTGTCCAGGGGCGAGACGATCGCGTGATTCGGGTCCGGGGACAGTCCGGAGTTGACGACGTCCCGCGCCCTTCGCCGGAGCCGGAGGACGGGCCCCCGGCCTTACGACCCAGGCTGGGCGATCTGCTCAACGACTCGAGCGAGAAAGAGCAAGAGAAGGACTCGACGTATTTCCCCGAGGCGCGTGACGATCCCGAGGAACCCGACATCCGCTCCCCCGGGCCCGATACGGCGAACTTCCCGAACAGCCCGTATACGCTCCCTCAAGGGCGGTTCTACGTCGAGGTGTCCCCGTTGTTCCTCTCGGGTGCCAGCGCCGGGTCGCCCAAGACGTATAACGCCGAATTCCTCCTCCGCTTCGGCCTGACCGACCGCGTCGAGCTCCGACTCTTCGGCAACGGACCGACCTACGAGCAGGGCAAGGGATCGGCGAACGGGATGGCTCCCCTGGCCTGGGACCTCAAGCTGAACCTGTGGAAAGAGAACGTTAAATACTATATCCCCGCGGCCGGGCTCGAGGTCTTCCTCCTGACACCCAGCGGGTCTCGGCGACTGAACCAGGGGACGCAGCCTGGGATCGCCCTTCTCTTCGACCACACCCTGCCCTACGGCTTCCTCCTCGAGTGGAACGTCGGTCTGGTCGGCGACCCCTCGCCGAACAATCACTTCAGCGCCCTCGAGCCGATCGCCGCCTGGGCGTTGCAACACGAGATCGTCGAGGGCTTCGACGTCTTCTACCACGGCTATTTCAACGGCGCCACGCTCCCCCGTTTCGGCGACGGCGTCGAGATGGGCGGCGGTGCGATCTGGGCCGTCAACAAGCGGCTCTCCCTCTACGGCAGCTACAACGCCGGCCTCAGCAAGGCCGCCCCGAACACCCTCGTCCAGTTCGGGGGCGCGATCGCCTTTTGAACCGCGGCCGCTCCTCGAGAGTCGGCTCGAGGTCGATCCGCGAGAGCCCCTGTCCTGGAGCCCGTCCCGGTTCCCTTTCCGCCGGACCATCTCCGCGCGAAGATTTCACCACAAAGGCACAGGACACAAAGAGGAGGAGCCGGTCTTCGGACCTGCTTTGATGATTCCTTAAGTTCTTTGTGTCTTTGTGATGAACAAGTACTTGGATGAGGGCTCGATTGCGATAACCAAGCGGTGTCCGATCCTGCCATTCCGCGGGATTGGCCATCACATCGACGGTAGGGCGCGAAGAAAGACCCGGCATCGAGGTCGATGCCGGGTCTCGGAAATGATCTGTCTCTGCCGTTCCGCCCTTCGAACCGCGAGCGTGGAGTTGGAGGCTCAGCGGGATGATTGCTTCATCCAGGGCTTGGAGACCGGGAAGTTGAGGCCGGTGGTAGGGTCGCGGTAGGAGCTCGGGGCGGTCTCCGGGTCGCTCGAGTCGGTCGAGTTGCGGGAGGGGTCGAAGATGCGGGTCGTGAAGCGACTCCACAGCGACTTCCGCTTCGGGGGGGCGTTCTCGTCGGTGCCGGGGGCGGTCCAGTAGTTGGCGGGGACCGACGGGCGGGGCATGTTGGGGTTGGGGGCCATCATCCCCGGGTTCGTCGAGGGCATGGGCGGGGCTCCCGACGCGGACCTCGCACGCTGGCCCGGCATGCCCGACGTGGTGTACGCGGTCCGGGAGAGGTCGGGGAACGACGCTCGGCTGCTGGAGGGGAAGGGTGCGCCGTAGGAGTGCGATTCGATCTCGCCGACGGGACGATGGGCGGCCGGGTAAGAGTAGCCTGGCGGAAGCTGTGCGGTCGTCGGGACGTAAGATCCCGGCATGTTCGGACTCGGTGTGCGGGGGGCGACGGGGCTGGTGTAACCGGCCGTCCGACCGCGCGTCGTCGGCGTCATCGAGGCGGCGTCCGTGCCGGTCGAGTACCCGGGGATGTTGTATGCGGAGGGCATGGCCGGAGCGGTCGGCATCCGGCCGTAGTTCCCCGCGCCAACAGGGTTCGGGATCGGGGCTGGGGGGCTCCCGAGCGGCGAGAGCTCGGTGCCAGGTGTCTGCGCCGAGGCGACGTTCGCACCCGTCGAAATCAGGCCGCCCAATAATGCCAGTCCGCCCGCCATGAAGACGGCTTTCGATGTCGATCGCATCGGTCTCTCTCCTCTTTGATCCCGGGCCAGGTCGATGCCCGGTCCCCGCACCTCATTCGACGAGCCCCGGGAGTCCGCCATCCCCGGGCGGTCCTCACCGACACGAACCCGTCTCGAGGTCAACTCGGCCGATCGTTCGGTGCCCGATGGGACGTGGGGGAGGCCATGACCGTCCCGGGCATCGGGGGGATGTGGTGCCGAACTCCCAGCGACCCGCCTCGGAACCGGGTAGCCCTGAGATGTCCCATCGTAGGGTTCATCGGAAGAAATTCGATTGGTCTTGAGCAAACGATTGGGGCGATTTTGCGGATTATGTCGATCGGCGGGGCGAGCTGTTGGCCCGAGTGCATCCGGCTGTCTCCTCGTATATGATCGTCGGACGATTGGGAGATCGCGAAAGACGGGTCGCACTCGGTTCGGGAGGCAAGCGGATGAATGAGGATCGACCGGACGGGAGACTGGGGAGGCGTGACGTCCTGAAGGGGGCCGTCGGCGCCTTGGGTGCGGCCGGATTGGGGCTGGGCAGGGTCGAAGGGGCCGACGTCCCGCGACGCTCCGACGCGATCGTCCGCGAGAACGAACGCCCGGGGACGACCGACTGGCAACTCACCTATACCCGGGTCGACAAGGGGGGGTACCGGTGCCCCTGGGTCGAAGGCTTCGCGACCCGGCAGAGCCTCCGGGCCGGCGAAACCCTGGAGGTCTGCGTCAGCACCGATCCCCCGGCGCCGTTCACGCTCGAAATCTACCGGATGGGATACTACGGCGGGACGGGCGGCCGGCTCATGACCCGCGTGGGCCCGTTCGACGGTGCGACGCAGGCCGTCCCCCCCGTGGGCGACGAACGGATCCGCGAGTGCGCCTGGACCCCGAGCGTCCGCCTGACGATCCCCGAGGACTGGCCGAGCGGTGTCTACCTCGGCAAGCTCTCGGCGCCGTCGAATCGCTGCGAGAGCTACGTCGTGTTCGTCGTCCGCGACGACCGGCCGTGCGACCTGCTGTTTCAGGTCTCGGACAACACCTGGAACGCTTATAACCGCTGGCCCGACAACTACTCGCTGTACGTCAACGGCCGGACCGATGGCCGTTCGCTGATGCCCGGGGTCAAGACGAGCTTCGACCGACCCTTCGGCAAATACGTCCAGATCTATGACAACCCCCTGTCTCAAGGGTCGGGCGAGTTCCTCCTCTGGGAGTTCCCCCTGGCGTACTGGCTCGAGCAGCATGGCTATGACGTCTCGTACGTCTCGAACGTCGACACCCACACCGACCCGAAGGGCCTGCTCCGCGGCCGGGCATTCCTCTCGGTCGGCCACGACGAGTACTGGTCGCTCGAGATGTTCGAAAACGTCAAGGGGGCGATCGAGAAGGGGCTGAACGTCGCCTTCCTCTCGGGGAACACCTGCTGCTTCGTCACCCCGATGACTCCGAGCGTTGGAGGCGTGCCCGCGCGGACGATCACGAGGGCCGGACGGTACGGCGGGGTGATGGAAGTCGAGAAGCCGTTCATGGGGCCCTTCCCCGTCGATGGGCCGAACGAGTCCGCGATCATCGGCGCGAGGACGATCAACCCGTTCAACGGCTCGGGGGACTGGGTCGTCGCCAAGCCGGAGCACTGGCTCTTCGACGGGACCGGGATGAAGGCCGGAGACAAGATCCCGGGCCTCGTCGGCTGGGAGTTCCACGGCGACCCCGCCCCGATCCCTGGACTCGAAGTCGTCGCCAAGGGGCCGACGAAGAACACCGCCGGCGTCCCCGCCGAGTTCACCGCGACGATCTACCCCGGACCGAAGGGCAACCTCGTTTTCAACGCCTCGACGATCTTCTGGTCCCAGGGCCTCTCCTCCCCGCCCGGCCACATGCCCCCCTACTCCCACTACGGCCGGCCCCACGGGCCCGATGCGCGAGTCCAGAAGATCACCGAGAACCTCTTGAAGAAGTTCCTGGCCTGAGCCTTCCCGAAACCCACGTCTCGAAACCCGGTTTTTAAGAAAAGACCGGGTTTCGGGATCGTCTCCTGAGTCGGTGAGTCGGTTCCCACTCGAGGTTCCCCTTTACAAGAACCGCTGATTCGGGCAAGAAGAGCCTCCCGGGAACCCGGGTTTTGAGGACGCGGGCGAGGGTGACGGATCATCCTCGATCGGCTGAGCGTCCTCCACTTCGCCAAACGAGTCAGGCCATGTCGACCCGCCGAGTCCAGCCGGCGCCCGGCGTCCGGACCGATCCGCCCCCGCGGGATCGGATGGACTTCCTCGACGGACTTCGAGGCTTGGCTGCGCTCTACGTCACCTTCCACCACGCGACGATCGCCGTCCCGCCGGAGATGCTGGGGCCTCGGACCCTGCAATTCCTCCCGCTCTTCTACATGGGCCATTCGGCGGTCTCGGTGTTCATCGTCCTCTCGGGCTACTGCCTGATGCTTCCCGTGGTCCGATCGGCCGACGGCCGGCTAAGAGGAGGGTTCGGCGCGTACCTAAAGCGTCGAGCGCGGAGGATCCTCCCCCCCTACTACGCCGCGTTCGGGCTCTGCCTGATCCTCGCCGCGGCGATCCCCGACCTCCGGAGCCGTGGCGGGACATTCTGGGACCTGGCCCTCCCGATCTTCCGGCTCGACGTCATCGCATCGCACCTGACGCTTGTGCATAACCTGAGGATTCGCTGGTTCTTCCGCGTCGACCCTCCGCTTTGGAGCGTCGCGACCGAGTGGCAGATCTACTTCCTGTTCCCGGCCCTGCTCTGGATCTGGAGGCGGCACGGGGTGGCCCTGGCGGTCGTCGCCGGGTTCGCGTTCGGGGGCGTTCTGCCGCTGATCCCCGGACTGTTCACGGGGAAGCCGGACCCGGCCTGGACCTTGCTGTGCCCCTGGTACGTCGGGCTCTTTGCCCTTGGGATGGCCGCGGCCGTTGTGGTGTCGTCGCAGGACCCTCGCGCTCGTTGGTGCAAGGATCGGATCCCCTGGAGTGCCCTCACGGTCGGCTTTGCAGCTCTCGGGTTCATCCGGCTGAGAAACTTCCCCACCGAGGTCTTCCCGAACGATGCAGTCGTGGGCCTCGCCACCGTCTGCCTGATCGTCGACTGCGTGCTCCGGGAGCGTCAGGGGACATTGGAGGCCCGGCATCCCCTCCTGCGGATCCTCAACTCGCGAACGGCCGTGGCGCTCGGGGCGTTCTCTTATAGCCTTTACCTGCTGAATTACCCCCTGCTCTCGCTCGCGTACTTGCTGGCGAGGAAGTGGATCCTCGTCCCCGAGGCGAGGCTCGCGTACTCGATGCTCGTGGCAGTCCCGATCACCGTCGCGTTGGCGTATGCGTTCCACCTCGTCTTCGAACGCCCGTTCATGAAGGCCACCCCTGTTGCCGACGGGCGGGCACCCTTGCGGTTCGGTCGTCGGCGACGAGACGGCTCGCCGACCGACTCGGTCAAGGGGTCACGGGGACGCCTCGGAGTTCGTGGACGAACAGGGCGTCGGGGGGGAGGTTGGTCGAGGCGAGGTCGACGAGGTGACGGTGGTGGGTGAAGAAGAGGACCTGGGTCCGCTTCGAGAGCGTGGCGAGCTCGAGTAACGCGGCCAGGGCCCGTTCGTCGTCGAAGTTGACGAGGATGTCGTCGACCACAAGCGGCATCGGCGCGTTGTGGTCGAGGTGATGCTCGAGGCTGGCGAGCTTCAGGGCAAGGTAGAGCTGGTCGCAGGTGCCGTCGCTCATCCCCTCGACGGCGACGGTCGCACCGTCGGGCCGGGCGCCGACGAGGACCGGCTCGTCCTTCTCGTTGAGCAGAGTGCGGAGCCCCGAGAAGGATCCGAGTGTCAGACCGGCGAAGATCTCGCCCGCGCGGCGAAGGACGGGCCCCTGGCTCCGTTCGCGATACCGCTCGATTGCCTCGCGGAGGACGGCCGAGGCGAGGCGGAGGCGGACGTACTGGCCGGCCTTCGACTCGATCAGGGCGAGCAGCCCCTGGGCCCGATTCGCGGCCTCGTGGGCGCGGGCGTCCCGAGAGGTCTCCTCCATCGCGTCGAGCTCGGTCTGGACGCCGCCGATCTTGTGGTTGACCTGCTCGAGGCCTTCGATTTTGCGCCGGACTTCGTCCTCGAGGCGGGCGACCTCGACGTCGAGCGTGTCGGACTCGGTCCCTTGCGTCTCGACGATGAACGCCTCGAGCGTCGAGCCCCCCGCGAGTTTGCGGAGCCGCTCGTCGATGGCTTCGAGCTCATGCTCCGCGGTACGCCGGAGGTCGGCCCGGCGCTCGGCCCGCGGGAGGTCGTTGGGAGACTCGCAGCCTGCCTCGCGCGCGAGTGAGGCGAGTCGGTCCCGGGCGTCGGCGACCCTGGCCTCGGCCTGGCGGATCTCGGCCTGGCGCTTCGCCCGGCGCGACTCACGCTCGTCGCGCCGGGTCTTGGCCTCGAGGGCCGCCGTCAGCCGCTCGTTCAGAAGTCCGGCGGCCCGCACCCAGGGGACTTCTTCGAGTTCGGGGGCGACTCGGGCCGTAAGGGCTCGGACGTCGTCCGCGAGGCGGGTTTCGTCCCGCTCGAAGGTCTCGATCCGACGCGACTGGGTCGCGGCCCGGTCGATCTCGTCGAAGAGCGACGTGACCTTCTCGAGCACGGCGTCGGCCACGTCGATGGTCGCGTCCGCCCCGAGTCCTAGTGGGGCGATCGCCGACATCCACGCGACACGCCACTCCTCCAGCCGATGTCGGGCCTCTTCGTCCTGGACCTTCGCCTCGGCGAGCCTGGCTTCGGCCTCCGCTCGCTCGTCCTCCAGAGACTTGCGCTTGCGGGCCGACGACCGGATCCCCTCGACGACCTGGTGGGCGCGGTCGACCTTCGCATCCAGCGACTCGGTCACCGACCCCTCCGGCTCGCCCAATCCGAGGAGCAGGCCCGAGAGCTCGGCCTGGATCCCGTCGACCTTCGCGTCCAGGCCCTGGACCTTCGCCTCGGCGTCGCGGACCGACTCGAGGACCTGGATGAGTTTGTCGTAATGATGTCGCCAGGAAAGCATCTCTCGGGGCGAAAGGGGCGCGAAGCCGAGCGATTGCCAGAGCGAGGTCCAACGCTCGAGCTCGCGCCGATGTCTTGCCTCGGCCTCGGCGAGCTCGACTCGCAGGGCCTCGAGTTTGGGCGAGGCCTGGGCTTGTTCGGCGACGAGCCCGGCCTTCTCGGCCACCCGGTCGGCCTCGCGTCGGAGGCGGTCGGCGAGGTCATCGGCCTCCGACGACGCTCGTTCGAAGGCGGTGGCGAGGGCCTCGTCGGGGAGAGCCTCTCCGGCCTCCGGGGGCCCGCTCGTCTCACCGAGCCATCGGGCGCGGACCTGTCGCCAGGTCCGGGTGCGCCGGTTTCGTGCGGATTCAAGGTCGGCTTCGCCGGGGACCTCGCGCTCATTGCGGAGGATCGCGAGTTTGCGGTCGATCTCGTCGAGCCGTCCGGCCGCCTCTTCGGCGCGTCGGCGGTGATCGTTGGTGGCATTCGAGGCCGCGTCGAGGTCCCCCTGGCAGGCCAGGATCGTGGCCTCGGAGGGGACGTCGAGCGCCCCGACTTCCTCCAGGGTTCCCGACCAGGGGCGGAGCGATTTGAGA
Source organism: Singulisphaera rosea (assembly GCF_054877945.1). Taxonomy (NCBI): domain Bacteria; kingdom Pseudomonadati; phylum Planctomycetota; class Planctomycetia; order Isosphaerales; family Isosphaeraceae; genus Singulisphaera; species Singulisphaera rosea. The sequence continues at coordinate 98,930 of NZ_JBTYIP020000022.1, read as the reverse complement.
GCGGTCGTGGCCTGCCGTTCGAGCTTGGTGAGCTCGCGCCTGGCGTCGTCGAGCTGCTGGCCGAGGTCCCCTTGTCGCCTCGCGCGCTGGACGGCGTTCGCGAGGGCCTCCGCGTCTCGGGGGGCGTCGAGCTTTTCGAGGGCCGACTCCGCCTTGTCGCGACGCTTCCCGAGCGAGACGATCGTCTTCGCCGACTCCGAGGCCGAGGCCACCAGTCCGGGGTTTGCGTTGGCGAGGCTCCGGATCTGCTGGCGGGCCTGGAGCGACAACCGGAGCGACTCGGCCTGGGCCGTATCAGGCCCCCGGCCGAGGTCGCGGAGGGTCGCGCGGGCAGACTCCTCGAGCGTGGCGACGGAGACGCGGAGTTCGGCGACCTTGCGTTCCTCTTTCCCGTGGGCACCGAGCCGACGCTGGAGATCTTCGACGGCGGCCGACTCGTCGAGGATCGGGCTGGGCGTCTCGAGCCGTTCCAACTGCTCGGCGATCTCCGCGATCTCGGCCTCGCCGGAGGCCCGGTCACGCTCGGCACCCCGGAGGTCGTCCTCCGCCTGGCGTCGGTCGTCGGCGAATTCGTCGCGGAGACGAGGGGCGTCGGCCAGGGTCGCCAGGGTTGCTGCCAACTCGGCACGTCGGGCGACATCGGGCAGCCCCTGGCCGATCCGCTCGAGCTTCGACTTCCGCCGACGCAGCTCGTCGAGCTCGCGGTCGAGCCGCCCCCGCACGCTCCGGGCTTCCTCGATGGCCGATCGCTTCTCGTGCCAGTCGGAGCTCCGGATCGAGGCGGCCTCGATTGCCTTGCGTTCTTCGGCGAGGTCGCGGAGGGCGCGGTTCAGGGCCGGGTTCCTGGCGGCGGCTCGGGCGTTGAAGAGCTCGGAGTGCTCGTCTTCGATCGTCTTGCGGAGCTTGCTCAGCCGGACGAGGTCCGTCCCGGCGCCGAAGATGAGCTGGCCGACCAGGCCGGCGGTCCCGGCAACGGCCTTGCGCCCCTTGACGAGCTCCTCGTGGTCGAGGCTGAAGAGGGTCTCGAACCGCCCCTGGTCGATCCCGGCGAGGAACCTGTCGAGCGACGCGTCGTCGATCGCCGAGGTGTCGTCCGGGGTCCGCAAGAGCTTGGTATTCCCCTTGCGACGGAGGAACGCCAGCTCGGTGCCGTCGGTGTGGCGGAGGTGCCCACCCACGCGCATCCGGTCGTACTCGCCGACGAGGAAGTGGTCCGACGACCGAAGCGGGATCCCGTAGAGCATCTGCTTCAGAGCTCGCAGGGCCGAGCTCTTGCCCGCCTCGTTCGGGCCGTAGATCAGGTGCAGGCCCTCGTCCCCTTCGGAGAGGTCGAGCCCAACGTCGACGAACGGGCCGAACGCACGAAGGTCGAGCTTGAGGATCTTCACGGGGCGTCCTCGGTTTCGCCCGATGTCGGGTCGTTGGTAATCTTGGCCACGGATTGGACGCGGATGAAACACGGATCAGAGGAGATGAGATTCATCAACGGATGACATTGATTTACGCAAATCTTAAAAAGGATTAAATTCGATCGAGCTTTGATTTCTGATGATCCGTGTTTCATCCGTGTTCAATCCGTGGCTAAAAGTCGGCCCGTCTTCGCCCGCTGCTGGGTCGTTGAAAACCGTGCCAGGATTCAGTTCAGGAGGCCTCGGACGATCATCGGGCCGACGTGTTCGAGGGCTTCGCGGAGCAAGGCGGGGGAGTCGAGGTCGAGCGGCTCGTCGCCCCGGCGGAGCTCGTCGGGGAGCTTGCGCTTGAGGTCGCCGAGCTCGGAGGCCCCGAGGCCTTGGAGCCGCTCGTCGTCGGCCCGGAGCTCCTCGATGAGTTGCATGAGGACGCCGATGGGGCCGTCGCCCGGCTCGAGCATCCGGGGGGGGGAGGTGCGGAGCTTGACCTTCTCGACCCAGATCGAGCCGCCGCCGATGTCTCGGGCACGGTCGCGGATCTCGGCCTCGACCCTCCCCTGCTCTCCCGCGACGTCGCGGTGCGCCGGGCAAGGGCCGAGGACCTCCACGCGGACGGCGAGGACTCGCCCGTCGGCCTCGTCTCGCAACGAGGTCAGCTTGTGGCCGACGCGCTGGACGAGCTCGTCGAGGTCGAGGGCCCCCGATGCATCGACCCGGCCGACCTCCCAGCGCAGCACGTCGAGCGACCGGTGCTCGAGGTGGGCGACCCGCCCCCCCTCGACGGTCACCAGCGTGCAGCCCTTGGACCCGACCTCTCGGGCGTGGCGCCCCTGGATGTTCCCCGAGAACACGATCGGCGGGTCGGCGTGCAGCTCCTCGCGCTTGTGGATGTGGCCGAGGGCCCAGTACTGATACCCACGCCGGAGCATGTCATCGATGGAGCACGGGGCATACGCGTCGTGCCCCTCGCGGCCCGTCGCGCACGTGTGGAGTAACCCGAGGTTGAAGTAGCCCCGGAGCCCCTCCGGATACGTCTCGGCCAGGTTCCGCACCTCCGCGCGGGTGCCGAAACCTTGGCCGTGGATCGCCACGTCGAGGTCGTCGTCCCGCAGCGTCTCGGGCCGATCCGTCGCGAGCATCTTGACGTTGTCGGGCAGGGTCAGGTGCCTCGAGATCTGGCTCGCGGCGTCGTGGTTCCCCCGGATCATGAAGACCTTCACGCCCTCGTCGCGGAGCCGGGCCATCTGCTGGTTGAAGTAGAGGCCCGTCCCGTGGTCGTGCCAGTCTCCGTCGTACAGGTCCCCCGCGATCGCGATGAACGCGACCTTCTCCCGAACCGCGAGATCAACCAGGTTCGCCAGCGCATCCCGCGTCGATCGGCGGATCTCCGTCACCGGGGCCCCGTCATAGCGGTCGAGACCCCGGAGTGGGCTATCCAGATGAATGTCGGCGCAATGAATGAACTTGAACAAGGTCCCGCTCTCTCCGTCCAAGGGGGCCCACCGATGTTCGTCCCGAACCGACCAATCGTACCGCAAAGCGTTGCGGAGAATCTGCCCGAGTCCTCTCGACGCCCCGTGCAAATCGACCGCGATGACCCGAGGGAGGAACTCAAATCGCGATGAATCTCGACTAAATTGATTGACAAAATTGACTTTTGAGATGGCCCTGCTGTAGGATGGAGGTGTTCGAGGTGTTTGTCTCACTTACCGACGAAAGGGGGCCAGGATGCTGACCCTGCCCGAAGTGGATCGCCGCGCCGAAGCCGACTTTGCCCGAGGTAGGTTTTATCGGGTTTCAGTCGGTTGTCCGTGCACGGAAATCCCCGATTCGTCGCGAGACCGCGAGCGCTCGAACATCGCACTACTGTACGAAGGAGTCCGTCCGACCAGGGCCGAGGCCCACGCGATGAAGGCCGCCCGGGCCTGGACGCCCGCGTTCGACTCTTCCCCCGAGCGTTTCGAGGTGCCGGGTTCGGGGTTTCCAGTCGGGGGACCATTCCGCGCGGGTCGTGAGCTCGATCCCGGTGGCCGCCTGGGCCCTGGTGCCTGACTTTGAGCTTCGGATCAGCAGGATGGCCGGGTCGCCCTCGTCGTGGACGGGGGTGCCTCGGCCCTTTTGCATTGAGGGATCCGGGGCCTTTCGCTAGGAATGAGACGACAAGGACGTATTGGACCGACGCCAATCCCGACGAGGCTCCCGATGTCCTCATCCCTCTCCTCCATCCGCGAGAACTTCCGGCGCCTCCACCGTGAAGGCTGCTTCGTGCTCCCCAACCCCTGGGACGTCGGGAGTGCCCGGTTGTTCCAGCATCTCGGCTTCTCCGCACTCGCGTCGACCAGCTCGGGCTACGCCTGGTCAACGGGACGACCCGACTACCGAGTGACCCTCGACGACGTGATCGACCACTTGAAGACCCTCTGCGCCTCGGTCGATCTTCCCGTGAACGCCGATTTCGAGTCCGGGTTCGCCGACGACCTCGAAGGCTTGATGAGCAACGTCGAGCTGGCCATCCGGGCCGGAGTCGCGGGACTCTCGATCGAGGACCGCGAACTCGACGGGACGGAGACCTTGTTCGACCTCTCGCGTTCGGTGGAGCGGATCCAGGCCGCTCGAGAGGCCATCGACCGGTCGGGGGAAGACGTCCTCCTCGTCGCCCGGACGGAAGGACTTCTCAGCGAACCCTCCGCGGTCTCGACGGCCATCGACAAACTCGTCGCCTTCGCCGAGGCCGGGGCCGACTGCCTCTACGCGCCCGGCGTGCGGGAGAAGGCCGACATCGCGGCGATGGTCCGGGCCGTCGCCCCCCGGCCGCTCAACGTCCTGGCGATGGGGCCCGACCGGAGCCTCGCGGAGTACGCCGACCTCGGCGTCCGTCGGGTCAGCGTCGGCGGCGCCCTGGCGCGAGTCGGCTGGGCCTCGGTGCTGTCGGCCGCCGAGTCGCTCAAGGCCGGGTCGTTTCGAAGCCTGGCCGGAGCCGCATCGGGACGGCGTTTGAACGACCTCTTTGGCGGTTTTGCGTAATCTACACCCGACGGCCCGCCCTCGGTCGGCTTGGAGACTGGTTCGCCTTTCGGAATCCCCACCGGTTCATGTCAGGAAAAACCTGGCAAAAATTTGCTTGTAATCCTGATATGCGACTTCTCGCCGAATCCGCATAATAAGGCTTTGTGTCTCGACGTGAATCCATGTGACCACCGATCGAGCCAACGTCGGTACCCCTCTTGTCATGCGGTGGCCTATGTCCTCGGTGCAGTACCTTGCCCGGCGCAGAGGCGCTGGCTAGAGGTTGGGCCACCTCATGTTCCCCGTCGACGACCGTCCCGTGGTCCGCCTGGCAGGCCTGGGCCCGGCCTGGATCAATGCCGACGGCCCCGATTATTCGCGTTGCACGAGTCTCACATCATCCGAAGCACTCGCGATAACCTCAGGAAGTGATCGCGAGCAAGAGGCGTTATGCGATATGCAGCCGGGATCGTCTGGCGATTCTCCCATGCGAGGATGACGCTTGCCCCGCTGGGTCATGCCGAGCTCGACATGCTCTACAGGTCGCGTCGGTTGCCGCATGTCCCGACGTTCTCTTCCGTCGATGGCGGAGTCCGGCCGCCTCATTCGTCCGAGTCGTTGACGAAGTGCCTCGACTCCTTCGAAGCGATCCTGGCCGTCTCCCTCTTGAAGGCCCAGCCCTGGCTCAACCCTCGGGCCGCGGCCATCCTCGTCACAATCTACTGTTGGGCCTGGGGCAGCCGGGAGGATGACGGCTGCCTGTTCCGCGAGTTCAGATCGCTGGGCGAACTCACCCTCGAAACCCTGGTTTCGCAGCATCGCGTCCGCTTCGCCTCGCTCGTCGCACTTGCCGACAAATGCGAGCGGGCCATACGCCCGGTGGATGAGGTTGAGTTCGACTCCCGAGCCGATCCCGCCTGAACCCTGCCGTCCCGACTGATGAAGGCCGGCGATCGCGCCCGGGCCCGGGCCCGTCGGCGATCTTTTCGCCATCGCGAACCGTCGGAACCAGGGGCGAGGAATCCGCCTCGAAGCGGAGCCGACCCGGACCGCAGCTCGACGGTTGCGCGATTCCCGCCCCGAGGTTGACTCCGGCATCCGATGATCTCGACGAGTCCTTTCCGAATTCGGGAGGTACGACTCCGCCGCTACCGGGCGTTTTCGCACGGCCGGGAGTGCTCGACGGAATCACTTCTCTGTTGGGACGGAACGGTTCCGCCAAACCGACGTTGATCGACCCCCTGACCTTCCTCAGCGAGGCTGTTACCGACTCGCTGAGCCACGGCCGTGGAGCGACGTGAGAACCTGGAGGGGTTCGGCAAGCGGCCGGACAAGGGGCCGAGATCGAGGAGATGGACTTCCGGCCCGGGAACCGGGTCACGGATCTGCCTACATTGAGAACCCGAGCTTGCCCAGGCACTGACCGTGCTCCGGCTTCCTTCAAGAGCGGCCGCACGTCAGGATTGTTGGTATCCCTTCTCGCAGTCGTTGCGTGCTGTTGCAACTCTCCCCATCCGAAATCATGGCGTACGGGCCGTTCGCCTAATTTTTTCGGAACGTTAATCGTTCCTACTCATCCATTCGTTATTGTGTGGATGGTCTTATTTTGACATCTTCAGGATTTTTAATATTCTGATCCTGGGAAGATTTTCGGGTTTGAGGAACGATCCAGATATGTTTGGACGAAGGCATCGCGGCTTTACCTTGATCGAGCTCCTTGTGGTGATCGCCATCATCGCGGTCTTGATCGCCTTGTTGCTGCCGGCCGTCCAGGCGGCGCGCGAGGCGGCGAGGCGGATCCAGTGCGTCAACAACATGAAGCAACTGGGATTGGCGATGGCGAATTATCACGACATCTCCAACAATTTCCCTCCCGGCCGGATCTGGGCCCCGAGCAAGACCCAGGCATTCCCGACGATCCTGGCGGGCGTGCAGAACACCCCCTGGTTCGTGCTGATGCTCCCGCAGTTCGAGCAGCAGAACCTCTTCAACACGTTCAACTTCGCCCTCGGCTCGGAAGGGCCGAACGCCCCCCTGCCCTTGGGCTACTACGCCAACTCGACGGTTTCCGGCGTCAAGGTCAGCGTCTTCCAGTGCCCGAGCGACGCGGAGAACAAGTTCCAGATCCCGACGTCGTATGTCGGGGGCTTGCTCAGCAACGTGATCATGACGAAGGGCAACTACGCGGTCAGTTGGGGCAACACCAACTGGGGACAGGGGCAGACGTCCCAGTCGGTCCTCTCCGTCCCTTATCTCCAGTCGGCCTTCGGGCACAAGGGGACGATCAACATCGCCTCCGTGACCGACGGGACGAGCTCGACGGTGTTCATGGCCGAGGTGCTCCAGGGGGGCTTGAACGACATCCGCGGGACGATGTGGTCGAGCATCGGCGGCGGCAGCTCGTTCATGACCCGGTTCACGCCCAACGGGACCACCGACTACCTCGGGATCAACAACGGCTTCGACCAGCTCTCGCAGACGATCTTCTGCACCAACGACCCTGTGCATCAGCTCCCCTGCGCCGCCACGACCGCCAACGGTAACAACACCGCCTTCTCCGGCTCGAGGAGCCGCCACGCGGGCGGGATCAACACCCTCAACGGCGACGGCTCGGTCCACTTCATCAAGAACACGATCTCGGCGCCGATCTGGGTCGGCCTGAACACGATCGCCGGGAGCGAAGTCCTCAGCGCCGATTCGTATTGATCGAATCCAGATGGCACTGTTTGTGACCGGTTTGAGGCTCCGCTTTCTCCGAGGAAGGCGGGGCCTTCGTCGCTTTCCCGATACAAGCCCGAAGCGCCAGCGAGCGAATCCTCCTCGCCTTTTCGAGGTGGGGATTCACTCGCTGGCGCTTCGGGCTTGTAAGAGGTCGTTCGCTGGGGCTGTTTCACGTGTGTGACCCATCGGATTCTGTGGTCGGGCTTCGAGCTTCTCGGCGATCCCGGAGTCGCGGCGGATCTCGCGGGCGACGCCTTGTTCGAAGAGGTTGCGATCGCCGACCAGGACGACGGAGGTCCGGCTCCGGGTGAGCGCGGTGTAGAGGACCTCTCGGGTATTGATGGGAAGGTCGCGGTCGGGGAGGACGAGGGCGACGCGGTCGAACTCCGACCCCTGCGATTTGTGGACGGTCATGGCGTAGGAGTGGCGGAGGACGGGGCGGAGCGAGTCGAGGTGGAAGATGCCGTAGCCGTCGGGCCGGGGGAAGACGGCCATCAGGCGCGGAGGGCTCCCGTCGGAGACATTGAGGACGAGGCCCTGGTCGCCGTTGAAGACCATGCGGTTGTAGTCGTTGACCTGCATCATCACGGGCTCGCCGGCGGCGAGCTCGTCGTCGCGCCTCGAGGAGAGCCCGGCGATGACGCGGCGGTGGAGGGCCTCGTTGATCCGATCGGCCCCGCTCGAGAGCACGCGGGTCAGGCAGAGGATTCGGGATCGCTCGACGTGCTCGAAGAGTCGGCGGATCCGCCCCTGGTCCTCGCCATCGAACTCGCCCCGCTCGGTCGCGTAGACGTGGCCGGCCAACTCGCCGAAGTCGTCGAGGGCGCGGATGACGTCGCGGTACCAGCGGTCGAGGAACGCGTCGAGCACGCCGGACCCTTCGGGAGTGGCGACGAATTCGACCCCGCGGAAGGCGAGCTCGGAGACGGCCGGGCGCTCGACCACGACGTCGTCGCGGTCGGTCGGCCGGGTCGGGACGAACTCGGGGAATGCGCCTCGGTCGATCGTCTGGGCGACGGTGTAGATGTTCCGGCCGTCGTCGTCTTCCCGGCGCATCCGATGGCTGTGCGTGAGTCGGACGCCTCGAGGGCCGAGGGGTGATCGTTCGCCGCCGTCGCCGAGCAGGTCGCGGAGCACCGCGCCGGCTTCGACGGAGGGGAGCTGGCGGGAGTCGCCGAGGAGGAGGAACCGCGCGTCGTCGCGGAGCGAGCGGACGAGCCGCTCCATCAAGGCCAGGTCGATCATCGAGGCTTCGTCCACGACGACGACCCGCTCGGCCAGGCGGTTGTTCTCGTGGTGGAGGAAACGGCCCCCTTTCGGGGAGTAGCCGAGGAGGCGGTGGAGGGTCTTCGGCTCGGGCAAGTCGAGGAGTTCGCGGTCAGCTTCCGCGGGGTCGGCGATCCCCGAGAGGCCGAGGCGGATCGCCTGACCCATGCGGTTGGCCGCCTTGCCGGTCGGCGCCGCGAGGGCGATGTCCTCGGGACTGATGCCGAGACGCCTGAGGACGCGGAGGATCGACACGACGATCGTCGTCTTCCCCGTGCCCGGTCCGCCCGAGATGACGGCCAGGCGATGCCTCGTCGCGGCAGTGATCGCCGCCTCCTGGTCTTCCGTCGGCTCGATCGGTCGCCCGTCGCGGACGGCCGGGCGGCTTCGGACGTCGGCCAGTGCCGCTCCCGCCTCCTCGTCGGACCAGGCCGATTCATCCTCGTCGAGTCGCAGGCCGATGGATGCGACGAACCGATCTTCCAGTGCAAGCATCTTCTGGAGATAGAGGTAAGGGCCCGAGACGACCAGCGGCTTGAACTCGCCGGCCTCGCCGACGATGACGTCGGCCCGACCAGCCCCGATGACCTGCTCGGCGACTTCGACGGCCCGTTCCGGCTCGATCGGCGCGAGGCCTGGAACCTCGGCGAGCCCCGAGAGCAGTGAGTGTGCCAGGGCGAGCCGGAAGGCCCGCCCGGCCTCACCGAGGAGCGGGATGCGCGTCGATCCCTCTCGGGCGTGGACCAGGGCCGAGAGGACCAGGAGGATCATCGCACGGCGCTCGTCGAGCGTGAGGCCACTTTGCCAGCGCACCAGCTCCCAGGCGAGGAACGGGACCTCGTCCTCGAAGTTATAGAGCGTCCCGAGACGCTCTCGGACCAGACTTAGCCAGTCGAGGATGACCGATTCGTCGTCGATCGTTTCCCCGTGAACCGAGAAGGCGGTCCGGGCAGTCCCGAGGGGCGAGAGCGGGTGTGTCGGTTTCATTCGCCACCTCGATCGACGGCCCGTGCGCCGAAACGACGCACCTCGTCCTCGTCTCGGAGGATGTCCGCCCACCTCGGCCTGGCGAAGTGGAGGCCGACCCCCTGCCCCGCGCCCGAGCGCAACCCTCGCAGGAAGGCGTAGACGAGTCCGCCGAACCGGGCGTTGTACTCCGATTCGGAGTGGATCCCGAGCGCCTTGACGAGTGCCATCGCGTAGAGCTTCGCTTGCAACGCATAGTGGGCCTGCACGTGCGCCTCGATCTCTCTCGGCCCGTACGAGGGCAAGACGTCGCTCTTCCAGTCGGCGAAGTAGACTAATCCTGCGTGCTCGACGACGAGGTCCACGAACCCTTTGATGAATCCACGCTCGACGACGAGCTTGCCCGGGACGGGCTCCGAGAGCGGCGGGTGGCCCTCTTCCGGGTAGGGGAAGAGGAACTCCATCTCTCTCAGCGCGAGGGAGCACGTCCCCAGGCCCGGGATCGATCGGCCGGGGCCGACCATGACCTCGGCGGTGAGGGCGTGGTAGACCATCGCCTCGGCGATGGCACGGTACTCCGTGCTGATGCCGTTGCGGTCGATCGCCTCGGCGACGACGGAGGAGACGTCGTCGCGGGCACGCCAGGCCTCGAGGGGCGGGTGGCCTTCCACCGAACCGAGGGGGATGAGCTCGAGGATCTCGTGGAGGAAGGTGCCCGAGGCGGTACCGCCGGGGAGGTCCCCCTCGACGTCGACCGCGGCGGCGGTCGCTCGTTCGGGCTCGCGCCTGAGGTCGTCGCGGCCGAGCGGGTCGATCGCGTCGTCCCAGGTGTGCTTCATCTGGGAGTACGACGCGATGGCATACCCCGAGTGCCTCGTCCGGATGGCAGTCTGAGCCGACCCCTGGCCGTCGTCGAGCAGGGCGCGCGGAGGGTGCCACGAAGCGAGGTCACGCAACGGTTCGTCCGGGCCCCCACCGATCCAGGGGCGGATCGGCGCGTCGCGGAACGGGACCCTGCGGAACCGGTCGGCCTTGCCCGAGTCCTCCAGGCCATCGACGACGGCCAGGAGCCGCTCGTTGACCTTCTTGTAACCCCCATTCCAGTGCGGGTTCCAGTGCGGCCGAGGGACGAGCGGCAGATAAAGCCTCGCCTTGGCCCGGGTCATGGCGACGTAATAGAGCCGCTGAAGCTCTTCTTGACGCTCGCGCCCGGCCAGGTCCTTGGCGGTCTCGTCTTCACCGATCGAAAGGATCCGACGGCCCGCTTCGTCGTGGTATTCGTGGAAGCCGTCCGAGCGGAACCCGGTGAAGCCGCCGTAGAGGAAGACGACGGCGGCCTCGAGTCCTTTGCTCTTGTGGATGCTCATGATCTGCACGGCGTCCCGGTCGCTCTCGAGGCGCTGGACGTTACCGTCCTCGCCGGGAGGCTTGCGAATCCCGAGGATATACGCATCAAGAGTCTTGATCAGGTCTCCGAGCTCGGCGCCGGTGGCGCGTGCGTCTTCCAGCAGGATCTCGAAGAGGTGCTGGTAGTTGGTCAGGCCTCGTTCGTGGTCCTTGAGGAAGAGCTCGCGGCGGATGACCCCGCTGTCGTCGAGGATCCTCGAGAAGAGCCGTTCGAACCGCCGGGAGTCGGCCAGGTCTTTCCAATCGACCAGCCGGGCCAGGAGCGGATGCGAGTCGGCCAACTCGTCCAGGTCGGGGAGGGCTGCGAGCGGGACGGCGAAGAATGGGGAGATCCAGGCCTTGCCCCGCTTCGAACGATCGCTCGGGTCGTCGACCGCCGCGAGCAGGTCGCGCACGGCTCGGGCCTCGGGCGACTGGAACAGGCCGTCCTGCTTGTAGAAGGCGAACGGGATGCTGGCTTCGCGAAGCGCCTGGGCGACCCGGAGTGAGTCCTGGTTCGTCGCCGCGAGGACGTAGATTTCGCCTGCGGGGACGGGATTCGCGCCGGCATCGTCTCCGAATTTCAGGGCGTGCGTCCCCGAGATAAGGTCGCGGGCTTCCCGGGCGATCTGGCGGGCGAGACCTCGGCGCAGTTCGGGGAGGCCGAGCGCCTCGCCCCAGGGCTGGATTTCGAGCAGGTGGATCGGCGCGTACGGCGAGCCGTCGCTTTCCTCCGCGAACAGGGTTCGTCCCCCTTCCACGGGCGCATCGTAGCGGATCGGCCCGTCGAAGAAGGGCGACTCCGACCCCTGGTCGAGGACGTGGTTGTAGGCGTCGATCAGGGCGGGCGTCGAGCGGAAGTTGCGAGTCAGGGGGACAGGCGGCACCCCCGACCATTCCACCTCCGCCCTGGCCGCGAGGTAGGTCGAGACATCCGCCCCCCGGAAGCCGTAGATCGCCTGCTTCGGGTCGCCGATCAGGTAGGCGAGGTTCTTCCCCTCGCTCTCGAGGAAGACGCGGCGGAAGAACGACCACTGGAGCTCGTCCGTATCCTGGAACTCGTCGATCAGGGCGAACCGATAACGCGACCTCAGGGCCTTGACGATGGCATCGCCGCCAGGTCCTGCCACGGCACCGGCGACGCCTGCGATGACGTCGTCGAAGTCGTAACAACCAGTCGCCCCCTTCTGCCGCTCGAGCGTCGCGAGGATCCTGGGGAGGAACGCCTGGATGATCGCCGCCTTGAGCGGGACGATGCGGTCGGCCAGGGCCACGACCGCCGCACCGAGATCCCCGGGGATCTCTCGGGCGCGGACCTGGGCGGCGATCTTCCGGATCGCCTCCTGGGCGTCGGGGTCGAGCGCGGCGCCCAGGCTCCGGCCCGACCGCGCGATGACGGCCGCGAGATTCGGCAGCAGACGTTCCTTGATCGACTTGACCGTGCTGTGATGCACCTTCGCGGCCTTGAGCACCGCCGCGAACGACTCGACGTGGTCCGCGAGCTTCATCGCGAACAAAGGGTTCGACTCGACCTCGCGCCGGAGGTCCTCGATCGAGAACGGCGGCCGGATCTCCCGGCGCGAGGCGTTGCAGCGATAGAGGAGGTCTTCCAGGCCGTCGACCCCGCCGCTGCCGCGCTCGAGCCAGGCTTCGAGCAGCTCGGCGGGATCGCCCGGCCTTCGGGCGAGCTCGCGCCGGAGTGTGTCCTTGAAGGCGCGGTCGAAGAGGGTGCGGCCGTCCTCCAATGTGCCCTCGAACAAGCGTCCGTTCTCGAAGGCATACTCCGAGAGGACCCCGCCGAAGAACCCGTGGATGGTGCCGATCGAGGAGGCGTCGAAGGCGAACAGGGCCCGACCGAGACGTTCTCGGGCGGCGGAGTCGATCCTCCAGACGTTCGTTACGTCCGGGCCGGCGTCTCCATCCGCGGCGAGGATCTTGCCGATGATCGCCCGGAGCCGTTTGCGGAGCTCCGACGCGGCCCGCTCGGTGAAGGTCAGGACGAGGATCTCGCCGAGCGAGGCGTCCTCGCGGAGCAAGAGCTCGATCACCATGTGTTCGATCGTATAAGTCTTCCCCGTCCCGGCCGACGCCTCGATCACGGCGTGGCGGTCCCGGGGGATCCGGTCGAGGATCTCGGGCCTCTTGTACGTGGGCGTCATTCGCCGAGGCCCCCCGAGTCGCGGAAGAGGCCGAAACGCCGCTCGATCATCGCGAGGGCCTCGTCCTCATCCGGCGGGTCGTAGAGCGAGAAGTCAGTGACCGGTCCGTAGCGCGAAGAACACGTGGCCCGGTCGTCTTCCTTCATCCGCTCGACACTCAAAGCGATCGGCTCCCCTTTGCCGAGGGCGGCGAAGACCGCCTCGCAAGGGAGGAGATACGCGTGCGGCCCGCCCAGCATGTCGGCGAGCACGTCGGCGAGGAACCGCCGCGCGCGTGGGCCGTCGACGCCTCGGAAGATCCGGTGCGCGTCCGGGGGCTTGCCGGAGCTCGGGAGGTGGATCAGGTGCGCATGGTACTCGGCCGGGTCGTGGTGGCCAGGGAGCAGGCTCAGGACGGCGGCGTCGAGGAACCCGGCGAGGAAGTCGCGTTCCGAAACCGCCTCGCGCGTCAGCGCCGTCAACGACCCCGGCAGGCGGCCGGAGACCATCTCGGTGCGGCCGAAGAGCTCGACGCGCACGTTCGACTCGCCGCTCCTCCCGCGGAGCGTGACGTCGATCGGGATCGCGGCCTCGAGTCGGTCGACGCGCTCATTCTCGGCGGCCCGGCCGAACCGGTAGATCCGGAACGGCCCCCGGTCGGCCAGCCCTCGACGGCGGGCCTGGTCGTGCCAGGCGTGGAGGTAGGCGAGGTGGCTCCGCCTCTCGGCGTCCCGGAAAAGCCCCACGGGCATCATGCCGAGCCGGGCCAAAGCCTCGGCGTGGGCCGTGTAGAGGGCCTCGAATCGGGAAGGGTCGCCGTTCGAGAGGGTGGCCTCGCCGAGCGACTCGAGGAAGACCTCGCGCAACAGGACGGTCGCGGGGAGCCGATCGGTGGAGAAGTGCTCATCCTCTCGAATGGCAATGTCTTCGAGCTCCTCCTCGCGGAGCCGGAGCATCATCCTCGCCCACCCCTGGAGCGGACATTCGAGGAAGCGCCGGATATCCCGGAGCGAGATCGCGATCCTCGGCGAAGGCCCCGGGGTCGCCGGGTCTTCGGGGAGTTGGCAAAGCCCCAGCCAGTCGACGAATCGACGATCCAGCCTCCGGAGCGAGTCGGCCGGGACGGAGAGGTCCCAGGCCCCCTGGTCGGCGAGCGACGCCCGGAGCCGCCTCGCGCTCGCCTCTTTCCTCGCGGCCGGGGCCAGGGCCGTACGGAAGCTCCGAGTGTTGTTGAATTTCGGCTCCAGGGCCTGGGAGAAGTACTCGGGGGCGTATCGCCGCAGCGGGTGTGTCTTGATCTCGAGCCCGCCCTTGGGATCCGGCCGCCCGTGGTTGACCTGGTCGATCAACTCGTGGATCAGCGGCGACGGCTCGAGCGTCTCGCCGGTCTGCGAGTCCCGGGCGACGTATGAGAGCGTGAGCCGGTCTCGAGTCCTCGCGATCGCCTCCAGGAACAGGAGCCGGTCCCGCTCTCGGGGACTAACCTCGCCGACCCGACGTCGGCCCCGCGGTTGGTCGCCCGTGTCCGGCCCTTCCGAGGACGGGAACCGGCCCTCGCCCAGGCCGCAGACGAAGAGAGCCCGGAACGGGACGCCTCGCAAGGCCTCAATTGGCCCCACGACGATGCCATCAGCCAGCACATTCCCCCGGGAGCCCGTCAACCCCCCGAGCGCTTCGCGGAGGCACTCGAGCGGGATCCTGTAGCCGAACCGTCGGCCCGAGACGTCGAGCGCCTTCAGGGCGTGGATCTCGTCCACGCAGGCCGAGAGAGCCCGCTGCTCGGTCGCCGAGTCGGCCCCGAGATAGGCGTTGACCATCCTCGCGAGAAAGGCCGACCACTCGGTGAACGTCAGCTCGGCCGTCCTGGCGAACCGGGCGTCGGCCACGATCGACCGGACGAGCGCAAGCAGCCGGGCGACGTCCGCCATCGCCTCGGCGGGCTCGTCGAGCGGAGGATACTCCGAGCCGTCGAGGGGGAACGTCCGTTCGTCCCCCCCTCGGGTCCCGGTCATGAAGACCCCCAGAACGAGCCGACGCAGCCCTTGCTCCCAGTGGAAGAGGTCGCGGTCGATGTACGTCCCCTGGTGATCGCTCGCGTCCGCCCCGTGTACGATCTCGAGGGCCTCGCACCACCCGGCCCAACGCGCGGTGTCGGCCTCGGGAAACCTCGCCCGGAGCGCCGGGTGTGTGAGCACCTTGAGCAAGTCGGGGCGGGTGAATTGCCCTAGCGGAAGCGCGAGTAACAAGAGCACCGCCTCGACCGACCGGCATTCGCCAGCCAGCGGCAGCTCCACCATGGCATTCGGGATCCCGTGCAGTTCCTCGAACGCCGCGCGGAGGTGGGCCTGGTACGCCGCCAGGTTGCCCGAGTCGGCCAGGGCAACGCCGACGTCGCGGAACCGGAGCCGGCCAGGTCCTGCGCCTTGCTGCCGGTCATCCTCGGCGATCATCCGCCAGATCTCCCCCGCGACGACCTCCGCCTCGCGCCGGATCCCCGGGCAGGCGAGGATCGCGAGGCTCTCGTCGGAGCTCGAGGTCCACACTTCGTCCCATTCTCGGAGCAGGATCTGCCTCCGGAGCCGGTTAAGGATTGACTTGCGACGAGAACCGGTGGGGAACTCAGGGTGGAAGACGACCCCTTCCCGTTCGCCCAGGATCCGGAAGAAGTCGCCGACCGGTCGCCCCCATTCCCGGACGATCGGCAAGTCGTCCGGGTCATCCTCCCGAAATGGCACGCGAGCCGGTGTGCTGGACTTCCTCCCCTCGCGTTTCGGAGGGCCCGTGGAGAACAATTCCCCCTGCCTTACCCTCGGACCCAAGTCGTCGCGGAAGACGATGCCAGGCGTCGGTGCATAGACGTGGACGATCGAGGTTCGGTCGAGGAACGCCAGCAGACGCCGAAAGCCTCCCCACGCATGCGAGAACCCGAAAACATGGACCTCGGCCGGGGTCCCTCGCCCGTTCTCGTCGAGCCAGGGGTAGAGCTCGAAGGGAAAGAGCCACCTCGCCTGTTCCAGGTCCCTCGCCCGTTGGATCAGCCCCCCTTCCCCGCCGACATGTCCCCAAAGCGCCTGCGGCCACGCGACCGTCTCGTCTGTCCAGTCCTCGCCGAACCTCTCGGCCTCCTCGTCCTGCCTCGCCCGCAACCGTTCCGGCCGATCTTCTCCGTACATCGCAAACTGCCGACTCAGTCTCGTCGCGAGCTGGAACCGCCGGAGCTCCCTCGCATCGACATCTCCACCCGCCGCGTCGAGATACGCCCGAACCGGTTCCGGAAGCCTTATCGCATTCGCTCCCACTTCAAGCCCGTCGAGAAAGAACGCCCGCAACGCCCATTCGTCGAGCAACTTCACCTCCGGCCAGGCCTGCGTCGGGAGCAGTGACCGCAGGAACGTCTCGGGGACGTAGAACTCCAGCCCCGCCGCAATCCCCGCCCCCTGGGCGATCTCATACCTGAGGTAATTCTCGAGGACCTGTCCCGGCACGATAATCGGCGGCATCGCAAACAGCCGAGACCTCGCGTCCTCCCTCGACGCCCCGAGGTTCGCGACCAGCCGCCCGGCCAGCCTCTCGAGCTGGTTGGAGTACCAGACATGGATCATCGTCGAACGTTCCTACGCGGCCCGCGACTAACATCGCCGAAGCCGCTCCCTGGGACGGTCCAGGCCCACGCTCCTCGCGAGCCAAGGTTTTTCGTAGAAAGGGCTTGACGCGGAGGGCCGGGCAAATTTCGCAGGACTTACGATGCGGGTAGGGTAGGCATCGCCCACCGGGTCTCTCCAATGCCGGTCAGCGGTGGCTACCCTATGAATTGCGGTTGGCTCGCGCGTGGAGTTCTTTCCTGACCATCAATGAGCACCGGCGCAGGATCCCACCCGAGCTTTCTCCCGTGAACCGCTGAGCACTTCCACACTATCGACTCCCCACGGCCCGTCAAGGCGAGCCGGTGGATCCTAGGTCGACGTCATCGAGACCCGCCGTGCGACGGGGTTTCTTCCGGAAGGACCGAGATTCTGCGGGAGGAGGGGATATTCTCGGGAAAAGTCTTCGGCATGGACGGTGTCGGAAGGGCTTCTGGTGGGAGGGAGTGTGGGATTCCCGGAAGGGCTTTCGACGTTGATTGCGTCGGAAACCCAGCCTCGAAGCAAGGGCCGGGTTTCGAGGAAGACATGAGGGGCGGGTCGGCCTGAGGCCGACCCACCGTTTATGCGTTTCCTGCAACTGGCGGCCCACTCAATAGGGCGATTTGTGGGAGTGGTGCTTCGTCGAGACAGGGACGAGGTACGGATAAGTCGGGACGACGAACGTCGGGTAAGGGGCGGGAGAAACCTGAACGGGCCAGGCCTGCGGTATGATCCCCGGGTTGGAGTCCCCTTCATCGCCTCGGACGATGATGTCGATCATCTGCGTGATTTCCTGCTCCTCCTGAGTGTTGAGATTCTCGACATCCTCGCTGGCGATATCCTTGATCGCCGCCACATATTTCTCCCGGGCCTTCGTCCGCAGTTCGTTGCGTCGGGCCGTCCGCTCCGCATTGTTTGACCGGATGTCGGGGTAAGCGTCCTTGAGATCCTTGAAAATGTCCTGGACGAGCCCGGGATTGTTGTTGAGACGCGAACCGGAAACCTGGAGCGGAGCGAATCCGGTCGAGGACCCAGAGGACCCATAGGAATACGTGGCCGGAGCGGCGCCCACCGACGTCATCGCCACGTTGACGGGCGGTGCGTACGCGGCCGGTGCGGCGGCCACGGCGCTGCTCGCCGCCCCCTGGGCGTAATAGTAGTACCCACCGGTCGAGGAGGGAGCATACCCCTGGACCGGGGCGTAACCGTAGGGTGCCGAGGAGGGAGCATACCCCTGGACCGGGGCGTACCCGTAGGGTGCCGCCGCCGGTGCCATGGCATAGGGGCTCGCCACGGGTGCCTGGCCGTAGGTCACGGGGACGTAGCCGACCACGACGGCTTTCTTGTGATAGCCACCGGCATGCACGCTCCCGGGAATCAGTATCAGTGATCCGCAGACGCCTGAAAACCAGGCGAATCTGCTTATTCGGCATTTTTTATTTGGACTACCCATATTTCCCATTGTAAGATGCTCCGGATAAGGCTTGCCGTCGACTCGATCCGGCTCTGCGGGACGCGACGTTCGCAGACTGCCGGAACAAGGCCGTCGACACGGCACGAATCCATGGCTGCCATGAGTATATCCCGAGTTCCAAACGGTCTTGAGAAAAACGTGGTAAAAGTGTCTGAGAAAATGTCATGATCGAGAGGGAAGCGGCTGTCTCGATCGGTCCTAATGACTAGGACGCGCCTCGTGTGCTGCCGTTTCCCGGCCCTGGGCCTCACTGGCTCGAGAGGCTGTTCGTCGTAGTGGGCCTAATCCTGCCTTCGCGGCGGCCCGACGACTCCCCGGTACGAAATCGCAATTCCTCACCGTCTCCGTCCCTCGCTTCGGCCCTCACTATTGCCTGGTCGTGTCTAACAGAAGGGGTCCCCCATGAAGACGCCTGCCTTGGCCACAGCGATAATCCGGCGAATCGTTATGAACCTGGGCCGCCCTGCCGGGTTGTTAGCCCTCGCGTCGAGCCTCATGACGACGCAGGCGGTGTTCGCGGGACCGACGGCGTATGACAAGGCCGAAGGGACGTTCGACCTGACCTACACCTATGCTTCGGTGCCAACCCTAGGGATGCCGGAAAGCGAGCTCGAGCGAGTGAATCAACCCGGCCTCGTCCAGGCAACCCCGGACCAGGACGCCAAAATGAAGGCCATCATTGCGGTGGTCAGCAAGAGCATGCTCCAGGCGACCAACGGCCGTGCCAGGATTGGAAGATTCGATTACGTGGATTCTATTAAAAAAGCAGACATTATCATCTCGTTAAACGATGCACCGGGCCGTGCCGGCTATGCCACTCGCGGCGCGATCGAGGGTAAGCCTGGGCAACTCGTCTTGTTCTATAAGAATTATGAGACGGATGGGCCCGACGACTTTGCGCTGACGGCGTTCCACGAGATCAACCACTACCTCTTCGCTCTGCCCGACGAGTACCTCGAAAGCGGGGCCGCGGGCAATTGCCCGCTCGCGAACCCGTCCGGGCCGGGTTGCATCATGGACAACTATCACAAGACGCCGCCGCGGTTCGGCTGGTACGGAAAATATTGCACCCAATCCGATCACAATCGGTCCGCCCCCAAGGAGATGTTCGCCAACGAAACGCCCGATGAATCGTGCCAGATGCTGGTCGACCAATTCTTCTCGACACGCCAAGTTACCCAGGCGCCGCCGCCGTCGGTGCTGGCGACCGAATCCCAGCCGACCAACGACGACCCCTATACGGGCATCTTCCGGAGCCTGGTCAAGGCGACGACCGCGAAGGTCCAGGCGGAGATCGTGAGCAAGCGAGGGAGCAAGACCGGCTCGAACCTTGCCGACCCTGTCGCGGAGGCGAAAGGATTCAAGTCCGTCGCCGAGAAGTTCCTCAAGGAAGCGGTCGCCTTCGCGCGGAATGATCCGAGCTTCACGAATCCCCCTACCCCGGAGCAATTGAAGGGGGCCATCGATCTGATCCTGAGGGACGCCGCCGAGATTCCCGGACTCGTTCCCGATCGCATCAAAAATACGGGTGAGTTGGCGACTCGCCTCGAGACCAAGGCGAGGGAACTCGCCCAGCAATTCCTGGGCGGCGAGATCCCGAACGGGAGTTCGTCAGCCTCGCGGTCGAGCGCTACCAAAACGGTTTCGGGGAAATTGATCAAGGAACTCGAGAGCTTTGTGGCGGATTCACTCGGGCTCAATGTCCAGGATTTCCCCTCGGATCAGAAGAAGCTGAAGGTCGATGAGAAACGCTACATCGCGCAGATCGCCAACGCCGCGATCAGCCCATTGCAAGCCAACTCCGAATTCTCCCGGTTCCGCAATGCGGCTCAGCTTCACATCCAACTGAGCGCCACGACTGCTCAGAACGTGCTCGATGTCGCCAACGCGGTCGATACGCCGGGGGGATCCGCCCGCCGAGTCGAACTGAGAGACCTGAACCTAGACCTGCTCAAGCTCGCCATCCCCGGACGACCATACAATCGTTTCGGAAGGCGTCGGACCAAGGCCGTAGCCCCGTTGGCAATCTATCCCGAATTCGATCGCGTTGCCTTGCAGTCTGATCCTAATGTGCTTTATGCGACCGTACGCGATATCGCGTTCTCGGGATTCGGCAAGCTTATCCGTCGAGAACGGCTCGAAATGGTCGACCTGTCCTCGAACGTTGACAACTTGGCTTCCGCTCTCGTCACCCCGTTGCTAGGCGACGCTGATGCGGAACAGAATGCAATTGCCAAACTCTCCGCCGACGAGCGTCGGAGGCTCTTGGCCCGCGTGTTCGCCCAACTCACCCTGGAGATCCGCCGCAACATGGTCGAGAACATTATCGTCCTCGTCCCCCCCGGTGGCTTCCCCGAGGATATCGGCTCGTCATTGGAGCCGTTCCGCGATGCCGTCCTCAATGACTCGGACGTTAGGGTTGACCTCATCGTCGCCGCGTCGGGGACCGTTCCTCGACGGCTCCGCGACCTCTCGGTACGATCGGGTGGGATCGTGATGTCGGTCGCCGACATCGATGAAATCGGCGTGGCCGCTCAACGGCTTCGGACGGAGGGAGTCAGCGGATCTTGGGTCATCGCCCCCCATAAGGGAACGGTCTACTTAAAGGCCATGCCTCGTGATGATATCGACAAGAAGCGACCAGCTCCGGATTGGCTGGCGGCCGTGGAGAAGGAGATGGCGAGAGAAGACCTCAATGGCGATGATGTGCAAAAACTAATTCGTTGTATCTCAGCAGCACTCTTGGTTGAGGCCCACGATCAACCTTCGGATCAGGATACTGGAGACTCTGGCAGTAATCCTCCGAGCACTCCGGCCTCTCAGGCCCCCCAGGCTCCCTCGGCACTTCCTCGGGCCCCGCTTGCCCCCCTGGCTCCCTCGGCACTTCCTCAGGGCATCCCGGCCCCGCCGGCCCCTCAGGCTCCCTCGGCACTTCCTCAGGGCATCCCGGCCCCGCCGGCCTCGGCACTTCCTCAGGGCATCCCGGCCCCCCCCACGCCTCAGGACAGTCTGGCGCCTAATGCCGACCTTGTAATCAAAGACTCACCGACTTCTGCAAGAATGGGGAACCATCGATGGCCCAACAGAAAGTCTATGGTGCAAAAAAATATAACCACTAATGTGGATGACGCGAAAAACTTCAATGATTATGGGGACTTTAGCTTCAGGGTCTTTGAGGACGATCGATCTCAAAGTATTCGCATGTTTGCAAAGACACTTTTTTCTAAAGGCAAGGCGGCTATTGAGAAAGGTCAGCCGGGCCGCGATTTAGACTTACTCGAACGGACGGCGTCGCGATTGGAAGATCTTAGCAATTCGATCGAGCGCATTCGAGAGTCTCTGTGGATGGAGGATGCGATTCCGACTAAAGATGAGCTGGCCCGAGTGTATCAGAAGATTGTCAATGCGAGAGGCCTATTGGTTCGACTGTACCTCGCGGATGATCCGAAAACAGGCGAACCACTCATTGGGTCAAATCATTTGATCTACCATACTTCTGACATTGAAAAAATTACAAAATTTATATATGATCGATCGTTGTTCAGAGAAACTGAAGAATATGAGAGAAGCAGAAGGGGGAGTGATAAAATTAAGTATAACGATATTTTCAAGGGGTATAATAAATATAAATATGTTATGTTGTTTCCTGAATATTATACGATTCGTTTGGGTATCTCTCAAAGTAAAGACGGCAAAACAAAAGAATATGTTGAAAAGAAGAGGAAGAGCGATAGTGCTGGAGGGAAGCCATCTACGGACTGGGGGCTCAATTTGCGGTCGCACCGGTGGGTCGATTGTGAGTTGGCAATGATAAATGCAAGAGTGTATTCGATGGAAAGGTATTCTTTTAATCGCCAAAGGGGAGGGTTGGGATCGCCAGAGGACACGCAGAAGTCGACCAAAATCAAGACGGTACTCGATGATCTGGGCGGACGCTCAGGAGTACAACGCGACCCGGTGCCCGACGAATTTAATGAACATGAACAGAGAGAATTTCGAGAGATTTTGTACAACAAATTTCCATTGATGTTCATGAAAGTCGATCTTGGTCTTTTGGTTATGGAAGACGCAGTGCTTTCTGCTCTCAATCGGTCCACTCCTGTCTTCCAACGGATTGAGCGGCAGGACGAACAGACGCTCGTCGAGGGGGATTACGACAGTGATTCTCAAATCGATGTTGACGACGCTCTATTCCCCATCGAATTGAAGAAATTCAAGTCGGAGCCGAATGCTGATTTCGAGTTCATCGTGGGGGTGTCGCGGCCTCTCGACAAGAATGCGATCCTCGCAGATCACCCCCACATGGTCCTTTTTGACTCATATGGAAGAGAGACTTCGAATGAGTTCCTGCAGTTGGACGAGGAGACTACGACGGAGACAATGATGGTCTTCAAGCTCCCCAATCCGGCGCGAGAGGACGGGAGGCTTCCCCAGGGAGAGTATACGCCGAAGTTGTTCCTGAAACGAAAGCATTTCATTCCCCACCTCTTCGAAGAGGCGGGGAAGGTCAATTTCACGTTCTCGATCGCTACGGAGAAGCCGAATATCCTGATCATCCCCGGCTTGCGTCAGGTGACCTTGAGGGCCGAAGACGGAGCTGGCGACGGCGAGCGCGAGGCGGCGGATCGGGGGACGATTGCGAACACGAAGAATGCCGCGATTGTCGAGGTCCAGGTGATGGCGGGTGCCTCGATCAAAGGAGCCGAGGTGAGCGGATCCTTCATGAGGGTCGACGCGTCAAACGACTCGATCACTTCGAAGGTCGTGGCCTTCAAGGACGATGGCCTGGGATCCGATACGACGGCCGATGACGGCGTTTACACGGGTCGGATCGTGCTCGTGCCTGAAGAGCAGCGGGTTGGTTCCGAGTATCGGGTGTTCATCGAGGCCAGGTCTGTCGAGGAGAAGACGGCTTTCGTTTCGACTTCAGAATTTTCTCAGGATTCTGCCAAAGGTGACGGGAATGGAGCTGATGCCAAGTCTCAGTCCATGCCCAAAGTTCCCCCCTTCCAGCGGGCCACCTCGCTGAACTTCCGGGCCGAGAAGGCTCAGTGAGTCGCGTCTGCCGACTATCCGGATGCGGGTCAGTTAACAACGGGCGTTGCGATGGGGATCATCCCACCGCGACGCCCATTGTCTTTAGTGTGCCAGGATGGAGCGAGGAGTTCCCACAGGAGACCTGCTCTTTCAGGTGAGAGCGAGTCCCAAGGCGAGAACTTAGTGGAACAATCGGTGCATGAAGCCCGACTTCGCCGGTGCCTGGGGTTGAGGAGCGGCCGGGGCGTAGCCGTAGTCCTGCGGCGATGGGGCGTTCGGCGGGGGGGGCGGCGGCTGGTAGGCCGGCGGTGGTGACGGCGGCGGTGGTGCGTAGGCGGGCTGAGGCGCGAAGACTGGGGCGTAGGCCGAGGCCGTCGGCAAGGCGGTCAGCAGCGGTTGGGGGGCCACCGGTGCGTAGCCCATCACCGGCGCGTAGCCCGTGGCCGGTGCGTACCCCGTGGGCGGGGCGTTCGACGGTGGCGCCATGGCCATGGCCGGGGCCAATGAGGGCGTCGAGCTCATCTGGATTCTTGGATTCTTCTTCTGGGCTAGGTGGTCGCCGATCGCCCCCAACACCCGTTCCCAAAGCCGGGGATTCGTCAGCAGCGCGGTGGCGATCAGCGGCGAATTGCCGACCGGAGGGGCGTAGGCCGGGGGAGCATACGCGGGAGGAGCATATGCGGGAGGCGCGTAGGCCGGCGGGGCGTAGGCTGGCGGAGCGTAGGCCGGGGGCGCATAGCCTGGCGGGGGAGCATAGCCCGGCGGCGGGGCATTGCTCGTGGGGGGAGCATTCCCCGTTGGAGGAGCATTGCCCGTCGGCGGTGCGTTACTCGGGGGTGCCATGAACAGTTGTGTCGGATTCGACGGCGGTGCGAACGCCGGAGGGGCATACGACAGGGTCGGGGCACTCGGCGGGGCATTCGCGAAGATGATATTCGGCTGTGGCGTCGGCCCGACCACGATCGTCGGCGCCGTTGGTTGGAAGACGACCGGGGGCGCGGGGGCGGAGACCACGACCGGTTGGGGCGTCGGTTGGGTGTAGACCGGGGCGACCGGCGGCGCATAGACCGGAGGCGCGTAGACCGGTGGTGGTGCGGTGTATTGGGGAAGAGCTGGCGGCGGCGGCGGGGGAGATGGAGGCGGCGGGGGTGGGTAGTTGTTCTGGCCCGAAGGCTGGGGACCTTGGGCCGACGCCCCCCAACCATGGCCCCCGGTCCGGACGAGGGACGGGTCGCGTCGGGAAGGTGATGAGGCGACCATGCCGAGGCGGCCAAGCCAGGCGACGACCTGGGCTCCGTCGGTGAGGTCGCCTCGGTTCCCGACCGGGGTGAGCCCCTTCGGCCCCTTGCGGAAGACCAGAACCCTTGGGGCGTCCTGGATCCGCCATTGCTTGACGAAGGCGCCATAGGATTCGGCGGGCATCTCGGTGAAGACCACCGATTGGCCCGACGGATCGGCCGCCAATTCTCGCCTCAAGGAGTCGACCAACCTCGCCGAGTTGGGGACTCGGCGCGAGGTGACCACGACCACAAGCGGCCGGCCCGCCGCGTTCGCGACCTCGGCGGCCTTCGAGAACGGGGGCCAATCCACGGCCGAGTTCGACGCCGGACGTCGCGAGGCGGAGGGGCCTTCCTGGCCCAGGCTAGATCCTACGGCTGTCGTTATGCTCAGCGAGAACAGGGCGATTATCTTCCGGTGATAATTTGGCATCGTGTTTCCTTACGGGCTGAGCCGGGGGGCACCTTCGCGTTTCACGCGACCGTTCAGCAGGGGGGGCTTCGTCG
The DNA here is from genome assembly GCF_054877945.1 of Singulisphaera rosea. NCBI lineage: Bacteria > Pseudomonadati > Planctomycetota > Planctomycetia > Isosphaerales > Isosphaeraceae > Singulisphaera > Singulisphaera rosea. Next base: position 74,120 of record NZ_JBTYIP020000022.1, on the reverse strand, counting down.
CCCGGAAATCTTCGGCGATCGTTCAGCGGGGGGGCTTCGTCGCCCGGAAACCTTCGGCGATTTCTCGGAACTGCTCCGCGAGCCGGGCTCTCTGGTTGGCGGTCATCTCGGCGTTCTGGGCCTCCGGACGGCGAAGGTCGAGCCCTTCGGGGATCAACGCTTCGACGAGGCGACCGGTCATGGGTGCGAAGATGCGTTCCATCCAGAGGTTCCGCCAGGCCGGATCCGACGGGACGATCTGATCGAGGCGTCGGGACATCTCACTGAACATCTCGTTGTAGGACTGGTAGAGGTCCATCCGATCGGCGAGGGTGTCGAAGGCCTCCGAGAGGACCTCGGCCGAGTCGACCCCTCCTTTCACCGAGGTCAGCCCTTTGCCGGCGAGGGCCTGCATCGGCAGGGGAGCTCCCAGGCTCGGGTCGGGCACGGCGACGGCCGTGGCCGTCGGCGCGGCGACCGTGATGGAGACCACGTCGGGCTTCGAGATCTCGCGGCCCGAGGCGACGACGAGCGCGTATCGGTAGATCCCGGGGACGGTCGGCACGAACGAGAAAATATGGTTTTCCTCGATCGTCAAACGAGTATTCGGGCCGCCCACCTGGATCCAGCGATAGCCGATCTCCCCCCGGGGTTCGCTCCGTCCCCCATTGAGGGTCACCTGGCGGCCGACGATGGCGATCTGGTCGTCCCCCGCGTCGGCGGAGAGGGTCGTTCCGCGCATCTTGATGGGGCGACTGGTAGCAGTCGGCCTGGTCGTCGTCGCGAGGTCGATGCCCGTCCGGACCACCTGGTCCCCCTCGTTCGGCTGTGCGGAGGGGACGCTGATCTTCAGCGGGGTCGAGTCGATCCCCTCCCCGTTAGCCACCACTAGCAGGAATCCGAGCTCCTTCGCGTCTTCCGGCACGACGAGTTCCGTCGCCGCCACATTCGAGTCGGCGAGGACGGCCGCGGGGCCCGACGTCTGGGTCCATCGGAATCGGAGGCCCTGCCCGCTAGAACGTCCCGCGTCCAGGCGGATCGTTTGCCCGGCGCCGGGGGAGCCCTCGAAGTCGGCGACGGCCTTGGGGGCCGACGGGCGTTGAGGCCCTTCTCCCCGGTCGACCGGCTCGGACCCTGACCTGGCCCGGGGTTCCGAGATCCCCAACGAGTCGTCCGCTTGGTAGGACACCCGCATCACCGTCCGTCGCCCTCTCTCGTGGCGACCGTCGGGCAATCCTGCATGGATGTTCGAGAAGAATGATACCGGAGAGAGTGTGGATGCCAAGGACACGACCACGGCCAGTATCCCGAACGCCCATCCATGTCGAATCTTGGCGATCCGGCGTATCTGAGTCATGGAATCGAAACCCTTTCTCGTATTAGATCTCTTAATCCGCACAATCCGGGCATTCGGTAGCACACTTAGTCGGCTCGGATCGGGGCGAACTTGACGATTTTTTCGGAATCGGCGGTTTCCTTTAAATGGCTGAAGAGAAATCGTGGAGCGCGCCGCGAGTTGGCGAGACTGATGTCGGCGAGGCGACCGTGACGTGACCGAGTAGATCGGCATTGTCCTCAGCTAGGTATCGACCCAAGATCCGAAGAACAAAAAGAAGATTGCATCCGACACGGGCTTGGATGCGGCGCTTCCATCCGGTATCGTCAACTGCGAAAATGCGTCAAGACCGTGTCAATCCCTAAAGGCGGCGGCGGGGTCACCGACGAGGTTTCCGTGACCCCACCCGGGAGTTCCCCCTATGATCCGCGTTGCCATGCGACTATTCGAGCGTGATTGGCGCCCCAAAGGGTGCCTAACTCCGAAGAGATTAGCGTTCTCTGGAGTTGCAATGGCCCTGTTCTCGCTACTCGTCCCGGAGCTCCGAGCGGAAGTCCCAAATCCGGAGCCGGCCGAGAACCCGAGGCCAAACCTACCGGACGGGCCGTCCCGCCTCGTCCTGCCCGGTAATCGAATCTCACGGACCGACCGGCCCATCGCCGCGGATGTCTCTGCGACGCCACCGAAGCTCGTCGTTCCCCCATCAAATGCCGCGGCACTCCGGGCGGTCCGCGCCAAGGCGCAAGGTACCACGGCCAAGAATGTCGAATTCCCGAACGCCGATGCGAGCTTGATTGCGACGATTCGGGCACAGATTAAGGCCGATGTAAAGACCGGGATCGAGTCGGTTATCGAAAAGCACTTCGTCGACGCCGGGGATTTTGCGAAAACTCCCTTGAAGGTGAGCACGAAGGATGAAATTACCGTCATCTTGTGCCCGGTTCACTTCGCCGCTCCCTCCGGCGGAAAGGCACTCTTGAAACCGGGCGAGATTCGAGTTGTGACGCCGAAGCTGTTTATCCTCGGGACTGAACCGAAGGCAAAGGAGGTCATCCCCACGATCGAGACGGCCCACCTCTTCCTCGGAGGCCATCACATCGACGAAAAGGGCAAGCTAGCCGTCGACCCCGAACACCCTCCGGATGTTACATGGACGGCATTTCGAAATGCTTGGGGCGACGCCGGAGAGCTTGCGTATTCATTCAACGGGGAGACGAACCGGGTCACGCCGCAGGAGGAACACTGGAAGCATCCTCTGAAGTCGGACGAACAACTTCCTCACCCATTCGGACTTGTCAAGATCAGGACCCAGGGAGAGGAAAAGGCCTGCTGCCATCTCGTTCCCCAGGGTTATTACGATTTCGTCCCGAGCGAGACCGGTGCCTGGGATCTCGCCCCGTCCACATTCCCCTTCCGTATCGACAACACCAAAAATCCCAACCACTTCGCTTATTCGCTCGGCGGTGAGCCGAATCTGGTCCCTGCGCGTCAGGTGGACATCGTCGTCGCCCGATATCCCAGGCTGAAGCTCTCTTTCCGATCGTCTGAGATCGGAGCTAAGCACACGGAACGTTGGGTCGAAGCCGGAACGCTCAAGGTTCAGGTCGCCGAAGTCGGCGAGTTCCTCGTCGTCACCGACGCCAAGACCGCGGTGGTCGACCAGAACGAGCTCAACGAATCCTTGGATCAGTTGATTTTTACTAATCCTACAAGTGGGAGAACTCCCGTCTCCTACGACATAATTAGTGACCCCGCGGACTACGATAGCTTCACCCGCCGCTTCCTGGGGCCGGGCGATACCGAACTGCATAGGCTGAGCGGCAACCAGTACTTCATCGTGCGCTTCTCTGCGGGTGAGCCTTTCGGGGCGAAATATCGATGGGTGCAAGCCGGTTCGTACCAGTTCGTACAGCAACCCGGAATCGGTTGGGAACTCTACAGGCGCCCGCCCTATTCCGTGGGGATCTCCAATGACACCGATGCGACGATCGCATTTTCTTGCGACGAGGCCTACGCGATCATTGCAGGAGATACCCGTACACTCAAATCCAAACGTCCGATTACGATTTTCTTCGATCGAGGCGATGGTCAGGGATTGGCCCGGAAGGCCCTCCCCACGGAACGATTTGGCAAGACGGTCGCACGCTATCGGTTCGTGTACGACCCCACGACGAGCCTGTTCGAAGTCCTACCGGTGATTGCCGAGTAGAGTGGGCCGGGTCGACCTCAAGACGAGCGCCGGGCCACCTTCGGCCCGGCGTCGTCGCGACGCGTTCAATGAGCCTCCGCAGGGACCACGTTGATTACGGTGACCTCCGGTCGGGCGCAGAACCGGACGCGGGGGGCGTCGCCGCCTTCCATGCCGAGGCCTCGGGTGACGTAGAGGTGGGTGGGGCCGACGCGGTGGAGGCCGGACTCGAAGCGTTTGCCGAACTTTGAGAGGGTGACGAGGGCGCCGTAGAACGGGAGGGCGAGCTGGCCGCCGTGGATGTGGCCGGCGCAGTAGAGGTCGGCCTGGTGCCGGGAGGCCTCGAGGATCTCGTCGGGGTAGTGGTGGAGGAGGAGGCGGAAGTCGGTCGTCGGGATTGCGTCGAGGACCCGGCCGAGGTCGCGCTAGGAGTCGACCGGGATCCCGGCGATCCAGATGGGGGTGCCGCGGACGTCGAACTTGACGGACTCGGAGGCGAGCTCGCGGACCCCCGTGCCGCCGAAGAGGTCGAGGTGGGACCAGTACCACATGTCCCAGTTGCCCCGCACGGCGTAGGTCGGGGCGAGCTTTGCCAGCTTCGTCAGGCACGCTTTGAAGACCGGGAGACCCTCGGGAGTATTCAGGGCGTCGCCCGTGAAGACGATCAGGTCGGGGTGCTGCGCGGCGATGACCTCGGGGACCCTCGGCTCGAGGCGAGGGGTCGACTCGCAGTGGAGGTCCGAGATGTGGACGATCCGGATCGGCTTCGCCCCCTTCGGGAGCTTGGCGGATTCGATTCGGACGGGCACAACTTCCAGCCAGTTTGGCTCGATCAGGAACCCGTAGGCGATGCAGAGGCTGCCGATCGCCGCCAGGCCGAAGATGATCCGGCTCGACCAGAGGCTCAGGCGGGTCTCCGTATTCGGCCGCTTGCGGATCTTTCGGAGGAAGAGTCGGAGCAAGAGGCGCGCGGCCAGGACGTAGACGAGGAACACCACCGCGAGGAAGGCGATGGCCCGCGCGGTCTCGATCGGTTGCATTGGGCGACGACCTTCGCGTGAAAGAATCGGTGATTGATTGGGATCCGGCTATTAATACTCGTCGGAGGAGGTCATCTCTCCACCGTCGGGCGTTGCCAGGGCTTGGAAGACGCGAATGTCGATCGTCGACTTGAGGAAGTGCACGGATCCGTCGGCGAACAGGATGTTCGCGCCTCCAGGGAAGGGGCTCCCGAACCCGTCGGGGCTTCGGTTGATCCCCTTGGCGGGGTCTCGCCAATTGGCGGGGTAGCCCCAGGGTTTGAACTTGTCGGCGACTTCTCCCGCCATGATCGTCTGCGAGGTCCCGTCCGTGATCTCGGGCAAGGTCCTTGCTTTCGGCCCGAGCACGAGGACGTTGCCCGCGTAGTGGCTCGGCGCGTAGCCCTTGCCGTTGTTGCGTTCCTTGATTGCTGGGTTGATGTACGTGCTAATCCGAGTCTGGAATGGTCGCGCATTGCTGGGGGCGTCCCAGGGGGAGCGGCGGTCGATCTCCGCGAAGAGCTTTGCGTCGTCGGTGAAGGGGAGGATCGCGGTTTGCCAACTGTGGAGTGCCCTGCCCTGTGCGTCGAACGTGCCGCCCGGGGGAAATGACCTCTCGGAGTCTTGGTAGTTGCTTAGACCAAGGCCGATCTGCTTGACGTTGTTCGAGGATTGGATTCGATGCAATAACCGGTCGAAGCTGGATGCGACGAGGGGCTCGCGGGAGGTTAGGAGCCAGCCAGCCTGGTGGGCGATGCCGGCGGCCGAGAGTCCCGCGACGAACATCAGGACGATTCCCAGGACCAGGGCCGCGGTCCATCGCCAAGACCAGCGCCTCGAGTGTTCCTCCGGAGGGCTCGACTGTCGGTAGAGCCAGCCGAAGAACGAGTGGACACCGAAGGCGAAGCCGGTGAGGCAGATGAGGGCGGTGAGGGTCCCTGCCCCGTCAACCGTGACTTTGGGGACGACCTCTCTCAGGTAGGTCGTCCAGCCGAAGGCCAGGTAGAGCACGAGTTGGAGCGGCCAGGCGAGTCCCAGGGGGGCCAGGAGGAAGAGTCCGAGCAGAGCCAGACTCGACCAGACGATGCGGCGGACCATCAGCGGTTCTCCGGTCGTGAGATCACGGGGAGATTCGACGGCGAGATCCGAGCGACGGTGCCGTCGGTGAACAGGGCGAGTCGTCCTCTCTCGAAAACGTCCGGCTCGATCGCCAGGGGGGCGAGGTCCTGGCCAGGGGCCTGGCCGCCTCGGTAGACGTAGCGAAGGCCCGAGGGGTCGGGGATGCTCCAGACCTGTTCGGGGATCCCGTAGACCTGGTCGTCCGGCGGGAATTGCCCGCCGTGAGTCTGTGCATAGTGGATGAGCCAGACCCAAAGGGCGCGGAGCCGTTCTTGGCGCTGGATGTCCATCGTCGAGGCCTTGGGGGCTTCGGTGGCGGTGTTGAGCTTGTAGGTGAGCCCTTCCTTGTGCCAGGCCTCGGGCGTCAGCAACTCTCGGGCTCCCGAGATCATCGTCAGGATCAGGAGGAAGAGCATCCCCCAGAGGGAGATCACTCCGAGGGCTCGCCTGTAGGAGAGGCGCAGAAGCCTGGGAAAATCGCCCGTCAATCCGTTCCAGATCCGCTGCAGGGCCCAGGAGGAAAGGAGGAGGCATGCCAGGAAGAACGAGATCGTCTGGATCCTCGCGGCAGCCATGTCGGAGAGCGAGATCGACGGCATCCCCGCCGACGCAAATCGGGGTGACTCCAGGAAGATTAGGGCCGCGAGCAAGGCGACGCTCGGACGTTGATTCATGGCCTGAGCACCTATCAGAGGTCGCGGGAGCCGCCTACGGAAACGTGGGACGTGGTTGGTTTCCACGACAATTGTCAGGTGTTGGGCCCGCGGATTCAAGGGGAATGGTCCGAACCATGACCCGAGCGGGGTCCGGCTCGGCTCCGCACGAGTCGAGGGCAGGCCGCATCCAGTACGTAGCCACCGGTGCGACGTCGGATTATCCTCGGGGGATCCGAGGATGCCGGGGAGGGACCGCCGCGGGCGGGCTCCCGGAATCGTCGAGGATGCCGAGGAGCGACCGACCATGCTGTTTGCCGATTCGTTGATGAACCGCCGGAGTGTCCTGGTCAGGAGGCTTGGGCTGATCGCGTTTGCGGCCCTGGCCGGCCTGTTTGCGACAGGGCACGAGGCCCGGTCGGCGGACGACGCGAAACCTTCCGGGTGGATCACGCTCTTCAACGGCAAGGATCTCGAAGGCTGGACGCCCAAGATCACGGGATATCCGTTCGGCGAGAATTATGGGGACACGTTCCGGGTCGAGGGCGGGTTGTTGAAGGTGGTGTATGACCAGTACCCCGACTTCGCCGGGAAGTTCGGACACCTCTTCTACAAGCACAAATACTCGAAGTATCGCATCAAGGTCGAGTACCGGTTCGTGGGTGACCAGTGCAAAGGGGGCCCGGGATGGGCGACCCGCAACAGCGGGGTGATGCTCCACTGCCAGCCGCCCGAGACGATGTCGAAGAATCAGGAATTTCCGGTTTCGATCGAGGTCCAGTACCTCGGTGGCGACGGCCAGCACCCCAGGACGACGGCCAACGTCTGCACGCCGGGGACCCACATCGTCCAGAAAGGCCGGCTCATCACCCACCACTGCACCGAGGCGAAGTCCAAGACCTACCACGGCGACCAGTGGGTCACCGTCGAGGCCGAGGTCCACGGCAACGGCGCGATCAAGCACTACGTTAACGGCGAGCTCGTCCTCGAGTACGAGAAGCCCCAACTCGACGTGAACGACAAGGACACCAAGAAGATCCTCAACGGCGACGACACCATGCTCTCCGAAGGCTACATCGCCCTCCAGGCGGAGAGCCACCCGATCGAGTTCCGCAAAGTGGAACTGCTCCCACTCGACCAATAACGGATGGGAAGTTGATTTATCAACAGATGGCGCAGATGAACGCAGATGAAAAACCTAAAAATTAGTTTTTATCTGTGGCTATCTGCGCCAACTGTTGATTGTTCTCTTCTCTGATATCATCCGACAGTCGCCGAGCGTTGGCGGAAGCGTTCGCGGACGTGGGCGAGCCAGGTGTCGTCGGGGAGGGCGTAGGGGCGGAACTTCTCGAGCTGGTTCTGGTCCTCGCTGGCGAAGAAGGCCCGGTGGGGGCCGAGCTTGGCGGCGAGGGGCGAGTCGAGGAGATGGGCGGAGTCGTTGGCGCTCATCTGGAAGAGGACACGCATCTCGAAGTTGCGGAGCGTCTGGTGGTCGAAGCTTCGGTTCAGGTTGTTGAGGTTGTCGCACCAGGCCAGGATGTGGACGCCGAGGGCGGGGCCTTCGGTGAGGATCGTGGCGAGGTGGTCGGTCGGTCCGGCGTCGTCGTCCCGTCGTGAGAACGAGAATTCGTTCTCACGCTTGCGGAGGTCGCGGAATCGCCCCAGGTCGTGGATGAAGACGAAGATCTCGGGGCCGTCGTCGGCGTCCGGCTGCTGTCGGCGTTCGACTTCTTCGGCGAGGCTCGCGAGGATCTTGGGCGCCTCGCGCCAGCCGCCGACGGCGACGGGATGGGTGAGAACCTCAGCTACTCTGGCGAGGGCCTCGACCTGGGGGTGATCTTCGGGGGTGCCGTCGAGGATGGCGAAGCGGGCGCCGGAGCGGACCGTCTCCGACTCGGCCGGCGGGTATTGGGCCGCGAGGCCGATGAGGGCCGAGGCCATGATCCCGAGCGCCAGCTCCTCGTTCTGGCCGACGATCAGGAGGTGATTGCCGGCCTGGCGGCGGAAGAGGGCCGAGGTCGGGTCCTTGATCGCGACGGCCTCGCCGAACCAGGCTCGCGACGAGCGGGGCGAGGCGGGCCAGGTCGGGGCCTCGAGCCGGCTCGTGAGCGTGACATTGCCCGAGAGGGCCGCCTGGGTGTCCCCTTCGAAGACGATCGGGGTTCGGGTCAGCACCGGCTTGCGCTCTGCGGCCAATTCGCGGAGCTGCTTCAGGTAGGCTTCCCGACGCTCGTCGGAGAGCCAGACGACCTGGAAGAAGTGGTTCCCCTCGGGCTGGCCGTTGGCGTCGTTGTAGACGGCCTCGCCCGGCCGAGAGAGGAGCTTGGCGGCCGTGTTCTGCTCGCTCAAGATCAGCGAGGCGTCGGCCTCGCTGCATTGCAGGGCGATTCGGACCGCCATCTGCCCCACGGTGTTCCTCGCCAGGGCGTAGGCCCCGCCGAGGCTCTGCGTGCCGAGGTGGACGTGGACGCCGAAGGCCCGGCCTTGCCGGACGAGTCGGTCGAGCAGGAGCGAGGCCTCCTGGGCGACCTTGTCCTCCTCGACGAAGAACTCCTGGAACTCGTCGATGATCAGCAGCACGCGAGGGAGCGGCGGGGCCCCCGGGATGTTGCGATAGCCGTTGACGTCCTGGACCCCGGCGTCGCGGAATCGCTCGCCCCGCTGGCGCATCTCGGCGTCGAGGCGCTGGAGGACGCTGATGCCGAACTCTCGCTCGCTCTCGATCGCGACGACGCTGGCGTGCGGGAGCCCCTGGGTGGCGTAGACCTTGAACTCGACCCCCTTCTTGAAGTCGATGAGGTAGAGGTCGACCTCGTCGGGGCTGTAGTTCAAGGCGAGGTTGACGATGAGGGCGTGGAGCAGGGTCGACTTTCCCGAGCCGGTACGGCCGGCGATCAGGACGTGCTGCGACGTGCCGTGGCCGAGCGAGAGGTGCTGCCGCTTGGTGGCGCCCGCCTTGCCCAGGGGGATGTCGATACCCCCTCGGCTGTCCTTGACCCAGAGGGCACCGTCGGCGGGCGCGATGAACTCGAAGGGGACCTCGACACGCTTGGCGTCCCTCGCCGCGGCACCCGAGCGCTGGATCAGGCGGGTGGCGAACTCGGGCGGAGGAGGCGTGTCGAGGGCGAGCGGGAATTGGCCGAAGTCGGGATCGGCCCAGGTGAGCCGGCCCCCTTCCCACGTCAGGACGAGGGCATTGGCCCGGAGGTCGTCGAGCGTGACGCCGGGGGGGGGCGGCTTGTCCCGGTCGACCGCGACGAGCGTGAGGACCCCGCAGGGAACTCCGCCCGCGGCGATGCTCGCCAGCCGGTTCGCCGCCTTGTCGTCGAAGTTGGTGGGGTAGTCGGCCACGACGAGGACGCGATAGGGTTCGGCGACCTCGCCGGCGACGGCGTTGTACTCGTCGATCGTCGCGTACTCGTTCCTCAGGTATCTCTGGGTGACTCGCTCCATGTGGGCGGAGAGGTCGGCCAGGCGCTCCTCGATCTGGCGAGCCTCGGTCCAGACCTGGTTCGTCACCAGGGCCTCGTCGAAGTCGGCCAGGTGCATGAACGCGCCGAAGTTTCGGCCGATGCCGACGGGGTCGATGATGGTGAACCGGACCTGCCCGGGAGGGAGCGTGGTGAGGAGCCGGAACATCGCCGCCTGGAGCACGCCGAGCGCGGCGGCTCGACCTTCGGGCGGGGCCTCGACGAGCAGGTTGCCGTGACTCGGGAAGGGTCTGAGTGTCGGGAAGCGGTAGGACGTCGCGATCCCCTCCATAAGCCCGGCGTCGGGCGAGATGCCTTGCGGCATCCGGTCCAGGTCGAGTCGGACTTCGCCGAAGGGGAGGACCGGGGGGACGGCTCGTGCGAACGGCCGGTCGGACCAGGTCGGGTCATCCCACCTGGGGGCGATTGAGTCAACCTGCCGGTTCACCTCCTCGAGCGTTGCGCGGACCTCGGCCATCCCGTCACGCCAGCGGGCCTTGAGCGTCTCGTACGCCGTTTCATGTCGGCTTTGAAGCTTCGCCTTGATGGCCTGGTATCGCTCGTCGAGCTTCGTCGCGTTCTCTCGGGAGGCGTCCTCGATCTCCCGGGCCCGCCGGTCGAAGGAGTCGATGGCCGTGCGGATGTCGCGCTGCTGGGTGGTCTGGATCTCCACGAGCTTCTGGGCATAGACCTCGTTGATCTTGCGGAGCTGCTCGTCGCGGTTGTTCTCGCCGTTGGTGATGGCCGTTTGGTGATTTTGGTTGGCGGTCTGGAGGTCCTGGTTCTTCTGCTTGTTGTTCTTCGTCCTCTGCGTCCTCAAGCGTTCGTCGGCCGTGGTCCTGAGGTGCGAGATGAGGGCCGAGGCGTCGACGAGCGACTGCGAGATGCGGTCGTGCTCGCGTTCGAGCTGGAATTTCGCGAGCGCGAAGAGCTTCGTGCGAAGCACGAAGCCGAGCACCCCGGCCGCGGCAGCGGCGATCCCCGCGCCCGTGGCGAAGTCTTGCATCCTCGCGAGGGGATAAATCAATAACAGAAACGGGACGATGAAGAGCCAGGCCTCGCGCTTCCCCTTGATCGACTTCGGGATCACGAGCCCTTCGAGGAGCTCGAGCGAGGGCCTCGCCTTGGTGAGGATGTCGAAGAGCTGATCGACCAGGTCGTCGCCGCGGTAGGTCGTGCGCGACGGGGCCGTCGCCCCGGGTTTGAGCTTGAGCTTGCCGTAATTGTCGAGGACGGCCGAGACGCGTGCCCGCATCGACTCGAGGACGCCGGTGGCGTCGTCGATAGGCTTCCGCTCCTTGGCGTAGGCTCGTGCGGCCTCTTTCTCCGCGGCCTCGAAGGCGGCGGTGATATCCGTCCGGGCGCGTTGGGCGTCGGACTTCGCCCGCTCTTTGACAAAATCAAAGTCGGAGGCGATTCGGCGGCTGGCCTGGCCAAACTTTGCTTTCGCCTCGGCCTCGCCGGCGATGGCGGCGTCGATGATGGCTCGACGTCCCTGCTCGTCGGAGATTCGGGCATCGTTGTCGAGCGACTGCCGCCTCTCGGTGTGCGCCTGCCGAGTCTTTTCGTACTCCTGATCGGCCAGGTTGTCGTTGGTCGTCCTCGAACGCTCGAGCTTGGTCTCGGACTCGGCACGGTCCGACACGAGGCGAAGGAGGGAACGCAAAGCCTCACGCTGCCGGGCGAGAATCGTCGGCTCGTCGTGCGCGGGGGTGTCGGGCTCTTGGGGGGCCGTCGACGTCGTACCGGGCAGGGTGCTCACAGCATCTCGCTCCGGTCGGAACAGTCGCGGCGGACCTTGTCGAGGACGTCGGCGAGCTTCTGCATGCCGATCAGGGCGGAGTCGAGTGCCGAGTCCATCGGCAGGAGGTAGCGGTCCTCGAACCGGCGCCGGACCGAGTCGTTCCAGGTCGGCTCCGTCGTCAACCAGTGATCGCGGAGACTCTTCACCGCGTGCTTGAGCCGGTGGGAACCGGCCATGACTCTCGGATTGGGCATGGGTCGTCTCGGTCGTTGGTCGTGGGCAGGACTGGGGCCGGTCTTCCGGTCTTCCGGATCAGGCCGGCGTCTCCTTGGCATCAGGTTCGTCTCGGGTCGTCTCGAGCTCCGCCGCGCGGGCGATGGTGCCGTCATCTGCGGGTGCGGGAGCCTCGGCCCCCGCCTTGGCTTTTGCGTCGGCCTCAGCCTCCTCCGCGACCCTCGCGTCGTCCTCGTCGAGCAAGGTGTTGCCGATGGACCCGAAGGATGAGCTGTTGGGGCCTGATCCCGAGGGGGCGGTGACCCGGAGGTAAGCTTCCAGGGAGTCGACGAGCCGCTCGAGCAGCCCCATGGCGCGGGGGATGTCGCCGCTGGCGATGTTGCTCATTCGGCGCACGGTACCGTGATACTCGAAGATGGCTTGTTGGAGCACGGGCCCCCATTTCTTGACCGCCATCGCGCGCATCTCGGCGTCGCGCAGGCTCTCCTCGGCCTGCCGGAGGATCTCCTTCTGCTCGCTGAAAGCCGGGGTGTAGTCGGCCGTCTTGGCGAGCTTGCGCCGGAAGACCTCGGCCCTGGCGATCGCGACCTGTTCCTTGCGCCGCTTGATCTGCTGCTGCCAGTAGTCGCGGCGGTCGTGCTGCAACCACTGGACCATCCGCTTCGCCTCGAATTCGACGGCTCCGATGGCCCCGAGGGCGTCGTCGGCGAAGATCGCCAGGGCGGCGCGGAAGTCCTTGAGCGAGTCGATCGATTGGACGTCGGCCTGGTTGCTCATCGGTCTCGTCCTCGCCTCTCCGTCGCGGCAGAGGCCGCGGGATGCTCAGGCTCGTGCGATGGACTTGAACTCGACGGGAAGGCCCGACGAAGGGCGAGCCCGGGGGGAGGTCGCGTTGGTCCTTCCTCAACCCCTTCGCACGATCTCCCCGGCTGCTACACGTCGATCGCTTGATTGATTGCGCCGAACCAATGATGTGTCGAATCGGCCGGCTCGAGCGGCCAACCGTCCATGAAGGCGAGCGTAACAGGAGTCACGCATGCTGTAAAGCTTCGAGCCGAGGCCGCTCAGAGCGGGTCGGCCTGGAACGTGTCCCCTTGGCGGACGTCGCCGGTCTCCAGGCCCTTGCGAAACCATCGCACCCGCTGCTCGGAGGTCCCGTGGGTAAAGGCGTCGGGGACGACATGGCCTTGGCTCCGCTTCTGGAGAGTGTCGTCCCCGATGGCGGTCGCGGCGCGGAGGGCGGATTCGACGTCGCCGTCCTCGAGGATGTTCTTCATCTTGTCGGCGTGGTGCGCCCAGACGCCCGCGTAGAAGTCGGCCTGGAGCTCCATGCGGACCGACAAGGCGTTCGCCTCGACCTCGTCCATCCGCCGTCGCATCGCGTCGAATTTGGCACTCCTCCCGAGCAAATTCTGGACGTGGTGGCCAACCTCGTGCGCGACGACATAAGCCTGGGCGAAGTCGCCGGGTGCCCGGAATTTTCGGTTGAGCTCGTCGAAAAACCCGAGGTCGAGGTAGACCTTGGAGTCGGCCGGGCAATAGAACGGACCGACCGCCGAACTGGCGAAACCGCAGCCCGATTGGGTGCTCTCGGAAAAGAGGACGAGCTTCGGCTTCTCGTAAGTCCGCCCCGCCTCCCGGAACAGCTCATCCCAGACGTCCTCGGTGTCGCGCAGGACGACCTTGACGAACGAGACCCGCTCCTCCTGGGCCGGGTCCACGGGGGCCTCGGCGCCTGGCGGGTTCGGCCCGGGGGCCCCTTGCTGCTGGTTGTCGGCCAGGAACCGGAGGATCTGCCGGGGGTCGGCCCCGAGCAGCACGGCGACGAGGAAGATCGCGATCGTGCCCAGGCCCCCCCCGACCGCGACCGGTCCCATCGCCCTGCCCCGCTGGTCCTCGACATTGTCACTCTCCTGCTCGCCTCGCCAGCGCATGGTCATCCCCTCGGCAACGGAAACGTCGGCCCGCGCGATCCCGGTCGACTCGAGACATGATGGTCGCGGTCGATTCAAGCATCCCGTCGCCCGACGCCCCTGTCAACGCGCCGAACCGGACCGAACGGCCCGCTCCCGCGCCATGTCAGGAGGCCCGGCCGCGATCGATCGGTCGCAACGTCGAGTTCGGGGAGGTCGCTCGCGAGCTCACCAGCGAAAGGAGGCGTAAAGGAGGGCCACCAACTGCGAACCGATGACCAGGATCGCGGCGGCGGGGTCGCTGACGAAGATGACCAGGGAGAGGATCAGATAAATAAACGTTGCGATCATGAAGCACGGCAACGCGAGCGAGCAGGCCCAGCTCCCCCGGACGCCGAACTTGGGGAGCCACCAGAGCACCATCCCGACGCCCAGCATCAAGAGTGCGGCCGTGGCCGTGCCCGCCGCCCGAGGCGGGCTCATCGCCGTCAACGGTAGGGTCGCGATCGCGACCAGGACCATGAGGTCATAGATCGCCAGTGGCCTTCGCGACGCGGACACCTCCGGGAATGCCATCGCACCCTCCGTCCTCCACCGGACTCTCCCGCCTTCCCGTGGCCTGGCGAGCTGATGCAGGATCTCGAGAACTTCGGTCGCACCGTTCGACGTTCGAATCGTAGCCAAGCCTCGAGCGACCGCCAAGGGTTCTCTTTGGAGTAAACACTTTTCGATTTGAATCTGTGGATGAAAAGAGTGGCTCACACCGGGCGTAAGACCTGCCTCGAAAGTCGGCGGCCCAGGCCCATGACCGTAAATCGAGCGGCCAGGTCGAGGGATGCTGTCGCGAAGAGACTCACGACCAAGACGGCCAAAAATCCTGGTATGAGCTTCGGATTCAAGGGAGAATCGAATTGCCACTTCATCATCCATACCGTGCCGGCTGCGGCGAAGATGATCACAGCCGGCATCCAGACCCGCAGGCGGCGGAGTGTTCGGTGGGAGAATCGGCGGTTTGTGCGCCATGGCTCGACGAGGCAGGAGACGAAAAGATCCAGGACGGCCATCACGACAGTTGCGATCGCCCAAAACCCTGCAATCGGCAGCCAGAACGCCGGCTTCGCGGCCATGGGGCGGGAGAGGGCCGCCGCGATCACGACGGCCCCCGACCTTGACCGGAGCGAGAGCTGGCCAGATCGGGCCGTCAGGAGCTGAACCGCAATGATTCACACGATCACATCCGCGGTCTCGACGGGAATGCCGGTTTCGACATTTCTCGAGGTGATCTCGGAACGAGGACGCATTCGCAAGGGATTCTCAGTCCTTTCCCACCTTCGTCTCGGCCAGCAGTCGATCCATCGCCCGGTCGAGGTCTGCACCTCGGAGGCCGATCTCGCGGATGTTGCCCTTGGCATCGATCACGAAGACGGTCGGGAAGGACCGGATGTTCCAGCGTGAGGTGATCGGGCCGTCCTGACCGCCGTCCCACCAGTTGCGCCAGGTGATCTCGCCTTCTCGGATCGATTTCTGGAGTGTCTCACGATCGGGATCCGTGTTGACGCCCAGCATGGCGAACGGGCGATCCTTGAGCCGCTCGACCAGGGTCCGTTCCTGGGGATACATCTCGCGGCAAGGTCCGCACCAGTTGCCGCTGAAGCTCAGGACCACGACCCGACCGCGATATTCGCTGAGCCGAAACCGTCGGCCGTCGACGTCCTCGCCCTCGATGTCCGGGGCTGGCTGGCCGATGGTGAGGCGTCGCAACTCGAACAGGGCCGACTCGGCGAGGATGCCATAGGTCTTCGCCTCGGGGTCCGGCGACGCGACCCTGGAGATCTGGACGCCTCCCGGCCCCTGGATCGAATACCGGGCTTGTGGGACGTCGGCGAACTCGCGGCCGACCCGTTCGAGGAGTTGCTCGGCCTCCGCCCGGGCCCTGGGAACATCGACGTCTCCGAGCCGTTCCAGGTTCCGCATCCACAGCTCCTTCGCCTGCCGAGCGAAGGGATCGTCAGGACGAGGACTCTCCTTCATTTTTCGAAGGGTGTCCGGGAGACTCGCCTTGAACTGCAGGAAGCGGGCCAGCTCATAGCAGGCCGCGGCCCGAACCTCGCGGTCCGGGCTGCGATCCAGGGCCGAACGGAGGAGCGTTTCTCCCTTGGGAGTCGGGACGCCATACGTGAAGCCCGTGAGAAAGAAGACGATATCGGGGTTGGCCAGATGTCGCTGGATGACCTGATCGACGGCTTGCTCCCGGGCCTTCGAGATCGGGGCCTCGGGGTCGCCGGCCCCGAGTGCTGACCGGAAAATGTATCCGAGGGCGTTGATGGATGCCGGCTTGTCGGGGTTGGCCGCGGCCAGTTCCAGAAAGCGACCGGCCAGACGACTGTGAGGGTGGTCTTCCCGATACAGGGTGAGCTGCCGGGCGGGGCTGTCGTTCTCCCCTCGGGCCTTGATGAAAACCTCCTGGAGCCGCTCGGCCTCTTTGCCCAACTCGAGCAGAGCGTTCTCCTCGGCCGAAGGGTTTGCAGGCGTGGCCAGCGGCTGCGGATGCTCGAGCTTCAAGCGAAAGTCGAGGGGGTCCTGGTCCTGTTGGAGCGGCTTGAAGGCCAC
The DNA here is from genome assembly GCF_054877945.1 of Singulisphaera rosea. NCBI lineage: Bacteria > Pseudomonadati > Planctomycetota > Planctomycetia > Isosphaerales > Isosphaeraceae > Singulisphaera > Singulisphaera rosea. Next base: position 57,855 of record NZ_JBTYIP020000022.1, on the reverse strand, counting down.
ACTCCTGCCCCGGCCACTCCCCTGAAATCGTCCGGAGGCGACCATGCTGTAGTTGGAGCGATTGTCGGGCGGCTCGGCGAACACTTCGAGATGGGTTTGCGCCAAACCTTGCGGGATGCCGGTCAAGGCATAACGTCCGGCGCCGTCCGTGGACGTCCAACGGAGGGGCGTCAGGCGGTTCCCTTCGCCAATCTGGGCGAGCAGCCAGAGGCAAACGCCCCGGGCTGGCTTCCCATCCGGCAGGGTAACCATGCCCCGGATCGAGACCTCGGGCGCCGTCTGGAGGACCAGCATCTGGTGGTCGACCCCGGAACCCAGATCGAAGTTCATGACGCGAGGCATGACCGCCGGGACGGCGTCGGGAGAGACGATCGGGCCGCGATCGTCCGGACCGTGATCGTGGGCCGAGGTGGCCCAGATCTTGTACGAGCCCTTCAAGGCCGGGATGCGAAAGTCCCCAGCGTGATCGGTCCGGAACGCGAGAGTGATCGGGAACCAGCCGAACCTGCCCCGATCGACGCTTTCCATCGCGATGACTCCGCCCTCCCGCGAGTGTCGATTGGGGGCGTTCAGCACCGCCACCATCCCTTTCGCGCGACCGGGCCCGTTGAAGACTTCACCGGGGTCTCGCAAGTGGCCGGTCGTCCCGACGCCTGCCTCGAGCCGGATATCTCCCAGGTCACCGCCCCCCGCTGCGACGTCGACCCTCCGAGGTGCCCATTTCGTCGGGAAGACGATCAACTCGGCTTCCCGGCCGAAGGGGATCTGGAGCCGGAATCGGCCTTCGGCGTCGGTCGTCCTCGTCCGGGCCAGGCTGCTGATTGGCTCTTGCGCATAAGTGACGCGGATCATTGCGCCGGCCGAGGGCTTGCCGTCGGGGCCGACGCAACGCCCCGTGACGGCGACACCGCGGCGCAGTTTGATTTCCGGGAGTTCACCCGTCCTCGCGGTGGCGTGCGAGCGATCCGAGCAGTGGAGGTTGACGGATTCGACGAAGTCCGGGGCGTTGGCATCCATCGCCAGGTGTTCATAGGCTCCGCCACGGTTCCAGCGGATCCCATCGACGCGGTATCGTCCCGAGGCGTCGGTTCGGACTTCCCATGCCGCGACCACGCCCGCGGCAATTCTCAAAGGTCGCACGCCGGTCCGGAATTGGCGGAAGCGGACATGGGCCCCTGCGACGGGCCGGCCCTGCTCATCGGTGACTCGCCCGGCCAGCGCCATGGGGGGCGTCTTCGCGTCCCCGGTTTGCGGCTTGGGTGTCGACTCCTCGGCCGTGGCTTGGCCTACCCGTCGAGCTGTCGGTTGGGGGGGCGGCGGCTCGGGATTGGAGCCGAACGTTGCCGGCCCGCCGGCGGCCTGGGCCAATTCGACGGCGAAGGTCGCCAGTACGGCGGACACGACAAGGCCCCCGACGCCCGCGGCAATGCGCTTGAGGATCATCACGTTGAGCACCTCCCGGGCGAGTCTCCCGACGACCGCCCCCGAAGAACGGTTCATGATTGCCTGGATCGTCACGTCCACGAGCCGGGCCGGGACCGCGACTACTGTCGTTTCCGGAGGGACCGCCCGTCCGAACGTCCCCGCCAACGTTGCCGGGGCGAGCCGTTCCAGCCGGCTCCGCAGGCGCCGGCGGGCGGTCGCCAGGCGGCTCTTGATCGTCCCCACCGGGCACCGCAACACCTCGGCGGCCTCTTCGTAAGTCCGGCCCTCGAGGTAGCAGAGGATCACCGGGGCGCGGAACCGTTCGGGGAGTCGGCCAAGCTCCGCGTGCAGATGCGGCTCGAATCCGTGGCTTCCCTGATCCGCCCGGTCGGCTTCGGCGGCTCGAAGTGCCGCCCGGGCCCGCTCGTGCTTTCGCCGACGAGTTGACGCCGAGCGGTTGCACGAGGCTACGCGTAGGGCGACGCCGTAAAGCCAACTCGCCAGAGAATCACGCCGACGAATCGAGCCGGCTCGACGAGACAAGACCAGGAACGTCGCCTGGAACGCATCCTGGGCCTCGTGGTGGTCGCCGAGCACGCCGAAGCAGACCCGGTGCACCATCGACCCGTGCCGCTCGATCAGCGCCCTGAAGGCCGCCTCGTCGCGATCGGCCACGATGCGGTCGAGTAGTTGATCGTCCGTGAGACCGACCGCCGTTCCGGCCTCGAAGAGCAACTCGATGTAACGATCGGCGACGACCTTGTGAGCATCGGCCATGGACTTCGTCCCCCCTGCCCGTCCGGGATTTCCGGATCGTAGTGTAACGAAGGGGCTCGATTGTTCGTTGTCTCCGAGAGTTTCCCGGTCAATCGCTCAAGGCCCACACCTCTTGGAAATGGGCTTATCCCGTATGGCGAAGGGATGAGAGAGGTTAGGGCGGTCGGTTCGGAAGTGAGCCGCGGGAGCGCCTTGACGCCGAACTGAGGGCGATCGGGACGAGGAGTCACGATCCTCGAGAAGGTTTGACGTCTCGGCCGAGGAAGCCACGGGGCCCCGCGCGTCTTGAGAAGACGTGAAAACCCTTGCCTTCGAGAAGCTTTGCATTGTAAAGTTGGGCCAAGTCGGCCCGGAGCAGGACGAGGAGATGGCCCGCCTGGCGGGGGTTTCGAGGGCCTGTGGAAAGGGGAAGGCCAACCTGATGTCGATTTACCGATTGGCAGGGCCGGTCTTCGTGTCCGAATGGCTGGCGGCCTCGAGGCGCTGGCAGGGCTATGGTTTGCGGTCGTTGCTGGTGCTTATGCTCCTCATCGGGCTTTCGGCATCTTGGCTTGGTGGCCGCGACGGCGGCGTTGAGCTCACGTTCAGGCAGCAGGTGGCGATCGGCCGGCAGTTCTACTCTGTCACGACGATCATCCTCCTCGGGCTGGTCGGCCTCGCGGCGCCGGCGGCCACGGCCGGGGCCATCTGCCTGGATAAGGCCCGAGGGAACCTGACCCTGCTGTTCGCGACCGACCTGACCGACGCCGAGATTGTGCTGGGCAAGCTGGCGGCGAGGCTGGTGCCGGTGCTTGGCCTGGTGGGTTGCACCGTCCCGGTGCTGGCACTGGCCACGCTCTTCGGTGGCGTCGACCCGGTGGCGCTGATCGGTGCGATCCTGGTGTGCCTTGCCTGCGCCGCCTTCGGTTGTACGCTGGCCCTGACCCTTTCGGTCTGGGGTCGGAAAACGCACGAGGTGTTGATCGCGACCTATGCGTTCGGGATCTTCTGGCTGTTGTCGGCGCCGATCTCGGCGGGGCTCGGGTTGTTGCTGCCCTGGTGGGCCTGGCCGGGCTGGCTGCCGAATTATCAGGCCCTGCTGCCGTACAATCCTGTGGTTCTGGTGATCGCTCCGATCGACGGGTTCCCGGGCATCCGATCGATCGGGTTCGGGGCGCAAGCCTGGTTCTTCGCGCTCGGCCTGCTGGCTTCGGCGTTGCTGGCCTTTGTGTCGACCTGGCGGATCCGGGGGGTCGTCATCCAACAGGCCGGCCGCGGTGAGGCGACGGGGCGTGTGGGCCGTTCAAGCAAGTCCGCCGGGGTTGACGGGGATTGGGCCGTCCCGTCACGATCCTCGCGGTTGCTCGACGCGAATCCGGTGCTCTGGTACGAGCGACATCGGCGTCGGCCGTCGGTCTGGTCCGTCGTGGTCTGGAGCCTCTTCGGCATCCTCTCCGGGGTGTTCGGCCTCTGGGCGATCGCCGCGGCGATCGGTAGCTCCTCGGGTGCCGCTCGCGAGGGGCCCGCGGTATTCAGTGGGCTCCAGGTGTCGGCCGCCTTGCTGCTCCTGAGCGTCTCGGCCTCGACGAGCCTGGCCGAGGAGCGTCAGCGTGGCAGCCTCGACGTCTTGCTGACCACTCCGCTGTCGACCCGGTCGATCGTCTTGGCCAAGTGGTGGGGGGCCTTCAGCCGCGTCCCACCGCTGGTCGTCTTGCCGGTGTTGATCTCGGGGAGTCTCGCGACCCGCAGCGGGGTGATCTTCGCCCCATTCCTGATCGGTGGACTGGTCCTCGCCTACGGCGCCGCGATCACGAGTCTTGGGCTTGCCCTGGCGATCTGGATTCCCCGGATGGGGCGGGCCATCGCCTTGACCAGCGGTCTCTACATCATTTCGCTGGTCGGGGCCGTTCCTTTCGGGATGTTGCTGTTCGGTCGGTCCTCCCAAAGTCTTGCCTTCGGCGTCGCCTCGGCCAGTCCGTTCTTCGGTGTCGGTTTCTCCAACGCCATATTCAGCGGTGAAGGTGGGCCGAAGGACATGATCGAACCCCAGGCGATCTGGCTCGTCGTCTGGATTCTCACTTATGGCTTGATTGCGTTCGGCCTGCTGGTGGCGACGCTCATGACGTTCAATCGCTGCCTCGGTCGAATCGACGACGGGGCCAGAAAAAGGGGGCGTAACATGAAATCGTTGGAGAATCGATAAGTGTTAGGGCGGATCACAATCGGATTGCATCCACCGGATGCCTTCCTCGGGATGACTTTTACAAGCCCGAAGCGCAAGCGAGTGAATCCCATCGCAAGAAATCGAAGAGGATTCACTCGCTTGCGCTTCGGGCTTGTATCAAAGAGGTGCTCCTCGGATGTTAATCGCTGTAGGAATAACGGGTTCCGTGATCTTATAGAGACAGTTTTAAAATTTTGTGAATGTAGAATGTAAAACAGGTCCATGGAATGTCCCGGTCGACGCAGGTGAATTGGAGGTTCTGCAGTCTTATTTATGCCAATTTGCATTATCTGTGGATCGATTTGTTTTTCTGGTGCGCAGTCTATCCGTGGTTCGTTTTGGCCCGATCTCGGATCGTTGTCGATCATGGACTCGGCGTCTCCCCGGTGGGCGGGGCGATTTTGCCCCGCACCCGGGTCATCGAGACGACTTGGTCGGCTGGACCGTGCGTCAATACTGGTCGGAGCTCACGATTTCGCCGCCGGCTCGGGTGACGAGGTTGGTGAAGATCCGGATGCCGATGGTCTCCTTGAGGAACTTCACGGAACCGTCGCCGAAGAGGAAGTTGGCGCCGCCGGGGTGGAAGCCGAAGGCTTCGCCGGTCCCTTCCGAGCCGTAGTAGGGATAGGGGAAGGTCTGGCCGTTGATGTCGTCGCCGTTGGTGCAGTTCAGGGGGCAAGGGCCGGGGACGACGCTGCCGTCTAGGCTCGAGCCGTCGACGCTGAAGTCGCTGGCGGGGCGGGCCCAACCGCCGGCGTTGTTCCGGTGGGTCAGCAGGTCACCGCTGAAGAGCTTGCCTCCCTTGCGATAGACGTACGGGCGGCCGGCGGACTCGGCGAAGGCGATGGTGTTCGAGAGGCCGTCGGTGACGTCCGCGAGCCGCGACTTCACGTTCTTCGGCAGCATGCCCGTCCACGCGCCGACGGTGGTCGTGTTGCCCGCCGCACCGACGAGGTTGAGGCCCGTCGAGCCGAGCCGGGTGTCGACGCCGATGACGGGCGAATAGTCGGTCACGGCCGTGACGTTCGCAGCCCAGGTCATCGGCGGGTTCGGGTCGCCGTCGAGGACGTCGTTGTTCTGCGCCGAGGGGCACAGGAGCATGTTGATCTTGACGAGCACGACCGTGGAGTTGATCGGCGAGCTCCAGTTCACCGACTGGTTATAATTATTGTACAGGTTGCTCTGCTCGAAGTACCCGAGCATGAAGGTGAGGGCCGCGATCCTGGGCAGGGACGTCGCCCCGGCGGGCCGGTCGCTGGAGGGGAGGTTCAAGTTCACGTCGTGGAAGTTGTGGAGGGCGATGCCGACCTGCTTCAGGTTGTTCACGCACTGGGTGCGCCTGGCGGCCTCGCGGGCGGCCTGGACGGCGGGCAAGAGCAGGGAGATCAGCACCGCGATGATCGCGATCACCACCAAGAGTTCGATCAGGGTGAAGGCACGCTTCTTCTTCGGGAGACGCCGCATCAGTGAATCCTCTCGCTCGTAAAGGCGAATGGGGGGGAGCTTCCCTCTTTAGGTTGGGGAAGGACTCGGGTTTACTCGGAGATTTCAAAGGGGCGAAGGTCATTCGGGGTTTCCCCGATCGTGACCTTCAAAGGGGAGGTTTCGGGGGTGCCGTAGCGGTTCGGGATGACGTTCGGGCCGGCTTGGACATCCCTGCCCTTGGTGACAAGCTTGTACCACTGGATGGTCACCAAATAATCGCCCGCGGGGGCCCCGTCGTTCCCGTCGTAGGTCGTGAGCCGGAACGAACCGTCCGGCTTGACCTGCGCCGAGGGTCGGAGCGTCCCTTCTCCGCCTCCCTTTGCGGGGTGGAAGACGATCAGCGCGCCGTTGGGGGCCTCGCCCTTGAACGCGACCTTCCCGTCGACCGGATACACCGGGACGCGGTCGCCCCCGCCACATCCAACGAGAGCGGAGCTCAAGAGTCCAACACCCCAAGCGAGGCGGGACAACGCCCGAATCCTCGAACCGACGACGACACTCGCCCCAGGGCCGGCCGCGGAGAACCCGGCCGGCGTGGACCAAGTCGACATATCAACTCCTTGCTTGGCATCGACGTCGATGCATCACCATGCGTCATAGCCACGAGCCAAATCCTGGGCTCGCGGAACATCTTTACCAATTCGATTAGGAAAGACAATAGAAAGTTGACTATTTTGGTCGACAAAATGAGTTTTAAAGGATTAGAGGACCGTGGGTGATGTCCGATAGACTTCTTCCCTACCTTGTCCTGAAGCCGTAAATCTTTCTCCGGATCTGGATTTGAAACCGGCAATGAGATCCCACCGTGAGTCCCGGCGCCGGCGTCCGAGGGGCCGAAGGAATCGACGCGCATATCCTTCCGCAGCCCGAAGCTAGGATTTTTCGAATCTACCCGCGTCGCCGTTGACAAAAGGGTAAGAAAAACCTCGCCTCGGAGCTTGCGGAGCCGGGGGCGGGTCGCGGTGTTGCCCCCCTTGGATGGTCTTGCGCCACGTGGTGAACCACGCGACGTACCACCGGGGACATGTCGCGTCGAAGCACAAGCGAGTCGGCATCGAGCCGCCCGCGACCGACTTCATCTTCTGGGCGTTCGAGCAGGTTCCCCAGAAAGGGTGAGTCGCGGGCGGACGAGCCGGGTGATCACTCGGCCGCGACCGTTGCTGCCGGGGGCGTGACCGACATCGAGGTCGGGAAGAGGGCGTCGCGGAGCTCGCTCTGAACCAGGGACTTCGACAATCCCTGGAAGATCCGGCGATGTCCGGCGGGGTTGGGGTGGTCGTCGTCGGTCGAGATCTCGAACTCGGTCGGGTCGGTTGCGTCGAAGGTGCTCGACAGGTCGAAGACCGCGTCCGCGTGCCGGCCGAGGATTTCGCGGAGCCGGCCGAGGATCGGCCTGCGAGCCTCGGCCGAGTCGGACTCGCCGACCCTGGGGACGATCAGGGTCGCCAGGGGAATCCCCAACGATCGGCAGTCGGCCTCGAGCACGCCGATCGTTGCGTCGAAGATCGGCCAGTATGACGATCGGAGCTTGTCCTTGAGGCGTTCCTTGTCGACGAGGCCCCCCTTCGCGTCGACCCGGAGGTCGGCCTCGGTGACCCCGGCGTGGGCTACCACCTTGCGGAGGTAGTCGTAGCGGAGGTCGACGCGGTTCTGGAGCATGTCGCAAAGGTGGATCTCGAGCAGGCGAAGGTCGAGCATCGTCGCCGAGAAGAGGACCATGTCGGGCTGGAACGCGACCGCCTTGCGGCGGAACGTCTCGAGTCGCTGCATCGGGCCATAGGCCGCGACGGCGAAGTTGAGCACCTGGAACCGCCTCGGGTTGCCGAGCCGGACGGCCTCGGCGTTGAGCCAGTCTTCCAAAAGGTTGACGTAGGTCTCCTCGGTCCCGACCCCCCACCCCATGTCGATCGACGACCCGAGGACTGCGATCCGGAAGGTCCCTTCCGGCTTCTCGAGGTCATAGGACCGGTCGCGCATGCCGTGGCTGTTGGTGGAGAACGTATTTCCGAAGAGGGGCCGATTGATGTTCGGGAGGAGCTCGAGCAGGAGGAAGTCGCGCTCGACTCGCTTCGAGACATTGGCCTGAGTGAAGGGGACGGCGCCAACGGGCTTCGTCGCCGCATGGGACGGCCCCGTCGCGACCCGCTCGGCCGCGTCGACGCCGATCAACCCCTGGTAATATCCCCCGGCGGTGCGCTCGCGGTCGATCTGATTCATTCGAGGCGACCGGGCGCTATCCCGCACCGAGCTCGCCCATTCCAGGCCGACCGGCACCGGAACCAGGCCCAGGAGGAGCAGCGTGGTCGTCTGGAACAGGCCGAGTCGCGCCCCCCGGATGAGCATTAAATATTTGGTCATCGTCGATCCATTCCCGATATCCAACTCCCGAGTGGATCCCTGCCCGATGTGCGGGCAGGCCCTTTTTCCGCGGTGTCCAAGACGAGAATCCCGGCCGATCGAGGCCATGATATCCGACGTCGACCTGGTGCGCCGGTCTCTTGGCGTGACCTTGCGAGGTCGCCCGCTCGACTTGAGGAAACCCGCCGCCCTTGCCAAAGTCCCGGGCGACCGGAGGACCACATCCGAGACCAAGGTCTCGGGCCAGGTCTCGAGTCGGTGGACGATGCGCGTTGGCGACGCCCTTCGCGATGGGGGAGTCGGCAATCCTCGTCGGCCCTCGGTCGACGTATGTCGGCCAAACATTTACTCCTGGAGATGTCGTGATCGAGTTGTGGTTCGGCAGGGCGTCGGCCGGTTTGTTCCAGGGTCGTCGCCCTCGGAATTCGGCGTTCACCCCCTCGGGCGGAGAGGCGTCATGGTCCTTCGAAGGAGTCTCAACACCGGAAGCGGCAGAGTTGACTCGGGGCCTGGAAAGGAGGCGGAGGAGGGGCCGAGGCGGTCGGGCCGGGGCCGTGCGGGGCGGTTGGCGGCGGGCAAAGCGCGCTCGGCGTGGGGAGCTTCGCAACGCCCGCGGACAATTTGCGGTGCCGAGGAGCGACCGACTCGTTGACCGCAAGGGGCATGCCGAGGTCCGAGGTGAGCGCCAGGACGGGCGCGATGTCCTCGACCGGGAGGGTTTCCTGCATCGCCGTCGGGCTCGCCAACAGGGTCTCGAAGGCCGTACACAGCCTGTCGAGCCAGAGGCCGGAGGCGCCTGGGTCGGAGACGACCTCGACTTCCATCCCGAGGATCGCCTGGACGACGATCAGGAGACGGGCTCCTCGCCCGATCGCTCTGCCTACGCATCCCATCGGGGGGACCTCTCGAGACCTGGGATTCCACCGGCGCCCGATGCATTCCTTCGCCACCCTCGCGCCGATCCCTTGGTCGTGGCCGGACTGTACCCGAATCGACGAATTCCGTCAGTACGAAAATCCGAGCCCACCCGACGCGAGGCGCCCCTGCCCTTCCGACGCGGTGTCGAAGCACGATCGACGTCGTCTCAGGGCCTGGCCCGGGTCTTCGCCTCGAAATGCGAACGACGATCCGTGCGAGGCTCAAAGGCCGTCGAGCGGGTCGGAGGAGTTGGAGCCCGTCGAACTCCCCTGGGTCACGGCGTCGAAACCGTCGACCCATTGCGGGTGGTGCTTCTTGAGGCTCTTCGCCATCAGGGAGATGTTTCCGGAGCTCAGTTCGGTGTACTCGCCGATCGGACTCCCGGCCAGGCCGTCGTGGGAGTGGAGCGAGTTCCCCTGGTGGGTCTTGTTGTGGAGCGCCTCGTGGAAGACGAGGTTGGCGATGAATTTCGGCGACATCCCTCGCGTGTAGACTTCGGACCCCGTGAGCATCCCTTCCCAGGACGTCTGACCGTACTGGTCGTCGGGCATCTGGCTGTAGCCGAAGCGTGCGGCGAGGACGCCACGCTCCTGCGAGGCGACCACGTAGATGAGCAAGTCGTGGACTTGCATCGCGGGCTTCGCCATCGTCGACCGCACGTAGGGGCCCGTGAAGTGGGTCTTGGCGATGACCGGCTTGAACAGGGCGAAGACCTCATCGCAGAGGAGTTGCCAGTTGTAGTTCATTCCCGCCGGATTGCCGAGCCAGATATTGTACTGCAAAGACTGGATCCTCGAGTGATGGGGGGGGAGGCCATCATTCGTTTCGGAATCGCGCCGGCGAGTCTTCGCGAACGGACGGCCCATCGGATCGAAGCCAATTTCATAACAAGGTATATACGCGGTTCATGGCCTTAGCGGACAACGCCCCGACCGGATTCCCGAAATCCGCGGTGCTCGCGCGAAGGCATCGAATGCGACCGTCGGCGGTGAGATGTGCTTCGGCGAGGCTCAGCGGTTCGGGCCGGGGGAGTCTTTCAGGCCTCGGGGTGTGGGGCGGTGCTTTCGCTTGAGGAGGAGATCGGCGGTCGCCAACGCGTCGTCGTGCCGGCGGCTCAGGTACACGGACAGGGCGAGGAGGAAGGCGGCGAGGGCGGTGGCGAGCGAGAAGGCCCCGACGGTCCTCCTCAGCACGCTCGCGGCGACGGCCTCGCGACGAAGGAGCAGACGGCGCTCTCGGGTCTCCAACTCGCCGAGCAGCGAGCCGATCGCCTCCTCGGCGGCCTTCCCCGAATCCGCCCGCTCGCTGGCGACGGCGTCTTCGGCCCGGCCCTCCTGGCGGAGCGTGGTCGCCCGTCGCAACGTCGACATCCGGACCTCGACCTGGCGTTGCAGCGAGACGAACCGTTCCCGTTGCCTCGGCTCGGGGGTGATGGTCGTCGAGACCCGTTCGAGTTGGGCGACGAGTTGCCCCTTGGCCTCGCGGTAGGGCGGGAGGTCGTTGGGCTCGCCCGTCAAGAGGAACCCTCGCAGGGACGACTCGACGTCCCGGAGGCGCGCAGGCACTCGCTCGAGCGCAACGAGACCCTCGCGAGCCCGAGCGACCTCCGCGTTCGCCCGCTCGATGGCTCCCACGTTCCGCACGGCGATCGCGGCGTTTCCGATCAGGATCGCCACGATGATGCCCACGAGCGCATCCCTATGGCGACATCGGGGAGAAATCATTCCGACTCCCTCGGCCTTCGAATCCTTCCGAAGTCATGTCTTGAACCCGTCAATGGCCCCGTCGTCGTTGCCTCGTTCGTCGCGCGCATCCATGTCGCCATCGATGATAAAGGCGCCATCGGCGCCGTGTGTGTGCCCAACTTCCGTACCTCTTCGGGGAGATGGGGGACCGAGACGGGTCTTCGTCCCTCGACTCGGTGGGCTTTCGCCTCTCCAGGACGTCCGAAGATGTCTCGAGATATCCCGACGCAAGTTGGGCCGGGCGGCCGGCGACCGCTCCGTCGTTCGCGGAGAGCGCCGACCTCGTGCGAAGTCCCTCGGCTACGCGAGGAGTCCCGGGCTCGGGCCTCAGAACCGGAAGAGTTGGAGCCGCGCGAGTCGCCGACCGGCGACGTCGGAAGCCCAAGGGTGCCGCGTCGACGGCCGGGCGAAGACCCCGGAAGCGGGGCGGGCGAGGGCGGACAATGACGCGAGGAAGAAGCCGTACGAGCGGAGGAACCCACGGGCCAGGCCGAGGTCGGACGCGACATCGCGCCGACGTCGACAACGCAGAGCGACCTCCCGCTCGTCGTCGTCGAGACTCCCGTCCGTTGCCTCGAATTCGTCCTCCGTCTCGACGAGTGCGGCCGACTCGAGGACGCGCGCGAACTCGCCGGCCACTTCCACCAGCCTCATGAGAGGGGTGCAAAGCGTCACGACCAGGCACGTCATGACCATCAGCAGGCGCATTCGCGATCGACTCCACGATCCCACGTCACGCGTCAGACTATGACAGCGAGGACGCCCCGTCAAGCCGGGGTCATCGCGTCAATAAATGTCGGTCCCAGAACCCGGTTTCTCCTCGAAAACCCGGCTTTGAAGCACGCGACGTCGCCAGGCCCTCCCGGGATGTCGTCCTGGACTCTCGCGGAAACCCATTCTCTTAAGAAAAAAACAGGTTTGGGGTCAGACGCCCTGAAATCCATAAACATGGGTGACGTGTTCGCTTGTGAGTGGAGGCGAGGCCCCCTGCTCCGCCTTCCGAGCAGCCCCGGGAAAACCTGGTGTCGCCCTCTTGTGGTTTATGACCTGGATCATAATAATCGCCCGTATGACCTGCGTCATAAATCGTCCGGGCGAGGTGATGCGATGAGCCGTCGAGCGATCCGGGTCGCGCCCGGGGAGATGGAGATCCTGGGGATGCTCTGGGCCCGGGGTCCGCTCACGATCCGGGAGGCCCACGAGGGGTTCGGCGAGTTCGGGAAGCCCGTCGGCTACCCGACGATGCAGACCCGGCTGAACCGCCTGGCCGAGAAGGGGTTGGTCCATCGCTCGGAGGAGCGGCCGGCCCGTTATCGTGCGGTGGCCTCGCGAGACCAGGTCTCGGTGGGCCACCTGCGCGAGCTGGTCGCGAAGATCGGCCGGGGGGACGTGGTCCCGCTCGTCGCCCGGTTGCTTTGCGAGCAGACGTTGACCGAGGAGCAGATCGCCCAACTCAAACAACTCCTGGCCGACGCCCAGAAGAAGACCGAGGCGACGGCGAGACGGAGGACGCCATGATTTCGACATCGGATTGGATCGCGGCCGGGCTCCTGCGTGCGACCCTCGGGCTTTCGGGGGCCGCGCTCCTGGTCGCTGCGTGCGTTCGGCTGCTGCGGCCCCGTGCGCCGAGGTCCGAGCAATGGGCATGGTTCTTCGTCCTGGCGCAGGGGGTCATCCTTCTGCCGATCACGATCCCCGTCGCATTCCCCGGGGCTTCATCGCAGCACCCTCTCCGGGTGCCGACTCTTCCATTCCCCTTCGACGCCTCTGAGTCACCACCCCGACCGTTGGGAGTCGGTCCGCGCGGGTCGATGGCCCTCGCCGGGCCGGTGCCGACCCGCCGCGTCCCCGAACTCGCGGCGGCTCCGGCCTTCGCGTCCGGGGGCCCGCAGCGGTCGTGGAGCCTTGCCGACTACGCACCGGCCGTTGTCGTTTTCGGCTGGGGCGTCGGAGTCCTGGCGTTGGTCGGGGTTGCGGCCCTGCGCTATGGCGCGTTCGTCGCCAGGATCCGCGCCGCCAGACCGGCACCCGTCGAGTGGCAAGACCATTGGCGGAAGGTCCTCGACGAGGGGGGGACCTCGACGTCGATCTCCCTGCTCGTCACCCGGGACGACGGACCGGCGCTCTGTCGGGTGCCCGGGGGCTACAGGCTCGTCGTCCCCGAGGAACTTTGGGCCGGCCTCGCCGAGGTCGAGCGTGCGGCGATCTTTCGTCACGAGCTCGCGCACTTCAGGCGCGGGGACCTCTGGACGGCGCTCGCGGCCAGGGCGATGGCGGCGTTCCAGTGGTTCAATCCGCTGGCCTGGCGAGCCTTGGCGTGCTTCGAGGCCCAGGCCGAGTTCCTCTGCGACCGCGCCTCGGCGGGCGACGACCCCGCCGGGCTCGCCGGTACTCTCCTGCGGCTGGGCGCCGGGCGCCAAGGCCGAGTCGCCGCGGTGGGGGCGGCCAGGACCGGCGACCTCTTCGAGCGGATTCAACGACTCCTGGTCGAGGTGCCTCGCACGCCGTTTTGGAAGCGTGCGACGCCGGCTGTCCTGGCGGGACTCGCCTTCGCCGTCGCCGCCGTGAAACTCCATGCGGTCGCCGCGACGGCCGGCCCCTTCGCGGCCACGAGCGGTACCGGCGCTCCCCGAGGCACCCCCCCGGCCTTGACGGAAAAGCCCCTGCTCCACGTCGGCACCGACGACCTGCGGACGAGGGATTTCCTCACGAGCATCGCGTTTTCCCCGGACGGGACGCTCATCGCGGCCTCGGGCGCGAACGGGCCGATCCCCAAGGTCGAGTTGTTCGACGTGCGGACGGGCCGGATCGTCCGGGCGTTGATTCTTCCGGATCATCCTTCCGGCTGGGTCAAGGAGCTCGCCTACTCACCCGACGGCAAGTTGCTGGCCTGGGGCGAGATCGACGGCCACGTCGCACTCTGGGACCTGGCCCATGACCGGATGCTCCTGCGCGAGACGCTCCACCAAGGCGGCGTGAGCGACGTGGGCTTCTCGCCCGACAGCACGCTCATGGTGAGCGCCGGCGATGACGGGGTCGTCCGTCTCCGAACCGTCGCGAAGCCGGGTGAAATTCTCCGCGACATCGTTGTCGGGGAACGCAAGCCCGCACGCGGCCAGATGATGGGAGGGTTTGGCGCCACATCCGGCGTCGGGCCGCTTTGTCTCGCATTCACACCGGATGGACGCGGGTTGGTCGTGGGTTCGGGGTCATCGACCACGATTTCGGTTTGGCGGGTCGCGGACGGAACCCTCGTCCGCCGGTTCACGCCCAAGGACGAGGGCAAGGAGGGGCGAACTCCTCTCATGCAGTCCGTTTCGGTCACTCCCGATGGTCGCCGGGTCATCTCGGCCGGTCAGTCCGTCGTCCCGATCTCGGAGACGAGGCTGAAGTATGGGGCAAAAAATGTCAACATGACCAAGATTCAGGTGTGGGACCTCGCGGTCGGGGAGGCCTTGCGTACCCTGAACGGCGAGGACGAGCACGGCTTCGGCTACGCGGCGCTCTCGGCCGACGGCAAGCGCCTCGCGGTGGCCGACTTCAGCCTCCTGCGGATCCTCGACGCCGAGTCGGGCCGCGTTGAGTGGGAGATCGACCTGCCGGGTTCCTGGGGACACACGCCCGCCTTCTCCCCGGACGGCTCGATCGTCGCCATGCCGATCAACAACACCATCGCGCTTTTCGAGGCCTCGAAAGGCCGCCGACTCCTCCATGACGAGCGGACTCCCACAGGCGGGGTGAAGTCCGCCGCATGGTCGCCGAGGGGCGACCGGATCGTGACCGGCCACGAGGACGGCGAGGTCCGCGTCTGGGAGGTCTCGACGGGGAAGCTCCTCTGGCACCAACTCCTCGCCCCGGTCATCAGCCCGAGCGGTTGGGCCGCCGGCCCCGCCTTCGTGGCCTTCTCCCAGGATGGTCGTCGCGTCGTCGTCGCGGGGAGACGAGACGACCCCGTCGAGTATCACGACGGGATCGTCGCGATCTACGAGGCCAACACCGGGCACCCGATCCGTCGGGTCATCCATGACGAGATCCGCCAGGCCGCCCTCTCCCCCGATCGCACGGTCCTCGTCGTGGCGTCCTCCCACGGCGGTCTCAACGAAACGCACCTGACGGGTATCGAAGTCGAATCAGGCCGGGCACTCTACAAAACGCCGCTCCACAGAGGACGAGGTGGCTTCTGGTCGATCGAGGCGATGAACTTCCGCCCGGGCACTCAAATCCTCGACGTGGCGATGGGCAACAGCGAGGTCCACCGCATCGACGCCCTGACGGGCAAGGACGAGACGCGGTTCGTCGCCGACTGGAGATCCCCCGAACAGAAGAAAGCGAACCGACCGGACTGGGCCCAGATGTGGGAAGGCAGCTTCAGCCCCGACGGACGGACGCTCGTCTCCTCGTCCGATGAATTCGTTTACGTCTGGGACGTCGAGTCGGGGGCACTCCGCCGCAAAATCCGACATCCCCACGACCACGGCTGCATCCTCACCGTCGCCCCCGACGGCCGGACCGTCGCGACCTCCGACCTCAACTACGCCGGCGACCCCGGCGAGGACGCGCTCCGCCTCTTCAACATCGAGACCGGTGAGAATGTCCTGACCATCGACCCAGGCGACCGCCGGGCCTCGATCCTGACCTTCTCTCCCGACGGGTCGAAGCTTCTTGCGGGCTTTTACCGAGGCTCGACCCTCGTCTGGGATGTGAGTCGTGTGACCGGCGTCACAGGGAAGAAACCGTGAGAACGACCTTGCTGTTCGCTTCGGTGGGGTCCGGAACAACGCGACCCCGCGCGAAGCGCGGGGTCGAGTCGAAACCGAGGTTGACTTCGAGGATCGAATGAACGTTCAGCGAGTCACCCACGTCGTCCGAACTGGGTCACTCATTGTTCCATGAGTGGTTCGATCTTCAGCGTGGCCGACATCTCCTGCGAGGGAGAGATGTAGATGATCCGCTCCAGTTCCTCGGAGAGCATGAGTTTAAAGGTCTTGGCAGCCCGGGGGGCGATTTCGTTGAAGCCGCCGAGTTCCGAGAGATAAACACCGTCGGTGGAGGCGAATGAGATCGATCCCTGAAGGTTGGTGTTCGCGCCGTCGGTCCGGATGAATTCGCTCGTGACCTTGTAGTCGCCGGCCGGCAGGGTGACCTTGACGTAGGCGGTCCCGTTCTTCCAAGGCCCCGGGACGAGGGGCTGCGACTTGTAAGTCTGGCCGATCTCGATCGGAGTGACGGTCGGCGAGTTGCGGAGGAACGGCACGGGGAACTCGGTCGAGGCCTCGAACACGGCGATGTCGTAGTCGACCATGCCGGACCCGGCCTCGATGTTGATGATCCCCTTCTGGGCTTCGTCGAGGTGGATCGTGCCGACACCCCTGGCGCGGTAGTCGATGGCGTTGTAGCCGATGAGTTCCTGGATGAGGGCCCCGTCGAGGTTGAGCCAATTGACGGTCCCCTGGATATTCGAGCTGTAGCCGTCGCTCCGGTACTGGTCCACCACGACCTTGTAATCGCCTTTCGGCAGGTCGACCAGCCAGTAATGGATCTTGTTGGTCCGGGACTTGGAGTCGATCCTCGCCCTGCCCATCGAGCCGATCTCGAGCGGCGTTGCCTTCTTCGGGTCGGTGCTTGCCCTGAGGCCCTTCGTGACCTTGACCTGGACCGCGGCGGCGGCCGGCTTCGCCTCCTCGATTTGCTTGGCGAGCACCGCGACGACGGTATGGAGCGCCTCGGGGGTCGGGGCGTCGTAGTACTGCCCCTTGCCGGCCCGGGCGATCTCGCCGAGCGCCTGCTGCTCGTCGGCCTTCACGCCGAACCCGACGACCTGGACGCCGAAGTCGAGCTTGTGCTTCTTGGTCAGGGCCAGGGCTTCCGCGGCCGGGTCCCCTTCGCACATCTCCTTGCCGTCGCTGATGAGCACGAGGCCGCTCGGGGCATCGGCCTTGGCCAGCTCCAGGCCGGCGACCCTGAGTGCGAGTGAGATCGGGGTCGAGCCAACGGGCTGGAGCTGGCCGATCGTCGCGATCAGGCTGTCTCGGCCTTTCTCGTCGAGGGGCTCGAGCTTCCGGATGACCTGCGTGGCCTTGCATCCCTGCTCGCGGCTCTGGCCGTACACGACGAAGGCCACGCGGACGCCCTCCGGCACGTCCTTGATGAGGTTGATCGCCGCCAGTCGTGCGGCGTCCATCTTGGTGCGTCCGGATGAGGTCATTTCACTCATACTGCCGGAGCAGTCGAAGAGGATCGCCAGGTTGTTGAGCTCGCTCGCCGTGCCGACGGACGTGCGCACCGAGCCCATCGCGGTGAGGAGAATCTCCGACGCGCCGAGACGCTTGAGCTCGTCGGTTTGGTCCTTGCTCAGCGTGAAGGTCGTCGGCGACTGCTTGAGCCGCTCGACGATCTCGGTCGACTTGACTCCCACGCCGAGCAGGTCGACGATATCCTGATAGGTAATCGCCTGCCCTCCGGTCGCCTCCGGCTTCGGCTCGCCCGCCTTGCGGACGGCCTCGACGACCGCCGCGGGGGCCTTGGCCTTCTCCAACCGCTCGACGACCGCCGCATCGACCGTGAAGCCCAGCCCCTGCTTCTGGATCACCGAGACGATCGCCTCGGGCTTCAGCTTGAGCTCGACCATCCGGATCAGTTTGTCTTCCGCGAGCCCTTGCGAGCCTTGCTGGGCATGACCTGATCCCGTGCCCAACATGACGACTGTGGCGAAGAACGTGACGACTCCGACATGTCGGCGCGTGCGAACATGCATGGCTTTACCCTTTGAGAATCAATGGGGGGGTTAGCTGGGATCGGTCAGGGGATGTCGAGGCCGGGAAGGTCTCTGGCGGTCGCCAGGCAACCTGGTGGGAAGGTTGGCTCACCCGGACTTCGGCAAGGGCGACCCTTCCGGATCACCCCTTCGGCGTGAAAGATTGCGGAACTTGCTGATTTGCAGAATCGGCCTGAGGCATCCGTGGTTATTGGGCCCCATGTCGATCGTCCAACGCAGGCTTCTACGCCGAGTTGCGAGATTTGTGACCAAGCTCGGCTCGCGATCCCGAGACCCAACCCTGCACCGAGTGCCAAGCGGCCCTTAGGCTTGCATGCATGATGGCGGACTGCGGCAAGTCCGGCTTTCCGCGTGATTGGAATCTGATGTCTGCGCCGTCAATCTCTTAATAGTGCTGATTTCTAGTAAGCTATGGACTTTTGTTTAAGCCGTCTGCCGGTATCCTCGATTCATCATGAATTCGCTCGGACTTGGGCTCAGGCCGCGATTCGTCGTCGGGGAGGGCCGGTGTTAGGGCGGGAACCGTTCGAGCAAGTCCGTGGGACGTGGCATGCGGCGACCCGGCAGAGAGGTCCGGGGCGTGGGTCGGTGACGGGCCCGATCAGGCGTCGCGGGAGTTTCGGCGGGGGGACTCTTTCTCCGCCGGCACCAGTTCCCAGACGGTGATTTCGGGCGGGCAATAGATCGAGATGCGTTTGAATCGCCCGAGGCCGCGATTGACGTAGAGGGTCGAGCCGTCGGGGCGGTGGAAGAAGCCCGACCAGGCGTTGCGTTGGGTCTCGCGGAAATGCCGACGGGCCATCGGTTCGTAGCCGGTCGTGCTCGCGACGACGCGCTTGAAGCGGGGCATCAGTCGAGGGAGGGGGAGCATCCCGAAGAAGGTCACCTGGCCGCCGTGGGTGTGGCCCGAGAGCTGGAGGGTGACCGGGCGGTCGTAGGTCCAGAATGTGTCGGGCTGGTGTGAGAGGAAGATCGTCGCGAGGTCCTGAGGGATCTTGCCAAGGGCCTGTTCGGGCGAGCAATTCCCTTTGCTCGGGTCGCTGACCCCGGACAGCGCGATCCCGTTCCTCATGGTCCAGGCGTTGAAGAGGAGCTCGATCCCCTTGGCCTTGAGGACGGGGATGACGTAGCGGTTGTCATGGTTGCCGATGACGGCGAAGATCCCCTCCTTCGCCTTCAGGTTCGCCGTCCAGCCCACGGCGTCCTCGATCGAGTCCCCCGGCCAGGTGATGAAGTCGCCGGTCGCGAAGATCCAGTCGGGGGCCAGCACGCGGATCTTCTCGGCGACCCGATCCCGCAGGAGCTGCGAGCACGACCCCAACCGGTCGGCATGCAGGTCGCTGACCTGGACCGCCGTCATCGGCTTCTCGAGGCCGGGCACGTCCACCCGATGCCGGGTCACGGTCAGCCAGTCGGGATCATATCCCCAGGCCGTCGCCAGGGGCGGGGCCGCGACCATCGCGCCGGCGCCGAGTAGTAACTTTCGGCGAGAGAACCGTGCCCGAGGGATTTCGGTGGGGTCAATCGAGGGAGTTTCTTCAACCGAGGGGGACTCTTCAATGTTGGGTTCAATCATAGGGTGACTTTATCAAGAGGTTTATGAGTTTTCCAGCCATGGATTCATTCAACACCATCGCGTCGCAGTCTGCCCCGATTCCAGCGTACCGGGCTTTCCCCCTTTTTTGAATGGGATTTGCGAGCGACCGTCGCCTCCGGGCCGTGGGAAGGCGAACCGCGTTCGTAGTAGGCAGGCGGGCCTGAGGTCCGCCAGGAGAGTTGCGAAGAGTGGGTAGCGACCGAGGAATTGACGCCGAGGTTGCTGAGAGAGCCAACCTATTGGCGAGCGTAGGAAGGATTGAAGCGGGATCGGGCGAATGCGGGGCCGTGATCCTCGGCCCCGTCTCATTCGGTCGTTGGCGGTCATCCCGGAGTCGGTGACGAGGGCTTACCGGGCGATGGGAACGGGGAACCCGAGGGTGCTGATCCGGGGGGGAGCCAGCTCAGCCGTGTAGGGAGCGACCGGCGTGGGGGGAGGCCCGTAGGCGGGGAATGCCGGGCGACACAGGTTGGGTAGGGGTTTTCGGCAATAGTCGTCGGGGCCGCACCAGCGGGGGAAGCAGTTTGGGTTCCACCAGTGGAGGAGCCCGCCGTTGTCGGGATGCCAGCCGCCGACCGGCCCGAATCGGTGGATGCTCGGGTGGCCGGGCTCTCCGCCCAGGGCCGTCGCGCCGACGACCAGGGCGAGCACGGCCGACGTTGCTCCAGGCAGAAATTTCATGGATCGGGTCCTTGGATTTCCTTGGTAAGAGTTCGTCCCCATCTCTCAAGGGCGTCTCGGGGCTTCGGCGCCTCGAGGAGACGACTCAGGGGATCGGGAGTGGGTGGGGAGCGTCCCCGGGCCTCGGGCCGGGAAGGTTCGCCGGCTGGCTCGCCCCCGACCCGAAGGCACTGGGGCTCGGGGGCGGCCCGACCGGGGCCGCGGAGGCTGCGACGACTTCGGGTGGCAAGGGGCCCGGGGTCTGGGATTGGAGGCGAACCTCCCAACCACCGCCGAGGGCTCGATAGACTGAGATCAGGTAAAGCGCGATGTCGCCCTGGGCGGTGGCCAGCCGGTCCTGCTGCTGGACCTGGGTGGTCTCGAGGTTGAAGACGCGGTTGAAGTCGATCGTGCCGGTGCGATACTGCTTCACGCCGACGTCGGTCGCGGCGGCTGCGGCCGCGACGCTCCGAGCGAGGTCGTCCGCCTGTTCGCGGGACCTCAGGAAGCCTCGTAGCGGGACCTGGACCTCGCGGCCCGCGGAGAGGACCTTGCTCTGGTAGGACGCGATCATCTCCTCGGTGAGGGCCTGCTGGAGCCGGATGTTGTTCAGCACGCGCCCGTAATTCAAGATGTTCCAGCGGAAGCCGGGCGTGAGGAGGCCGAGGAAGCTCTTGGTTGAGAACGCCTGGGAGAAATTTTCGGCGTCCCAACCGAGCGTGCCGTTGATGAAGAAGGTCGGGTAGAGGTCGGCCTCGGCGACGCCGATCTTGGCGCTCTGGGACGCGACCTGTCGCTCGGCGCTGCGGACATCGGGACGGCGCCTGAGGAGGTCGGCGGGAATCCCCGTCGCGACATAGGCGGGCGTATTCGGGATCGGCGAGCTTCGCAGGTCGGGGCCTGGGCCGAGGTCGTTGGACAGGTCGCGGGGCGGGAAGCCGAGCAGGATGCAGAGCGTGTCGTTCGCCTGGCCGAGCACGATCTGCTGCGCGGGGATGGTCGAACGGGTCTGCTCCAGCACGGTCCTCGCCTGCTCCACGTCGAGCTTGGTCGAGGTCCCGACCCGGAATTTCTCCTCGGCAATCGCCAGGACCCCTTCCTGGATCCGGACGTTGTCCTGCGCGATCTTGATCCGCTGCTGGGCGACGCGGTATTGCACGTAGTTCGTGGCCACGTCGGCGAAGAGGGTGACCAGCACCGCGTCGTAGTCTTCGACCGAGGCGTCAAGCATCGCGTTCGACGACTCGATCCCGCGCCGGAGGCGCCCCCAGAGGTCGAGCTCCCAGCTCAGGTTGAAGCCGTTGAACCAGTTCGAGAACGAGGTCGGCAGGGAGCCGGGGGCCATTTGTTTCCCCAGCTCCTTGATGAGGGGCATGTTCGGATTGACGTTCACTCGCGAATACGAGCCGGTCATCTGCTGCGATTGCGGGAGCATGTTCCCGACGGAGATGGCCTGCCCCGCGCGGGCTTCGAGGACCCGGGCCCCGACGACCCGGATCGTCGGGTTCTCGGCGTAAGCGGTCTGGACCAGGCTGCTGAGGGTCGGGTCCTGGAAGACGGCCCACCAGTCCCCGAAGGGGAGCGGGGCGTTCTGGACGTGCGGGTCCTCCCCCTCGATCCAGGCGGGGGCGAGGGCCGCCGGCGGCCTGCTGTAGGACGGCCCGACCTTGAGCCCGTTGTGGACCCAGTCGCGGAGATTCGTCGTGCCGCATCCGCTGACACCCAGGAGGGCCAAGGCCGCGAATGCCAGCGAGACGCCGAGGCCCCGGTGCGTTGTCGGATGCCACGCTCGATCAGGGCTTCGTCGCTGTCGCCTATCCATGACACAGTCCCACCCGGGCGGCCTTTCTCTTCCTTGACGGAGGAACCGCTATCCTCGTCAAGTTGGGAACAGGCCGCTCAGACGGGACTATCGACACGATCGGCCTTGTCGACTTAGGAATTCCCGCGAAGGCTCCCAAGGCGGGTTCTCCGTCGTCGGGTCCCATTACTCCGCGCCGATATGAGCTCCCTTTTCGGCGACCGATCGCTTCATGAGGAAGACGAGGGGGATGAGCGCCAGTGACAGGACGGCGAAGATCCAGAAGTCGTCGAAGTAGGCCAGCGACGCCGCCTGCTGCTGGCGGAGATCCGCGAGGACTTGCAGGCTCATCTGCTTGGAGGCCGCGACGTCGCCCGTATACTGGACGAAGGAGGCCTGGGTCTGCTCCGAGAATGTATTCAAGGTTGGGTTCAGGGGGTCGAGGAACTCTCCGACTCTCGCGGTGTGGAACTGCTCCCGGCGCTGTTGGACCGTCTTCGCGAGCGAGGTGCCGATGCTCCCCCCTTCGTTGCGGATCAGGGCGAAGAGCCCGACGGCCGCCCCCCGCATCTCCCGAGGGATGTACAAGAACGCGGCGACGTTGAGTGGCGCGAAGAGCATCGAGATGCCGGTGAACGTGACGACCCGTGGCCAGATCACCTGGGTTGGGCTGACCCCGAGGTTCAAGAGCGCCATCCAGTAGTTCCCGATCGCCATGATGATCAGGCCCACGAAGATCAGCTTGCGGGCGTCCGTCCCCTTGCTGAGGAGCGTCCCGGCGACCAGGAGCATCATGACCGAGCCGATCCCCGCCGGCGAAAGGACCAGCCCCGAGACGTACGCGTCGTAGCCGAAGAGGGATTGGAGCAGTCCCGGCAACGACGTGCTCGCGGCGTAGAGGATCCCGTACGCCGAGCAGATGATGATGCAGCAGGCCGCGAAATTGCGGTCGGCGAGAGGGCGGAAGTTGACCACCGGATTGGGGATGTTCATCTCCCGCAGGAACAGCAAGATCACGGAGAGGACCAGGAGGATGGCCAGGGTCTGGGACCGCCAGGTCGGGTCGTTGTACCAGTCCCACTCCTGCCCCTTGCTCAGGAGGATCTCCCAGCAGGCCACGCCCAGCGTCAGCAAGGACATCCCGATGTAGTCGAAGTTGAGCGGCTTGCGGAGGAGCTCGACACGCTCCTTCTTGAGATATTCCGGGTCGTCGAGCAGGACGTAGCAGGCGATCAGGCCGAGGATCCCAACGGGGATGTTGATATAAAAAATCCATCGCCAGTTGTAGAAGACCGTGAGGTATCCCCCCAGCGTCGGGCCGACGACCGGAGCGATGAGCGCGGCGACCGAGAAGAGGGTCATCGCGGCGCTTTGCTTCTCGGGGGGGAAGGCGTCGATCAGCACTCCTTGGCTCGAGGGTTGGAGGCCGCCGCCGGCGATTCCCTGGAGGATCCGGAAGAGGATGAGCTGCTCGAGGCTCGTGGCCATGCCGCAGAGCCCGGAGGCGAGCGTGAACACCGCGATTGACATCAGGAAATAATTGCGCCGGCCGAGCCTGGCCGAGAGCCAGCCCGAGATCGGCAGGATCGCGGCGTTGGCGGCGAGGTAGCTGGTGATGACCCACTCGCTGTCGTTGACCGACGCCGAGAGCCCTCCGGCGATGTAGCGCAACGCCACGTTGGCGATCGAGGTGTCGAGCACCTCCATGAACGTGGGCACGACGACCGCGGCGGCTACGAGCCAGGGGCTCACGGCCCGCCGAGTGGGCGCGCCTGCGGGGGAAGACGGACTCATTCGAGGATTCCCCGGGGGTCGATCAGTTCAAGTCGGTGATCATCGCGCGGCCAGGGGCCTCAACGAGGCGCCTCCGCGACCGGTTGCGGAGACTTCGTGGGGGCGATCACCGCACTCTCACGCGAGGCCCCCGGGGTGGGGGCGAGAGGACCCTTCGGGAGCGAGAGGGAGGGCTGGAGGAACTCGCCCGCGTGCGGGCCTTCGGGCTTCTCTTTATAGTAGACGTAGGGCACGACCGAGAGGCCGACGAACAGAGGGGCCTTGGCCGGGTCGTAGTCCGAAAGCTCGATCCGCACCGGGAGGCGTTGAACGATCTTCACGTAATTGCCCGTCGCGTTCTGCGGCGGGAGCAGCGCGAGGGTCTGACCGGTCCCCATGGTGAACCCGGTGATCCTCCCCTCGTACTCCTGGTGCTTCCCGTACATGTCGATCTCGCAACGCACGCGCTGGCCGATCCGGAGGTCGCCGAGCTGGGTCTCCTTGAAGTTCGCGTCGATCCAGATCTCGGTCAAGGAGCGGATCGCCATCAGGCCCTGTCCTGCCTGGACGTTGTTGCCCGGGTTCACGTTCCGTCGGGTGACCACGCCGTCGATCTCGCTGACGACGTCGCAGTAGCGGAGGTCGAGCTCGGCCTGGTCGAGGTCCCGCCTGGCCTGGACGAGCTTGGCTTCGGCCTGTTTGATCGGGGGAGATTGCTCGATGATCTTGGCGTAAATCCGCTCGAGGTTCCCCTCGGGATCCTGCTTATAGAATTGATCGATGGCCTGTTTCGGCGTGGCGTCCCACGTGCTCGGGGCATAGCCGAGCTGTGCGGCGCTTCGGAGCAACTGACCGAGGGCCTGGCGGACCGAGGAGAAGTTCTCGACGAGCTCGGCGGGGACCTCGCCGAGGTTGTGGCCCTGGGGCACCTGGGACGGGAGCCCGAGCCCGACCCGGATCGAGATCACCGCCTGCTGGGCCTGCTCAATAGCCGCCTCGTCGACCTTGACGGTCTGGCGCCTGACGTCGAGGTCTTCCTTGCTGATGCCGCCGCTCGGCAGGAGCTCGTTCCCTCGGCGGAGATTGGCCTGCGCGAGCTCGAGGTCCGCTTTCTTGCTATTGAGGGTTGCCACGGACGCGCGGAGGTCGGCGACCTTGGTGTTCACGTCCTCGATGGCGTGCTGGAGTGCGAAGCGGTTGGCCCGCATCAGCGCGGCGTTCCCCCGGGCCTGGGCCTGGGCCGCGACCAGGTCGGTCTCGGCCGACGCCAAGGCGGCCTTCTTGATCGCGACGGTGACCTCGTAAGGCTCGCGGTCGAGCTGGACCAAGATATCCCCGCGCTTCACCCGCATATTGTCGTCCACGAGCACCCGGCTCACTTGCCCCGAGACACGAGGCGCGAGGAAGGTGACGTGCCCGTTGATGTAGGCGTCGTCGGTGGAGACCGTCTCGAGGGCGAGCTTGACCGCGGGGATCAACCAGAAAATCCCCGCGCCGCCGAGCGCAATCAGGACGACCAGCATCACGAGCCGCGACCGCATCTTATGTGACGGCTTAGGTGGCCCGGCGGGGGCGGACGCCGACGTCGGCGCGGGAGCCGCTCCTGACGATGCCGAAGGGCTGTGGCTCTCCTCACTCGGGCTTGCCATACCGGTCGTTCCCCTGCCTCTAGCCGAGTCGGCTCGGTCGCCAGTCATCGCCCGGACGACCGAGACGTTCCGGACGCCGGGATTCCCACGACGCGGTCGAGTCGGGCCGTCCGGGAGGACGACCGACGAGACGTGGAGAGGGTCGCGTCGGCCATGATCATAATCACCTTCGAGGTTTTCACGCCAGTGCCACTCTATCGACGGTAACGTTGGCTCCTCGGGTTAAAGGATATCGCATGGGAAGAGTGTGAATGCGTTGGGAGGAGTCCGGTCGGCAAGGTGACTCGGAAGATACGAAGAAACGCCTCCGAGTCGAGTCGAGCGTGGGCTCCGACTCAGCCGGGAGGCGTCTATGACTGAAGGATTCGACGGTAGGAAGATTCGAGCCGTCTTCGTCACATGAGCCAACACGGCTTTGGACAGGGCGGCGTTATGAGGCACTCATTCCTTCTCGATGGCGGGCTTCTCCTCGGCAACCGGCTTCTTCTCCGCGGCGGGCTTCGCATCGGTCGCGTCGGCGCCTTCACGTGTGTTGATGTCTTCCCACTTGCCGGTGTTCACGCCGAAGACGTAGAGATGCCCGTCATTCTCCACGATGATGGTGTCGGTGCCGACTGAGGGGGTGCCGGTGCTGTCCTCGGGGAGCGCCAGCACGTCCCAGCGCTTCGCGGTTGCGCTGAAGGCGTAAATATAGCGACCGAGCGGGAAGGCGGCCATTTGCTGAATCACGATAGGGGTGGCCTCCTCGACGGGTTCGCGGAGAGCCTGCTCATACCAGGCGCCGTCGACCACGCTGAAGGCGGCAAGTTTCTCGATCTTCGGCCCGGCGATTTGGAGTGTCGCCACCCCTTGGCTGACGATCGGGATGGCGCTGCGGCCCTCATCCTTGGAATCGAACAGGCGGAGGGAGGTGGCCTTCCCGGTCTGGGTGCTATAGGCCGTGACTCGATCCCCTTCGGGCGAGGTCACCACGATGATCTGGTTCGACTGGATGTAATGGACGCGGTCCTTGTCATCGACACCTCCCATCATCCCACCGCCCATCATGCCCATTCCGCCGATGTCGCCACCCATGCCGCCGCCCATGCCCATTCCGCCGCCCATGCCTCCTCTGCCCATCATGCCGCCGGCGCCCATCATGCCGCCGCCCATCATTCCCCGACCGGATCTCGCGGAGGCGGCTGCTGCCGTGGCCCGGCTTGCCGACTTTTGTACCGCCCGGGTGTCCGAACCTTTGGCGGTTTTCGTGGAGGCGTCGGGGGATGCCGAGGTGCTTTTCCGCAAGGCTTCGAGCTCACTTCGCAGGCTCTTGATCTCTTTCTGGAGGACGGTGTTCCGTTTGGCCGATTCGGCGAGCTCTGACTGGATCCTGTCGACCGAGCGGATTAGGGTGTCCTTTCGGTCGTCGCTGGCCGGTTTCCCTTCGGGGGCGGCGCCGAGGCCTCCTCCGCTGCCTCCGAATTGGGCGAAGGTGCGGACGCCCCCGAGGGCAAGGACGCAGGCCAGAGCGGCGGAGCCGATGGCGGTCAGCTTGGAGACGGTCATGGCGTGGAGGACTCCCTTGGCAAGGACAGTCGCCGAGGCCGAGGCCAGGGCGGCCGAGGATGTGTTTCGAGCCGAGAACACGACTGCGGAGCGGACCGTCGCCTCGATCAAGGCGGCCGGGACCGGCTCGGAGACGAGCGTCGCGGTCAGGATCGCGCCGTTGGCCACCAGGCCTCGGCGCGAGAGGCGGCGACGGAGCAATTCGCGGGCGCGCGACATCCGACTCCGGACCGTGCCGACCGGCCATCGCAGCCGCTCCGCCGCCTCGTCGTGGGTCAACCCTTCGAGGTAGCAGAGGATCAGCGGGGTCCGGAGCGTGTCGGGGAGCTTCGAGAGCTCCTCGTCGAGGATCGCCCGGATCTCGTGCCGCTCGTCTCCGTATGGGGATGCGGCCGGCTCGAGGTCGGAGTCGGACCGCTCGCGGGCCTTCCTCCGGGCGGCGAGGGCCCTCGCCCGGACGGCGACCTTGTAGGCGACCCCGTGGATCCAACGCCCCACGAGCTCGCCGTCTCGGATCGCCCCCGCGCGTCGGACGAGGACCAGGAAGGTGGCCTGGAACGCGTCCTCCACGTCGTGTTCGTCGCGGAGCAGTCGACGGCAGAGCCCCAGCACCATCGGCCCGTGCCGCGCCACCAGGGCGGAGAAGGCGGCGTCATCGCGGCCCTCGACGAACCGGCCGAGGAGTTGCTCCTCGCTCAGCCCGGCGACGCTCCCCCGACTGAAGAGCCGCTCCAACTCCCCAAGGACGGCCCCCGTATATCGGCCCATCATCGATGCCATCCCCCCTGCCTCGATCAAGCCGTTTCGGATCGCTCAACCCAGTATCTACCTCCCGGTCGATTCCCAATCTCACTTTTTGGGAAATTTCGACGGGTCAAGGAGATGTCTCGCTGAAGACGGCGGAGAGCTGTCCGGTCGACGGGGTTGGAGATTCACCACAAAGGCACGAAGGCACAAAGGGGGCCGGGAGGAGGGACGAGGGGATTCGTCCCCTCCAGGTTCTCTCCTCGATGTGTTTTGATCCCTTATAGTGAAGAGTTTGCGAGGTGAAAGCGCGATGGAGATCGACGGCAGGTGTCTTTATTTTTTCGAGGGGTCGCCCTGATGACTCGATGGCTCCGGACCAGGCAGACGGTAGATCAGGGAATCACCTGACAACGTCCGAGCGATGCCGAGCCACGCCTGTGATCGGGTGATCGGATCGTCGATCGCCTCGACCGAGGCCCTCGCCCCAGGGAGGTCGTTCTCGGCCTGGACTGAGGCGATATAGACGAGGACTTTCCTCTTCGCCGCACCGTCTAAACTCTCGGCGATGCGGCGAGCATCGGTGAGGTCTCCGCGTCGTGCCAAGTCCATGACACGCAATGCCTGCGTATTGCTGATATCGCTGAGTGCCGGCTTCCTGAAATCCTCGTCCAGTTTGCCGACGATGCGACGAGCACCGTCGAAATCGCCGTTTTTCGCTACGGTGCGGGCAATCTTGCCAATGACTTCCATCCTTTCATGTCTCGAATCGAGCGCATTGGTGGTCTCGATCGCATCCTCGAGAAACCCATCACTCCCTTGCTGCAGGGCAAGAAATGTCACAGTTTTTCGGTATTTGTCAGAAACGAGGGCTTTAGGGTTTGGTCCGGGTGGGTTGTCTAGGAGAGTCTGGAGAGCCAGCCGATAGGTGATCTTCGCGGTTGCTCGATCTCTGATCTGTGAAAAGCGGGAGGCCACATTTGCGAGGAGCGAGATCCTCTCTTGGGGGCTTATGACGCTCTCCGCGGATTTCTTGGCCGCGGCGAGAGCCTTTCGGATGTCCTCGTCTCGCGAGGCCGACGGCTTCGGCTCCGATTTCGATGGCGTCGGGGCTGTCTCCGCAGTCTTCGCGGCTTCGGCCGGCTGCTTCTCGACGGCCCCCTGCCCCGCAACGACACCCGCGGTTGCGGCCACGAGCCCGGCCGCGAGGACGACAGCTCCTATAGGTTTCAGCTTTGTCAAAATCATGGCGGACGAGACTCCTTCCACGAGGGCCGCGACCGACGCCGAGATCAACGCGGCAAGTTCGGGCGCGGGTGACATGACGATCCGGATGGTCGAACGGACGAGGTTGTGAGAGAGCGAGGCTCGGGCCTCGCCGTCGAGGACCGAGGCCAGCAACGTCGCGGACGGGACGATCCCTCGACGGGTCAGCCGTGAGCGGAGGCGCGAGCGGCCTCCCGAGAGTCGGCTGCGGACGGTCCCGACGGGCCATCCGAGCTGCCGGGCGGCTTCATCGTGCGTCAGACCCTGGAGGTGGCAGAGTTCCACGGGGGCCCGGTATTTGGCCGGGAGTCGGCCCAATTCTTCGATAAGCACGGCACGGAGGTCCGCGAGGACCGATTGCTCGACCGGGTCCGAGGCCGAGAGGCTTGGTTCGGTGCCGAACGACGACCGTCGTCGCTCGGTGTCCGAGCGGGCCCGGGACGCGACCTTGCAAGCGACCCCGTAGAGCCACCGGCCCAGCGAGTCGTCGACGCGGATGGTGCCTGCCTTGTGGACGAGTAGCAGGAACGTGGCCTGGAAGGCGTCTTCCGCCTCGTGGACGTCGCCGAGGACCCGGCGGCAGACCCCCCAGACCATCGGTCCGTGTCGGTCGACCAGGGCTGAGAAGGCGGCTTCGGCGGCGGTCGAGGCTTCGGCTGACTCCGCCTGACGCGCCACGAATCGTTCCAGGAGCTGACCGTCCGTCAGTCCCCCGGCAGCCCCTCCATGGAACAGGGCGCGGATTTGGCCCAGGATGGAGCCTTGCCTTCGGTCAACCATGACGAATGCCCTTCATCGATGTCGTTGAGTCCTCTCGAGACTCCAATGCAGGTCGCTGGCAGGGCCAATCTCGGATTTTTGGGGAAAAACCCGGGGACTCGCCAAATGCTGCGTTCACAGGGCCCACGTCTCCGGAGGAACGCCCGTCGTGTGTGTGGTCGCGACACACTATTCGAACGGGGTCGGGATGAGACGAGAATGGCCGGGTCGCGCGCGATCGGGCGAGTTGGAGACGATCAATGGTCGGGGGATCGATGGGATGCGGGAGCGAGGATCTTCGAGAGGAGGTCGGGGCGCCCCGCATCACGCTCGAGTCGGGGGTGGCGTTCGCCGCCGTGATAGTCGAGGGCGAGGTGCTTGAAGAAGTCTCCATCTTCGATGAGGAGGTCGAGCGGCTCGGGTCGGCTCTTTACCGCCGCGAGGGCGTCGCGGACCACGGTCGAGGACCAACGCCGACCGTCGACGGCAATGACTTTCATGCCCGGTGCCGCACCGGCCTTATCGGCCGAGAGGCCCGGGACGACGTCGATGATGGTGCCATCATCCTTGAGGAGCAGGCCGAGGCTGTAGGTCAGGTTGACGACGGCGTTTCCGAATCCCCACTTCCCGGTCTTCTCGATCGCGGCGCCCATGGCCGTGGGCTGGTCGGCGTAGGTGAGCTGCCAGCCGGACCCCTCCAAGGCGCGTTGCCAAGGGCGTCCCCCGGGCCGATCGACGCGCTCGGCGAAGAAGGCGGGCCAGTCGTGGTGCGCGACAACATCGAGGGCCTCGGTGACGTCGGCGAGCGTATAGGGGCGGACGGAGGGCTTGCCCCCCTCGCCGCCGAAGAACGCGTGGCAGAAATCATCCAGCGAGCGCTTGCCGCCGCTGAGATCCCGGATGCGGAGGTCGACCTCGAGCCAGAGCAGTTCTCCCTCGTCGTAGAACGAGGCGTCGGTGCTCCACCTCCGGAACGACCAGGCCTCGCCGGCCTTGTAGAGCTGCTGGGCCCCGGTCGCGGTGTCGGCGAGCGGCCGCCAGCGCCGACCGTCCTGGTGCTCGGCGTCGGCGGCGACGACCGCCAGGTGGCCCCGGAAATCCTCGGGCGTCCACAGCCCCGCGCGGGCGGGGAGGATCCGGCCGAGGTAGGTCGTCAGCCCTTCGTAGATCCAGAGCAACTCGCCGAGCATCGGGCGCTGGTAGTCGGGGGTCGTCAGCCCGCTCGGCCGTCGGTGCTTGCCGTTCCAGGAGTGGACCATCTCGTGAGGCAAGAGGCTGGCGGTCGTCTTGCGCAGATCCGCGTCCAGGAACGACCGCTCCGGGAGTCGATTCTCGCTCGATTCGTGATGCTCGAGTCCGAAGTGGGCCAGCGGGTTGCTCAGGGCCAGGAGGAAGTGATATTCGCCGTAGTGCCTGGAGCCGAAGAGGGCCCGGGTTTCTTCGACCAACTGCTCATAGCCTTTGCGAGCCTGGGGGGTGATCTCCAGGGCCTGCGGGCTGTCCGCAGCGAGCTCGATCCGGTGGGCCGAGGCCTGGCCGGGGGCGATGTCGAGGCTCCGGAAGTAGCGCCCGGCGATGACCGGCGAGTCGACGAGGGTGGTCAGGGACGTCGGGCGGAAGACGGTCTCGCTTCCCTCGGTCTTCTCGACGGGGAGCGCCGTGCCGAACTTCCAGCCGTCCGGCAGCCGGAGCGTCGCCCGATAACGCACTTCGTCCGCCCCGAGGCCGGCCGGAGAGAACAGGACTTGGTTCCAGTTGAGGACCGCGAGATGGGGAGAAGCCGAGACGGAGGCCGACTGCCCTCCTCCCGGGACGGCCCCCAGTAGGTCGAGCGACAGCTCCAGCGTCCAGGCACCCTCGGGGACCTCGCAGTGGATGAGGAACATATCAACGTCGTCCCGACGCCAGCGGATCGCCTTGCCCCCCGCGTTGAGCTCGAGCCCGGCCACGTCGTTGATCGGCCCCGTGGGCCCGTGCTCTCCCGGGATCCAACGGGGATAGGTCAGGTCGAGACGCCCGGGGGAGACGGGGATCGTCAACTTCGCGTGGAGGAGCCGCCTCGGCGCGTCCCGGGCGTCGACCGAGATCTCGATCGTCTCCTTCGCGTTGAATCCGGCCTCGGAATCCCGGGCGTTGAAGACGAGCATGACGCTGAGCAAGGCGAAAGACGTGCGCGTTGCGGGCATCCCGAAGCCTCGGTGTCTCGACCGTCGATCATGGAAGTGAGCCGGGACCGTCCGACATCCGATCGGTCCTCTCAAGTCGGGCGATGGCTTAAATGTGATCGGCTCCCCCGCGTCCGTCAACTCCCGCGGCAATCCGTACGCACCCTCTGGCGAACGCTCGGCATTCTGTGCGGCTTTGTGCCTTGGTGATGAAGGGACTGCGCGTCGAACGAGGAGAGTCAGGTTTCCCCAAGAATCATCTCCCGACGGGCAAGTATCCGTGATAGACCCCGAGCCAGTAGCCGAGCGTCCAGGCGACGCCGTCGTGCTCGACGCGGCCGTCGCTGCCGCCGTCGGGGACCCAGGGGCTGGCGTTCCAGCGCCCCTGGGAACGTTCCGAGGGGGGCAGGACGCGGTCGGCCTGGGTCGGGTGCCGATGGATCCCGGGCGCAAGGAGGATTCGCACGTCGTGGCGAGCCGAGTTGGTCGTGGTCCAATCCACGAGCTCCCAGGGCCAGTCCTCGAGCGACTGGGTCGCGGCCTCGACGTCGCAGCGGCGACCGGTGGTCGCGCCGTAGATGAAATTATAAAAGGGGCTGTGCTCGGGGCGGATGCTCTGCTCGGTCGTCGAGTCTTCCCAGGTCCTCGCGATGCTCTGGAGAAGGATCCGGCGCCTCGCGGGATCCTTCTCCATCGTCAAGAGAGGATAATAGGACATATAGAGGAGTTCGTCGTCGCCGTGGTTGATGTCCGGCCACTGCCCGGTCGCCCCGCGCCGCATCATCAGGCCGTTGAGCAGATAGTGGTGCTTTGCGATCAGGTCGTCGGCGACCTTGGTGTACTTCGCGTCCCCGGTGACGTGCTCGGCGACCTTCAGGAACGCGAGGATCTCGAGCGAGTTGAGCGGGCGGAGGTCGTAGTAGAACGGGTGGTGGTTGATCAACTCGGGGGACCAGATCCCCCAGCGCGTCTTGTTGCCGGTGTGGCCGATGAGGTCGAGGCCGCCGTCGATGATCCGGTCGGTGACGCGTTTGACGACGGCGGCGACCTCTTTCTTCTCGGCCTCGTCGGCGACGAGGTCGTAGTAGAGGTGGAAGGCGAAGTAAGGACCGACGAGCGCGTCGCTGCTGGTGTCCCCCTTGCACCAGAGGGTCGGGTCGACCTTCGAGCGGAACCAGATCTTCGAGGTGTCCCCGGGGGCGTGGACGAGCCCCTCGAGGTTGACCCCCTTGACGCCCGCGTTTATCTCGTCGTCACTGACCATCGAACGGGCGAGATAGCCGGGGATTCCGGAGAGACGCTCGAGGTCGAGGAGGGCCTTCATGCTCCCCCGGGCGTGCTCGCGAGCGACGGGGTCCTTGGTCGCACCGAACCGGAGGGCCATCGCCGCGACGTACATCGACGTCCAGAGCCCGTCGTTGTCGCTGACCCGAGCGACGGAGCCTTGCGACGGGTCCCCCGGGACCTTGAGATCGGTCCAGCAGAGATAACCGCGACGGTTGTGGCGTCCCCAGGCGATCTCGTCGTAGTGTTCGGCCTTCTGTCCGAGGGTGATCGACTTCTCTTCGATGCGGGCGTAGCCCCTGGCGGTTTGAAGGCAGACCCGTCCCTGGGGGTCGGACCAGATCGCCTCGACGCGGTCGTCGGGCAGCCAGCGCCGGCCCCAGAAGTATCGGAAGTGGCCGTCGCGGAGCCGCCAGGCCCCCTCGGGGGTCCCCGCCCAGACGTCGCCGTTCGAAGCGAGGTGTAAGCAGGTGATCACCTCGATCGGGACGCCGTCGCGGCGGTCGAAGCTTTGCCACCACTGCGACCCGTCGGTGACGTAAAGCCCTCGGTCGGTCGCCACCCAGATGTGCCCGATGGAGTCGCTCACGACCTCCGACACCCTGGCGCTCGGCACGACCGAGGGCTGGCCGGGCTCGGGCGTCTTGGGGCCGATTTCGAGGGGCTCGAACCGAACTCCGGCCAGGCGGAAGGCCCCTCGGTCCGTCACCACCCAGACCTTGTCGCCGGCCCTGGCCGCCGAGAGGAGTTTGGCCCCTTCCGGGAGCTTGTCCTTCGCGACGAAGTCGAATGCGGGCTTGGGGCGGGCGAAGCCCTCGGGGGGCGTCGCCCCCTCGAATCGCTCCGAGAGGAGTTGTGGGTAGGTCCCGCCAAGGCAAGCCGGAGAAGCGAGGGCCGCGAGAACAAGGGGCATCGCCAGGCGCATGGTGTCCGGACCTTCGGGCCGAGGATCGTGAGCGAGTTCCCGAAACTACCCGAAATCCGCCCGCGATGCGCACCCTCCTGGGAAAACAACTCTCCCACCTTGCCACACGTCCCGAAGGTCACGCGGGGAGTCTCGAGATTCTCGGGATCTCCATGTTTTCGGGGCCGTGGGGCTTTCGGTTGACGCTACTATGATTGCGTGGCTGTTCTCAAACGAACCGGCGGCAAGGGGTGGAATCTCAACGCCCTCGCGTCGGATCGAGACGGCCCGACGGTCGGCCGACTCGGGCCTGAATTCGCTGTCCAATCGCCTTGACCGTCCCGCGGATTCCCCCGCGCCGCCGTGGATGGGGCGTGCTCCTCCCCCTTCCCGAGGTCGAGCCGCATCGTTGCGATCGATCGGCCCGCGATCTCCTCTCGGCTGGCCCTGAACCAGGTGTCCTACCGGGATCGATCGGCCCTGCGCCGGTCGGGGTGCTGCCGTTCGATGGCCGACTTGGCGTGGGGCAAACCTCGGACGGCGGGGGATCGTCCGTGAGCGTCAAGGGAATGGCCGACTTTCGAACGAAGTATCAAGGACGTCTCGCCGGGCGACCTCGGTCCCGATATCAACCGAACCTGGGTTCTTCATGCCTAGGATCGTTGACGGACTTCCGCTGTCGATTCCGATGAAGACATGGGGAGGTTTGTCAGGGAGGCCGAGGACGGAGTCTGGACTCGTCCTCAGGTCAAGACCATCGGACGGGATGTGAATGGCGTCCGTCCGGTGTCTCGAAGTGCGTCTGGGCGAGGGATCGAGGCCCGGCGACGGGCCATGGCTCCTCGCGACAGGGGAAATGGGCCGAGGCGTGGTGTCGGATGGGGCGCGGGCCGCATTCGTCTACGCATACTGAGGAGATGATACGTGCAACTTTACTGGAATTCCGTCTATAATGCGCTGATCGACTTGCCCCCGGCCGTGCTCATCGGGGTCCTGTTCCTGTCGCTCGCCTTGGCCATGGTCGTCTCCGGGATCTTCACCCTGATGAAGAAAAGGGTTGCCGATACCCAAATGCTTCTGACCGTCCTCATCATGGCTTCGCTGGCCATCTCGGCGGCCATGGGGATCGGCTACGAGCGGTTTGCCCGAGAGCAGACGAAGTACCCGCCGGGGTTCACGATCCGCAACCCCAACCAGCCTCGGAACCAGAACAACGCACGGGGCGGTCAGCGCATCGGCTCGAACACGTTCTTCGCCCGGCGAATCATGGAACTGGCCGACACCGATAAAGACGGACGGCTCAGCACCGAGGAAGCCTCGCACGCGGCGAGCGAGTTCATCCACTCGGTCTCCCGCGGCGACCACGACTCGATCGACTCTCGCGTCCTCGGCAACTCGATCCGGTCGATCCTCTACCGTCCTCCCGGGGCTCGGATCGGGCCGAACGGGCTCGCCGCCTCGCCCCAGGACCCCGGAGTGTTCGACGAATTCGATAGGAACAAGGACGGGAAGCTCTCCCGCGATGAGTTCCCCGAGGTCTCCCGAGGCCACTTCGACGCACTCGACGTCAACAAGGACGGCGTGATCACTCGCGACGAGAACCTGATCTCCTCGTGAGCCGCCGGCCGAATCGGAATCATCGAGGGCACGTCGCGGATTCGGAGTCGTACCGAATCCAGGACGTGCCCTTCGACTTGGGATAGGGATGAAACGCGGATTGGAAAAGGCGGATTTATCCGCAGATGACGCAGATTGACACAGATAGAATCGCGAAAACGACGATTGGTTTCAGGCGTTGTTTTGACTTTAAAAATATGATGGTAGTATTTGCATTTCGCTGATCTCCTCTCGGAGATTCAGCCAGGGCGAGAGCACCAAGACTCTGGGGATTCAATGCCGAGAGGACGGTCACGTCTCAGATGTTCTCTCGAGACCCTTTGTGTCTTCGTGCCTTTGTGGTGAGGTATCCACCGCGACCAACGCGGGCGACCCGGTGGACTTCATTGAGGAGACTCGGTCTTGGCCGTTGTTGTATAATCCCCCGCGGTCCTCGATGCGCCGGGGTGATGGGTGAGGCCTTTTCTCCGCGGGGCGATGGACGGGCCGGGATTCTCGACCGGGGACACGTCTGATGGCCGCGCTCCGCGTCTCGATTGGCTCGTTGGTCGCGTTCATCGCGTTTCTCTCCGTCGGACTGGCTGCGCTCCAGTTTGCGTCAAGTCCGTGGGCGGGAGTGGTCTTTTCGGGCACGCTGGCGACGTTGACGTACGCACTCCTGGCCGCCTACTGTCAGAGAGGGGGGCGCCGGGACGCCTGGGTCGGCTTTGCGCTTTTCGGATGGGTGTATCTGACACTGACCAACGGGCCGTGGTTCGACGCCAACGTGAGGCCGCTCATGCTGAGCACGAAGGTCATCCGTTGGTCGTATCCCTGGCTCGTCCCCGACTCTCGGCAACCGCTGGTCTTTCGTTCCGGCCTCCAGACGTTCGTGATTAAGAGCCCGGTCCTCGGCCAGCAGTTGGCGTTCGAGCGGATCATGAATTCTCGGGTCGACGTCTGGGTCAGGGATGCCCCCGACCAGCCGATGTCCCCGCTCATCGAGGATGCGACGGTCGTGCAGGTCGGCGGGAGCCGAAATGTGGTCTCCCGCGTCGGGGTCCAGATCGACAGTCGCCAGTTGGCTAGACTCACGCAGGCCGAGGTCGAGGGCAAGCAATTCATCCTGGCCCGACATTCGCCCGGGATGCTCTCGGCGATGTGGGCGTCGCCCCCAGTCGAGGAGCGAGACTTCGAACGCGTCGGCCATGCACTCGTCGCACTCCTCTGCGCGGGTATAGGAGCCGTCGCGGGCCGATCGATGTCGCCGAGTGGCGGCAGGGGTGAGACGCAGCAGGAGGTTCCTGGGTCGTACACGCCTTAATGCTGGCGATTCGAGGCGATTTCGGCTCGAATGAGGGGATGGCGGATCGCGCGTCGCGGGATCCCCGCGGTTGTCCCCCTCATGGAGGTCCCTCGATGGCCCGCCTCATCCGGATGCACCACGTTTGGCGTTGGGCGTCGGTCATGGTCCTGGTGGCGTTGGATGCAAGGTTCGGGTCGTCGGCAGTCGGTGATGACGAAGTACCGCCGGCCATTGTCCGGGGAGAACGACAGCTTCCTGCCTGGGCCGCGAATCAGATGGATTACTGGCTTTATGGTGGCGGGCTGAACGCCGACTCCGCTCGCGACAAACTGGAAACGATCCTCGGCGTGCAGATCGCCGACATCGACCAGGCCTGCGGACTCTCCGGCCTCCAGAAGAAGAAGCTCCGCCTTGCGGGTCATGGTGACATCAAACACTACTTCGACCGCGTTGCCGAGACGCGGAGCGCGTTTGATCGCGTCAAGGGCGACGCGCAGAAGGTCATCCAACTCGCTCAGGGGATCGAATCCCTCTCCGCCATCGCCAGTGCCGCCCCTTTCGGTGAAGGCACGGTGTTCGCCAAGGCACTCAACTCGACGCTCCGTCCCGACCAATCCTCGAAATACTCCCTACCCGAACGATCGAAGGGCCTGGCGGGGTTCGTCGACGCCGTGAATGCGATCATCGAGCGAGCGAAGCTCCTCTCGAAGCTCAGTGATCTCCAATGCGACCTCTACCGGCGCCTGCTCCTCAACTCGACGCGACCCGCTCGGATCCCCGGGATCTGCGACGAGGCCGTCATCCTGCTCCAGGCCGCCAAACTCCCCGAATCGGAGGTCCGGCCGATCTTCAACAACGACCAATGGCCGACGATCGCCGGTCAGTTCGCCCAGATAAAACGCATCGAGCCGACGCTCCGTGAATTCGGCTGCCTCCCCTGACATGCCATATGATGCGAGCCCGAAGTTCCCGCGACGCAAGGCGTCTGAGGACTTCGCTGCCTTCTCGTTCGGGACGTTGTATCCTTCCTGGGGATGATCCGTTTCCAGCATCGGCGAGAGACGCATGGCTCAATTTACCCCGACCCAGGGTCGTTACCTGGCCTTCATCCACGCCTATACCGAGCTGCACGGTATCCCGCCCGCCGAGTCAGAAATTGCCGTGGCGCTATGCGTCTCGCCTCCTTCGGTCAACCAGATGGTGAAGACTCTGGAGAAGAAGGGGCTGATCCTACGCCAACCCGGCCAGGCACGTTCACTCGAAATCCTGATCCCGGCCGAGGATGTCCCGCCGTGGAGCCGAGGTCGGAGAGACAACGCCGCGACACGGCCTCGGGCTCCGGGTCCTCGGTCCGCGCCCGCCCCGTCAGGCCCGCCTGCGAAGTTGTGCGTTGTCCAGGTCTTCCTCAAAAGTGGACCCGTCAGCAAGGCTTTTCAGAACAAAGTCTGCAGCAGGACGATTGAGATCCGCGGCGATCAGACTCTCGGTGAATTGCACGAGGCGATTTTCCAAGCCTATGACCGATCGAATGAACACCTCTACGAATTTCAATTTGGAAACGGCCGTATGATCCCGACGGTCCCAACCTCGGGATCCCGGAACCTGTTTCGGGTCAGAGCAAGGGCCGAGGTAAAGGAAAGCCGGCGCGAGGAGACGCACGGACGACGACGCTCGACGAACTGGGTCTCGAGAATGAACGCGTCTTCGGCGACTGGTTCGACTTCGGCGACGATTGGTTTCACCAGGTCCAGGTCGATCGGATCGATGAAGCCATCCTGACGGTTACCTATCCTCGCCTCATCAAACGTGTCGGCAAGTCGCCGCCTCAATACGCCGACGAATAATCTGGTCTTACGACGGAGATGGTAGTGGAAGCCTCGAGCCTTGGATCGCATGGTTTCTTGGAGAGTTGACGAAGATGTCGAAACGGAAACGGAAGCGGACTCCTGCGGAGAAGAAGGCGCGTCGTGAACTCAAGGCGAGGACGATGATGGTCTTCATGAACGGGAGGCAGGTGCGGGTTCCCCGGCCCCAACTCATCGACGGGATGTCCGTCGACGAGTTCATCGCCAGGAATGCCGACCCAATCTGGTTGCATCAGGAGGAGCTTTGGCATCTCATGCCCTCCTTCGACAATTTCGGATCGGACCCGAACGTCCAGGAGAGAAGGTGGACGTGCCGGGATCGGGTTTTTGGCGGTCTCGTCGAGGCTTCTTAAGGCGGAGAGACACGTGAGCGATTCAACTGACCTCGAATGGGTGTTGGATGCGTTCGGGGAGACGATGCGGTCGAGCCGATTTTGCGTCGAGGGGGACTTGCCGGCCCTCGACCCCAAGCTCGACGTCGACGGGCCGGGCCGAATCGCGTTTCCGCTGGGGCAAGGCAAGGCGAAGCTCCTCATCAACGCCTGCAACGTCGCCCCCTATGGCAAGGGGACCAAGACTCTCGTCGACCCGAAGGTGAGGAGGACCTTCGAACTCGACCCGAAGTCGTTCCGCCTCGGGGTCGAATGGGCCGCGGCGATCCACGGGCTCATGGAGCCGATCGCCGCCGACCTCGGCCTACCGCCGGGCCAGTTGGAGGCCAAGATCTACAAGCTGCTCGTGTACGAGCGAGGCGGGTTCTTCCTCCCGCACCGCGACAGTGAGAAGCACGACCGCATGGTGGCCAGCCTGATCGTCGTCCTTCCCAACGACTTCGACGGCGGGTCCCTGGTGGTTCGGCACGGGCCGGTGAAGAGGCGCGTGAAGTTCGAGCAGGCGAAGGCTCGCCGGTCCCCGTCCTACGCCGCGTTCTACGCCGACTGCGAGCACGAGGTCGAAAAGGTCACCAGCGGGGTTCGGGTCTGCCTGGCCTATAACCTCGTCCTGAAGGCGGGACCGGAAGGGGAGGACACGACCGAGCTGCCGACCGGACTCGCGGAGGATCTCGCCTCCTCGATCCGATCCTGGACCGCGGAACACAAGGCGAAGCCGCTCGCCTTTGCGCTCGAGCATCATTACACGGAACGTGGGCTCTCGCTCGACCTCCTCAAGGGGGCGGATCGGGCGCTCGCCGATCTGGTACTCTCGGCTGCCGAGAAGGCGGACGCCGTCGCCTATCTTTCCCAGGTCTCGCGGCACCTATCTCAGTACGCGGACGACGGCAGCGACGACTGGGGAGCGCCGAGTCGCTACGCACGCCGGGGACGACAACACGGCATGGAGATCGGCGAGACCTATGAGGACGAGCTCGTCGCCGATCAGTTCGTGGACGCCGACGGCGAATCTCACCCATTCGGCAAGATCAGGCTCCAACCCTCGGCGGTGGTCTCCTCGATCCCGATCGACGACTGGACCCCGACGACGGAGGAATACGAGGGCTACACCGGGAATGCCGGGAATACGCTCGACCGTTGGTATCACCGGTCGGCGATCGTCGTCTGGGCCCGCGACGACCATTTCGACGTCGTTTCGGGAGGGGGAGTGGATGCCTGCATCCCGCTCTTCTCCTCGATGGTGGCGAAGATCGCCAAGACCCCCAAGGCGCGTCGCGAAGCGGCGCGTTCGGAATGCCTTCGATTCGCCAGGGCGATCATCGCCGCCTGGCCACATTCCTATTACCGTTACGACTCGAGCCGAGCCTCAGAACTGGCCGGCCGAGGGGTTTTCCCGAGGCGTCTCCTCACGCTCAAAGATCGGGGAATCATCGCGGAATTCTTGACGGCCCTCCCCGGCCACGACGCGAGCATCGACATCGCCTCGGTCGTCGTGGACGCGTCCCGCGAGTTCGGCTGGGACGCCTTCGCGGAGGAATTGAAGGAGCTGATCAAGTCCCCGGTCAATAATTATGATTACAGTATTATCACATCTCGCGACGTTGAGTGGCTCTCGGCGTATTGCGTCGACGAGTCCGTCGACAAGGACAAGGTGAAGCTCGGCCGCGCCCTGTGCGACCTCGCCCTGGAACGCGTCTGCACGGCTCCTCCGCAGAGATCGGGTTACAACTCGTATGAGTCGGCCTCGACCGCCACCGCCGTCGAAGCTTCGCTGACCCCGCTGATCGAGGCCCTCGCGTCGTGCGGCCATAAGAAGGGCCTGATGCAACTCTTGAAGCACGTGCACGAATCTCCGAAACGCTTCCGCCTGGACTATTGCCAGGTCCCCGCGCTCGAGACGTTGATCCCGTGGTCACGGAATCGCTTCGGCGAAATCCCCCCGGCCCTCGCCACCTGGCTCTCGTCCGTCCGGAAGACGCTCGAGGCCGCGGTCGCCAAGGCACCGATGCCCCCCTCCAACTGGAAACGTCCCGTGGACGTGACGTGCTCCTGCGAAGTGTGTACCCCGCTCAAGGCGTTCCTGGCCGACCCAAAGTCGGAGGTTGTACGGATCGCCGCCCCCGAGGACCGGCGTCAACACCTCGAATCCGAAATTCGACGACATCAGTGTGATGTGGTGAGCCAACTCGAGAAGAAAGGAAGGCCGTATTCTCTCGTCCTCACCAAGACCGATGGCTCATTCAAGCGGGCCGACGTGCGATTCGAGGCGGACCAGAAGCTCCTGAAGAGGATCCAGGCCCTTTCCTAGCCCCATTCGGCCGCGATCGGAGGACGGCGCTCTCAATCATCATTTTTGTTCATTTTAGCCACGGATTGAACACGGATGAAAAGGTTTCAGATCATTTAGTCCTTCAGGAATTTTCCATCTGCGTCAATCTGCGTCATCTGTTGATGGATTCGCCTCCTCTGATTCGTGTTTCATCTGTGGCTAAAAGCTAACGACCCGGTCAAGCTTTCGGATGACGACGGGTCGTTGCAAACTCTACAGAGGGAATCGTCGCGGAGATCACGTCAGGTCAGAAAGGGCGGGCTCGCCGCGCAGGGCGCGCTGGACGGCCGCGATTTTCGT
Organism: Singulisphaera rosea; assembly: GCF_054877945.1. NCBI lineage: Bacteria > Pseudomonadati > Planctomycetota > Planctomycetia > Isosphaerales > Isosphaeraceae > Singulisphaera > Singulisphaera rosea. The sequence continues at coordinate 16,234 of NZ_JBTYIP020000022.1, read as the reverse complement.
CTCCTGGACGTAGACGCCGAGGTCTTCGGTGCGGTCCACGGCCTCGAGCGTGAGGTAACGGGCAGCCTCCTCAGGGGTGCCCCCACGAATGTTCATCGTGGCCTGGACCGCGGCGAGGGCCATGAGTGGGTCGGGCGATTCGAGGAGGTGGCCGACGGGATCGACTTCGAGCGACTCGCAGAACTCCTGGTAAATCGCCTGCTCGATCCGGATGTCGAGGGCCTGGGCGTAGTCGAGTGCCACTTCGTCGGACGCCAGGACGGGGCCGTTGGGCCCGCTACCTTCTTCGGCGACGATCGCGCTCTCGCTCCCGCGGCGGACGTTCCGCGCGTCCCATTGCCGGGGCGATTTCCCCCTCGGCCGGCCGGCGGCGCGCCAGAGGGCCGTCAGGTCAAAGACATAGCCGTCACCCTCCGTGAGTTGTCGGCGATATTCCGCGAAGACGGGTGAGTCGGGGACGTCCATCGTGGATGGCCTCGATGTGAGCTCGTTGCGACACCGGGGGTATACGAATTGGCGGTCCTTGCCGTGAATCGACGGGACTCAGCTTCGGTCCTTAGCCGCGATCGGTTACCGATCGTCACGGCGAGTTTGAGCAGAATGGGAGAGGTGGTCGAATCCTTAAGGTTGGCGGTGCGATCCTCGCCGCTTTAAAATCCGCGGGACTCGAGCCTCGTGTCGTCGAGGGCCTCGGGTCGCCGCCAAGCGAATTATGAGGTCGCTCCCGCCCCCGGGCAAGAGGATTTTTCCCTGGCAATTCCGGGACGTTGGTCTGCGGCATCGAAGTCGCGCAAGGATGCGGGCGACCATGTTAGTCGACTGTCCGGCGATCGTCCGAGCCGACCGCGCGCAACGGGCGCCGAGGTCTGTGACGGGCGTCGTCCTCGAAACTGTCTCCCTCTCCTCTCAATAAATGTACGCCATCAATCGAAGTCTCAGGAAAGGAACCGGTCGAAAAAGTTTTTCGGATGACCGGGATGGTGGGGTCGGGACTGGGAGTCGACGAATACCGGGGCGAACATGTCGAAAAAAGTACTCATCCTCTCGGCTTCGGCGGGGGCGGGGCACCTGCGGGCAGCCCAGGCCGTCGAGCGCGCGTTCGCGGAGTCTGGGGTCGCCGAGTCGGTCCATAACTACGACACGCTCGAGTTCACCAACCCGCTCTTCCGGCAGCTCTACTCCAAAGCGTATATCGAGATGGTCAACCGGATGCCGGAGGTCCTCGGCTGGCTCTACGACCGCCTCGACCAGCCGGACCTGGACGACCGGCTCCAGTTGGCGTTCGACAAGCTCAACACCCGGCCGCTGATCAAGCTCCTCGAGGACCTCCGTCCTGATATCACCGTCTGTACACATTTTTTGCCGGCCGAGATCATCTCCTGGCTCATCGGCAACGGGCGGCTCTGCACCTCGCAGGCGATCGTCATCACCGACTACGACCTGCATGCCCAGTGGCTTTGCCCGAACTACGCGCACTACTTCGTGGCGATCGACGAAGGGCGTGCCCACCTCGAGGAGCTGGGCGTCCCGCCGGAGAAGGTCACCGTCTCGGGCATCCCGATCGACCCCGTCTTCGCCCGGCCGAAGGACAAACGCGCGATGCGGGAGAAGCACGGGCTTCGGCCCGACGGGGCGGTGATCCTCTCGTCGGCGGGCGGGTTCGGGGTCGGCCGGGTCGACGAGCTGATGACCTCGCTCCTCAAGGTCCAACATCGAGCCCAGGTCATCGCGATCTGCGGCCGGAACGAGGAATTGAAGGCCCGGCTCGAACACATGGCCGCAGGCCTCTCCGCCGACGCGACGGTGGCCTTGAAGGTCGTCGGGTACACGACCGAGATGGACGAGTACATGGCCGCGTCGGACCTCGTCGTCGGGAAGCCGGGTGGGTTGACCAGTTCCGAGGCGATGGCGCGGGGCCTCGTCTTCGTGGTGGTCAGCCCGATCCCCGGGCAGGAGGAACGGAACTCCGACCACCTCCTCGAAGAAGGGGCGGCGATCCGCTGCAACAACCTCCCGGTCCTCGCCTACAAGATCGACCGGCTCCTCGACGACCCCAAACGTCTCGACGCGATGCGTGCCAACGCCCTGCGGCTGGGGCGGCCTCGGGCGGCGTTCGACATCGTCTCCAAGGTCATGCAACTCGACGGACCGCAGGCGACTCCCATCCCCAAGAAGTCGGGCCAGGCGCTTTCCAAGCGCGTTCCTCGGGTTAAGATCCACCTGCCAAGGCCCAAAGGCGGCGGTCGTTGATCCTCGGGGACGACGACCGGCCGCGAGGCCCGGCGTCCCTAGGGAGCCGCCCATGTCCACGGCCGAAGATTATGATCTGGTGGTGCTCGGGAGCGGCGAGGCGGGCAAATACCTCGCCTGGACGTTCGGGGCGGAGGGGCGCAAAGTGGCCGTCGTCGAGCGACGGTACGTCGGGGGTTCGTGCCCGAACATCGCCTGCTTACCGAGCAAGAATCTGATCCATGGCGCCAAGGTCGCCTCCTATTTCCGGAGGAGTGCCGAGTTCGGGATCTCCGTCGGCGACTGGACGGTCGAGATGCCCGGCGTCCGCGACCGCAAGCGTCGGATGGTCGATGGCCTGCGCGAGCTCCACCTGCATAAATTCCAGTCGAGCGGCGCCGAGCTCGTGATGGGCGAGGGCCGCTTCGTCGCGCCCAGGACCGTCGCAGTCACCCTCGCCGATGGCGGCACGCGCCACCTGCGCGGGGCGAACGTGGTGGTCAATACCGGCACGCGTGCCAAGGTCGACGACACCCCCGGACTCGCCGAGTCCGGGCCGTTGACTCACATCGAGGCACTCGAGCTCGACGAGCTCCCCGGCCATCTCCTCGTCCTGGGAGGCGGCTACGTCGGTCTCGAACTTGCCCAGGCCTTCCGTCGATTCGGGAGCCAGGTCACCGTCATCGAGCGGAACGGGCGACTCCTCCATCGCGAGGATGTAGACGTCTCCGAAGCCCTGCAACAACTCTGTGACGACGAGGGGATCGCGGTCTCCGCCGGAACTCGGATCGACCGCGTCGAGGGGACCTCAGGCCGCTCAGTGACCCTCCACGCGACGCGCGACGGCGCCCCGGTCACGATCGAGGGGACCCACCTCCTGGCCGCCAGCGGGCGCGTCCCGAACAACGAAGGCATCGGTCTCGAGTTGGCCGGGGTCGAGCTCGACCCCAGGGGCTTCGTCAAGGTCGACGAGCGACTTCGGACAACGGCCCCAGGCGTGTGGGCGGTCGGCGACTGTGCGGGAAGTCCCCAGTTCACCCACATTGGCTTCGACGACTTCCGCGTCGTACGGTCCGACATCACCGGCGGCGACCGCGTGACGACCGGCCGCCAGGTCCCTTCTTGCCTCTTCACCGACCCGGAACTCGCCCGAGTCGGCCTGAACGAGACCGAGGCGAAGTCTCTGGGGATCGGCTACCGCCTCGCGAAGATCTCCATGGCCGAGGTTCTCCGCACCCGGACCCTTTCCGAGACCCGAGGCTTCATGAAAGCCCTGGTCGAAGCCGACGGACATGGCGACCGCATCCTCGGCTTCACCGCCTTCGGCAACGAGGCCGGCGAGGTCATGGCCGTCGTCCAGGTCGCCATGTCCGCCGGCCTCCCCTACTCCGCCCTCCGCGACGCCATCCTGACCCACCCCACCATGGCCGAGGGCCTCGGTTCCCTTTTTCGCGACGTGGCGGCGAAGTCTTGACGTGGTTATGGTTAGTGTGGTTTGTAGATATCTTGTCGGGTGGGCAATGCCCACCCGACAAGACTCTGTGGCGGTTCGAATTCCTATTTTTTCCGATGGTTTTGCAGGGTAGGCATCATCCAACTCCGTAAGGCCGTTGTCCGATGCCCAGGCCGGAGTGCTGGTGGGCAATATTATTGTTTAGTGATGACCTGATGGCCTATGATAATTGATGTTGTCTTGGATGGGCGAGGAGGAGATTATTCTGGTTTGCGGCGCTTGTGCTCGAACTCGAGTTCCTTGGACTTCTCTTGGTCCCAGGCGTGCTGCTTGGTGAGCTCGTCGAGTCGCGCCTTCTCGAGGTTGCTCCTCAGTTCCTTGATCGTCTTACCCTTGGTGTATTGCTCGAGGACGGCCCTCTTCGTCTCGGCCTGCTCGAGTGCATATCGCTTCTGCTGGAGGGCGACCTCGTCGCTGATGTTCTGAGATTTGGAAACATATTTTTTCTCTTTCATTCGGGTGGACCACTCCAAACGGTCCTCCGCTCGCTTGCATTCGGCTTCGGCTAGGCCGATCTCGCCGAGCACCGATTGGAGCTCCTGCTTAAAGAAGTTTTCCTCGTACCCGATCACGTCCAACTCAGCGAGTTCGCGGTTCAACTTCGCGATCTCGTAGACGAGCTTGGCCCTCTGGGAGGCATACTGCCATGGATTTAAGTGTGCCTTGACGACCTCAGGGGCTGGTCCTTCGGCCGAGGCCTTGGATGTGGGCGTCCGTCCCTCGGGGGGCATTGGTTGCGACGAGGATGGCGGCCCGTCGCTCGATGCCTCCTCTTGAGAGCCGAAGACGTACACTCCCGCCGTGCCGGAAACGAGTCCGATGGCGAGCGTTGCGATGGCGAGCGTCCGAAGTTGGGTCCAGGGCATGGCTTTGAGCACTCCTCGTGTAAGCGAGAGGACATGGGGAGAGACACTGACGCCCGTACTGACTCGTGCCGAGAGTTGCATCGCGCCATCAACAGCCTTTCGCGAGGCTCGCTTCGACAACCCGGCGAGGAGGGGCGACCTCCCCGACTCGACGACGGGGCCGATGGCGCCGGGGGCCAGGCCGCGGCGGGCGAGGACGTCCCGGAGCCTGGCCCGCCCCTGAGCTTGTCGGCTCTTGACGGTGCCGATTGGCCAGCCGAGGGCCCGCGCCGCTTCCTGGTGGGTTCGACCTTCCAGGTCGCAGAGGACGAGCGGGGCGCGATATTTCTCGGGGAGTCGGCCGACCTCTTCGTGGATCGCGGCGTCGCGATCGTGGTCGAGCCACTCACCGGCCTTGGCGGTATTCGATGAGCTTCGCTCGGCGGATCGGCGTTCGAGGCGTTTGCGGCGGTTGGTCGTGTTCCGGAGGCATGTCGCGGTGCGGCAGGCGACCTGATGGAGCCAGGGGCCGAGCGAGTCGCGGACCCAGAGGGATCGTGCCTTGCGGACGAGGACCAGGAAGGTCGCCTGGAAGGCGTCCTCGGCGCCGTGCGGGTCGCGGATGATGGCGAGGCAGACCCGCCAGACCATGGTCTCGTGCCGCTCGACCAGGGCCGAGAAGGCGAACTCGGCCGACTCGTCGGTCTCCGTCGCGAATCGCTCGAGGAGTTGGCCGTCGGTCAGGTTGCCGATGGAGCCGAGGTTGTAGAGCGTCCCGAGTTGTCGGAGGACGGCCCCTTCCCGACGTTTGGCGATCACGTGGTCGACTCCCCGGCCCTGAGGCCCCCTGGACACCGGCGGAACCTGACGGAGCGTTTCCCCTATAATGTCACAAGGGGGTCCTTTGGTTCTGCGAACCTGCCGGGAAGTCGACGAACTTCGCGAGTTGCGGCCTTCGCTTTCGAAATGCAGAGGAAGGCGTTCTCAAGGCGTATCCTGATCCCGGAGATGATTGTAATGCAACCACTCCGGAACTTCAGGAGCCGACGAGCACGCCTTCCGATGTCTTTGCGATTCAGAGGATCGCCGCCCTCACTCCCTGGCGTGTCGAAGTTTTACGACCGGCGATTTCGGCGGTAGGCGACCGCGGCAATCCCGATTCCCGCAAAGAGGGCTAGCGAGCCGGGCTCCGGGGTGTTGACAGGCTCGATGGACGAGAAGGTCCCCTCGATCTGCCCAAACGTCTGCCCTCCCACGGCAAGATTCCCAATAAAGAATGAGCCGGTGTTCAAGATGAGCGGGAGGTTTCTGAGATTATGGAGGTCGACGACCGGGCTGTAGAATGACAACCCAACAGAATTCGTGCCGTCGGAGGCCGACATCGAAGCCTCATCTTGCTGGGTTGAGCTCGGGTCCATAATGGAATTGTGAGTTAAGCCCGCGTTGAACGAGACGTTGGAAAGCGGATCGGCATCGTTTGCGAAGTGGAACGTTTGGCCTCCGGCATCGACCGTCATGCTGACCTCGCTGCCGTTTTCGACAACCTGACTGGGATTCGTGCTCGCCCCGGACGGTGCGTTGACAACAGCCGGATCGGCATCAAATGTGAAGCTTCCGCTAAACTGCGTGGACCCGTTGACCGGGGCTTGGAGCGTTCCGGTGAAAGCATACGTGAGAGGACTCGCTAACGCGGGAGTACCCCCTACGAGGGCGATCGAGGCCACGACGAAGAGCAAAGAACTTGCGCGCATGATCGAATCCTTTCCAGTGGTTTCCTTGGGTGCATGACGCTTCCTCGCGTCGACATTAAACTAACTTCGCACTCTTAATTCCACCCCGACTTCTGTCGGGGATACGAATTATTCACAAGCCCGAACGTGAGCTCGCTGTTGCGTCAATTTTTTTTGGATTCAGCGATTCAGGTCTACTTAATGTGAGTGCCACGCCGTCTCAAGGCCGCTCGTCTTTTACCCGGTTGACGACCCGCTTTTTGACCTCGACGAACCCGGCCTCTGGGCGATCGGGAGGAGATGGAAGGACTTGGGGGTTTGGGCTCTTGCCGATTGTGAGGGGGTTAAGCAAGCGGCTGTTGCCCGGCCGGGTCGAAGCTGGAAGACGTGATCAACTCGGCGTACGCAAACAAGACGACGTGTTCAACTTCGACGTGAGAATGGAGTTTTCTTTTGCGGATGCAACTTGAAGGAGGTCGGCTAGGGAATTAGGATCATCGAGGTAGGGAGCCCGACGTCGACCCGGAATCGATGCGGCCGACGAGGTTGGCTCAACAATCGACGTGGAGACCGGCAACATGGGGCATGCGAAGTCCTTACGGTTTACGTTGTTGCATGCCATGATCTTTGTCGTCGCGGTCGCCGTCGGTCTCGCCATCCCGCGTAGTCTCGGCAACTTCGTCACCGTCCGACGGGATGTCACCGTCTCCTTTCAGGAGCGAGTCGGCGTGACTTCGAACGTAGGGGTCAACATCAGCGACTTCATGAATCGCGAGACGGCCGGCTGGTTTCGACCTCCCATCAAGGGATGGATCATCTACTGGTCCCGTCAAATCACGTTTTGGCCCGGGCCATGCCTGGCCGCGCTCTCGCTCGCGACCTTTGGTTTGGGCCTCCGCCAGGATCGCCGGTTTGCTCGGCGACCGGGGATGGCGATGGGGTTAGGGGTCGTCATCGCCATCATGGTGGCGGCCGTACGCCTCCCGCACCTCTTGATTGCCGGTCCGAGTCTGTCGAACCTCCGCGTCAAGGAGTGGTGGTTGGAGTTCTGGTTCACCCTCCCTGGGATGGCCGGCTTCGCCGTCGCCGTCTCCTGGGCGACGCTGGTGTTCGGCGGTCGCTGGCGCGTCGGGCGAGGATGGTTGAATTGGCTCGGAGTGCTGCTGGGTGCGTGCTGGATCGCCATGGCGACCCTCGACCTGGCCACGTCCTGGTATTATGCGTTTCCGAGTTGATTGGCTCGCCGGCGCTGAAGTACCGCAGAACGCCACTCTTGCATCGCGCAAAAGCTAACGGGAATCCGCCCGGGGGTGGCGTGCATCCTGGGTTTGCACCGGGTAGAATCTCCGATGTCCGTTCCTACGAAACGATGTACACGCTTTGGCGTCAATGACGCGGATCCGGGGCTCCACCCGCAGATGTGGGCTCCTCGCGACCGGCCGATCGACGCGCTCGCCTTTTGAAGCGACTTGGCGTGCGGATCGACGGGTCGGGGATCCCGGGGTGGAATTGCCTCGGCGTGGGCGTCGATTCCCGAGTGATTCGCCGAGGGGGTGTCCCTGATGAATCGTCGGCGAGTGTGGATGTTGGCGAGCCTGGTCGTGGCGCTCGGGGTCGCCCGAATCGCCTCGGCCGACGGGTCGACGCCGAGCGGGCCCAAGCTCCTCGGCGCGTTCGTCGAGCGGTACTGCGTCAACTGCCACAACGGCGATGAGAAGTCGGCGGGCTTGGCCCTCGACGGGATCGACTCGGAGGCCGTCGACCGGCAGCCGGAGATCTGGGAGAAGGTTTATCGGAAGCTCGTCACACGGCAGATGCCGCCCTCGACCGTCACCCGGCCCGAGGAGTCCGAGTATGACCCGGTCCTGGCCGCGATCGCAGGGCCGATCGACCGGGCGGCGGCCGAGCATCCCAACCCAGGGCGGACCGACACGTTCCGGCGGCTAAACCGGACCGAGTACCGCAACGCGATCCGCGACCTGCTGGCGCTCGACGTCGACGTCTCGACGCTCCTGCCGCCGGACGAGTCCAGCCACGGGTTCGACAACGTGACGGTCGGCGACCTCTCGCCGACCCGGCTCGATCGCTACATCACCGCCGCGCAGAAGATCAGCCGGCTGGCGGTCGGCCGGCCGGGGCGGACGCCGGGTGGTGAGACGTTCCGGGTCCGCCCGGACCTCACGCAGGAGGAACACGTTGAGGGCCTGCCGCTCGGTACGCGAGGTGGGGCCCTGATCCCGTTCACGTTCGCCCAGGATGGCGAGTATGACCTCCAACTTCGGCTCGCCAGGGACCGGAACGAACACGTCGAGGGGCTTTCCGAGGCTCATGAGGTCGAGATCCTGCTCGACCGTGAGCCGCTCGCGCGTTTCACGATCAAGGCTCCCCGGTCGGAGCACGACCATGAGACGGCCGACGAGCATCTGAAGATCCGGGCTCGGGTGAAGGCGGGGCCGCATCGGGTGGGGGTGGCGTTCGTCAAGAACCCGTCGTCGCTCCTCGAGACGAAGCGGCAGCCGTTCCAGGCCCATTACAACATGCACCGGCATCCTCGCCTCACGCCGGCGCTGTATCAACTCTCGATCACCGGGCCTTACTCCGCCGAGGGGCCTGGCGACACCCCGAGCCGCCGCCGGATCTTCGTCGCCATGCCGAAGGGCCCCGGCGAGGCCGAGCAGGAAGCCGCGGCCGAACAGGTCCTGGCCACGCTCGTGCGCCGGGCCTATCGCCGGCCCGTCACCGACGACGACCTCGCGAAGCCGTTGGCGTTCTTCCGTGCGGGGAGTATCGAGGGAGGCTTCGACGCCGGGATCGAACTTGCCCTGAGTGCGGTCCTGGTGAATCCCCGGTTCCTCTTCCGGATCGAGCAAGATCCGTCGGGCGTCGCCCCGGGCTCGGCCTATCAGGTCGATGACCTCGTGCTGGCGTCTCGGCTCTCGTTCTTCCTCTGGAGCAGCCTCCCCGACGACCGGCTACTGGACCTGGCCGCTCGGGGTGAGCTTGGCAAGCCGGAGGTGCTCGAGACGCAGGTGCGGCGAATGCTGGCGGACCCTCGGTCGCGCAACCTCGTGAGCAACTTCGCCGACCAGTGGCTCCACGTCCGCAACCTCGAGTCGATCACCCCCGACCTCCGGCTCTTCCCCGACTTCGACGACAACCTCCGCCAGGCGTTTCGTCGCGAGACCGAGCTGACCTTTGAACAGCTCTTGAAAGATGATGGGAGCGTGCTCGACCTGTTGAAGTCGGACCGGACGTTCCTGAACGAGCGGCTGGCGAGACACTACGGGATCCCCCACGTCTACGGCAGCCGGTTCCGCGCCGTGCCGCTCGAAGCGGGGAGTGTCCGGGGGGGCCTGCTCCGTCAGGGGAGCATCCTGACGGTAACCTCGTACGCCACCCGGACGTCGCCGGTGATCCGGGGGAAGTGGATCCTCGAGAACTTCCTCGGGACACCCCCGCCCCCTCCTCCTCCGAACATCCCCGCGCTCAAGGAGAACACGGTCTCGTCGAGCCTCTCGGTCCGCGAGCGGCTGGCCGAACATCGACGCAACGTCGCTTGTGCGGGTTGCCACCGCTTGACGGACCCGGTCGGTTTCGCACTCGAGAATTTCGACGCGGTCGGGCGTTGGCGGACGTCCGAAGAAGGAAAGGCGACCGACGTGTCCGGTGGATTGCCCGATGGCAGTCGGTTCGAAGGGGTCGCGGGGCTCGAGGACGCCTTGCGGAAGCGTCACGAGGCGTTCGTGGGCACGCTGGCCGAAAAACTGATGACGTTCGCCCTTGGCCGAGGGGTCGAGCCGTTCGACGCCCCCGCCGTGCGGAAGATCGTGAAGGATAGTCGGGCGAATGACGACCGCGTCTCTTCGCTCATCGTGGGGGTTGCCACCAGCACGCCGTTCCGGATGAGGAAAGCCGAATGATCGTCTCGAAGAAGGCCCTGCCGCGTCGGACGTTCCTCCGAGGGCTCGGGACGACCCTGGCCCTGCCGCTCCTCGACGCGATGGTCCCCTCCATGACGGCCCTCGCCGCGACCCCGGCCGCCCCGGATCGCCTGCGAAGGCTCGGGTTCATCTTCATGCCCATGGGCTGCGACGTCACGCGCTGGACGCCCCCTAAGGCCGACACGCTCGACGAGCTCTCCCCGATCCTCAGCTCGCTCGCCCCCGTCCGCCGCCACGTGACGGCGATCACGAACCTCGAGCTCGAGAACGCGTATCCCGGCACCCACGCGACGTCCAACGCCGCCTTCCTGAGCGCGGCCAGGGCCAAGCTGACCGAGAGCACCGACTATTACCTCGGCACGACGGTCGACCAGGTCGCCGCGCAGCAGATGGGCCAGGACACCCAGCTCCCGTCGCTCGAGCTGTCGATGGACCTCCTCTCGATCGTCGGCCAGTGCGACAACGGGTATGCGTGCGTTTATCAGAACAACCTCTCCTGGTCGTCGCCGACGACCCCCCTGCCCTCCGAGGCCCACCCCCGCATCGTCTTCGAACGCCTCTTCGGCGAAGGGGGGACTCCCGAAGATCGGCGCTCCGCGCTCAAGAAACGGGCGAGCCTCCTCGACTCCGTCACCGAGGAGATGGCGAGCCTCAAGACTCGCCTCGGGCCGGCCGACCGCGCCCGTGTCGGCCAGTATCTCGAGAGCGTCCGCGAGGTCGAGCGGCGGATCCAGAAGGCCGAGGCCGACGCGAAGGACAACCCGCTCCCCGACCTCGACCGACCCGAGGGCGTCCCCGCCTCCTACGCCGACCACGCCCGACTGATGTTCGACCTCCAGCTCCTGGCCTTCCAGGGGGACGTGACCCGCGTCATCACCTTCCAACTCGCGAGGGAGACGAGCTCCCGGACCTACCCTGAGATCGGCGTCCCCGACCCCCACCACCCGCTGACGCACCACGGGAACGACCCCGACAAGATCGCGAAGATGGCGAAGATCAACGCGTTCCACGTCTCGCTCTTCGCCGAGTTCCTCGCGAAGCTCGAGGCCACACCGGAGGGCAACGGGACGCTGCTCGACCACTCGCTCTATCTCTACGGCAGTGGGATGGGCAACCCGAACCTCCACGACCACAAGAATCTGCCGATCCTCGTCGCCGGCGGGGCCGCCGGGAAGATGCGCGGGGGACGCCACATCCGCTACGAGCAGCCGACCCCGCTTGCTAACCTCCACCTGACGCTCCTCGACAAGGTTGGCGTCCGCCTCGAATCGTTCGCCGATAGCCGAGGGCAGCTCGACGAGCTGTTCGAGCCCCTTTCGATTTGAGGCAAGCTCCGGATTGGGCCGGGAGAAGATCGCGATGCTTCGGATTCGAATCGGTCTGGGCCCGGTGCTCGTCGTCGTCCTCGCCTCCGGCCCGGCGGCCCTCGCCGCCGGCAAGGCCCCTATCGCCGACGCGGCCGAGGTCTCCGACTCCAAGGCGGTCCGCGAGTTGGTCGAGCGGAAGGCCGATGTGAACGCGACCCAGGTCGACGGGATGACGGCACTCCACTGGGCCGTCTATCACGACGACCTCGCGACCGCGACGCTCCTGATCGGTGCCGGTGCCGATGCGAATGTCGAGACTCGCTACGGAGTAACGCCCCTGTCGCTCGCCTGCACGAACGGGAACGCCGCGGTCGTCGAGCTCTTGCTCGGGTCCGGGGCCGACCCGGAGAGGACGCTCCGCGGGGGCGAGACGCCGCTGATGACCGCCTCGCGGACGGGCAAGGTTGGGCCGGTGTTGGCCCTCCTGGCCCGGGGCGTCGACGTCGACGCCAAGGAACGGCGCGGGCAGACTGCGCTTATGTGGGCGGCGGCCGACGGCCATGCGGCGGTCGTCGATGCGTTGATCGCGGCCGGTGCCGGCTTCCGCAGCCCGCTCCCCTCAGGGTTCACCCCCCTGCTCTTCGCCGTCCGCGAGGGCCGCACCGACGCCGTGCGGGCCTTGCTGAAGGCGGGTGCCGACGTGAACGAGGTGTTGCAGCCGAAGTCGAGGGCTGGCGGGAAAGCCCCGCGACGGGGGACCAGCCCGCTGATCATGGCCGTCGAGAACGGCCACTTCGCGCTCGCGGCGGTCTTGCTCGACGCCGGTGCCGACCCGAACGATCAGCGTTCCGGGTACACGGCCCTGCACACGCTCACCTGGGTCCGCAAGCCGAACCGCGGCGACGGCGACGACGGCGATCCCGCCCCGATCGGCTCCGGAGACCTCGACAGCCTCGCGTTCGTCGACGTGCTCGCGAAGCACGGGGCCGACGTCAACGCCCGGCTCAAACGAGGTCCATCCGGAGGCGGGCTCCTCGGAAAGACCGGGTCCTCGCCGTTCCTGATGGCCGCCGCGACCGCCGACGTCCCGCTGATGCGTGCCCTCGTCAAGCTCGGGGCCGACCCCAAGCTCCCGAATGCCGAGCACTGCACCCCCTTGATGGCCGCCGCCGGCGTCGGCACGCTCGCCCCTGGCGAAGAAGCGGGTACCGAACCCGAGGCACTCGAGGCCGCCGCCCTGACCCTGGCCCTCGGCAACGACATCAACGCCGTCGACGACAACGGCGAGACCGCCATGCACGGCGCCTCCTACAAGAGCCTCCCCAAGATGGTGCAGTTCCTCGCCGACAACGGGGCCCGCGTCGACGTCTGGAACAAGAAAAACACTCACGGCTGGACCCCGGTATCGATCGCCGAAGGGCACCGCCCCGGCAACTTCAAACCGTCTCCCGAGACCTTCGCGGCCCTCCAACACGTCATCGCTCCGACGGCCGCTGCCCCGATGTCGTCACCTTCCCCCCGGTAGGTGGGGTACTCCTGCCCCGCGTCTTCCTCCCGATGGAGAAGAGGGTTGGACCAGTCCTCCCGATGTCGGCTCTGCCTGAAAACGCCACAAGCGTCCAAGGCAATCCACGAGGCTCGTGAGCGACTGGTCCAACCCTCTTCTCTACCGGGGGAGAATTGTTGCACGGGTGCCTGTGTCGCGGGCGAGCGAGGCGGCTGGGCACTGAGTCGAGGAGGACGTCTCGCTTCAGGGCAGGTCCGCCTCGAATTCGATTTGCTGCCCTGGCACCAAGCGATCGGACTCGATGCGAAGGGTCGGTTTGTCGCCGCCGGCCGTCACGGGGAAGCTCCGGGACTGACGGGGCAGCAGCCCTTTGAGCGAAACCTGAGACCGCACCCCATTCACGGCGGGGAACGCGTCGTGATAGATCGGCGCGATCCCCGTGTTCTCGATCGTGACCTCGGAACGTGTGGCCGAGGCCACGAACTTGGTGACGCGGAACCGGTATCCGCAGGCCATGCCCGCCTCTCGGATGCGTTCCGGTGGCTGATACCGGGGTTGGCCGTCGCCGATCATGAATGAGATGTGGAACTTCGCGGCGTGCTCCGAGAACTCCACGCCGTGCGGCCCTGTCGCCGAGAGCGCGGCCCTCTGGTCTTTGGGCTCGAAGAAGCTGAACTCGCCGCCCGCCGGCGCGAGCTTCCAACGGTCTCGCCCCATGCGATCCCAGTTCGGTTCATTCTCCTGCTTGTGCCGGGCGTGGTTGAAGGAGTCGTCGAAGACCCCGAACGGCAAGGCCAGGAGCTTCGGGTCGGCCGCATAGGGGGCGTGGTCGCCGGCCGCATCCACCGAGATCATCCAAGGCGTCTGATGAAAGCGTCCGGCGAGTCGCTCGGCGAACTCGCGTTGAAACGCGAGGGAAGGGAACGTCTTTCCCATCGTCATCGGGCCGTCGTAGATGTGATACTCGGCCCAGAGCCCGAAGCCGACCTCGAGGTACGCCAAACGAGGATCCCGGTCGTATTTCTCCGCGAAGCGATCGAAGAACTCGAGGAGGAATCGACGTAGCTCCGGATGGGACCAGTCGGGGAACCCGGTCCGCTTCTTCTCGCTGTTGGCCACGATGCCCTGGTAGTCCGGGAGCTCCCGGATGTACGCCGGGACTCCGGATGGCTTTCCCACGTAGGTGTCGTGCCAACGGAGGACCGCCTGGTGCTTACGCCCGGCGATCGCGTTCAGGAGCGACTCGACCGGTCCCCAGTCGTATTCACCCTTCGCCTTGACGACCTGGTCATACTTCAAATAGCTGTATTCGAGCTGGATCGGCGCGGTGGAGGTCCGCTCATTGGTCGCCCACAAGACGATCCCCGTCATCGGTTGAACATGGGTTAGTTTCGCTTGCAGCGGGATTGGCCGGAGCTCGTCGGCGTGGCCGATCGCCGTCGCCAATCCGACCCATAGTCCGAGCAGTCCTGGCAGAGAATGCCTGTTGCTCATCGTCGCCTTCATGTAAGAACGTTTCCACTGAACTTCGAGGTGCCACCTCAACGCATTCTGGTCGTCACGCCGAGGAATTGCTCGTCCAAATGCGTCGGCCGCCCCGGATTCGGGCTAGGCGCTCCGGATGAGGAGGGCGGGAAGATCGGCGCGAGGTCTCGGATCTCGCGTATCCTTTCGCCGGCGTTTGCGGGGACAGGTGGTAGGAGGATCGTCCGGAAGTCGAGTCGCTTCACACGGCGACATCGACTCCGGCGACCGTGATCGCGCCCGGGTCTGGATCCGGACCATGATTCACTCTCGAGAGGATGAGCGACCGCCATGCCGCACACCGTGATCACCTGGTTCATCGCGTCACTCGCGGCGACCGCCGCCCCCGCCGAGGCCCCGAAGTCGGACTCTTCGCCCGGGTTCGAGGCGATCCGGAAGGAATATGAGGCCGCCGAGGCCGCCTACCGCGACGTCGTGCGGGAGCGGTATCTGAAGACGAAGGCCGAAGGCAAGCGTTTGTATATCCCGTTCGAGGAAACGCCCCCCGCGCGATTCGCCGCGCGATTCCTCGAATTCGCCGAGAAGAACCCGGCCGACCCTTCGGCCTTCGACGCCCTCGAAAAGGCGATCACCGGGAGCTACGTCAATCCCGAGATCCGAGGGAAGACCCTCAAGCGGCTACGTGACTCGTATGTGACCGACCCGAAGATCAAGCGGCTCGTCGTCCCCCTGATCATCTCCCACGACGACGAGTCGGACCACATGGTCTTCGAGATCATCGCCCGGAATCCCGACCCCGAGATCCGCATCCTGGCGTATAAGTCACTGATCTATAGCGGCGAGCAGTCGATCCAACTCGCCGACAGGATCCGGGCCGACGACGCGATCCGCAAGGATATGGAAGCGAACGAAGGGAAAGTTTATGTCGAGGCGTCGCTCGCACGCGGCGAGCGTGCCAAGACGGACGTCGTGCTCTACCGGAAAATCGTCCACGACCTGTACGCCGACCGCGTGCCCGACCTGTCGATCGGCCAGGTCGCGCCCGAGCTGGCTGGCCAGACGCTCGACGACAAGGAGGTCAAGCTCTCCGACTATCGGGGCAAGGTCGTCGTCCTCGACATCTGGGCGACCTGGTGCGGCCCCTGCCGCGAGATGATCCCGCACGAGCGGGAGATGGTCGCCCGGCTCAAGGACAAGCCTTTTGCCCTGATCAGCATCAGCGTCGACGAGGAGAAGTCCACCTTGACGGACTTCCTCGCCAAGGAGCCGATGCCGTGGAACCACTGGTGGGTCGGGTCCCAGGGCAAGCTCGTCGAGACGCTCGACGTCCGACACTTCCCGACGATCTACGTCCTCGACGCCAAAGGCGTCATCCGCGCCAAGGAACTCCGCGGCGAGTCGCTGGAGGAGAAGGTCAACTCACTGCTCCAGGAAGCCGAGGCTAAACCGGCAGAATGAGCCGAGGGTGATTGCCCGGAAGGGAGGATTCACCACAAAGGCACAAAGGCACAAAGGCCACAAAGGTAGAGAAGGATTCATTCCTTTTTAGTCCGAAGTTCCAGGCCCGGTTTGGGCGGAAAGCACGCTCCAGCAAGGGGTTAAGTGCGATTTCGGCTCGGAATTGTAGCCACTAAAAATTTTCAGACAATCTTGACAACTTCGGTTTCGTCGAGAAAA
>NZ_JBTYIP020000021.1:0-177382 GCF_054877945.1 Singulisphaera rosea | reverse complement strand
TCCACTTCGCCGAGGTCGGCAGCGACGCGGACCAGCGGAACTACGAGGTCTCGTACGAGAAGATCCGCAAGAAGGGCTTCGAGACGACGGTCGACCTCGACCGCGGGATCGCCGAGCTCGTCCGCGCCGCCAAGCTCATCGAGTTCCATAACCCCTTCGCCAACGTCTGAGTCGCCCGAGATTGTCCCTGGCCGAGTGCGAGGAACGCGGTCCTTCGACCGTCGTGCAGTGATGGCACGATCGGACAGGATCCTGTCGCCTGTTGCAATCGCAGCATTCGACCAACGGATGATCACCACGAGGAGTGTGGATGCCACCATTCTGGGCCGACAAACGTGTGACGGTGACCGGGGGTGCGGGTTTCCTCGGCCAGCACCTCGTCGCTCGCCTCGAGCGGCTCGGGGCGAAGGTCTTCGTCCCTCGTCAGCGTGAATACAACCTGACGACTCTCGACGCCTGCCTCAAGTGCCTGCTCGAGCATCCCTGCGACGTCCTCTTCCACGCCGCCGCCTATTACGGCGGGATAGGCATCAACGTGTCTGAGCCGGCCACGCTCTACTATTCGAACCTGGTGATGGGCGCCAACCTCATGGAGGCCGCCCGGCTCGCCAAGGTCGACAAGTTCGTGGCGATCGGCACGGCGTGCAGCTACCCCGGCTACCTCGAGGGAGACCTGAAGGAAGAGGACCTCTGGGCAGGCCCCTGCCACGCCAGCGTGATCAACTACGGCCTGACCAAGAAGATGATGGCCGTGCAGGCCCAGGCCTACAAGCGGCAGTACGGGCTCGACTCGATCCACCTGATCCTGACGAATCTGTACGGACCCGGCGACTCGTATAACCCCGACCGCTCGCACGTCGTGGCGGCCCTCGTCCGCAAGTTCGTCGAGGCCGAACAGGCCAAGGCACCGGGCGTGGAGGTCTGGGGTACGGGTAAGCCCATCCGCGAGTTCATCTATGTCGAGGACTGCGCCGACGCCATCGTCCTGGCGGCCGAGCGTTACGACGACGCGGGCACGCCCCTGAATATCGGGACGGGACGCGGCACCTCGATCCGGGAACTCGCCGAAACGATCCTCGCGGTGTCCGCCTATGGCGGGACGGTGTCCTGGAACACCGAGAAGCCCGATGGCGCCGCGAAGAAAGTCCTCGACGTCTCGCGAATGAAGCAAGTTCTCGACGGCTGGATGCCGCCGACCGACCTTGAGGCCGGATTGACCAAGACCATTGCCTGGTATCGGGCCAACAAGGCCCAGGCGGACACAAAATGGTGAGAGCTTGGTTGCAACGATGGAGCGGCACCGCGCCTCAGGGGCGATTCACGTCGAGGGCGAGGGCGACGGCGATCCCGCCGACGCACCTGCGGCACTCGACGGCGTCCGGCAGGACGAACCGGCTGCTGTTCATTAATCAATACTACTGGCCCGAGCACGCCTCGACGGCCCAGCACCTGACCGACCTGGTCGAGTCACTGGCCCTCGAGGGGCACGAGTGCCACGTCCTCTGCGGCCAGGGGCGATACAAGCCCGGGGCCCCCCGGCTCCCGGCCTACGAGACGCACAACGGGGTCCACATCCACCGGGTCCCGACGACCTCCTTGGGCCGTCGGAGCACGCTCAACCGGATGATCGACTACCTGAGCTTTTACCTGAAAGCCATGGTCGTCGCGGTGATGCTGCCTCGGTTCGACATGGTTGCGACCCTCACGACCCCGCCGATCATCGGGCTGGTCGGGACGATCCTCCGCCGCTTCAAGGGGAGCCGGCACGTCTACTGGAGCATGGACGTGCATCCCGACGCCAGCCTGGCGCTCGGACGCATGTCGCGCCGCAACCCGATCGTCGGCGCCCTGGCCTGGCTCAGTGACTTCGTCTACAAGCAGGCCGACAGGGTCGTCGTCCTCGGCCCTTACATGGCCGACCTGCTCGCGAACAAGGGGGTCCGCCGCGAGCGGATCGAGACGGTCTCCATCTGGAGCCGTCGCGACGAGATCTACCCGATCCCCCGCGAAGGACATCCGCTTCGCGAACAGCTCGGCCTGGCCGACAAGTTCGTCGCGATGTACTCCGGCAACCTCGGCCTGGCCCACACGTCCGAGGAGTTCCTGTCCGCCGCCCGGACGCTTCGCGACCGCGAGGACATCGTCTTCCTGTTCGTCGGCGACGGCCCCCGGATGTCGGAAGTCCGGTCGGTGAAGGAGGCGGAAGGGCTGGACAACATCCGCTTCCTCGACTACTTCCCCCGCGAGCAGCTCCACGCGTCACTCTCGATCGCCGACGTGCACCTGCTCTCGATGCGTCGGGAGATGACCGGGATCGTCGTCCCGAGCAAGCTCTTCGGCGCCATGGCGTCGGGCCGACCGGCGATCTTCGTCGGCCCCGAGCACTGCGACTCGGCCGATACGATCCGGCAGGCCGACTGCGGCCTGACCATTCGTCAGGGAGACAGTGCCGGGCTGGTCGAAGCCCTGGCACGTCTCGCCGGTTCCCCCGAGGAAGCCGCCCTCATGGGCCAGCGCGGCCGGGTCGCATTCCTCGCGTCCTTCGAGCGGGCCTCCTGCTGTGCCAAGTGGAGCGGTGTCATCAACGAGTTGATGCCAGCCCCCCGAGCATCCCTACCGCCGGTGCTCCGACCGATCGCGGCCCAGATCGCCGGTGGCTCCGCCTGATTCCTCGTGGCCTCGTCGACATCCGTTCGTCGGCCGATCGCGTGCGACCGTTTGGGACGAGAGACTCGTCCCGAAGGGTCTCACGCGATCGTCGTTTCCAGATAGATTCGATCATCCCTCAACCCGAGGAGTGCGGTCGTGAAGGCTCGATACCGACTGACGATGCTCGCCCCCTTCTTGGTCTTGGCAAGCTCTCTGGTCCTCGGCGCCGAACCGGCGCCCTCAACCGTCGCCCAGATCCAGGATTCGCACGATCGCGCCTTAATTCGCGATATGTCCGCCTATATCGACGCTCATCCCAAGGCGGACGACCTCGATCAAGCTTACATGGTCATCCTGAACAAGGCGATCGAGCATGACTGGTTTGTCGACAACGAGGCGCTCGCGAACCGCTACCTCAAGCAGTACCCGGACGGTCCTGTTACTTCGCTCGGCCGGATCGTGGCGACGATGGCCCGCGCCCAGAGCGGCCATTTCGACGAGGCCCTCGCGCGGTTCAAAGATTTGATGCGTGGGCTCGGGAAGGCCGAGCAGGAAGAGTTCGCCGTCAACTTCGCCGATAACCTCGCCCTCGCCGCGACAGTCGCGGGTGAGTATCAGGTCGCCCGACAGGTCTACGGCAGCCTTTTGGAACGCTTCGGCGAAAGCCCCGCACTCCGGCAGAAGGTGGGTGACGATCTCAAGCGACTCGACAAGGTCGGGAAGCCGGCACCAAGCGTCTCGTCCCGAGACACTGACGGCAACGCGATTCGCCTCGAGGATTATCGAGGCAAGTACGTCCTCGTCGACTTCTGGGCCACCTGGTGCGCCCCTTGCGTCGCAGAGTTGCCCGTCCTCCAGGCCGCGTACGCCAAATACCACCCGGGTGGTTTCGAGGTGGTCGGCGTCAGCCTCGACGAGACGAAATCCGCCCTCCTGGATTTCGTCCGGGAACGCAAACTCTCCTGGAAGCAGGTCCACAACGCCAGCAGCGGCGCCGACTTGGTGGAAGCCTTTGGCGTCAACACGATCCCTGCCTCATTCCTCATCGACCCCGAAGGCAAAGTCATCCGGATCGAGTTGCGAGGGCCATCGCTCGAGACGACGCTTGCCAAGCTCCTGAAGCCCAGCAAGTGACCACGGGCCACGCCTGACGACAGGCGGACTCACAAGATCTTGAGGATGTCGAGCACCGCGGAGCTCTTGGCTCGGCGGTGCTCGCGTCGTTGGGAACTTGTCACGAACGGCGAGCCAAGCCTTCGACGACCTTGTAGACCCCTTCCCACCAGTCGTGCAATCCCTGGGCATACCAGCGTGAGAATCGTCGGTCGCTCGGCCCGCCGGGCAGGGTCGTCTCGATCTCGTCGGTTCCCAGGTCGGTGACGTACCGATACGAGGGTGCCGTGGCGATCTCTCGACCACGACTGCGGAGAAACTGCCCCTGGTGGACGGTCGCCCTCCCCCCCTTGAGGGAGGCGAGCTCGCGATCGAAGCCGAGCCAGCGCGGAAGCTTCCCACCGAAGAGGAGATGCCTGAAGACGAGCCGACGAGTTTGACGATACGGTTTCGGGTCCGTCTCGAGGGTCCGAGCGAGCACGGCTCGAAAAATCTCGTCGCGCGAGCGCCCCCCGAACCAAAGTGAATCCTCCGACAAGAGGATGTCGTCGAACAGCCCGTATGATTCGGCGAGCAGGGCGGTCTCGTCGAGCAGATGCCTGAGGACCTCCGGTCCGAATCGGTCCGAATCGCTGTCGTCCGCCCCTCCGAAGACGTCCTCCAACAGCGAGCGATAGAACGACTCGAACAAGGTCACGGCCGTCGAGTCGTCGCGATAGCAGCAATCCCAGTCGAGGAGCCTTTGCGCATTCCTCCCGGGCCCAGCCTCGAGCAGGAGAGGTCTAAGGACGGTCATGAAACGCTCGGCCTGGAGCGAATAGAGGTCGAACTGGATCGCCTTCATCTCGTCGAGCGTGAACACGCCGGGACGAGCGAGGATCGAACGGATCCGCTCCGATCGATAAGGGGCCGCACAGAGGTTGATCGGATCGAGCCGTCCCCAGCGGTTGAGGTCGTCGTTGGCCGTGACCAGGAACCCCTCATCGGGGTCGGAGCGGCGTGGGAGATCCTCCACGTCGGCGAACCCCCTCCAGTCGTTGTCCGGTTCCCAGCCGGGTAACGGAAGCAGGCCCGAGACCCCCGGCCGTCTCAGGGGCATTTTGCCGGACATCTGGTAGCCGATCGCACCTTCGCGGTCGGCGAGGAGCCAGTTCCACGACGAGTTGCAGAGTTGGCCCAGCAGGCCCCGGGCCTCGTCCACGTTCGAAGCGTCGAGCATCCCGAGGAGCGCATCGAGGGAAGGGGCCCCGGTCTCCTCCCCGCAAGACCAGCGCGTCGTGAGGTAGTAGCCCGGGACGCGGGGATCCCCCTCGAGTGTCCCGTGCTCATTCTCATAGAAACAAACGGTGACGGGGTCATGCCGTTTGCGGAGGATCGTCTCCTCGCGGACCCGGAACGGGTGCCAGGACGTCCCACGCCGATACTGCCCGTCGCAACAATCCTCGACCCAGGAGTCGACGCAGTCCATGAACGCATAGGTAACCGACCACGCGACGTCGGCGTTACGGCCGATCACCACTCCGGGTGCGCCGGGGAGCGTTGCGCCGGCAGCGAAACACTCCTTGCCCCCCGACGACCAGCGCAGGACCGCCTCATACCAGAACGCGGGGAGCCGGTTGACCTGGAGGTGTGGGTCGTTGCATGCGAACGGGTGCCCCGTCGCCGTCCGGGAACCTGCGAGGACCCAGTTGTTCGAGCCGACCCCTTCGGGAATCGTCGGCACCCGCCAGAGGGCTTCGGGGACCAGCCTCTCCTCGAGGTTGATGCGGCGGATCAACTCCTCATCGAGGCCCTCGAGCTTCCCTGGAAAGAGTTCTTCGAGGTGGTCCCGGGAAATCCCACCCTTGACGCACTCGAGGATCCAACGCTCCATCTCCGCCTGGCCGATGGCGAGCGAGACGTAGCCGATGACCTTCGCCGTCAGGTAGATGTCCGCGAACGACCAGGGGTCGCTCCGCGCTCGGTCACCCAAAAGCCGAAGCTCCCAGGGGATCCCGGACGTCTGAAATCCCAGCGTAACCCCTCGACAATAGGCGTCGACGCCCGCCCTTGCCCTCGGCGACAGTGCCGCCTCTTGCTGTATCGCGTCGCCTCCGAAATTCAACTTCCGGAAGAAGCGGTCGAGTTCGAGCATTTCGTCGGTGTCAGAAAGCCGTTGGCAAGCCTCGCCTCGCGCCAGGATCCGGACCAGCCGCATCTGGAGCGCGCGGTCTCTCGCATGACAAAAGCCCAGTCCCAAAAGGGCGTCGATGGGGTCTTGAGCCTCGACCTCCGCAACCCCCTCGACGTTCCGGCCGACCACAACCTTCCCCGCGCGACCTTCGAGAGTCCTGCGTCGTCCCGTCATGATCATCCCTTCGGACCCGGTCTGGCGTTGGAGGGCTGTCGACATCGTCCCCGATCGACTTCGGGTCGGTCGCACCCGGGCTGGATTCTCCGAGCCGATCCCCTCAAATCTTCCCGACTACAGGCCTCGAGGTCGAGACGGGCCCGGCAAAAGGGTCGTCCGAGCCATGTCAGTGTTGCCGAGCTCTCGACGGCAGAGTAGGGCGGATGCGGAAATCGTTGGTGGACCCCAAAAATCCTCGCTTGGCGCTGTTTGGACCTTCGGATAAAGTTCCCGCGCTTCTGTGTCTACGATCTTGACATCCGGCAGGTTCGTTGACCGCGCCGTGAGCGGGTCCAAGGCACTCGGGCTCCGTAAATTCCTCAAGGATGGGGAATCTCGGCCACGCCGCACGTCGCTTGGCGAGAAGTTCGGCCGCTCCCGAGACTCGATCGCTCGCTTCTCCGAAGCGACCCCCGTCGAGGACGAAGAGAGGGGCGACCCGACCGACACTTGCCTCAGGCGACGATTCGGGCCTTGGTCTAAGGAGGGATCACGTGACGTTGCGGGAATCTTGGAAACGTCGCACGATCCAGGGGATTTCCCTGAGCCTGGGAATCGTCGCGGCCATCGCATCCGCCGATTCGGTGCCGAGTCAGCCAGCCACGATTTACCAACGAAATCGGGCCTTCCGGATCCCGTTCCAGAACCATCCCAACGAGAAGTCGAGGCGAAGGGAGGTCCAGCTCTGGGTCTCCGAAGACCGTGGAAAGTCGTGGAAGCCCAAGGATTCCACGACCCCCGACCAGCCCTCGTTCACGTTCCAGGCGGCGAAGGATGGCGAGTACTGGCTCGCGGTGAGGACCGTCGACGACGAGGGGCGTCTGCACCCGAGCAGCAACGACCAAATCGTCCCGAGCATGAAAGTGGTGGTCGACACGACCCCGCCGACACTCGCGTTGGAGCCGGAGATGAGGAGCGCAAGCCTCGCTTCCATCCTCTGGAAAATCGGGGACGATCACCCCGACGTAGCGACCCTCACCTTCGAGTATCAGGTCGAGGGGCGAAAAGACTGGCAACCGATTCCTCGACAAAACCCGGGAGCCATCGGCTGCGCGACCTGGGATGCGGGTTACACCAGCCCGCTCAGAGTCCGGGCCACCGTCTCGGATCGTGCCGGCAACCGCATCGAGACCTTCACGGCGATCCCGGGACAACGCCGCGAGGCAGGTTCGGCCGCTACGGAGTCGGCCGTCGCTGCAACTACCAAGCGGACCTCAGACACATCGAAGGCCGAAGTTCCCAACCGGACGTTGGCCGCGAAGTCACCGAAACGTAACGAACAAGCCCGGAACACTCAGACCGTCGGCGCAAATCGAGATCGGGAAGTCAACCGAGGAGCCAGGCCGTCCCCAGCGTCGGCGCTCCGAGAGAAGATGCCGGAGTCGGCCTCCTCGAAGGCACAAGGATCCGCCGAGAACGTCGCGATTCAAGAGGTTCGGAACGACACCGTTCCCACGACAGACGTCCGTCCCGCGGAGACCAATCCCCTGGAGGGTCGTCCAGTCCTCGCGACCTCACGCACGGAAGGGTCGGGCGGACGAGGCAAGGGACGTCAACGCGCCGAGGGTCGTGACCAACGCCCCTCGAGCAATAACAACACGCCCGATCCCGTCGCAACGAACAGTCAGCCATCCGCCTCGGATGATCGTGCGATAATGGTCACCGCAAGCCGGGGACCCACCGTCGCGCAGGAGTCCGCCCAGGACTCGGAGGCGATCGCACGGGTGATTGCTAAGCTCGACGACCGTTCCGGGACCGACCCTTTCGTCGACCCGGTCGGATTGACGAACGACACGCCGGCGGAAAAGCCGGTCTCGGCAACCCAGCCGACGGCAGACGGGCCCGCCACCTTCCGCGTGAATCGTCCTCGATTCACGCTCCCATACGGGATTCAAGGATCAGGTCCTGAAGGGCTGGTCAGTGTCGAACTCTGGGTGACTCGAGACGGCGGGCGAACCTGGAAGTCTCAAGGCAAAGATCCGGACAAGCGTTCTCCTTTCCCGATCGAACTGGGCGACGAAGGGACTTACGGCTTCAGCGTCATCGCTCGCGACGAGGCCGGGCAGGGAGAGCCGACGCCGTCGCCGGGCGACCCTCCTCAGGTAGTGGTCGAGTACTCGCGTACCGCGCTGGCCACACCGTTGGCCCCCGGCGGCGCAACCTCGAAGACCGGCAACATGCTCCAAAGACTCTTCCGCCGCTGACCAGCATCTAGCCTAGAACGCGACAGCGGCTCGAAAGGCTTGTTCCCAAGGCTGTGATTCGAGGAGTCGATCGGAATCGTCGATTTCACGCCCCCGTCCGTTTCACTACGAGTCGTTGCCTCCTTGAGGCTTTCGCAGAGGGTGAGTGCCTTCATCCCTTTGCGGAGGGCCGCCCATCGGTAAGCTAGGATGGAGAAACTCTATCCGGCAAAGACCAAGGCCTATAACACCCACCCGGCTCCGAAATTAACTTCCTGTTCAAATTACTATTTAAGCTTTGACATACCAGAATCTCGCCGCAGCGCACCTCCAAGGGCATAGCTTAGTTTGACTGATTCGCATCCCCACCGGTTCGAAAGAAAACGTCAAATCAGACCAGGAACGGCCCCGACAAGAGCGGGGTACGACCCATCGAGCATGAGGGCATTTGCGGGTGATGAACCCTGCGGAGCCCTATGTGCCAAGGGGTCGACACGGTCTTCGAGGATTGGACGTCACACATGTATGTGCGTCCCGATGGCCCGATGATGGCGGGAGCGCCGATTATTCACGGGATTATTTGGCGTGAGTTCAATCGTGACCTAGGATAAGGACGACGGGGCCCTAAACGTCCCGAGGTCCCGTGGGCGATCGAGAGATATCGCGTTCAGAGCGATATCTTCCCCCCGGCTGCGATGAACGACGACCTCGAAATGGACGAGGCCAGGGTACAGAGGGAGCTCGCTCATGAGGCGAATTGGCCGACAAAACATCCAGCGGACCAAGCATGATCTTATTTCGATGTCATCGGAATCCACTCTCGGCACGATGCAAGTCGTGGCGGATTCCATGCTCTGCCGGCTGCACGTGTGGTCGGAGGAGGAGTGGGCGATCCTCCCCGAGAACGAACGGCCCCTCAAGTTCACCCATGCCCCAGGCCTGGGTTGGGTGGGGGCGATCGCCGTCGAAGGGTTGAACTGAGGCGGGGCCGTGATCAGGGAAAAGCAAGCCTCTGCCGCCGGTCGAGGACAAACGCGGGTGAGGTGGGACTAGGCGTGGTAAAACAATAAACCGGCCAAAGTCGACTTCTCGGGTGGTGACATCGAGGCCGAACCGCATTATAATCTTTAAGGCTGGTCATTTCATGGATCGATCCTCACCAGACCATCAAGGGAATTCACGAACCCGTCAAGACGGTCCCCTCGGCGACGTTGCCGCGTCTGAGGACTGCCCCACGAAGGAGCCATCCGCGATGAATCACACCGAGATCTCCGCTCCCCTCCCTTCCCCGGCCGAAATTTCGTCGTGGTCGAACACGCAAAGTAAGGCGCAAGCCACTCGGGCCGCGAATGCGCGTTCGACCAGCGGACGCCGCCGCCTCGTCGACCCCACAACCTGCGACCGCGAGTATACGTCCAACGAACTCGAGTTCATGCAGGCCATCCAGGAATACAAGAAGAAAAGCGGCCGGATGTTCCCCACCTGGAGCGAGGTCCTCGAAGTCCTCCAGAGCCTCGGGTACCGCAAGGCGGACGCCTCGAAGATCGCCGCCGCGGCCGGCATCGAGACCAAGTAAGCGGCCCTCGCGACTCTCGTCTTCCCATACCGCCCGACTCGACTTCGCTTAAAGAATGCGGCGAACATTGCCTCTGATCGAACCCTCACGGCTCGGTCGAGCGAGCGAGATCGCGCCCGGTAATTTCTCAACGCTGGTTCGAAATCCGGGTGCGAGGGATAGTCACCCCGCCTTGAATTGCCAAAGCCCCCCGGCCTTGGGCAACACCCGACCACAGATTCGGAACCAGATCAGGCGACGTTAAGACTCTGACCCAACAGGTCGGCCCTTCGATTTTAGGCCTGAGACGACGTTGACTCGGGTCGAACCAGATGTCCAGGGCGCTTGACCGGATATGCTCAATCTCTTCCGACAGGGTCTGATCGTCGCCTCGCGAAACAAACCGTGGATCATCGCTCATCGGGGTGACTCGGCCCATGCCCCCGAGAACACCCTCCTCGCCGCAAATGCAGGATATGAAGCCGGGGCCGACGCCTGGGAACTCGACGTGCAACTAACGAGGGACGGCGTCCCAGTCGTCATCCACGACGAGTCGCTCTCCAGGACCACCGACGTCTCGGCTCGGTGCAAGTGTGATCCGCGCGGCCAGTCGGGATTCTTGATCTCGGACTTCGACCTCGACGAAGTCCAGCAGTTCGACGCCGGTTCCTGGTTCCTGGAACCAGGAGGCCTGCGAACAGCCGCGGGTTTTGGGACCTTGGACGAGATCGATGACGAACGTCGGGCGTTCATCGCCTCGGGGCAGGTGCGCATTCCCACGCTCGACGAAGCCCTCGAATTGACCAAGAGGCTCGACTGGCTGGTGAATGTGGAGGTCAAATCGTTTCCCGCGACCGACCCTCGACTCCTCGAAGCCATCCTCGACCTTGTGATCCGACGTGGGATGGCCGACCGGGTTCTGATCTCATCGTTCGATCATGCCGACGTGGCGCGCTCGGCAAGACTTTGCCCGGACATCCCCACCGGAGTTCTCGCGGTCACGCCAGTCGATCGCCCCCACGAATACGTCCGCGACTTCGTCGGCGCCGACTTCTATCATCCGTCGAGCCAAATCCTCGGCGAAGAGTCGATCGCCTATCGGCGAAGGTCATCGGCCGAGGCACTCCGACAGCTCGACCTCCAAGCACTCAACGGCGCGAATGTTCCCGTCCTGGTCTACACCGTCAACGACGACCGTGCGGACGGTCTCGCCATTCACCTGGCCCAAGCCGGTGTTGCCGGGCTCTTTACCGACGACCCGGGGCGACTTCGCCGACTCTTCCCGGGCGAACGATCCCCCGACCTGTTAGGATGAGCTGCGAGTCTCCGAATCGCTCGCCAAGGCCGGGAGCCGAACCAAGGCCGATCGGCGCGGTTAACCCGTGAGGTCGACGAGGGATGATCGTTACGGAAGGCCTGACCAAGCAGTACGGGACGACGACGGCCCTCTCCAAACTCTCGATGGAGATCCGTCAGGGCGAGGTGTTCGGCCTGCTCGGCCCGAACGGGTCGGGGAAGACGACGACGATCCGACTCCTCCTGGGACTTCTCCGTCCAAGCTCGGGGAAGGCCACCGTCGCCGGGCACGACTGCTGGCGGCAAAGCCTCGAGGTACGACGACGGGTCTCCTACCTCTCCGGCGAACTCCGGATGTTCGGCTGGATGACCGGATTCCAGATGCTGAGCTTCCTCTCCGACCTTCGAGACGGAGCTCCCCTGGACCGGGCGGTCGCCATCGCCGAAAAGCTCATGAAGCTCGACCTCAGGCGTAAGGTTCGGACTTACTCCACGGGGATGAAGCAGAAGCTCGCGCTCGCCCAGGCCTTCGCCGACCCCGTCGAGATCCTCATCCTCGACGAGCCCACGTCGGCGCTCGACCCGTCGGCCCGCTCCGAGATCCTGAGTCTGGTCCGCGAGGCGCGGGACGTCCACCGCCAGACCGTCGTCTTCTCGGGACACGTCCTCTCGGAGGTCGAGGAAGTCGCCGACCGCGTGGCGATCATGCGTCAAGGCCGCCTGATGCATCTCGCGGACATGCACGAGAGGCGCAACACGCTCCGCCTGATCCTCGCTCGATTCCCCGAGGGATTCGTCCAACCGTTCCCCGACGAGCTCGAATTGACCGTCCGCGAGCGAAATGGAGACGTGCTCCTGATGGAGCACCGAGGGTCGGCAGCCCCGGTGCTCTCCTGGCTCGGTGAGCGCGGAGTCCTCGACGTCGCGATCGGGACCGAAGACCTGCGCACGCTGTACGACCAATTCCACGGCCCCAACGTCAAGGACGAGGACGCTTGGTGATGGTTCCTTTCCTGGCCCTCATTCGGAAGCACTCGACCGAGGCGCGATGGGTGCTCATCCTCTCATGCCTCGCCTTCTTCGGGCTGTCGATCCTCACCGTCTGGTTGACGTTGCGCTTCGAGCGTCTCGCCGCCAGCGAAGATTTCGATAAAGCGGCCCGCAACCTCGGTTTCTTCAAGCGGCTCGGCGGCCCTGAGATGGACGGCTCGACGCTGGCCCTGGAGATCAGCTTCTGGAACCACCCGTTGATCGTCTTGACGGTCCTCGGGTGGGCGATCACGCGCGGGGCCGCAGCGGTTGGTGGAGAAATCGAGCGCGGGACGCTCGACCTGATCCTCTCACGACCAACCTCACGTTCAGCGTTCCTGGCCTCGCACATCGCCTATACGGTCTTCGGGCTGGTTGCGCTGGCGGCGGCCTTGATCGTGGGAGACCTCATCGGCAACCAAGTCTTTCCCGTGAAGTCGCCCGCAAACCTGCTGGCTTATCTGAGGCCCGGCCTGATGGTTATCACGCTGGGCATGGGCGTTTACGGATACACGCTGCCGTTCTCGACGATCGATCTGGTGCGTTGGCGTCCCAGCTTGATCGCCTCGGCCATCACGTTGGCGGGCCTGATCGCACTCACGGTCGCACCACAATTCGAAGGGTACGACTGGCTGGAAAAGCTGTCGGTGCTGCGGGCCTATGCCCCGGTGACCGTGGCGATGAAAGGAGATCCGCTCGCGTTCAATGCGGGCGTCCTCGTCCTGATCTTCGGAGCCGGGGTCGGCCTATCGTTCCTGCTCTTCTCCGCGCGGGACTTGCCGACGAATAGCTGAAGCCCATCGTCGACTCGGACCTGGCGTGATGCCAGTGGTCGTTATCGCGACTGGAGGTCTTTATATTCCTCCAGGCGAACGAATCGGGAGCGAGCCATCAGCGAATGGATCCGTTCGAGGGCCTCAACCTCGCGAGTGGTCAGGTTGGGTGTGACTCGATAAGTCGAACGCACCTTCCGCGGTGGCCCCGTCAGTCGATAGAGCACGGTGATCTCGCTCGGGCGGAGCCGATGCCCTTCGACGAGCGTGCGGACCGCCTCGAGTGTCGGGAACGGGGGAATGGGTCGAGGGTTTCGCAAGGCATTCACCTTCTCGAGCGTGACGAGCGCCTTCGCGATGAGGTCCAGACGTCCCCGATCAGCCTCCGGCTCGCCGATTGCCTCGACTTCGAACGCTTGATTCGACAGGCTCAGCCGGCGAGCTTGTCGATCGAACGACACGGCCAACGGTTGCTGAAGCAAGTCTTTCGGGCTCGAGTTCGAAGGGCTCGGCTTCGCCTCCGCCACATCTCGGGTACGGTTGAGGACCTGTCGGCGAGTCTCCTCAAGGGTCTCGACCTTCCTCAGAGCGACTTCAGTCCGCACCTTCCTCGCCAAATCGACGATCTCGACCCGGTCCGCGGTCGGCTCGTAAAGCACCACTTCGAAGCCCGGCTTGGTGATGATCTGGTACACTCGCCCACCGTGGACGATCATCTCGACGGTCCGCACGGGTTCCTTTCGGACTTCGAACTCCTCGATCGCGAGCTTGAAGTCCGCGACCCTGTGCTCCGAATCCGTCTCGCCGCCGCCAGCCTCGAGGCCAAACACTGCAAGCATCAACATAAAACCAGAATATCGAATCATTCGACCTTAATCCCATCGGCGTCGACGTAGGGGCCGAAAGCTCGGCTGGCGACACCGAGTTGGCTATCACGGCGGAGAGGAGGACGACCGGTCTGGCGGGACAAGTTTACACGAAAACTTCACGCATCCAACGAGCCTCTCGACAGGAGAGACGCATTCGTTGATCTTCGACTGTCCGAACATCCGGGTGTCAGGATCGGCCCTCGACGTCCGAAAGCTTCTGGGCCAGGACTTTGGTTTAGAGTTGAGCTTCACGGATAAGCCGTTGCGGTTTCTGACTTCGGTGACGGTTGACGTCGAGCGTGTGGTGTGGTGAAATCAGCTTTCACATTTGTCGTAGGATCGCCCTGGTTGCCTGGCGAGATCGGTTGGAACCATGCCGGAAGCGACAGGGGAGTTGCCCGCCCTCCCGCGACTCTCTTTCAACGACTTGATCGCGTTGAACGACGAAATCGCGGCGCTAGCCGGGGCCGGCTTACCGTTGGAGCGTGGTTTACAAGACCTCGGCGGTGAGTTGTCGGGAAGCCTGGGGCAGTCGATGCGCCGACTGTCGGAGCGGATCGGGCAAGGGCAGAGTCTGCTCGAGGCCCTTCAGGAGGAAGGTGACCAATTCCCCCCGCTGTACCGGGCCGTCGTCGCGGCCGGCTCGCGATCGGGACGGCTTCCGACCGCACTGGAGAGCCTGGCGGAGTTCATCCGGAGCTACCGGGACGCTCGGCATTCGATCGGCCAGGCTCTTTGGTATCCGTTGATCGTCCTGGTGATGGCTTATGGGCTGTTCCTGCTCCTCGTGACGCAGTGGGTGCCGCATCTGACAGCCGCGTTCGACTCGCTGCAAGTTCCGAGATCATTCGCCTTGGACGCATTCACGAACCTCGGTGCAACGGCTCGCTACTGGGGCCCGATCCTACCAGCGATCTTGCTGGCACTCGCGGCCTCCTGGGCGTGGACCGGCCGAGCGGCGAACGTCTTGCCGGGCGGGCGGGGGTCACCGTTGTTGTGGATTCCCTGGATGCGCTCGATGACCGGGCGATTCGAGGCCGCCAACTTCGCGGATCTCCTCGCCATGCTGATCGAGCACGGCGTGCCGATGCCCGAAGCGATCATCCTGGCCTCGGAGTCGTCGGGCGATCCCGCGATCACGGGTGCGGGAAGGTCGCTGGCGGACTCCATCGAGCGCGGGGATGCCCGGAATGATGAGGTCTATCGATCCTCGGCCTTCACGCCCATGCTGCGATGGACGTTGGCGACGTGTCGAGAGTCGTCGAACTTACCCGTCGTGCTGCGACAACTCTCGAACAACGACCGGAAACGGGCGCGCGACGACGCCGAAAAAATCAAACTCTTTTTCCCCGTCATGGCGATGGTAGCCGTCGGATCGACCGCGGTCCTGGCCTACGGACTCACCCTCTTCCTCCCCATCACCACGCTGTTCCATCAACTCGCCACGCCTTGAGAGTCGCGGGCGGTGTGATTCCCGACGAATCCGAGACGCAGTCCGACGAGCGAGAGGGCCGCCGATGAGGAGAGCTTTGGACGCGGGAAGTTCGCTCTCGGACCACGAGACGACGGAACTCGCGCGTCGGATCGCCGACCTGGCCGCCGCCGGACTACCTCTCCCGTCGGGGCTCCGTGCCCTGGCGGAAGAACTCCCCAGGAGACGAGTCCGAGAATGCCTGGTGCGGTTGGCAGACGCGATGGACGCGGGGGTGCCGCTCGATGCCGCGTTGGGCGCTCTCAAACCCCAACTTCCTAGCTACCTACGAGGATTGATCCTGGCCGCGGTGAGGACGGGGAACCTCGGCCAGGTCCTCGGCCGATTCGCCGGATACTGCGACATCGGGGCCGATCTTCGGCGCTCGGTCATGCTCCGGCTCATCCCCTCGCTCGCCTCACTGGCTTTCGCGATCGCAATCTTCATCTTCGGTTCGACCCAGTTGATCCCCGACTTCAAGACGATCTATAAAGATCTCGGCGCCCCTCCTTTGGAGATCATCCGGGCCATCTTTGCCATCTCCGACGCGATCCAGGCGGTCTGGCGGCCGGTCGTCCAGGGGCTCCTGATCCTCTCGGCCTGCTGGGCCATCGCCTGCCTGGTCCTGCCGAAGGAGATTCGTCGCGGCCTGCTCGCCGACATTCCCGTGCTCGGGGACGTCTGGCGACTGACGGCCCTGGCGGAGTTTTGCCACCTCCTCGCCACCCTCGTGGAATGTGAGATCCCGCTCGTCGAGGCGCTGCCGATGGCCGGGGAAGGGGTGTCGAATTTCCAGGTGGCGTCCGCGAGCCGGTCGGCCGCCTCGGCGGTTTCGTCCGGCCTCCCGTTCTCCGATGCGATGGTCGGCCGTTCGCTCTTCCCCCGAGGGATGACCAGGATGCTCGTCTGGTCCGAAGGACACCGAGGGCTCCCCGATGCCCTCCACATGCTCGCCGAGCTCATCCTGGTCCGCGCCCGGGCCCGCGTCCAGGTCGTCGCCCTGGCCCTGAACATCTCAAGCCTCATCGCAATCTTCGGAGGGATCCTGTTCACGCTCGTCCTCCCGACGGCCTTGCTCATCTACCAGTTGTCTTGACGACCTCACCTCGGCCCGATCGAGGGGATTCGCGGAGGAGTTTGTGATCGACGAATCGGCCAGATCCAACGACTCGACGAAGGGAGATCGCCCGATCGACTTCCCGTCGCCGCCTCATCGGCGACTGATGCTTCGTCATCTTATGTACACGGTTTTCGTCGCCGCACTCATCTTTTGGGTCATCTCGCTCGCGGACTTCTACCTCGTGATCCTGACCTTCCTGGGGCTCGGGTTCCTGATCGTCGGCAGCCTGATCACCGCGTCGAAGAGCCGGTCGAGGAATCGGGATACCCTGACGAGGATGCTGGCCATCGCTTCGCAGCACGAGGTCGTGCTTACTACGGCACTCACCGCCCTCGCCGAAGATTGCCGGGGTTCCTACCGGCGAAAGGTCCTGACTTTGGCCGCATACCTCGATTACGGAGAGGAGTTCCCGAGGGCGATCGATCAGATCCCGGGCGTCCTACCCGCCGACGTCGAGATCCTCGCCCGCGTCGGCTGGTTTTCGGGCAAGTTCTCCGAGGCGCTGCTCGAAGGGGCCGCAACACGCCTCGCCCTTCGACCCATCTACAACCTGATCGCGTCTCGAATCTCTTATCTGACCGCGCTTTTCTTCTTGATCCAGATCATCGCCGGTTTCCTATTTTACTTCGTCGAGCCGAGGATGGTCTCGATACTTCGAGACTTCGGCATCGCCTTGCCAACCATGACCGGGACCGTGTTCGCGCTCGGCCACCTCTCGACCGCTTGGCAATTCCTCGTCACTCTCGCGTTCGTAGATTCCTT
Organism: Singulisphaera rosea; assembly: GCF_054877945.1. NCBI lineage: Bacteria > Pseudomonadati > Planctomycetota > Planctomycetia > Isosphaerales > Isosphaeraceae > Singulisphaera > Singulisphaera rosea. Next base: position 160,173 of record NZ_JBTYIP020000021.1, on the reverse strand, counting down.
GATCTTGATTTATGTCCCCCTGGCGATCTTCGGTTGGTCGCAATTCGGGATCCCGATCCTCGATCGATGGTTCGTCCGCCGGCACAGCGCGTTGATCTTACGTTCGTTGGCGTGGACCGTGGACGGCGGCAAGCCCCTCGAAAGGGGGGTGAACGTGCTCGCCAGATCCTATCCGTCGCGGTGGGTCCGGCGCAGGCTCGCCCGAATCGCCCTCGACCTCGCCCACGGCATCGACTGGACACGATCCCTCCGCGACCATTCGCTCATCAACGCCTCGGATGCCGCCCTCCTCGACTCGGCACGCCGCGTCGGAAACCTCTCGTGGGCGATGCGTCAAGCGGCCGAAGCGGGAGAACGACGCCTGGCCCATCGCGCCCATCTGCTCGTGCAGGGGATTTACCCCATTCTCCTGATCGCGATCGGGTCCCTCGTCATGGCCCTGAGTGTCGCCTTCTTCCTGCCCCTGGTCACGCTGATCGAAAGGCTCGCCGGATGAGGAGGAATTCCAGCACGAACCTTCGCCCCAAGCGTCGAGCCTTCACCCTGATCGAGATCACCGTGATCTCGGCCATGCTGGTGGCCGCCATGGCGACGACGCTCCAGGTCGTCTCCTGGGTCGCGATTCAACGTCGAGCCACCGATCGTCGGCAACTTGCCATTCAGGAGGTTGCCAACCTCATGGAGCGGCTCGCCGCGAGGCCCTGGAACCGGCTGAACGCTGAGGGCGACCAGGCCCTCGCACTTTCCGATTCGGCCCGCTCCGGATTGCCCGGAGCACGACTTGAGGTCGACGTCGACGTTCTCGCCAGCGAGGGAGCGAAGCGGATCCGAATGCGGTTGTCCTGGAGGAACCGGGCCGGGACCATGGAAGCGCCTGTGCGTTTGACAGCCTGGCGATATCGTGGGAAGGAGGAACGATGAAGGCTCGCCGAGGTTATACGCTCATCGAGCTCCTCGTGGTCATCTCATCGCTCGGGATTGTGATGGGGATTTGCGTCGCGATCCTGTACTCCTTGATGAAGCTCGATCGGGTCGGTCGGGCGCACCTCGCCCAATCGATGACTCGGGATCGCCTGTCCCACCAGTTTCGCAAGGATGTGCATGCCGCCCACGTCGTGACACCCAAGGCCGAGCTCGACTCGCTCTCGGCCACGCTCGAGCTCGGGAGTCGTGATGGTCGAGTCGTGACTTACGAGGCGAAGGGGAAGATCCTCGCGAGGTCCGAGCGGTTGGGAAACCAACTCGTACGAGGCGAGTCTTACCCGTTCCCCACGACCCCGCCGCAATTCCGCGTGAGCCTCGACGACGGGACCACATTCGTCTCGATGGTCGGCCCTCGATCGACGGTCGCGAACGGCCCTCGAGAACGCCCGTTCCAGATCGATGTGTCGCTCGGACGGGACGACCGATTCGGGGCGACGCCGGAGGCCGTCCGATGAATCCGTTGCCGTCGCGGCCGCATCCAAAACATCGCCGAGGTACAGCCACAATCTTCGTCTTGATCAGCCTGGTCCTCATCACGCTGGTCTGCGGAGTCCTCTTGAAGGTCGTCCTGGCCGGTCGAGGACGACTCCGGAGTGAGGAGCGACGGCTCCAGGTGGAATGGCTGGTGGAGTCGGGCCTCGAGCGGGCCGCGTCGAAACTCGAGCTCGACGCCAAGTACTCCGGCGAGACCTGGGAACTTTCGGCCCGGGAACTCGGTGGCCTCGACGCAGCCCTCGTCAAGATTACCGTCGATCGCCCCGATAACACGACCGCACTGCGCCACGTCCACATCGAAGCCGACTATCCGCGCGAAAGCACGCGCCGGGCTCGGTTGAGCAAGACAGCCCTCGTCCGTGTCGGATCGACTCCGAAGGATCCACGACCATGAAGACCCATCGACAAAGACAATACCAATGCCCTCGACGCCCTGCGTTCACCCTGATCGAGCTGTTGGTCGTGATCGCCATGATCGCGGTCTTGATCGCCCTCTTGCTCCCCGCCGTGCAGTCGGCCCGCGAGGCCGCGAGGCGGGCGCAATGCACCAACAACTTGATGCAGCTCAGCATCGCCGTCCAGAACTACGAGACGGCCCACGAGGTACTGCCACCCGGGGTCGTCAATGAGACGAGCCCCGTCCGAGCGATACCGAAGGGCTTCCACATGAGCTGGATCGCCCAGATCCTCCCCTACATCGATCAAAAGAACATCTATGATCACCTCAATTTCTCGTTCGGGGCTTATTCTTCCGAGAACATGTCGGCCCGACCGATCACGATCCGGACGTTGCTTTGCCCCAGCCAATCCACGATGGCCGCCCCCGGTCAGAGTGACTACGCCGGTTGTCATAACGACGTCGAGGCCCCGATCGCCTCCAATAATACCGGTGTCTTTTTCCTCAACAGCGGAATCAGGTTCGAAGAGATCCCGGATGGGAGCTCGAACACGATCTTTCTCTCGGAGAAGAAAAGCAACGCCTTCGAGCTCGGCTGGATCTCGGGGACGAGCTCGACGCTCCGGAACACGGGATCGCCCCCGAGTAACAACTCCACGTCGCCCACCTTCGGCGCCTCCGTGCTGGGCGACGACGAAGAGGGCGAGGATGATGGTGCGACCAAGCCGGTCTCGAAGACCAAGGCCGACGCCACCCTCATGGTGGGCTCATACTCGAGCTTCCACCCCGGTGGAGCTGTCACGGCCTTCGGAGATGGTTCCGTTCGGTTCTTGAAGTCGACGATCAACACGCGAATCTATCGATTCCTCGGCAATCGAGCCGACGGAGAAATGATCGGCGCCGACCAGTATTGAAGGCCACGTCTCAGGCCCGAAGTGGTCGCCAACGATCCGGCACCTCGACGACTGAGGGGCCGTCTCGTCCAAGCGCCTCCTCGAGAGCCACGACGAAATCGCCAGGATTTTCGACTCGGCAGGCCGGGACACCGAAAGACCCGGCGAGTTTGAGGAAGTCGGGGTTATTCAGCTCGACGTCGAGGAATCGGTCTTCGTGGACACGGTGCTGGATGTTTTTGATCGCACCATACGTGGAATCGTTGTGGACGATGGCGATCACCCTGAGTCGATAGCGACTCGCTGTCGCCAGTTCTTGCGCGGTCATGAGGAACCCACCGTCGCCGCTGACGGAAACCACGGGCGTCCCTCCGAGCGCGACGGCCGCCCCGAGCGCGGCGGGGAAGCCCCAGCCGAGCGTGATGTAGTTCGAGGGGTAGAACAGGAGGCGAGGGCCGGGGGAGATCCAGTCCGTGTGGAGCCGGTAGCCCATCTCGCACGCATCGGCGAAGACCGGGACATCGAGGGGGAGCTTCGACCGCAACACCTCGATCAGCCACTCGGGTTTCGCCGGCCGGGCCCCGCGAGCTTCGAGCAAGATCGAGGCCCATCCCTGGGCGGGGCGGTCGGGCATCGAAGCCAAGAGGGCACTGAGGGCCGTTTTCGCGTCGGCGACGATCCCCACGGCCGAGGGGTGATTCATCCCGATCTGGCCGGCATCGATGTCGATCTGGACAAGGGCCTCGGGCACGGGCATTCGACGCCACTCGGTCATGACTTCGGTGAATCGGCAACCGACCGCGAGCATCGCGTCGGCATGCGGCAAGGCGACCTTGGCCCGCGCCGATCGGGCGTGTCCGAGCGACAGGGGATGTCGCTCATCGACGATCCCTTTCCCGTTCAAGGACGTGACGATCGGCGCCCCGAGCCTTTGGGCCAGGGCGAGGATTTCGTCCGCGGCCCCCGACCAGAGGGCACCTCCACCCGCCAGGAGGATCGGCCGTTTGGACTTCGAAAGCAGTTCGACAGCCTTCTCGATCTCCTCGGTCGGGGGCTCGACGGTTTTTGGCATCGGCGCAAGGTCTTGCGAGCCGGGATTACCCTCGAAGCGGGCGACGTCCTGCGGCAGGAAGAGCGCGGCGGGCCTGGGACGGCCGGTGGTCATCGCCTCGAACGCTCGGGCGACCATCGGGGAAATCTCCGCGACGGAGCTCGGCGTCCCGCACCACTTGGTCACGGCCCGGAAGATCGATTCGAGGTCGATCTCATGATAGGCCCCGCACTCGAGGTGCATCCGGTCGGCGTTCACCTGACCGGAGAGGAGCAGGATCGGGACGGAGTCCGCCCAGCACTCGGCGACCCCCGTCAGCGCGTTCGTCGCGCCCGGGCCCGCGGTGGTGCAAACGACTCCCGGCCGACCCGTTACGCGTGCGTAGCCGTCCGCGGCGAACGCCCCGGCCTGCTCGTTGCGGATGAGATACGTCGCGATCGACGGACATTGCGAAAGCGCGTCGTAGATCGCGGTCGAGTGGGACCCGGGCATCCCGAAGAGATGCCGGACCCCGAATCGTTCCAACTCCTGCACAAGCATCCTGGCGCCGGTCGTCATCGGGCATCGTCCCCTGGCCAGTCCTCACTCATCACGGGGAGTCCGGGTTCGCGACGGATCGCACCCCGAAATCGCTCCCCAAACCAACGTCGAGACTCGAGGATCATGAGCCCTCTCCAGCCGAGGGGCAACACCCCGACCTCGACGAACCTTCGTCTTCTCCCGGGTAGGAGAGCGGCCAACGTCGCCGTGGAGGCGAGGGTGACCCTTCGACAATGGTCACGGCTCCGCTACGATGAGTCCAACATCGACCGTCTCGGGACATCCCATCCCGAGGAAGAGGATTCTCGGCTCATGGCGACACTCGGAGAGCGATTCCGACTCGAGCTCGCGAAGAAGAATCCGAAGCACGCGGCCTATGCCACCGAAGTCGTCGACCTGATCCTCGGCGAGGCCCGGACTCTCGGGGCCAGCGACATCCACCTGCGTCCGACACCCGAAGGGCTCGAAGTCCATTGGAGGATCGATGGCGTGCTCCAGCCAGGAGCCCTGCTGCCGACCTCGATCGCACCGAATGTCGTGGCACGACTCAAGGTCCTGGCCGAGCTGCTGACGTATCGGACCGACGTCCCCCAGGAAGGCCGGCTGCGTCGCGAGAGCGGCGAGGTGGAGATGCGCCTGAGCACCTTCCCGACGCTCTATGGCGAGAAGGCCGTCGTCCGACTGTTCGGGGCTCGCGGGCGGTTCCTCCGACTCGACGACCTCGGGCTCCCCGACGAGGTCCGGGAGGCACTCCGGACCTCCCTCAACGCCACCTCGGGGGCCATCATCCTGAGCGGCCCGTCGGGGAGCGGCAAGACGACGACGATCTACGCGTGCCTCCGCGAGCTCGTCGCCATGTCCGGCGGGAGACGGAGCCTGGCGACGCTCGAGGACCCGATCGAAGTCCCCGTCCCGGGAGTCTCCCAATCCCAGGTCAACCCGCAGGCGGGGTTCTCCCTCGAGTCCGGGCTCCGCTCGCTCCTGAGGCAGGACCCCGAGGTCATCGTCGTGGGGGAGATCCGCGACCCGGCGACCGCCGAGATCGCCTTCCAGGCGTCGCTGACCGGCCACCTCGTCATGACGACCTTCCACGCGGGGAGCGCCGCGGGGGCGATCGGTAGGCTTTGCGAAATGGGGATCGAACCCTACTTACTCCGGAGCGGCCTGCTCGCCATCGTCAGCCAACGACTCGTGCGACGACTCTGCACGTGTGCCAGGGAGTCCGACGACCCTTCGGAGCGTCTCGGCCTCGCGGTCGAGCGAGCCTGGACCCCGGTGGGGTGCGACTCCTGCGGCGGCACCGGATATCAAGGCCGGATGGTCCTCGCCGAATGGCTCATGCCCGAGCAAGGCGAGATCGGATCGGCGATCCTTTCTCGTCAGGACGTGCGAAGTTTGGAGCGGGTCGCGCTCGACTCAGGGATGATCAGCCGTTGGGAGAGGGCCCGAAACGCCGTCGAAGCCGGGCTCACGTCGCCGTCGGAAGTGCGCCGAGTTCTCGGCATTCACGAGCCAAGCGAGTGACTCTTTATCGATAAAATTACGCCAATTCATAACATTTAAACATTAGACTATTTTGTCGGCTTCATAACTCCCAGGAACACCCCCATGCTCCCCGGGCCCGTCTTCAACGTCGAGTTAATCACGACATCCCGACGACCTCGATACTACCTGGTCCGGTTCCTCTATGGATTGGTCCTCCTCGCAGTCATCTACGAAAACAACCCTGCCATCTACCCCTCGTACTATGGTCCGACCAGTGGGGTGCTCACGATCCAACAGATGGCCCAGATCGGGAAGGCCCTTTTCACGTCTCTCATCGTGGTGCAGTCCATCGCGGTCTTGACGTTCACGCCGGCCCTCGTCGCCGGGGTCGTTGCGGAGGAGAAGCGACGCAAGACCTTGCACTACCTGCTCTCGAGCCGACTCTCGAGCGTCGAGATCATCCTCGGGAAAGTGGCGGCTCGCCTCCTCCACATGGGCGTCTTCCTGGCGATCGGGCTGCCGATCCTCAGCATCCTGAGCCTCTTCGGCGGAGTCGACCCGCTCGCTGTCGTGTTCTCATTCGTGGCCAGCCTCACTTCGGCGTTCTTCCTCGCCTCCATCGCCATCCTCGTCTCGGTGAACGCTCGACGTCCCCGCGAGGCGATCTCGCTGACCTACGCGATCGAGGCGGCGTGGTTCTTCATCCCGACGATGTTCAAGCTCCTCATGCCGGGTGGCGGCCCTTACTGGTCGCAAGTTTACGAGTGGATCAAGCCGATCAACGACTGGATCGTGCCCACGAGCCCATTCGGTCTCCTTGCAGGCGGGTTCGCAGGCTGGAGTCGCCCCCTCGACTTCATCCTCGAGATGATGGCACGCCAGGTGGTCTATGGTCTGGTGCTTCTCTTCTTCGCTTCTGTCCTTTTACGCCCGGTGTTTCGCAGAGAGGGAGGGGGTCGACGCTTATTCGGGAAGTTCGGGAAGATCTCTCGAAAGCGTCGCTTGCTAGGGAGGCCTCCTTGCGGCGACGACGCGATGCTCTGGAAGGAGCGATACGTCTCGAGGACAACCCTGGGGACGAAGATCGCGGCCACGAGCGCCCTCCTCATCGGGTGGGGATTGCTCGCATATCTCACCGAATTCATGGCCCGACCCGCCGTCGTCGAACTCATCCAGGCCGCTTACGGGACGGGGAGCTCCTTCAGCCATCGAAATGAATTCAACACGTATCTTCGAGTCGTCTGCACCTGCCTGTACGTTTTCTGGATGCTGGCCGTCGCCAGCGCGTCCTCGACATCGTTGACGAGCGAGAGGGAGGAGGATACCTGGATCAGCCTGGTCTCGACCCCCTTGTCCGGGTTGGAGATCATTCGAGGCAAGATGTTCGGGGCGTTCTGGTCCACGCGTTGGGTCGCCCTCTTCCTGTTTCCCCTCTGGGGATTGGGCATGGCCACGGGTGCGGTCCATCCGGTCGGTATCGTCCTCGTCGCGTTCGAGACCGTCGTCTTCCTTTGGTTCGTCACCGCGCTCGGGACGTACCTATCGCTACGCGCGAAGACGTCCGCGAGGGCCATGATCACGACCCTGGCAATCTTGATCTTCATCAACGGCGTCTACCTGATGTGTTTCATCCCCGCCCAGATGGACTCGAGCGTGACCGCGTTCGGCGTCACGCCGATGATCGAGGCCCTCTCGCTCGTCTCGGGGAACGATCTCTGGAAAACCCTCGACGAGATCATCCACGGGTCCTCTGTCAGCGGAAGTCGGGATCGCCAGGGGGAAATGGTCCTGACGTGCGCCCTGGGTACGTGGATCTACACTTGCTCCGCCATACTCCTGACATGGATCATCGTTATCAAGTTTGATGCCAAAATCGGACGACCGACGCGTCTCGACCAAGGTCTTTGGAACAGGCCGAACCCCTCCAAGGACGACGGCGTTGGCGAGGACAAGAAGCCCCATCCCATGGCTCCCGAGTCGGAGGTCGAGTAACCCCTCCACCGGAACCGCAACGCATCACTGAATTCCAAAGCGTCTCCTGAGGTTCACATCACAGGAGGCTCACCACAAAGGCACATACACACATTGGGTCTCGAGGGAACGGCCGAATGGGGATCCGTTCCTGGCGTATTCTTTGCTTGGTGCCTTTGTGGTGAAAGCGAACTCGATGACGATCGGCGTGAGGGGTCGAAAAGCCAGCTCGGGCGAGACTCCTCGGACTCGATTCGCGTCAGCCCAGATCCAGATGCCCGGTGCTGTCGCCGAGACGATCGAGCGTGGTCCCGACCCGGTCGAGCATCGAGAGGTAAAGATTATTGAGCGGGGTCGATTGATTGAACTTGAGGTGACGCGAGGTCTTGATCGTCCCGTTCGCCTTGCCGGCGAGGAGGACCGGCAGGTCGTCGTGGTTGTGGCGGTTTCCGTCCCCGATGCCGCTACCGTAGACGATCATCGAGCGGTCGAGCAGAGATTCCTCGCCTTCGCGCATCGAGTCGAGCTTCTCGAGGAAGTAGGCGAATTGCTCGATGTGGAATCGGTTGATCTTCTTGATCTTCTCGTGCTTCTCGGGGTCGTTGCCGTGGTGCGAGAGGTCGTGGTGCCCTTCCGGCACGCCGATGAAGGGATAGCTCTTGGTGCTCCCTTCGTTGGCGTACATGAACGTGCCGACGCGAGTGAGGTCCCCCTGGAAGGCGAGGGCCAACATGTCGAACATCAGCCGGACGTGTTCCCGGTAATCCTTGGGGACGCCTTGCGGCTTGGGGAAATCCGGCAACCCGACGTCGCCTGTCGTCTCGGCCTTGGCGAGCCGGAGCTCGACCTCGCGGACGCCGGTGAGATACTCCTCGACCTTCCGCTTGTCGCCGATGCCGAGGCGGGATTTGAGGGTCGACGCGTCCTCGGCGACATAGTCGAGGATGCTCTTCCGGTAGAGCTCGCGACGGGCGCGGGCCGAGGCATCCTGGCCACCGAGTCTGCTGGCGAAGAGCCGGTCGAAGACCAACCTCGGGTTGACCTCCTTGGCCATCGGAGTCGACTCCGACCGCCAGGAGATGTTCGACGAGTAGGCACAGCTATATCCGGTGTCGCAGCTCCCCGACTGGGCTCCCCGATCGCAGCCGAGTTCGAGGGAGGCGAAACGGGTCTGCCGGCCGATCTTCATCGCCGCGACCTGGTCCACCGAGACTCCCGCTCGGATATTGGCGCCGTCGGTCTTGAGCGGATGGCAGCCGGTCAGGAAGGTGGCGAGGGAACGGGCGTGGTCACCGCCGCCGTCCCCCTTGGCGTCGGCGTTCTCCTGGGCGAGTCCGGTGAGGACGAGGAGTTTTTCCTTGACCTTCGCGAGGGGCTCGAGGATGTGGGGGAACTCGAAGCTGGCCCCGTCGGTTTTTGGGGTCCAGTCCTGCATGTGGACGCCGTTCGGCACGTAGCAGAAGGCCAACCGCAAGGGGGCCGGGCCGGACGCTCCTGAGCTGGTCGTCGCCGCGGTCGTCATCGCCTCGAGCCAGGGGAGGGCGATGGCCGTCCCCAAGCCCCTGAGGACGGTCCGCCGCGACAGGTGCCAAGACTTGCTCATCGCCTCATCCCCCTCGATGCTTCCGCCTTTGGAACGGGTCGCTCGTGACGATCTCGAGTACCAGCCGCGAGAATCGGTATTCGTCCCGCGCCACCCCGTCGACGATCCGATCGATGGCGCACTTGTCCTCTTCTTCGGCCCCTCGGCCGATCGCAAAGGTAAGCATCTTGGCCGAAAGGCAGCGGACGAATTCCTTGTCCTTGGCCTTCAGGACCGTCTTCAGCTCTGCCGCGCCCCGGAACGACTGTCCCGAGGGCAAGGTGCCCGAGGCGTCGACCGGGAACGTGTCGTCCTTCTCGCGCCAGGATCCGACGGCGTCGTAGTTCTCGAATGCGAAGCCCAGGGGATCCATCCTCGCGTGGCAGGCCGCGCAGTTCGGATTGGCGCGGTGCTGCTCCATCCGCTGTCGCAACGTCCCCGAGAGCTTGGCGCCGGGCTCGTCCTTCAGCTCCGGGACGTCGGGGGGCGGGGGCGGCGGGGGGGATCCGAGGATCTGCTCGAGGATCCACTTGCCCCGCTTCACCGGCGAGGTCCGGGTCGGGTTCGAGGTGACGGCGAGGACGCTGGCCTGGGTCAGCAGGCCGCCGCGGTGGTCTTCCTCGCGCAGGGTCACCCGGCGGAACTCATCCCCGGTCACGCCGCTGACTCCGTAATGCTTCGCAAGCCGCTCGTTCAGGTAGGTGTAGTCCGAGTCCAGGAAGCTGAGCACGCTCCGGTCTTCCTTCATGACCGACTCGAAGAAAAGCTCCGTCTCCTTCTGCATCGCGGCACGCAACGACTCGTCGAAGGTTGGGAACCGTTCGCGGTCGGGGTTGAGCGTCTTCAGGTTGCGGATCTGGAGCCACTGGTCGGCGAAGTTTTCGACGAAGGCCCTCGCCTTCGGGTCCCGGAGCATCCTCCTCACCTGGGCTTCGAGCGTCCCCCCCTCCCGAAGCTTGCCCCCGAGGGCTAACTGGTAAAGTTCCTCGTCGGGCATGCTGCTCCAGAGGAAGTAAGACAGTCGAGACGCGAGCATAAACTCATTGATTGGGTACGAGATCCCGGCTGGCTTCTTCGCGTTCGAGTCGGGGCGAGGGTCGATCTCGACGCGGAAGAGGAACTGGGGGGAGACCAGCACGGCCTCGACCGCGAGTTGGATCCCCTTCTCGAAGCTCTCGCCGCTCTGCTCGGCGAGGTCGACGAACTTGATGAGCCGGGCGACCTCGCCCCCGGTGGCGGGACGGCGATAGGCTCGGCTGGCGAATCGCTCGAGGATCGCCTCGGCGCACTCGTGGTGCGTGTCTTTAGTCGGGGCCCGGAAGAGGATCCGCGTGTGTGAGCCGGGCAAGGAGGCGTCCATCGACCCCGGAGGGCCCTGGATCTCGAGGTAGTCGAGCACCAGGTTTCGATCTCGACGGTTCGGGTCCGGGAACTTGGGATCCCAGAAATCGTTGAGGAAAACGGCCGAGATGCGTCGCGAACCCGCCGCGATCGTCGCCTTCATCTCGTAGACCTTGGGAGCATCCTGCTCGGCCGCGACGTCGACCACGCCGACGGTCTTCCCATCGACCTGGAACGCCATCTTCGCGGGCTCGGGTCCGGCCTGCTGGGCGAAGGCTCGGGCTCGGAGCGTGTATTCGCCATTCCTCGAGCAGGGATGGGTCACGGTGATCGCGCCGTAGGTCCCCAGGACTCGACCCATCTCTTCAAACGAGGATCCGCCAGCGGACTCGTCGAGTTCCTCGACCTGCCAAGTCTTCGTGATCGCGGGTTGGTCGGGTCCCGAGACAATCGCCAGCGAGGCGACGGACTCGGCGGCCGCCAGATATCTCTCGAAGAGCAGGGGGGGCAAGGTCAGGACGTCGCCGATGTTGTCGAACCCGTATCCGACGTCGTCCGAGGGGAAGTCGTCCGCGGGCCGGAAGTCCATCCCGAACAGGTCGCGGATGGTATTATTATATTCCGAACGATTGAGCCGTCGGAGCGTGACACGGCCGGGGTCAACCTCCTTGGTGCAGTCCCTCGTCACGACTTGAGTGCTCGCCCACTCGGCCAGGAGCCGGATCTCGTCCGAGCTCAACTTCGGCCGCCCTTCGGGGGGCATCTCGCCAGCCTCGACGACCTCGACGACTTGCCGCCAGACCTTCGGATTGTTCGCGAGGTCGCTTGCGCCGACGGAGGCCGACAGGTTCAGTCCGGCCTTCGGCTTCTTGGCCCCGTGGCATTCGACGCAATGTTTCGTGAGCATCGGGACGATGTGTTGCTCGAACGTCGGAGCGGCGGCCTTATCCCGCTGCGACGGATCAGTGCCCGGCAAGGGTTCGGCGGCCCGAGTCCGATTCGCGACGTGGGATATCGCGACAACGAACACAACGAGGATCGGCGCTATGGACCGAATTCGCATGGTGGGCCTTCGAGGCAGGACGGATGGCGGGGCGACGCACGTGGATTCTACCAAAGTTTAACAGAGGGAGCCAAGCAGTCCTTGATCACGACGATCGCCGTCCGACTTGTCGCATTCGGCCACGGAATCACGCGAGCAGGCCGAAGGTGCCTCCTCGGGTTCGAGGAGGTCCTTCGGCCTGATCAGGTGGAATCGAGGCGAACCGGAGGCGACCGTTCCGAGCGTCAGCGGGCTCCAGGCTGGGCGGGAGCTGTGGTGGAGCTGGAGGACGAGGATGACCCGCTGACCAGTGGCACGTTGATCGACCGGGCCGACCTTGCAGCGAAGCTGTACTGCAAGACCGAGTTGACCACGGTCTGGAACGGCGCGGCGAGTCGGTCGATGAAGATCGTCGCACGGACGATCGGGTCGCGATAGACCATGATGCGATCGCCGGGCATGAGCTGGTAGTTGGTGGTCGGGTCGCCGCCGCTGATGATCGCCGCGAGATTAATCGGCAGGACCTGCTCGCAGCAGGCGCCCGGTGGCGCGGGGCGGACCAACCGGATGTTCTGCGGGGCGGCGGTGGCGATCAGGCCACCCGCGTAGTTGATGGCATCGAGGACCGTCTCATTCCCCGTGATCGGCATCCGCCCGGGCGCGGCGACATCCCCCTGAACGTAATACGCCTTGCTGTTGTAGGCGACGACGTCGACGAAGACCGTGGCCGAGTTGTTGGGCTCGACATGGACCCACTCGCCATCATCGGGGTTGTTGGGATCCCCTTCATTGAAGCGAGTGAGCCCGAGAGCCTCGTCCGAGAGGTATTCTCGGAGGTGGATGACGACCTTTTCCTTGATCTCGGTCGTGGTTAAGCCGGCGACGTAGACCTCGCCGTAGAAGCCGAGAGAGATCTTGCCGTCGGGGCGGACGAGCCGCTCACCGCTGATCGGGCGTGCAGGGAGGGCGTCGAGGACCTCGACCAAGAGGAGGTCGGGGGGCTCGACGACGTATTCCGGCATCGACACCTTCTGGAACTCGCGGGGCAGGTTGGTTTTGGCGATTTGCGTTTCTGGGGTCCTGACCGTCTGGCAACCGCAAGACATCAGGACGGCCACCGCCACTAGCCCGAGAGACCCGTTCCTCCGTCGGACCATCCTAGTGCACTCCATTGCAGCTCTCCCTCCCTGTCCCCCGGGGCTGGCTGAATACGGCCGATCACGTGTCGGCCGCGACCCCGCCGTCGCCCCCATGAGAACCGCGGGCCAGGGTCCGTTGACATCCGGTCATCGCCTCGAAAGGGGTCCGGACGCGAGCCTTCGCGTCGGGCCGGCCTTCCCACCACTCAAAAGATCGGCGCAGAGGCCGCCAACCTTCGTTCAAACTTCGACCGCCAGCATATGTCTCCGACCGAGCCTGGAGAATCACTGCCCGGTCTCCATCGGTTTTCTCGATTGGGCAAGTTGAGGCTAACTACCCTCCCGCGAGTTGGCCTCATCAATACTCATCCCCGATCACAATACTTTCGAACCGATGGTCGAGCTCGAACCGGGAAATCCTCTGGTCGCATGAGCTTCGCTCACGGCACGCATCCATCCCAAGGGGGAGAAGACGCTGAGGAGTTGCCGAGGACCGCTCGTGTCTCGAAGCCGTGTCGTCCGAAGACGGCTGGAAACGCGAGCGGATCCGCAACGCCCATCGTACATGTAAGGCCACGGCAGCCTTTCCCGGTCCTCGCCTTAGCGGCGGGTGGACAGGTCGTTCCGCCCGGCCCTGTGGAAGTACCGAGACGCCCCCGTCGGCTGCGAGGCGCGATTGAAGTAGCGGGCCGCGGTACCCCCGGGGATGTCAGTCACTCGACGATCGTCCGGCGGGGTAGGTGCCGGCACCGGGACCCGCGGACCCGCGGGGCGTACCCCGCTGATCCGGCCCGAGCCAAGCCCACCGTTCGCCTGCTGGGCCGCGAGAAAATAGAGAGCGGCGTTGCCACCGCCGACCTGCCCCTGCGTCATGTAGGGGTTCAGGAACGGGTTGGCGTACGGATTCGCGTAGGGGTTGGCATACATCCCCGACGCCACCGAATTCGGGGAGGTCGTGGCCGTCGCCGCGGATCGGCCAATTTGTTGGGCCTCGACCGGACGGACCGCGGTCCCAAGCCCCGACACGACCAAGCTGAAGACCAAACCTCGTGCTCGGCGTCCCATTCGACCCTCCTGGTCTTGTGTCCGTCGGCCGCCAGGCTCTCGCCCTACGCGGTGCATCTTGCACTCTCAACCAATCGGCCTCGGAATTCGAGACCGATGAACCTTTGCGACCCCGGCGTCGAAGTCCTACCGCTACAAGAGTCACAACCCGTCTAACCGGAATCTCTCGTCTCTTACCATTGCCTAACTTCACGGAGTTTCTCCCGTGAGTACATTCTTAACTCAAGCCGGGAGGAAACGTGGGCCAAACACCTACCATCTCGACCTAACCCGAATATTCTACAGTTTACCCCGAGCAGCCCTCCTCACCAAAACCCCAGAATCGAGGGACTCCCCCAATTTGACTTCATGGGGACCGAGACGAGGTCCGATCGAAGGAAGCACAGTCCCTTGAGTGGGGGACGCGCCGAACGAAATGGATTCGTGGCGGACCGTTAACCCCGCAACCTGCGAGGCGAGGATGCTAAGTACGATTGGGAAGCGACTAAGGTCGCCGGCTGCGTGGGCACTGACGATGGTCCTGGGCGCCCCGATGCTGGCGGAGGCCCAGCAGAGCGGACTTTTCCCGCTGGCACCGATCCGTCGGGAACGAGTCCCGTGTGCGGCGGAAGACCCGGTCTACGGGATGTATCGCAAGGAGTATTTCGGATATCACCCGACCTGCTGGCGGAAGTTCCCGGCGGGATGGGGCTGCCCCTCTCCCGAGGCGCCGAACGTGGAGCAGGCGTTCCGGACCCGTAAGCCGGACCCGTTCCCCAACATCTCGAACATGGAAGGCGATGCACCCCCGGAGGAAGGCGACGACAGCGCTCCGGCGATGCCGGGCGGCAACGTCCCTCCCGTCCCGCCGCAAGATCGGTCGCCGTTCGAGCTCGACACCAAGCCTTCGGATTCGCCTCCGCCCCGTCAGGGGCCCGCTGGGGCACCCAGGACGGCTCCCCCGGCGTCCAATGGGCCGGCGGCCCCCCCCGCGACGTCGTCTCCGCTCGATCTTCCCCCCGCTTCGGGCGGGACGAGCTCGGCGACTCCGAAGCCGGTGAAGCCGGCCGCCGGGGCCGTGACGCCGACGACGAATCGTCCCGAGGTCGGCGAACTGCCCCCGCTCATCGCGCCTCCGAGTGACGGACCGCTGTCGTCGTTGCCGGACCCGACCACGCCGGTCACCCCGACGGCCCCCGTGGGACGCGGACCGACCGTGGTCATGGGCGACGCCGCACCGGCCTCTTACGCCCCGCCAGAAGCCGTCCAGGCCCCCAAGCGTCCGAGCCTCCTGGGAAGCCTCTTCGGCCGGAAACGGCGTTGATCGACCTCAGCTCGATCCTCGAACCACCCTAAAGATCCGCGAGCCGTCCCTGCTTCGGGACCTCGCGGATCTTTCCTTGGATGGGCCTCAACCAGTTCCGGAGGTCTCGATTCACCCTCGGTGGTCCGTCGGCTCTCGAACGACCCTCGAGAACGAAGGGGCGGGGCAGGGGAGTGAAAAGATTCCGCGGAGATGTCAGAATCGATCCTTCGGGAAGACGAATGGAGTGTAGGGAAGCGCCACCCTTTTGATTTGGGGCGCAAGGCCTCCAGGATCCGGTCGGCATGCGAACGACCCGATGGTTATTACCCCTCGTCGCCACCTCGGTTGTCCTTGCCACGGCGGCCTGGCTGTTCACGTCCGTCGGGGAGATGCACGACCGACTTGCCCGGCACTCCAACGGCCTGGCGATCGCGTTCATCGGGGCTGCCGGGCTGGTGACGGCCTCCGTCGCCCTGGTCGCTGCCCGCATGTTCTGGAGCATGGGACGGCCGTCGGTCCCACCCCCGAAACCACCCGAGGACGTCGTCCGCGCGGCTGAAGTCCAGGCGGAAAAGGCCGAGGCGGTGATCGCCCAGGTCCGGGATCCGACCGCCAAGGGACGACTCGACGGGGAATTGGCCGAGTTTCGCGCCGATCGCGAGGTGCGCCGGTTCCACGTGGTGATCTTCGGGACGAGCTCGGCGGGAAAGACCTCGCTCGTGAACGCCCTGCTCGGACGACACGTCGGGAAGACCGAAGCGGTGATGGGGACGACCCGTCGGGGTGAGACGTTCTCCCACTCCATCGAAGGGGTCGAGGGCACGGTGATCCTGACCGACACCCCCGGTCTCTCTGAGATCGGAGCCGGAGGGGCGCAGCGCGAGGCCGAGGCACGCGACCTCGCCGCGCGGTCCGACCTGCTCCTTTTCGTCGTCGACCACGACCTTCTGCGAACCGAATACGAGCCCCTCATCGCGCTCGCGCGTCAGGGGAAGCGGTCCATCGTCGTCCTCAACAAACAGGATCGACTCCTGGACGGGGATCGCGACTCCATCCTCGACAAGCTCCGGGAGCGGCTCCAAAGTGTCGTTGCGCCGGAAGACGTCGTGTCGGTCGCCGCGTCCCCGAGGCCGATCGCCGTGCGGATCACCCACGACGACGGGACGACCGAGACCGTCTTCGAAGCCGAAGCCCCCGACCTTGCCGCGCTCGAGGCGAGGGTCGCAAAGATCCTCTCTCGCGAGGGCGAATCCCTCCGGGCCGGCAACCTCCTGCTCCGAGCCCATTTGCTGAGCCAGAAGGCCCAGGGCCAGCTCGGCAAGGAGCGAGACGTGCGGGCCCAGGCCGTCATCGACAAGTTCCAGTGGCTCACGGCGGGGACCGTCTTCGCGAACCCCATCCCCGCCCTCGACTTCATGGCCGCAGGCGCGGTGCAGTTCCAGATGATCTCCGAGTTGGGCGCCGTCTACGGCGTCGAGATCTCGACGGCCCACGTCAAGATGATCGGCGCACAGATGATCCAGATGCTCCTCAAGCTCGGTCTCGTCGAAGCGACCACCTCGCTGATCGCCGGACTATTCAAGTCGTCCTTGGTCGGTTACGCCGCAGGTGGAGGCGTCCAGGCCGTCTCGATGGCCTACCTGACCCACATTTCCGGCCACGCCTTCGCCGACTACTTCGCCAAGGGACAATCCTGGGGCGACGGCGGGATGCAAGCCGCCTTGATCCGACAGTTCGACCTCAATCGCCGCTCGGAGTTCCTCCAGGAATTCGCCAAACAGGCGCTGAACCGCGTCACCAGCAAGGCCCTCAAAGGAGCCCAACAGACGGCCGGGAAGCAGTCGGAGTAACGGACGCGGGAAGCAGTCGGAGTAACGGACGAGAGTTATTGACGCGTCCCGCAACCTGTTTTTTTTAAAACGGGTTTCCCTGAGAGGGAACAACGACACCCCGGGAGCGTTTGTCGAGGTCGAATGTGCCAGAAACCCGTTGTTTTAGGGAAAAAACAGATTTCGGGACAAATGAGAGCATCACCGTCTCCGACTGACTTCGACGAGGTTTGCTAACATGATCCTGTTTCCCCGAGAACACGAGACGATCCACAGCGTCGGCCTCGCGTTGAGGGGCGGTCGGACGACGTGCGTCGACGTGCTCGAATGGTGTCTCGACCGGGTCGACGAGTGGGAAGATCGGGTTCACGCCTGGGTCGTGATCGACCGTGACGGGGCAATTGCCGAGGCTCGGGCGAGAGATGAGGAACTGGCCGCCGGCTCTTGTCGAGGGCCGCTCCACGGCATACCGATCGGCGTCAAGGATATCATCGACGTCGAAGGGTTCCCGACGGCCGCCGGTTTTGAACCCTGGAAAGGCCGGGTCGCGACGCGTGACGCGGGGATCGTCGCAGGTTTGAGGTCCGCCGGGGCGGTCATCCTTGGGAAGACCGTCACGACCCAGTTCGCCTGGATCGACCCGCCGCCGACGCTCAACCCGTGGGATCTCGGGCGGACGCCCGGCGGCTCTTCGAGCGGATCCGCGGTCGCAGTCGCCACCGGCATGTGCCTGGGTGCCATCGGCACGCAGACCGGCGGCTCGATCACCCGCCCCGCCTCGTTCTGCGGGGTCGCCGGGCTGAAGCCGACGTTCAACGGTCGCGCCGAGGGCATCGTCCCATTCTCGCCGCACCTCGACCACCCGGGGCCGATCGCACGCTCGGTCCTCGACCTTGGGCTCATGTTCATGGAGTTCCTCCGGATCGAACCCGGGCCGGACGCTTCGCCGACAACCCCCGACGCCGTCTCTCGCCTGATTTCGGAGACCTTCGCCCCGAAAGGGAAGGCCCCAAAGCTCGGGCGACTCCGAGGCTCTTATGAAGCGCGCGTCGATCCGTCGATGCGCGACGCCTTCGACCGTGCACTCACCACCATCGAAGCAGAAGGGGCGGAAGTCGTCGATGTGAACATGCCATTCGACTTCGATGAGGTGCTTCGCAACCATCGAATCATCATGGCCGCCGAGGCGGCGGCCGGGCATCGGGACCGGTATTCGGAGCACCCCGACGACTATCAGCCGAGAATCCGGGCCCTCGTGGAAGAGGGCCGGAAGCTGGTCGCGATCGACTACCTCCGCGCTCGGGAGCATCAAGAGGCCCTGAGGCTTTCGTTGTCCGGCCGAGACGGCGCCCTGGATGCCCTCGTCATGCCCGCGGCGATCGGCCCGGCGCCGGACACGTCGACCACCGGGGACCCTTCGTTGAACGCCCCCTGGAGTTACGCAGGCTCGCCCACGATCTCCTTCCCCGTGGCGAAAACACCCGACGGCCTGCCGCTGGCCATCCAACTCGTGGAGTGCCGTTGGCTCCGCGAAGGGGACCTGATCGCGACCGCACGCTGGTGCGAGGACGCGATCTGCCGAGTCCAATGATGCGAGGAGAGTCTGACCGATGAAGCCCGAGAGCTCGGCCGGGGGACTCGAACCGGCGACGCCCGTCGCCCCGGACATTGCTGACATGCTTGAAGATCTCAACGACGCAACAAGCGAAGAGCTCGTGGAGAAGGCCAGGGCCAGCCTCGACGAGACCTTGAAAGGGCTGAAGCTGACCCCGGAGGAGGAGCACGCCCTCGCCGATGAGCTCCGGCAGCTCCGCGCGCTCGGGAGCAAGCTCGACGAGAACACGATCGAAATCGCCGCGTTCGGCATGGTCAGCCGGGGAAAATCCTCGGTCCTCAACGCCCTGCTGGGTCGGGTCGTGTTCAAGGTCGGGACGACTCACGGCACGACCATCGCCCGGACCTCGGAGCGCTGGGAGCACGAGTCGACCTCGCAACATCCTGGTCTGGGGACAGCCCGTCTGATCCTCGTCGACACCCCCGGAATCGACGAGGTCGGGGGAGAGGTCCGCGAGGCGATCGCACGCGAGGTCGCACGACACGCCGACTTGCTCCTGTTCGTCGTCTCCAGCGACCTCCAGCGCGTCGAGATCGAGGCCCTCTCGCAGCTCCGTGAGGTGCAGAAGCCGATCATCCTGGTCTTCAATCAGGTCGACCGCTATCCCGACGCCGACCGAGACCAGATCTATTCCAAGATCAAGGACGAGCGGGTCCGCAACCTGATCCGTCCCGAAGACGTCGTGATGACGGCCGCGAGGCCCGACCCCCTCAAGGTCAGGATCCGACGCCCCGACGGGACCACGACCGACCAGTGGGAGCAACCCGAACCGATCATCGAGCCTCTCAAGCTGAAGATCCTCGACGTGCTCGAGCGAGAGGGGAAGGCCCTGGTGGCCTTAAACACCTTGCTCCTCGCCGGCGACGTGCACGAGGAGATCTTGGCCCACAAGATCCGGATCCGCGACGATGCCGCGAACCGACTGATCTGGAACTTCGCGATCGCCAAAGGTGCGGCCGTCGCCCTGAACCCGATCCCGGTCGCCGACATGGCCGGTGGCCTGGCGGTGGACGTCGGCATGATCGTGGCCTTGAGCCGCGTGTACGGGATCCCGCTCACCCGACGCACCGCGACAAGCCTGGTCAAGGACATGATGTTCGCACTCGGGGCCCTGGGTGCCGTCGAGGTCGTCACCCGGCTCGTCGCCGGAGGGGTCAAGGCCTCGCTCGCCGGCCTCACGGTCCTGAGTGGAGGTCTCGCCGTCCCCCTCACCGCGCTCGGTTACGGCGCGATCGGGATCACGCTGGGAGGGACCGCCGCAACGACCTCGTACGTACTCGGCCACGGCGCGAAGTTCTATCTCCGCCAAGGGTGCCAGTGGGGACCTCGAGGGATCAAGACCGTCATCCACGAGATCCTCGCGGACGCGAAGACCGACTCCGTCATCGACCGCCTCCGCCAGGACCTGAAGTCCCGGGTCTCCCGATGACTCTCGGCGTCCCGGAACGCCCCCGCCCCTACCTGATTGGGACCGGGATCGGCGTTGCGATCATCGCCGGGGTCGTCACGATGGCCCTGGTCACACGCCCCGTCCGCTTGGCGCTCGCCGCCTATGGCGAACTCCTCGGTGCGGCCAATCGTCAGGACCTCGACGCCATCCGGCGACTCTGCTCCTCCCGATACCTTGCAAGCCACGCGTTGACTCCCGCGCGCGAGGGAGGGATCGTCGGCTTCCCGCGCAACATCCACAAGAACTTTCAAGCGTGGCGAGAAGGCCCCGACGTGTGGATTTGCCCAACGAACCGAGTCGGCCCCGTCTATCGATTCGTCTACCAAGACGGCCGCTGGCGTTTCGATGGACTACTGGGCCTTCTCCGAGGTCGGAACGAACTGGTCCCCTTAACCGACCTGCCCGAATCGGCCCCTCCTCCCGAGATTGGACCAGCGCCGACTGGCCCTTGAGACCGGCGACGAGGTTCTTTCGTCCCGGATCCTCAAGTGCGTTTCGGTCGACGAGACGGGGACGGCGGCGGGCTGTCGGCGAGCGATAAGCCGCCAAGTGATTCGGGTCCCGGAGGATCTCCCAGCGTCAGCCCGAGGGATTCCAGGACACGTCGGAACGATGGGAGCGTCTGGTCGGGTAGGACGACCGAGGTAGGGCCAAGCCGTTCGCCGAGGTAGTCTCGGGTCTCCGGATGCTGGACCAGGCCATCGAGCACGGCCGGAGTCGGGACGTGCAGGATCAGCGGCCGGCTGGTCGAGAGCGGGGCGACGCGGGGGTCCGCGGCGAAGAGGAGCAGCCTGACCGCAGGGGGGATCTCTCCTCCGGTCCTTCTCACATACCAGTTCGACAATAATGACGCCGTCAGACCGTTCTCGGACGCCCTCGCGAGCGATTCCGCCGAAACGCGAAAACGTCGACGAGGGTTCCCCGGCGCCCCTTGCGACATCCCCAACTCTTGTTCGTCGGAGAACCGCACCAACTCCGCGTCGACCAGGAGGTCGGAGCGGCCCAGGTCCAGGCTCAACGTGACGCCGTCGGGCTCAACTTCCAGACAAGACTCGGGTGCCCGTCGGTAGTCTCGTGATCCGGCAAGTCGGAGCCGCTGAAACGGGATCGAGGACTCGTCCTCGACGAGCAGCAGTCGGTCGGAGATCGCGACCGGCGCCACCTTCGCCGAGGCAGGCCATTGGGCAACCGTCGCATCCAGCTCGGCCTTGGAGGCGAACTCGACCAGCGTCGCGGACGCGTAGTAGGTGACGCGCTCGCGACGCCCCGCCCAGGTCCGCAGGGCCTCGGCCACCCCCGCGGGTAGGGGCCTGGGGCTGTGCTTGGCGAGGAGGTCGAGCATCTGCTTCGGCTCCATCCCTCCCTCGAGCCCCCGGTAGACCGAGTCCGGAGTGAGCTTCAACTCGAGCGCCGCCCCCACCTGACTCCAGCGCGCGAAGCGACTGAACTGGCCGATCGAGTAAGGGTTGAGCCCCTGCCGATAGGCGATCATCTCGAAATTAGGCTGGACGAAGAGGAAGTGATCGAACGCGGGGCGAGGTGCCGGCGGGGATCCTAGCGCCAGGATGTATCGACCGAGCGGGGAGAGCTGAACGACCCGCCTCCCCGACGGGACTTCCTCCGCGGTTCGAATCAGCCCGAACTGATAGGCGGCCCCCAGGAGGATGGCTTCCAGCAAGCTGGTCCCCGGGATCTCCTCGCCATTCGATCCCTCCTTGCGGCCTCGAGGCGGCTTGGGACGCGGCGGCGCCTTGACGGGGACCTCGACCTGGAATGTCAGGCGATCCCAATCGGGCGCCTGGGCTCGGAGGTGGACGGCGAGGTCTTCCACGGCCACCCATGCGTCCTCGGGCAAGGTTGAGAGCCAGAGCAGGATCGCGGGCCGGACGAACGAGATCGCGAGCTCCACGTCGAGCCCGTCCTGCCGGATCCCCCCTTGCTCGTGCCAAGTCCGGAGCCCGAGCCAACGCGTCGCCACCATTTGCGGGAGATGGATCGCATTCTCGGCCCAGTAAGCCGTCGGCGCGGCGATGATGCGGTCGCTCTCGGCCTCGTCGATCAGGAGCCCCACCCGCCTGGCGAGCGTCAGCCAGAGCGCGACCATGTCCGGTAAAGGTTCGATCACATCAGCGATCGTACCGGCGAAGACCGGGTCGTCTTCGAGGCGGTCGCGATCCCTCTTGTAGAGGCTCCCCTGCTGGGTTCGACGGAGAGGCGCCTCGTCGACGCGCTGCCAGACCGCCCCCATGCGGAGGATGGCCTCGAGGCCGTCGGCCTCTCGGACCTGCCGGACGGTCGAATCGCTAGCGGGCAACCCCGAGTCCGGCTGCATCGTCCGGGCCGCCCCCGGCGCCGAAGGATGGACCAGGACGTTGACGCCGGCCTTCCCCTCGACGAGCGTCTTGACGGGGTCGGTCACCGGTTCCCCGGCGGGGAACTCGAAAGCCACGAGCCCCAACTCGCCCAGCCGCCGAAGGGATGCCGACGGATCAATACCCAGGCATGCCAAGGCATGAGTCAGGCCGAGCAACGGCCATGATGTGGTCTCAGTCAGGGCGAAAAGGTTCAGCGCGAGCCGGGGTCCCTTGTCCAGTTCGGCGAGGAGTCGCTCCATCGACCTCGACTCGCCCAGTCGTTCGGCGATCACCCCAGGAAGGGCCCGGGGCTTGGTCCCGAGGTCGGCGATCCCCAGGGTCCTGTGGATCTCGTAGAGCGTGAGCCCTTCATAACGCCCGAGGGCCGTTTGATAGGCGTTGAGCGGTGAGACGACCACGACCGGAGGGCGGTCGGGCCTCGGTGCCGATTCGATCAGGTAGGAATCCTCGGCGTCGTCCATCGTCGCAGCACCCTCAGCGAACGACGCGAGGGGTGTGACCCATCCGCCGTAATTCCTCGAGGATTCCCTCTTCCTCCGAGGCGTTGACCAGCAGCACAGTGTCGGAGAGCCGGCCCGCGATCATCCGGGCGAGCGTCTTCCGCGCGAGCAACTCCTCGACCAGCACGGGCTCCGTCGTGCGGATCAGAGCCACTTGTTTATGGAGCTTGACGGGAGTCCTCGCGGGCTGTCCTGACATCAGTCGCGATCCCTTCCGCGGTCAAGTGTCGTCGGCGCGCCGCCGACGACATCGCCCCGTTGCAGAGCCGGCCGGAACCGAGTCCACGACGGACGTTCACGAAGATTCGGGGCCGAGTCGTCGGGGAGGATGCGAAAGCACCTCCACGGAACTCGACCATCCGAAGAATCAACCCGACGGCACGCGGCGCGTCGAAGGGCGAAAGTCGAGAGAGTGTACCATGAACGAAGCCCATCGCGCACGCGATTCTGGTGCAATCGTCGGCGGGACAGGCCTCGGTTCAGTGAGACTTCGCCACCCCGTTGCGGCCGATCACCTCGGACTCGTCGAGGATCTCGTAGTTGTAACCCTGCTCGGTCAGGAACAACTGTCGGTGATGGGCGAAATCCATCTCGCGGGTGTCGCGCGTGACCAGCGAGTAGAAGGCGGCGGACACCTCTTCCTCCTTCGGGCGGAGGATCCGACCGAGCCGCTGGGCCTCTTCCTGTCGGCTGCCGAAGGTCCCCGAAACCTGGATCATCACGTTGGCATCGGGCAGGTCGATGGCGAAGTTGCCGACTTTCGAGAGGATCAGTCGCTTCAGTTCTCCGCGGCGGAATCTGCCGTACAGATCCTCGCGTTCGGGATTCGAGGTCTGCCCCGTGATCAGCGGGAGGTCGAATCGGGCCGCCAGCCGCCGAAGCTGTTTGAGGTATTGGCCGATGATCAGGACGCGGTCGTCGGGACCTTGATGCTGCTCGAGGAGGACTTCCACGAGGTCATCCTTGGCGGGATTCTCGCTGGCGAGCCGGAACTTGTCCCGCCACTCGGCCACCGCATATTCCATGCGGAGGTCAGCCGGGAGGCCGAGCCGAACCTCATGGCACTGGGCCTCGGCGATCCACCCTTTGGACTCGAGGACCCGCCAGGGGACGTCGAACTTCTTCGGACCGATGAGGCTGAAGACGTCTTCCTCGCGGCCGTCCTCGCGGACGAGCGTGGCGGTCAGCCCGAGCCGCCGCCTCGCCTGGATCTCGGCCGTCACCCGGAAGACCGGGGCGGGGAGCAGGTGGACCTCGTCGTAGATGATCAGGCCCCAGTCGCGCTCGTTGAAGAGCCCGAAGTGGGGGAAGTCGCCGTCCTTCTTGGGGCGGAAGGTGACGATCTGGTAGGTTGCCAGCGTGACCGGCGCGATCGCCTTCCCCTCGCCGGTGTAGGTCGCGACCATCGAGTCGTCGAGGTCGGTCTTGTCGAGGATCTCGCGACGCCACTGCTCGACGGCCGTGGTGCTCGTCGTGAGCACCAGCGTGTTCTTCTTCAAGGCCGCGAGGGCGGTCAACCCGACGATCGTCTTCCCCGCCCCGCAGGGGAGCACCACGACACCCGAACCGCCTCGAACGTCACCGCCGGCGTGGAACGCGTCGACGGCCATACGCTGGTAGTCTCGGATGCGGAACGGGACGCCGCTCCGCGTGATCTCGCGGACTTCGACCGCCAGCGCCGCACCTTCGGTGTAGCCGGCGAGGTCCTCGGCAGGGTAGCCGACACCGATAAGGGCCTGCTTCAACACGCCGCGGAAAGAGTCGTCGATCGCGAAGCTGGTCTCGTCGATCCGTTCGCCGAGATAGTCGCGGACCCCTTTCTGCCGAGCCAGCTCTTCGAGCAGGACGCGGTCCTCGGTGATGAGCCGGAGGCCGCCGTCGACCCGTCGCAGGCTCACCCGGCCGTAACGGCTGACGAGCTCGCGGAGGTCGGTCGAGAGGTTGGGAGGGAGCGGGAACTTGCTGTACGTCGCCAGCGCGTCGATCATCGCGTCGGCGGTCATGCCGGCCGCGGCGGCATTCCAAAGCGAGAGTGGAGTCAGCCGGTAGGTGTGGATGTGCTCCGGGCTCTTCTCCAGCTCGGCGAATGGCGCGAGCGCGTCTCGGGCCCCGGCATGCAACGGGTTATCGACTTCCAGGAGGACCGTGCGGTCGCCTTGCACGATCAGCGGATTCGCGGGGTTGTACTGCATGGGCTCCTTGCCGGGCAAGAACGGACCGGAGGAATGACGAGTGGGTCCTGAGGGCTTCTCTGTAAAGAATGGTAGAGGTCCGACGCCGGGCTCGCAAGATCGACGCGCGCACGTCGTCCGGTTCGCAGCCCAAGGCAGCCGTGATCCGAGAGGCCGGCGGTCGAAACCTCACGCGAATCGATCGACGAGATGCGCCCGCACGGCCTCCCCACGCCGCGGCCCGGCGGCCTTCCCGATCACGCGACGCTTAGTCTTCCTCCTCGTCGCCAGCCCCTTTGAGGTCGGCTTCATCGAGGCCGAGATATTTGGCGACCTGGGCGAGTTGGTTCTTGATCTCGAACATCCCGGACGGGCGTTTATCCCGGACGGGGTCGATCGAGGACATGATCAACTCGGTGAGTGCCGCGGGGACCCTGACATTGATCTCCGACGGGGTGGGGGGCTTCCGGGTGCTCCGGTCCACCGCCTTCGGCAGCCCTTGCTGGGCAAATCGACCGGTGAACATGCGATACATCGTGGCGCCGAGATTGTAGATGTCGGTCCGCTCGTCGACCGTCTTCTCGCTCACCTGCTCGGGGGCCATGTACTGGGGCGTCCCCTGGACGCGGTTCTTCTCCTCGCCGCGGATCCAGGCGGTCCCGAAGTCGATCAGCTTTACCTGACCCGTCTTCGAAAGCATGATGTTCGACGGCTTCAAGTCGCCGTGGAATATCCCGCGCCGGTGCATATGGGCCATCGCCGACGCCACGTGATAGAAAACAAGCGCGAGCTGGCCGAGTTCCGGTGCCTCGAGCTCGTCGAGCGTCTTCCCGTCGACATACTCCATCAACAACTCGACCCCGGCGACCCGGAACCAGGATCGCTTGGTCCGCATGTCGTAGATCCGCACGATGGCCGGGTGGTTGAGCTTTTGGGCCACGTCGTATTCGACCTTCGCCTGCGCGATGTAGATGTCGTCCTCGGCATCCTGTCGCCTCACCACCTTCAGCGCATAGCGCTTACCCCCCGAGTTCTTATCGCTCACCAGGAGGATCGTGCTGCCCGCCCCGGTTCCGAGCTGATTCACGACCCGATAGTTCATCTCGCTCAGCTTGGGAAGACTCGAAACGTTCGACATGCAATTCCCCAGACGATACGACGGGCGACGGGCGGCCAGTCAACCGGGCGGATTCGCAAGGCAGTTTGGCGTCGTCGGGTCGCGTTGAATCGAAATTTCGTGACCATGTCCCAGGGATGGAAGAGGGGCAACGCCCCGCGATCCGCCATCCTCCCGTATCCTAGTACGCAAGAATTCGCGTTCCAGGACACCCGCACCCAAG
Source organism: Singulisphaera rosea (assembly GCF_054877945.1). Lineage (NCBI taxonomy): Bacteria > Pseudomonadati > Planctomycetota > Planctomycetia > Isosphaerales > Isosphaeraceae > Singulisphaera > Singulisphaera rosea. The sequence continues at coordinate 133,623 of NZ_JBTYIP020000021.1, read as the reverse complement.
CATGACGAAGAGCAGCCATCCACGGCCCAACGGTGAAAGGCCAAAGCCTCACGAGCCGCCGAGGTCGGGGACGAAACTTCATCATCGGATTAGAAAACGAGAGTCATCGGACGTGACCGTTGACGTCGGGTGGCCGTGGTTCGCTCCAGAGGAACCGGGCATCCGAGTCGACCGATCTCCGCGACCACCTTCGAGAAAAGTCGATAAACCTCGGCGAGCAAACCACGGGCCGGATGATTTCCACCAGCGGAAACGAGATCCGTCGGTGGAAACGAGGCCAAGCCGAAACTCGGGAATCCGGCAAGAGTCGAGACGGTCCGAGCAGGTATTGCCGCCCAGAGGCCATCATAAGGGGTCAGACGGCCTTGCGTGGCCGTCCAACCCGACGGTGCGAGGACCAGGCGAGCTTGCGAGACTTTTGGGCAATCGACGATCAGTTGATGCCCATGAGCTCGACGTCGAAGACCAGGGTCGCGTTCGGCGGGATGGGACCCTGGCCCGAGGCGCCGTAGCCGGACTCGGGGGGGATGACCAACTTGCGTCGCTCGCCGACCTTCATCCCCGCGACGCCTTCATCCCAACCCTTGATGACCTCGCCGGCGCCGAGGCTGAACTTGAACGGGGCCCCGCGAGTTCTCGAGCTGTCGAAGACCTTGCCGTCGACGAGAGTCCCGGTGTAATGGACGTCCACACGTTGCCCTTCCTTGGCGACGGCACCGGTCCCTTCCTTGAGGATTTCATATTTCACGCCCGAGGCCGTGGTCTTGGCGTCGGCCGAAACCTTCGCCGTCGCCGTCGCCGTCACCGGCGTGGCCGGTTCCGCGGTCACGGTCGCGGGAGTCGCTTCAGTCTTGGGCAAAGCCCGAGGGGTTTCCCCCAGCGCCTGCGCCGGGTCCTTTTCGGAATCGGGAAGGGTCGGGGGGAGTTCCGTCCCCGGAGGAGCGGACTTGACGACCCGCGTGGGCTCCTGACAGCCGCAGAAGGCAAGACACAACACGCTCGGCACAACCCAACGCCACGTCAACATCGACTCGACCTCCGCGACGGAAACAATTCCCACCCATGATGGGAGCCTAAGAGCAAAGGACCATCTCCCCGGCCCGAGCCGGTAGCGAGACCGACTCGATCCTCTCGTCCGGGGTACGTCGGGATCGATAGTTCGAGGTCGCCCCAAGGGCGGCCCCAGTCCCGACCTCGCCTTGATGGAGATTCTCGCGGCTCGACGATCACCGCCCTATTATGACGGCCATGCCGAGGGGCTTGCCACCCCTCACCGAGAATCCCCCTCGAGAAGTCCGGTCCAGGTCCGCGACGGCTCGCCGTCACGGACGCGAATCCGCCCGCTCGGCTCAGACCCGAAGGAGGGAGACGGCGATCCGTCCTTCGAAACAGCACTCGACGTCGTGGGCTGGGCGCCTGGCACGCTGCTGATAGTTTCCCGAATAAACCGAGTGGTTCCCATCCACCGAGAAGTCCAGCGGTAATGGGGAAGGGTCGACGAGGACTTCCACGATCTCGGGATCGGGAGCCCCGGGGTCGAGATGGGGCAGGTTGACGTTCCAGAAGGTTCCAGGTTCGAGGGGCCTGGGGAGAAGGCAATGGAGGACCTGGATCGTCCAATGAGTGGCCCTCTCCCAGTCGATGACCTTCCCCCTCGCGATGTAGTGGGAGATCGCGATGCCGGGGTACCCGTGGGTCGCCCCCTCTCGGACAGCGGCAACCGTGCCGGAGTGGTAGACGTCCGTACCGAGGTTTCCCCCGGCGTTGATCCCGGAGAGGATCCAGGCCACCTCGGGCACCAGGTGGTGCAGGGCGAGCCGGACGCAATCCGCCGGGGTGCCGCCGACCGACTCGGTGTCGTCGTCTCGTCGGTCCACCGAGATCGTCGCGTGGGTCGTCACCTGGTGACCACAGCCCGACCTCGGACCGCTCGGGGCGACGACTCGGTAAGGATGACCGAGTCCCAGTACCGCCGCCCTCAAGGCGGCCAGCCCTGGTGCATCGACGCCGTCATCGTTTGTGAGGAGGAAGGCCCCGTTCCGGTCGCTCGACATCAACTGGTCCTCGTTCCCGCTTCGTCCGAAATCATTCCGCTTCCCTCAATACGTCGGCCGAGGGGCATCGGTCGGGTTGAGGTCGACTCCATCCCGCATTGTCATACGAGACGCGCCCCCAGACCCCCGACCGGAAACCATGAATCCGGGATGGTGGTGCGAGGGTGAGTCCGAATCTGATCCAACGATTCCGCCAGAGAGTTGACATCCCCCCCGGAGGCTGATAAAGTTTCCTTCCGTGAGGGGGATTAGCTCAGTTGGGAGAGCGCTTGCATGGCATGCAAGAGGTCAGGGGTTCAAGTCCCCTATCCTCCACTCTCGTCCGCAGGTCATGTCTAAACCTGCAACGTGTTTCTCACAGTTCCTGAATGCTCCTCGGTCGCTTCCCAAGGCGACGGAGTGGACAGATCGGTCGGAATGCATCGGTTTTCGTCAGGGGGATTAGCTCAGTTGGGAGAGCGCTTGCATGGCATGCAAGAGGTCAGGGGTTCAAGTCCCCTATCCTCCATTCTCGTCCGCAGGTCATGTCTAAACCTGCTTCCATTTTCTCATCTGCTCGTGGCGGCTCCTTGATCGCTTCCCAAGGCGACGGCCGGGATATGGACCTCACGAGGGCAATCGCCCGTCTTCGTTCGGTGGGAGGCCGACGCTCATGGTGGACAAAGGCCCAGAAGCCCCCGTACGGATTATCGGCAGTCGTGAATTGCACCAGAATCTGCCGGGAATTCTCCGCGAGCTGGAGAATGAGAGTGTCCGCTATGTCCTGACCGTCCACGGCAAGCCGCGGGCCGTCTTAGTAGGTGCCGAGCCATATTTAAATATGGTCATCGATGGGAAGAGCCCGAGCGAGGCCCTCGTCGGACTCCAGTTGAGCGCCCTGCTCGGCGGAAATCTCAATTCAATGCCGCTGGACGACCTCGAGCGGGCCCTCGATCCCAAGTCGAAATAAGTCAGCCTCAACACAACGCCCCGGACATCCTTCGCAACGAAGGATGTCCGGGGCACGCCGTTTTGATGGCAATCACGCGCCCGGCTGAGACTCCGTCACCGGGTTCGGTTCGACCAGGTCGGCATGCTTACGCCCTCGATTCCTGAGGATCTCGATCACGGCCGGTAGGACCGAGATCACGATGATCGCCAGGATTACCATCTTGAAGTTCTTCTGAACCGACTCCCGGCTGCCGAACCACCATCCCAGCATCAAAAATGACAGGACCCAGGTGATCCCACCGGCCACGTTGAAGGTGGCGAACTGAGTGTATTTCATCCGACCGATGCCGGCGACGAAGGGGGCAAAGGTGCGGACGATCGGGACGAATCGGGCCAGGATGATCGTACGATCGCCGTAACGCTCGTAGAAATGCTGGGCCTCCACGAGATGCTTCTTGTTCAGGAGCCAGGAGTCCTCACGTGAAAAGATCTTGGGCCCGACGCGATAGCCGATTGCATAATTCACCGCATCGCCTAGGACCGCGGCCACGATCAAGAGGAAAATGGTCGCCCAGATGTTGATCGGCGAGTCGGGATGGGCCGCCAACGCACCGACCGCAAACAGGAGCGAATCACCAGGGAGGAACGGCAACGCCACCAGTCCCGTCTCGGCGAAGATGATGCAGAACAAGACCACGTAGAGCCAATGGCCTGCCAATGCAGCAAATGCATTCATTTGCTGCATATCGAGATGGAATAGCGTATGGAAGAGTTGAGACAGGAATTCCATGAAGTCCCCTTTCGGTGGTTGCACTCGAGGCCTTGGCGAATTCGCGGGAAACGTGTTTGGGTGAGGGGCGAAGGCTTGCTCAATCCTAGGTCGCCGATCCCCAGATCGTTCTCGACCTTCAGGCGTCTCGATCAAGTCGAGACGGGCGGGAGTCAGCGTCGTCCGCCCGTCGGTGTCGAGGGCGAAGGTTGGCGTGGACGGCGATCATGGGGTCACGGGTTGAGGCTCGCGGTGGTGGACCGGCAGCCGGACGTTGTGGATCCCGGCCGAGTCGCAGGCGGAGAGGACATCCGCGAGGTCCTGATAGTTGAGCGAGGCGTCGCCGCGAATCACAACGCCCTGGTCGGCGTACCGCTCCCGGGCTTCGTGTAAGGTCTTCTCGAGACCGGCCAGGTCGTGGGTCTTCTCGCCGATCGCCACGAGGCCAGGCTTCACGACGGTGAGCACCAGGTCGTCGGGCGCGGCCGTGAGCGGTCCGGCATTGGCCACCCGGGGGACGCTCACGACGAACTCGTTCTCATCCCAGTCGTAGAGCCGGGTCGCCGCCATGAAGAAGACGAGCAGGCACATCACGACGTCTACCATCGGCGTCATATTGATATAAGGTAACTCGTCGGCCTGGTGACGGTCCGAGAGCATCGGGGCGAATCTCCGAAAAGGGCGCCGGGTGTTCTCCCCAACGACACGTGCGTGAGCCGGACGGTGTCAAACGACGCGAGTCTCTTGGCGGCTCAGGTCGCCGGGGGGGCCGAAGCCCGACCGGCCGACCGACGACCCAGGGCGGATCGACTCGCTGCAGACGAGGTCGATGACCTGCCGAGCGTAGGCGTCGAGGTCCCGGACCAAGACGTCGACTCGGTTCAAGAGGTAGTAGTAGACCGTCACGGAGACGATCGCGATCGCCAGTCCGAGGGCCGTCGTGACGAGCGCCAGGCTGATGCCCTGGGCCAGGGCTTCTCCCTTCGCGGGGCCGACGCGCCCACCGAGGGCGTCGAAGGACTGGATCATGCCGATCACGGTCCCGAGCAGGCCGAGCAGGGGGGCCATCGTCGCCGTCCCGTTGAGGACTCGGACGTTGCGTTTGAGGTCGGAGAGCTCGCCGGCGGCGTCGAATCCGATGGCCTGCCGGATGTCCGTTCCGGGCTGGCCCCAATAGCCGATGACCATGCCGAAGACGCGGGCCACCGCGCTGTCGTTCGCCCGGCAGAGCTCGGCCGCGCGATCTCGGTCGAGCTTCCCGCTCGATAATCGTTCGAGGAATCGCGCGACGAACTCGCGAGGGATCACCCGCTCCCGGCGGAGTGCCAGGAATCGTTCGAGGCTGAACCCTAAGGTGACGATCGAGCAGAGGGCCAGGAGCCAGACCATGGGGTTGGTCCTGGTGAACAACGCGAGGATGCTGCCGCGGCCGACCGCCGCCTGCTTCTTCCCTTGGGCCGCGGCCTTTTGCGCCCCGCCCGCCGAGGACCCCGGCTGGCCAGGGCTGACCTCCGCCTTCGGCACGACTTTCACGGCCGACGTCCCATCCTGGGCCCGCGCCGAGACGCCGAGCATGCCCCCGAGGACAACCCCGCAGAGAACGACCAATCCCAGACGGCGAGAGGGGGCCATCACGATTACCTCCTTGGTGCCGCCGGTCGGTTCGCTCGCCAGCGCGGAACTTTTTCGAGGATGAGGGCTTACGCGCGAAGGGACCAGCTCCCGTCTTTGACGCAAGGAACGATTCTAGCGACCCATCCCTGCCTGTCAATCGACGGCGAGACCGCGGCCTGTGAGGTCGACACCGGGCAATCCAGCCTCGGCCGAGGAGACCGGCGTTGATTTTGCACGCGAGGGAGATCAGAGTCGAGGAACGCCGATTCGGCCCGTCGGCTCGTCCAGAGACTCTCCCGGCCGGCCGAGGCCCTTCCTTCGAGCCCCTTCCCCAGGTGGCGGAGGGCCGATCGTCTCTCTCGTTCACGAAGGATCGATGACCCAGCCCACCAAGACGAGACGGCCCCGTTCGGAACGCCTGATCGAGCTGATGGACAAGCCGCTCCTCGGCCTGGCCGTGCTCATGATGGTCCTCTATTTGTTCGACCTGCGGGGGCTGATCGACTGGGGCCGATCGGGCATGATCGCGCTGACGCTGTTCGTCGACACGATCTTCGTCTTCGACCTCGGCCTGAAGCTCTATGCCTTCGGGACGTCCTACGTCCAGACGCCCTGGTTCCTGATCGACCTCATTAGCTGCCTCCCGATGCTCGATGCGCTCGCGAATGGGGTCCACCCCTTGCGCGCCATCCGATTCGTGAGAGCGTTCCGCATCCTGAGAATCCTCAGGGGATTGAGGATCCTGCGGGCGCTCCGGTCGATTCCCGCGTTCGAGCACTTCGTCAAGGACGCCCCCGCCACGCGGAGCGAGAGACGGACCCACCACTTCATGAACGTGGGGCTCGTCGCGATGACGGTGACGGTCCTCGTCCTGATCGTGTTGATCCGGAAAGAGATGGAGACGAATTTCACCGACAAGGTCGACCGCGAGATCCGCAGCGAGCTGAGCGTGCCGCTCCTGAGGGCGCTCGGAGGGAGCCTACTCCCCCCCGACGACGAGAATTACATCACGAGGATGGCGAAGGTCGACGGCCGGACGCGCGAAGTCTACTTCGACATGCAGCACGTCGATGACCTCTCGGACCTGATCGAGTTCTTCGTAATCATCGGGATGATGCTCTCGATGCTCTTCTTGATGTACATCATTGCGTACCACCAACTCGACGTCACCCAGGCACAGCTGCGCGGGCTTTTGAACCTGGCGTTGCCGAAGCAGGTGGCCGAGCGGTTCATGGTGGATTCCTCGGCCTACACGAGGAAAAGCCGGATGCCGGCGACGATCGTCTTCATGGACTTCGTCGGCTTCACCCAGACGTGCGAAGGGCTGGCCCACGACCCGGACCGCCTCTCGAATCACCTCGAGGCCGCCATGGACCGGTTGGTCGGGGAGTTGGTGCGCCACGACCTGATCATCGACAAATTCATCGGCGACGCGATCATGAGCTTCCGCGGGGGGCCGATGGTCCCTGGCGACCCCGCCGAACACGCCTATCGCGCGGTGCGTTCGGCCCTGGCCAGCACGAAGGCGCTCGACTCGCTCAAAGACCCGTACTTCCACCGGGTCAAGATCGGCGGAGCCTCGGCCGATGACTGCCTGATCGGCGCCTTCGGCACGAGCGCGCGGCTAAGTTATACCATCCTGGGGGACGGCGTAAACCTGGCGGCCCGCCTCGAGCCGGCGAGCGCGCAATGCGGGACCCGGAACCTCTTTTGCGAGAAGACACGCCAGCTCTGCGCCAACCGTCCTGATCTCGTCTGGCGACGCTGGGGACGAATCCGAGTCGCCGGGAAGTCGGCCCCGCTGAACGTCTTCGAAGCCTTCGACCCGGAGGACCTCGGCGACGGCGCCTTCGTCGGCACATTCCACCGGGCCCTCGACGCCTTCGAGGCGAACGACTTCGACCGGGCCCGCGACCTCTTCGTCCTCGCCAATTCCCAGCGCCCCGATGGCGACGAGCCCAGCAAAGGTTACGTCCACTGGTGCGAGAAACTGCTCCTGGGCGGGCCACCGGTCGGCTGGGAGCCGGTTTTTGACACTCACAAATAAGGACGCTTAGATTTTAGGCCACGGGCAGGTTTATCCGCGGATTGAACACGGATGATTCGAAGCTTCCCGCCTACCAAGCAATCAAATCTAATAATATATAAAATATTTTAAATTTCTAAGATTTTTTATCCGTGTTTCATCCGTGTTCAATCCGTGGCTAAAAACAAAAATCGCAGGACAGGTCGACATTCGGCGGATGTCCAATGAAAGAGGACGCCGACAGGGAGCACCCCACCGACGTCCTCAAGAATCTTGCGCGTTAGGACCTGCCTCAGCGACTCGTCGGGCCAGCCCCGACCGGCTCGGCGTCGCTGGGTTCGGAGGGGAGGACCTGCACGGCCTTCCACCGACCGATCGGCGCGGACGAGCTTGGGGCGATCCGGTCTCGTTCCTCCGAACGACGACTCCGACGGACGGGTTCGTCGTCGAACGGGTCATTGTCCGCGGACTTGGAGAGCTTCAGGTCGGTGCTCTCCGCCTCGCCGTCTTCCGCCGGGAGCGACTTCGGGCTGATCCAGCCGTGCCCGACCGCCGTCGACCGGGTCTGGTTCTGGGCGACGGAGGGAGGGTTGATGCCGAGTCGCTCGGGAACCGGGATCGTGATCTCGTCCTGCGGTTCGGGGGACTGGGTCCGCACGATCGCCCTCGAGGTGTTCGAACCCGAACGCGACGGATTCCTGGCCAGGACCGGGCCACCGAGTGAAGTGCCTGGTTTGTAGAGCGCGGTCATTCCATTCCGATCGAGGATGGAATAGATCGACCTTGGGGTCGCGTAGAGGCCGACATCCCCCCGAGGTTCGGCGAAGTCGCAGACACCCGCGACAAATCGATCCTTCGTGTAGAGGCCGCCGCCCGAACGCCCTTGCTTGGGGGCGGACTTGCACTCGATGGCCTCGTACGACGGATTCCCCGCGAGGCCCCGGACGGTCGGGTTGAGGATCTTGGTCGTCCACGCGGTCGCGTCCTGTCCGAGGGAGCAGCCGACCGTCGTCATTTTCTCCTCGGTCCGGGGCACCCAGGTCGGGGGCACGACCCTCGACGCCGCGAGCCGACGGCCGGGTCGGATCCGGATCAGTCCGACGTCGCGTGCGAAGTCGTAGTCGATCGCCTGGCCATCGACCGTCTCGATCCGATGCACCTGCTGATGATTCGGACCGTCGAGCTTGCCGTCGAAGAGGTCGATGGCGATCCCGAGCGGGAATTTCGAGGGGGGGACCGGACGTTGCCCTTCCATCTTGAAAATGTGAGCACACGTCAAGATGATCGATTCTTCGGCCGTACTGTGGATGATCGTGCCCGAGCCGAACCCGATCATCCCGTTCCCCTGGATCTTGATGCGGACGACCGTCTCCCAGGGGAAGGGGTTCCGGGGCTCGGTGTCGACCACCTCTTCGGCGGTCGCGGGCTCCTCCTCCTCGGCCTGGACGTCCTCGCCGTTGGCCTCGGAGTCGCCATCGCCATCGCCATCGCCATTGTCCTCGCCCGCCGCGTCGGCGGGAGGGTTCGCCTTCGTTCGAGCGCTGCGGTAGAAGGTGGCGAGTTGCGAGGCGGGCTGCAACCCTTCGGTCCGGGCGAGTTCCCGGCCCGACGAATCTACAACAATGTAAGCCGGGACGCCCTTGATCTTGTAGCGGGCGGCCAGGTTGGGTGACTTGTCGACGTCGATCGACTTGATGGGATAGCCCTTATCGGCCAGGAGCCCGATCACCGGCCGCATCTGCTTGCACGGACCACACCAGGAGGCGTGGAAGTCCAGCAGGGTCGGCTCGCTGTTGTCACCGGTGTTGGGTGTGGCGATGAGGGCAAGAACAAGGGCGATGGTCGTCATGCCGCACGGACTCCTTTCCGCCAGGACAGCCCCTCGCCCCCTGTCGGGATGCCGGCGCACGCGGAGCGGGCCGGCACCCCCGTCGATTCAGGGGTACGGGTCGGGGAACTCATCGTTGTCCGGGTCGGTCGTCGCGAGTGGGGAGTCCGGACCGGCCACGCCTTCGAGCCTGAGGCCGAGGCGCAAACTCGGCCCGCACCCGAATGGGCGGCCACTCTGACCAAGAAAAGAGGGTGTAGTACGCGAAGTTGAGTGACGTGTCGGGGAGGGACCCCAACCCTTCCTTGGGCAGACCTCGCGTCGAGGACCCCACGCTTCGCCATCATGGCGTAACGTGTCCCGGCGGACGGCCCGTTCCTGTCACGGAGGGCGCCCGACGGTACCGTGATTTCCGCTCCCTCCCTGTACCATTTCGGCCCCGGGCTTCCAGCCGGGCCAGCTCCGAAATCGGAGGGGATCGCGTCCACCGCGGTACGCCCCTTTTACTTGGAGTCGACATGAAGTACCAGATCAGTTGTCGGCTTTTTCTCATGAACGTCTTCAACTTCTTTTCCGAAATAATGCTTCGACTTCCGGGCCCCAATTTCCCCCTTCCTCGACGTCGGGATCCGCCCAGGAATCGAGATTCGTGGATCGAAGGCGAAGGACGAATCGCGCGGCAGTGAGAGACCAATCCTCATCCCGTCCGACCATACCGATCTCCCGCGTCGGCAATCGTGACTTGTCGCCCTCCCAACCTGCCCGTACGATAGTCGCTTCGGAACGATTGCCGAGCGTTGCGTCATTCTCAGTCACCGCCGGAAGGGACCATGATCCCCACACCTCCCAAGCCGAAGTACACCCACGGGACTCGCCTTCGCATCACCCAGCATGTGCGGGTCGGACATCGCAAGTGGACGACCCAGGTCGTCGGGCGAGTCGAACTCGAAGGGTTCCGGCCCGTCGGCGGCATGGAGATGGGCGGGAAGGCCTCCTATTGCCAGCAGCCGACCATCCGCCTCCGTCGCGATGACGGCGAAGTCATCGTCGTCGCGCTCGATGACGACTCCGACATTCAGACTGTCAACGAATCGTGACCTGACCGCCTTCCTTTCAGTCGACGCCACCGAGCGGTCGCGGGCTTTCCGGATACGATTCCTCAAAGCCCTCCCCCTTGATGAGCCTCATACGGGCATTTGGCAGATGGTTTCCTTCACCGTCTCGCTCAAGCCTCTGTCCCGAAGCCCGGCTTTTTCTTAAGACCGGGTTGCCTCATGTCGCGAAATCGGTGCTGAGCTCCTTGTAGGGTGGGCACTGCCCAAAAGCATTCCGGGAGGCCCGGTAGACGTCGCCCAGCCATCGAATTGCGAATGGAGCGCGTCGATGTCTTTCCGGCCTGCAATCGTCACCGGGAAAGGCTGGTGGGCAATGCCCACCCTTCGGGATGACTTCGGCACCTATCTCGCCCCATGAGTCAACCGGCTTTCTGACACCATCAGCGCCGACACCCCTCACCGGGCTAATGTCGAGGACTACCAAGGCATCCGATTTCGTTGGTCCGATGCCGAATGGAATCGTCCTCAGATCGTGCGTCGGATCCTGGAGCCTAGAATGGAGCCAGGAGACGGCGACTTCGAGTGGTTCTGATGAGGAGTTCCGTGGCCATCGCTTCTCGGTCCCCGATCCATGCCAAGCTGCCACGACTCTCGGCCGACGTCCTTACGCGAACGATCGGCAACTGGCCGCGACCGGCCTTACTCGAGAGCGGACTGGGGTTCGGACGTTCGGGGCGTTGGAGCTTCTACGCAGCCCGCCCTCGGCTGGTTTTCGAGGCAACGGGTGACCGTTGGACGATCCGCCAAGACTTGCAGACCGAGCTCGGCTCGGGGGACGTCCTGAACGTCCTGGGACGACTCCTCGATCGATTCGGACTTTCCGAGCCGTCCGATTTCGACGAATCGGAGCATCCTCCGTTCACGGGGGGATTGATCGGTTTCTACGGATACGACCTCGCCCCAAGCCTCGAGCGACTTTCCCGTCGGATCGCCCGAGACTCACGCCTCCCGGACATTGCGTTCTCGCTCTACGACACGGTCGTGACGCTCGACCACGCCTCGGGACAGGCGGACCTCTGGTCGCACGATTTTCTCGGAGAAGGGGAGGGTGCCCTCCAAGGTCGACTCGACGATTGGCGGCAGGCCCTCGAGGGAATCGAGATTCCCAAGGAACCGCCGAGGAGCGAGCTCGGGGACATCGAGAGCAACTTCACTCGTGAGGAATACCTCGACGCCGTCCGTCGGATCCTCGAGTACATCGCGGCGGGCGACATCTTCCAGGCGAACCTCTCGCAGAGGTTCACCGTTCGAGGTAACCCAGAACCGCTCGACCTCTACCTGGGTCTGAAGGCGCAGAGCCCGGCCCCGTTTGCGGCCTACCTGCAGTGGGACGACCTCGCCGTCGTGAGCGCAAGTCCTGAGTGGTTCTTCGAGACTCGAGGCGACCGGCTCGTCACCAGGCCGATCAAGGGGACTCGACCTCGCGGCCACTCGCCGGACGATGATGCCCGACTCGCAACCGAGCTCGCGACGAGCGTCAAGGATCGCGCCGAGTTGACGATGATCGTCGACCTCGAACGGAACGACCTGGGACGAACCTGTCGCTTTGGGACGGTCCGGGTCCTCGACCCGCTGACCGTCGAGAGTTTCGCGCAAGTGCACCACCTCGTGGCCACCGTCGAGGGCCAACTCCGGGCGGGTGCGGGACCGATCGAGGTCATCCGGGCGATGTTCCCTGGCGGGTCGATCACCGGGGCTCCCAAGATCCGCGCGATGGAGATCATCGACGAACTCGAACCGACCCGTCGCAGCCTCTACACAGGGGCCATCGGCTACTATGGGCGTGGGGGGACCAGCGCGTTCAACATCGCGATCCGGACCATGCTCGTCGAGGGCGATCGAGTCAGTTATCAGGTTGGTGGGGGAATCGTCGCCGACTCGGATCCTGAGGCCGAGTATCTCGAGACCCTCGCCAAGGGCCGGGGACTTCGGGAGGTCCTCGAAGCGAGAGGAGGGGCGAACCTTTGACAAGCCTCTGGGTCGGCGGCCGGGTCGTCCCTTCCGACAGCCTGGCGATTAGGGTTCATGATCGCACGTTCGAGCATGGGCTCGGCCTGTTCGAAACCCTACGCACCTGGAACGGTCGCGTACCGCTCCTCAGACGGCATCTTGCGAGGATGTCGCGATCGGCCGAGGAGCTCGGAATACCGCTCGACCGGAATGCGCTGCCGAACGCCTCCGCGATCGCCGAGCTCTTGCACGCGAACCAGATCGCCGGGGAGGCTCTGATCCGGATCAGCCTGTCCGGAGGACGATCCAGCAACAAGGGCTCGACCCTCTGGATGTCGGCGAATCCACTCCGGCTCGCGGCAACGTCGGACGGTCTGACGGTGGACGTGGGGGGATGGGACGTTGTCCGGAATGATCCGCTCGCCCGGCACAAAACCTTGAATTACTGGCGGCGTCGAATCGTATTCGAGTCGGCCCAACGCTCCGGATTCGACGAGGCGTTGAGCACGACCGACGACGGAAGGGTCTGGGAAGGGAGCCGAACGAACCTGTTCTGCGTCCAGGGGACGACGCTCCGCACCCCCACGCTCCTCGGGCCGCTAGTCCCCGGTATTATGAGGGCCGTCCTGCTGGAGTTGGCCGCAGACCAGGCTCTCGAAGTCATTGACGATGGCGAGCTGACCCGAGACGAGCTTCGACAGGCCGACGAAGTGTTCCTCACCAATTCCGTCCGCGGGATTCGGTCGGTCTCTCGCATGGACGGGCGGACCTGGGAAAAACCAGGCTCCTGGGCGCAGCAACTATCGGCGGTGCTTTCCGATCGGATGCAGATTGAGGAGGTTCGAGATGAGTTCGGTCGCTGACGTCGTGAGCTGGCTCGAAGGCTTCGCACCGAGCCGGATTGCCGAGAGCTGGGACAACGTGGGCTTGCTCTGGGGCGATCCGGGCACCGCGGTCTCACGAGTCATGACGTGCCTCACCGTAACCCCCGACTCCGCCCGCGAAGCGATCGATTCGAAGGCCGAACTGATCGTCAGCCATCACCCGGTCCTGTTCAAGGCCGTGAAGCGTGTCCGGGCGGACCACGTCGAGACCGGCTTTCTCTGGGACCTCGCCCGAGCCGGGGTGTCGATCGCAAGCCCTCACACCGCGTTCGACAATACGCGAGACGGGATCAATGACGGCCTCGCCAGACGCCTGGGGCTAATCGACGTCACGACCTTGCGTCCCTCGCCGGGGGCTTCGAGCTTTAAAACGATCGTCTTCGCTCCTCGAGAGAGCCGAGACGCAATCCTCTCCGCCGCTTTCGCGGCCGGTGCCGGACGGATCGGAGCCTATGAGGAATGCTCGTTCACGTCTCGAGGTGTCGGTACGTACTTCGGGACGGCCGACGCGAACCCGACCGTCGGCCAGGCGGGGCGGAGGGAGTCGGTCCGCGAATCGAGGATCGAGCTGCTCTGTCCCGGCGAACGACTCGCGAACATCCTCGAGGCGATCCGGGCGAACCACCCGTACGAGGAACCCGCAACGGACGTCTACCCGCTCCATCCAACTCCCGATAACGCCGGGGCCGGCCGGCTCGGGCGTCTCGCTGAAACGACGTCACTCGGCGCGTTCGCGTCCCTCGTCGCGAGGCTCCTAAACACCACGGCCGTCCAGTACGTGGGATCGGAAGACCGTCGTGTCGAGCGCGTCGCGATCGTCTGCGGGGCCGGGGACGACTTCCTCCCCGATGCCGCGAAGGCTGGCGCCGACGCCCTCCTCACCGGCGAATCTCGGTTCCACCGGGCACTCGAGGCGGACTCTCGGGGGATTGGCCTGGTCGTCGCGGGGCATCATGCCACGGAACGCCCGGGGGTCGAAGAACTCGCCGGCCGAATTGCTGCAGCGTTTCCCCATCTCGAAGTCTGGGCCAGCCGTCTCGAGAAAGACCCGCTCCGGCCCGCGATCCTTTGATCTGGGTCTTGTGACCTTCGCACCTAACGGCTCGAGAAGCAGAACCGCGCAGCGAGGAGGGCCAGCAACGGTTCTCGTCCGAGATCCGCCAAAAAAAGAACCCCCAGAGGTCGCCTGGGGGTGAAGGAAGTTGTCGGATTAGACCAACGGGGGCCCATTTCGCCGACCGAGCGAAAGGCTCGGGGCCACGGGTCCGAAACCGATCGCCTCGACTCAGGGGTTGGTCACGACGGGTTCGGTCGAATCGCCAGCACCCGCTTTGCCGCCGCGGGTCGCGGGGACGGCGAGGTAGGTCTGGTGCTCCCACTGGCCGGCCCACGCTTGCCCGGCCCAACGCTGGAGCGAGATCGCGCGAACGGTCGGACGATCTTCGTCGCGGATCACTTCGCCCCACGCCCCGGCGTAGGCCGCCCGGACCTGGGAGGAACTCTCGCCGACGCAAAGCAGACGCTCACCACCCGGCGCAAGACACGCAACGGCACGCCAATCCTGGGCGCCGGTGGATTCAGATATACTCATTTTTCAGGATTTCCCCGCCCGACGTGCATCGTCCCGGAGAGACTCGGCAAAGGACCGAGGTCGGACGAACCGTCAGGACTTCGATGAGCAAGAAAGATCACGGTTCGGATGTCAAAGGGACCGCCCGCCAGGCCGGCGAACCGGTGGATCTTCCGTGAATACGATCATACGTCCTCGATCTCCCCGGCCCAAAAACTTCGACTCACCGGGCCTCCCGAAGTCATCAGGAACCGAACCGAGGCCGCAGGAGGGCGTGCGAAGGAGACGAGTACAGGGACTCGGGGGGGAAGACCGTTCGAGCAAGAATCGGTCCGGCGAGACTCAGTACGACGGAGCAACAAGGCCGATCCACAACCTCTCAGGATTGTACAGCCCGGGACCCTCCAGGGCGAATGAATTCCGCGAAAAATCGCGGTGCGTCGATGCTTAAGTCCGCAACTTGCCGATTCCGCAAAGGTGAAGCCCTCAAGACCTTCTCGACCGTCGGACCGATGTCCCGGGGGCCTCTTAGGCTGGCAAGAACCCTCGCCAACCCGGGTCGATTTCCACGTGGTCAGGGTCAATCGTACCGACCCTCCAAGTCACTCAGTCTGCTCCGATCCTGAGCAAGATCTTGCCGCCCCGACCGACCGCTTCGGCCTGCCGGGCGGCGTCGGCGACCGACTCAAGGGGGAAGGACGGGCCAACCTCGGTCGCCAACACGCCTGCGCGGATGAGCTCGGCAATCTCTCGAAAAAGGCGCAAGGCGGCCGGGATGCTCCGCCCTCGCATCCAATGTCCAAGCCAGAACCCCTCGATGATACGTTTCCCCGCGATCACGGAGCGAGAGTCGATCTGGAGCGGTTCCTGGGACAACGATCCGTACACGAGCAGACGCCCCCCTTCGCCGAGCGAGCGGAAGAGGCCGGTGCCGGTCTCGCCGCCGACCGGGTCGATCGCATACGCGACGCCGGCCGGACCGACCACGTTTCGGACCTGAGTCTCGATCGGCCCGTCGGAGGTCGAGAGCACGACGTCCGCCCCGAGAGCTTTCAGTTCGGCGATCGCCTCGTGCCTCCTCACCACATTGATCGTCCGGAAACCGTCGTGCTGGCCTAGCCGGATGATCATCTTTCCCAGCACCGAGCCGGCCGCCGACTGGAGGAGCCAGGCTCCTTTAGGTACCGCCAGAATATGCCGGACCATCGCGAGGACGGTCGCGGGGTTCACGAAGAAGGAGGCCACCTGCTCGTCGGGGATGTCGGAGGGGACAGGCCTGGCCTGTCGGGCCGGGATCACGGCGTATTCGGCCCAGTTCCCCCCCTTGTGGTTGATGACAGTGACCCGCTTTCCTTTGGCCAGCCAGCCGAGAAGTCCCCGCCCAGCCTTGTCGACCACCCCGACCCCCTCGAACCCGGGCGTGGCCGGGAGCGTCGGGAGGACTCCGTAGAGCCCACGTACCACCAGCAAGTCCGAGGGGTTGACCGGGCTGGCGATCATCCGCACCCGCACTTCGCCCGGCCCCGGTTCCGGGATGGGTTGCTCGCGGACCTGGAGGACATCCCCGGGCTCGCCGAACCGATCGAACACGATGGCTTTCATGGTTGCCTTTTTCGACTTGGGCAATGTCCGGCCTCGACAAGGTAAGGTCGCAGTTCGGCCCCTGCATGATGCCCCGGAAAGAGTAATGTCCGGATCGAGGCGACGCCAACCCTATTTGATCGCCGAAGCATTGGGCAAATTTTCCTCGTCCGCACAGTTTGGTACTCCTGAACGCGGGAGGTGTGGATCCGATTTTCTCGACGCCCGACTTGCCTCGAGCATCTTACTCGATTAGGATCAGGGGAGGGCATCGACGTTTGTCGTTTTCCCGCATTTCGGCCCTTCGACGAGGATGGGGGAGGGTGCTTTCATGGCCCATTCCGGGTTCCGATCGGTCGTGTTGTTCTGCGTGACGGCCGGGGCCGTTGGTTGCTCGAAGTCGACCTCCCCCACACCCACTCGGGTGTTGCCAGCCAAGACGACCACGGACGCCTCTCATCCGACCCAACCACAAGCCGTGACGACGGAGCAGGGGGCCGCCGCTCCGAAAGCCCCCACCGCACCGGCGAGCCCTCCCCTCGTCGTCAGCCCGGCCTCGACCATCATCGCACCGGGCGACCAGGGCCTGCAGTTAACGGCACGGACTTCCGCCGACGCGGACCGGCGTGACCTGACCACCGAGGTGGCCTGGAGCGTTGAACCGGCCGGCGTCGTAGTCGTCGAAGCCAATGGCTATTTAAAGCCGCTAGCTTCGGGCCGGGCCAAGATCCATGCCCGTTGGAAGGACGCATCGACCTCGGCCGAGGTCGAGGTCCTGCCGACGTCCGAGCGCCCGTGGGACTTCGGCGAGGATATCGTGCCGATCCTGACCCGGTCCGGGTGCAACACCGGCGGCTGCCACGGCAGGGCGGACGGCCAGAACGGATTCCACCTCTCGCTTTTCGGCTACGATGCCCCCGGCGATTATCGCTCGATCACCCGGGACGCGGCGGGGAGGCGAATCTCTCGGCTCGCCCCGGAGCAAAGCCTCTTGCTGCAGAAGGCGACCGGAAGCGTCCCGCATGTGGGCGGCCTCAGGATCGCTCGGCTGTCGCCGGAATATCAGACCGTCCGCGGCTGGATCGCGGCCGGGGCCCCGTTGAGTCTCGGGAAGACTCACGGTGAGTTGGTCCGCCTCGAGGTCGAGCCTGCGGACATCCGCCTCGGCGAACCCGGTCCCCAGCAGATTCGGGCGACCGCGCACTATGCTGACGGCCATCGCCGGGATGTTACCCGACTCGCGACGTTCCGCGTCAATGACGACTCGGCCGCGACCATCGACGCCCGGGGGAAGGCGGTCCTTCTCCGACGCGCCGAGACCGACTTGATCGTCCGCTACCAATCCCAGGTTGTGAGCACGCGACTCGCCACCCTGATCAACCCCGACCTCGCGTACGACTTCGCGAAACGACCGCGACGGAACTTCATCGACGACGAGTTGTTCAAGCGCCTCGAATCGCTCAAGGTCCCGCCGAGCCCGAGGTCGAGCGACTCCGCCTTCTTCCGGCGGGCCTCCCTCGACCTTGTCGGCCGCCAGCCCACTCCCGAGCAGGTCCGGCAGTTCCTCGCGTCCGACGATCCCGACAAGCGCATCAAGCTGATCGACCGGCTCCTGGAGGACCGCGACTTCGTCCGGTTCTGGCGGATCAAATTTGGGGACATGTTCCAGGTCAGCACGACCCGCCAGGGGAACGGGGCCTCCAGGTTCCAGGATTGGATCGACACCTGTTTGCGGGATAATACGCACTGGGACGTCATGGTCCGCACCCTCCTGACGGCGGTCGGAGCGCCCGAGGAGTTCGGCAACGGCGCGGCCAACTACGCACTCGACGGGCCCGACGCCAAGACGCAGGCCGAGCAGTCCGCCCAGCGGTTCCTCGCGCTCCGGATGCGCTGTGCCCAGTGCCATGATCATCCGTTCGACGTCTGGACCCAGGACGATTACTTCGGGCTCGCCGCTTTCTTCGCCAAGGTCCAGAGGACCGGGGGGGGCGGCGGTGGGATGATGGGCAAGACGGTGATCAAGGTCGATCCGAAGGGCCAGGTCGAGCACCTGCGTACCAAGGCCCCGGCCTCGCCTCGGCTCCTGAACAAGCAGGCGGTGACCGTGGCCGAGAAGGACGACCCACGCAAGGCGCTCGCCGATTGGATGACCGCGCCGGAGAACCCGTACTTCGCCCGGGCGATGGCGAACTGGACCTGGGCCCAGTTCTTCGGCAAGGGCCTCGCCGACCCGCCCGACGACCTGAGCCGCGCGAACCCGCCCGTCCACCCCGAGTTGCTCGACGCCCTGGCCAGGCACTTCGTCGCCTCGAAATATGACTTCCGCGACTTGATCCGCACGATCGCCACGTCGGAGGCCTACGGCCTCTCCTCGGGAACGATCCCGGGGAACGAACACGACGAGCGTCTGGTCTCACACCAGATGGCCCGTCCGCTGAGCGCCCACCAGATGGCCGATGCCCTTGCACAGGCGACCGACGTCGTCAATCAGTATCCGAATCGGGCGCTCGGGACTCGGGCGATCGACGTGGCCGACCCGTCCACCGCGAGTTCGATCCTCGACACCTTCGGACGATGCCCCCGGGCCATCGGGTGTTCCTCGGTCGCGACCCCGTCCTTGAGCCTGAGGCAGTCGCTGCTGCTGATCGGCGGCGATACCATCGAAGGCAAAATCTCACATCTCAACGGCTACCTCGCCAACCTTCTCGAGCTCAGCCCAGAGCCCGAAGAGATCGTCGAGAACCTCTACTACCGGACCGTCTGCCGCCCGCCGACGGCCGAGGAACTTTCGCACTGGACGGCGGAGTTGAAGCAGTCGACCACGCCCCGCGAGACGGCCGAGGATCTCTTCTGGGCGCTCCTGAATTCCCGCGAATTCGCGTTCAACCATTGACCTTGATTCCGATCGACGGTCCTGGAACCCCCTGGGGAGACCCGAACATGACCGCTCCCGCGAACGCCATCCCTTGTCGAGGCCCGAGCCGCCGCTCCTTCCTGCGGGCCGGGCTCTTCGGTGTCTGCGGCCTCGGACTTGGCGACCTCCTCCGACTCCGATCGTTCGCGAACGGGACGGGGACGAACTCGACCACCCGGGCCAAGAACTGCATCCTGATCTGGCTCGCCGGCGGCCCCTCGCATATCGACACTTTCGACCCCAAGCCGGACGCCTCGGTCGACATCCGAGGCGAATTCAAACCGATCGACACGGCCATCCCCGGCGTGAGAATCAGTGAAGTCTTTCCCAATCTCGCCCGGGTACTCGACCGCACCACGTTGATCCGGAGCGTGACGTCGCCCGAGGCCGATCACGACCGTGCGGCCCACCACCTGCTGACCGGGTATCGTCCCAACCCCGCGCTCGTCTACCCGAGCTTCGGGAGCGTCGTGTCCAAGACCCGGGAATCGGGCCGAGGCCTGCTCCCGCCCTACGTCGCCGTCCCCGATGCGCCGCTGTTCTCGTCGAGCGGGTACCTGACGCCGGCCTACGACCCGTTCGTCGTCTCGGGGGACCCGAGCCAACCGGGCTTCCGGGTCAACAACCTGACCCCGCCGGACCGGGTTACCCTCGATCGACTCCGTCGTCGTCGGGCGATGGTCCACACCCTCGACAACTTCGCGCACGACGTCGCCCCGACCACGCTCTCGACCAGTCGTGATCATTTCGCCGACCAGGCCTACGACCTGTTGACCTCGAGTGCCGCGCAGTCGGCGTTCCAGATCAACCGCGAGTCGGACTTGGTCCGCGACCGTTACGGCCGGAACCCGTTCGGTCAGTCGTGCTTGCTCGCAAGGCGCCTCGTCGAGGGCGGGGTTTCCTTCGTGACCTTGAACGATCGCGGCATGGGCCCGCTCGGCTGGGACACCCACGCCCAGAACTTCCCCACGATCAGGAACACGCTCGCCCCCCCGCTCGATCAGGGGGTCTCCGCGCTCATCCGCGACCTCGAGGAACGGGGTCTCCTCGACGAGACGCTCGTGGTCATGATGGGCGAGTTCGGGCGCACTCCCAAAATCAATGGGAATGCGGGTCGCGACCACCACGGCCGCGCCAACTGCGCCCTCCTCGCCGGGGCGGGGATCCCTCGAGGGACGGTCATCGGGCGGACCGACTCCAAGGGCGACTCTCCGGCGGATCGACCCGTCACGCCGGCCGACCTTGCCGCGACCCTGTACTCGGCGGTCGGCATCGACCCGAATCTCCAGATGCAGGCACCCGACGGGCGATTGCTCCGTCTCGTCGACAACGGCAACCCGCCCAAGGAATTGTTGAGCGCAATCGCCGCGAGTGCCTGAGCCGCGTTCAGCCCGAAGTACGCTCGAAGAGCCAGCGAACGACGGTCACGAAGCCGACGATCACGAGCACCAGCGCGAGGATCAGGGCCGCCGCGATCGACGTCAGGAAGAGAATCGAGGGGCGAGTGTCGGCCTGGGTTTCCAGCCGACGCGCCTCTTGAACCTGGTTGAGGAGCTGGAGGTTCCTCGTATTCGCCTTGAACGCGACGTCGAAGAGGTCGCCGAGGATCGGCAAGGCTCCGAGCGCGGTATCGAGCAGGACGTTGGCCGCCATCCTGGCCGCGATCGGCTTCGGCACCCGGAAGCGATAGAGTGCGACCAGGACGATCCCGATCTGGACGACCCCGGTCATGATGTCCCCTGCGCCCGGGAAGAGCCCGAGGATCGCGTCGAGCCCGACGCGGATCCGGGTCCCCGGGATCTGGAAGGCACGGTCCATCAGCCAGGCGAGTTGCTCGAGTCCGGCGGTCTCGGCACGAGAGGCGGGGGGTTCGAGCGTGGTCTTGGTCGGTCTCACGGGCCATCACCTTCGGAAGAGTGTTCCGGTCGACGAGACTCGCTCAGTGGAGCGACCGGGCTTGCTTGCTGAAGAACCCCAACGTCAGCAGGAGAACGGAACCCAGGATCGACAAGAGCCATCCGCCAGGCTGATAAGGCGAGGTCTCAAGTCGGAGGACGTACGCGATTCCCCCGCCGACGAACGACCCGACGACGCCCAGGAGCGTCGTCGATACCAGGCCCATCCGGTCCGGCCCGGGATGGAGCACCCGGGCGATCGCCCCCGCCACGATACCGAAGACGATCCATCCGATGATATTGCCCATCACTAAACTTCACCTCTTGGTATCACGTTCTCCGGCCGATTGTGTCCGTCCGGAGCCTGGAGAGGGGTCCGGGACCGCGTTGGAAAGAAGGCATCAGCACACGTGATGCCAAATCCGGGCGATGTCTTGCAGCAACCCGGCCCGGGTTGCGATCGGGGACGTTTCGTGCTCTGATCGTGGAGTCAAACCAGGTCGACCCCGCACCGAGTCGGCGACCGTCGAGCCCGCCAGACTCCCCAGAGATTCACTCTCATGGCCAGCGCCCGGACCGATAGCCCCTCCTTCACCGAAATCGTGGAATCCGAGGACTCGAGCCTCCTCGATGTCCAGTCCAAGGCCGACGGCCCGGCGGGTTCGCTCCCGTTGACCGACGAGATGCTCCGGACCTGGCCGTCGGGCGACCTCTTCGGACTGAGCCAGAATGCGGGTATGGGCTGGAAGCCCGAGCAGGTCGATCGCGATCCGTATTTGATCCTCAGCACCCAGGGGGGTCTCCGGGCGCCCGATGGGACCCCGATTGCGCTTGGCTATCATACGGGGCACTGGGAAATCGGGTTGCTCGTCCAGGAAGGAGCGGAGACACTGAGCTCGCTCGGCGTCGCACCGTTCGCGGCGATGGTCTCCGACCCCTGCGACGGTCGCACGCAGGGGACGACCGGGATGATGGACAGCCTCCCGTATCGCAACGACGCCGCGATCGTCTTCCGCCGCCTGATCCGCTCGCTGCCGAGGCGCAAAGGGGTGCTCGGGGTCGCGACCTGCGATAAGGGGTTGCCGGCCATGCTCCTCGCCCTGGCCGGATCCAGCCAACTCCCTTCCGTCCTCGTCCCGGGCGGTGTGACCTTGCCCCCCAAGGAGGGCGAGGATGCGGGCAAGGTGCAGTCGATCGGGGCACGCTACGCGCACGATGAGCTGACCCTCCCCGAGGCCGCCGAGCTCGGATGTCGCGCCTGCGCGAGCCCCGGCGGCGGCTGCCAGTTCCTCGGGACGGCCGCGACGTCGCAGGTTGTCGCGGAGGCGCTCGGGATGTCGCTCCCACACACGGCCCTCGTCCCATCGGGCCAGCCGATCTGGAAAGACGTGGCCCGACGCTCGGCCCTGGCGCTCGTGGCGCTCGCCCGACGTGGCCTCACGAGTCGCGATATCCTGACCGACTCGGCCATCCGCAACGCGATGACGGTCCACGCGGCGTTCGGCGGCTCGACGAACCTGTTGCTCCACATCCCCGCCATCGCATTCGCCGCCGGCCTGGATCGACCGACCGTCGACCAGTGGCACGAGATTAACGTCAAGGTCCCGAGACTCGTCAGCGTCCTGCCCAATGGCCCCTACTACCACCCGACGGTCCGCGCCTTCCTGGCAGGGGGGGTGCCCGAGGTGATGCTGCACCTCCGCGCCCTCGGACTGCTCGACGAGTCCGCCCTCACCGTCACGGGCGAGCCACTCGGGCGGAACCTCGACTGGTGGGAGAAGTCGACCAGGCGCCTTCGTTTGAGGGATCTCCTGTTCGAGCAAGACGGCGTCGATCCCGACGATGTGATCATGAACCCGGAGAAGGCGAGGGCCGTGGGGCTCACGAGCACGGTGACCTTTCCCCGAGGCAACCTCGCCCCCGAAGGATCGGTGATCAAGAGCACGGCGATCGACCCGAGCGTCGTCGACCCGGACGGGGTCTATCGCAAGGTTGGGCCCGCCCGCGTCTTCACCCGCGAGCGCGAGGCGATCGCGGCCATCAAGGGCTACTCGGACCACCCGCTGAAGGCCGGCGACATCCTCGTCCTCGCCGGCCGGGGGCCGATGGGTGCGGGCATGGAAGAAATCTTCCAGATCACCTCCGCGCTCAAACACCTGTCCTTCGGCAAGCACATCGCCGTGCTGACCGACGCGAGATTCTCCGGCGTCTCGACAGGCGCGTGCATCGGCCACATCGGCCCGGAGGCCTTGGCGGGGGGCCCGATCGGCAAGCTTCGCGACGGGGATCTGATCCGGATCGTCATCGACCGGCTACGGCTGGAAGGCTCGGTGGACCTCGTCGGGCCCGGCGGCGTCGACATCGGCGCCGAGGCGGCGACCCAGGTCCTCGACGCCCGAACCCCGATGGATGGTCTCTCGCCCGACCCCGACCTCCCCGACGACACCCGGCTCTGGGCCGCCCTGCAAGCCATCGGCGGAGGGACCTGGGGTGGTTGCGTTTACGACCCCGACGCCATCCTTGCGACCCTTCGCGCCGGACAAGCCGCCATCTCGAAAGACGCCGATGTCGCGGGTCGAGTCTGAGAGTCTGTTGGGAAACCCGGCTTTTTCTTATAAAGCCGGGTTTCGGGGTGGGTTCTTATTGGTCGGAGGACTGGAGGACATCGGCGGAAGATCGGGCGCCGGCTGGCGTACCCCCGACCTGGGCCGCGTCGACGCGGACGGTATTCGGCGTAGGGGCCTTGGCGGGCACGGCCGGGGGCTTTGCGTTGGAGATCCGCAGGACACGCTTCAGCAGCGAGGCACTCTTCGGATATCGCAGCGCGGCACATCGCAACGCACACGTGGCCCAGGCACCGGCCAATTCGAGCTCATCACGAAGACGAGTGCTCAGCCCTCGAGGTTCCGCCCGAGGCCCGCGGGTGTCGGCCTCGTATTCATGGTTGATCAACCACGAATCGCAGAGTCGAGAGAGGATGGCCCGTTCTCGGGGCGAGGCGAGCTCTCGCCAGTTCCCCGGGCGGCCTTCCCTCATGTGATTCCAGTGGAGCAGGGTGCGGTGGTCGTAGTACTGGAGATTCGACGGGTCCTCGAGGTCGACGCCCTGGTCGCGGAGCCGGGCGACCAGCTCTTGCGTGCGTTTTCGATTCGTCTGGAATGAGTACTCCGACGCGACCTCCGCGGCTTCCGGCTCGGAAATTTCGATCCCGATGTGATTCGCGAGTTGCAAGACGCCCTCGACGGGATTCGCAACCACCTGCTCATATCGTTGGGTGAGCACGTTGGGCTGCCTCGACCAGAACCGGTCGTTGACCAAGATCTGGTGGATCATCCCCTGTCGGAACAACCGGCGGAAGCTCACGCCCCGCTTGTGCATGAGCGAGAACACGACGTCGCGCACGTCCCGGTGGGCGTAGACGACGATGGCCCGCTTCTCGGCGACCACCTTCGAGAACTGCCGATGGCCTTCGTGCGACTTGAGGATCGTCCAGCCCGCGTGATCTCTGGTGGCCCGATCCCTCTCGGCGAACTCCTCGCCCGTGAGGTATCCAAGCCGATCACCGCCCCGGTGCCGCTCGAGCAGGTGGGCGATGACTTCGTATTGCCAGGTCGAACAGGCACGATACATGCCGGCACAAAGGACGTACATACGTGCAATCCCGAATGCTGGCGCGGTGGGGACGCGATCCGAATCCGTTCGGAGCGATACGCCCACGACAACATCTCTGCTCGGTATCGGCGTCTGGGGCCTCCGTCCTTGAGCCGAATTTCGGAGAAGTGGATTTTTTCGGGAGGGAGTTTTCCACTGCCACCATGCTGTGTTCCCCACCGAACGAGCGAGACTTTATCGTCGACGCCAAAGAGCACAAGGTCGTTGCGACAACGTCAGGGGCGAGAGTGCCGGACTTGGCTGGCGAGGTTGCAGGAGCGAGCGACGTAAACTCTTTTCACAGAGAGTGTTAACACGACAGGAATTTGCCGCCACCTAGGGACCAAGGTCTCCGCACGATGACAACCCGGGTTTGACTACCACGAACCACGAAGACACTACCTCCGAGTCCGAGCATCGGCTGAACAAGTTTTCTTAAGCGATCACTCGAATTCGCTAACGGTCGAGGCCAAGTCGGTTTGTCGATCCTCGGCCGTGGCCCAGAGCCGGATGATCCCATCCTGGCCCGCGCTGATGAGGGATCGACCGTTGGATGAGTAGGCTAACGCCGTGACCCCGCCCTGATGGGCCTTCCAGGTTCTTCGGCGGTGGACGCCGAGAGGATCCCAAACCTCCACATGACCTCGGCGATCTCCGACCACCAGGCCCTGATCGGTCCGCGAGGGGACGAAGGCCGTCGTGGCGGTGCCGAGGAGGTCCGTCGTCTTGACGAAACCCTGGGAAGGGTTGCGCAGGAAAACGAGCGGTTGTGTCCGCCGGGCGAAGACCAACGAATCCTCTTGCCGTGAGAACTCCAAGGCGAGCACGTCATCCAGCACCCGGCCCGCAGGGGCCCACTCGTCGATCGTGGACGAAACGCGCCAGTCCCGAATCAGGACGCGGCCCTGGATGTCGGCCGAGGCCAGCCGAGCGCCCGAATCATCGAAAGCGATGCGGCTCACCGCCGACTTGTGTCCGGGAAATGTCGCGAGTAATCGTCCGGTCCCTGGATCCCAAAGCCGTATCCTCGAGTCTAAGTTGCCCGTCGCCAGAACCCTGCCGTCCGGCGAATATCCGACACACTTCACGCCCCGGCCGCCCGAGTCAAATCGAAGGTACAGACGATCGTTGGCGTTATCGAAAACCTCGATGCTCCCGTCTTCGCACCCCAGCGCCAGACATGTGCCATCGGGGCTGAAAGCCAGCGTCGAAGGCCCCCCTTCGAGCTCGCGTTCCAAGATTGTGGTCCGGGGCCCGAAGGCATCCCACTCCGTCCGCGCGATGGTACCGTCCCAGCCGATCCAGGCGACCTGACGGCTTGCAGCAGAGCCGGCGATCGCCCGGATGCCGCAGGTGTGGCGTGACAGCACGAGGGAGTGTGGTGCCCCGTCGTCGCGCCAGGACACTCCCATCAGGAGGCCGACCGTCAGGAGAAGAAAACCGGTTCGTATCCCCGGAAAGGGCAAGCCATTCCCGGGCCGTTTGACTCGTCGAACGCTCTCGGACATGGTTTTCCCTCGAAGGTAAATGGACGGACCTGCCGGGTGTGAATGAAGTGCTCCCGACACGCGACTCGAGCCACGCGGCCCCAGGCCGCCGAGCTCGGCGCGCACTCCGACACCTCGCACATCGCTCGCATTCATGTGCGTTATTCAAAGAATTAACACACGATCATTCAGTTCATTCTGATGGCAAGGTCACCCGCAAGCGTGCGAGACCGAGGCCGATTGACCGGTCACCATCTCAACGTCCCCGCGTCGCAGGCGCGATCGTGGTGGGCTTCCGTAAGTCGTCGTGGACCGGAGAGGGCCTGGGACGTACGTCCGACTCCATGCCCGCGATCCCCGGCACGAACATGTCGCGGAGGGCGCCGGTGGCGGGATTCCAGAGCTTGACGCTCTTGTCCATGCTCCCGGAGGCGAGCCAGCCCTCGGGGGAGAAGGCGAGCGTATAGATGCTGTTGAGGTGGGCCTGGATGTTGTGCAAGACGACCCCGGACTGGACCGCGTGGATCACGATCCGACAATCGAACGACGAGGTATTGGAGTCACCCCCGTCGCCCTTGCCCTCGGAAGACGCGAGGAGCCTTCCGTCCGGGGAGAACCGCACGCAGAGGACCTCGCGACGATGCCCTGTCAGGGTCGAGACGAGCGTGCCGGCACGAGGATCCCAGAGGCGAACCGTTCGGTCCCAACTCCCCGAGGCGAGACGGCCGTCCGCCGAGAACGCGAGCGACTCCACCGGGCCGCCGTGCCCCAATAGGTTGTGGAGGACCTTACCGGACGTCGGGTCGATGAGTTGGATCATCCCGGACTCTCCGGCAACGGCGAGGATCGAGTCCGAATGGTCGATCGCCAGCGCATAGACCTCGGACGGATGGTCGAACGCCCGTGAGATCGTTGAAGTCGCCAGGTGATGCCAGCGGACGTGACCCTGCCACGTCCCCGAGATCACGTGACGACCATCGTGAGTGAAACGGACGACGTTGATCGTCTCTCCATCCGCATCTTGATCCAAGATCAGGCAAGGAGGGTTAACCTCCAGGTCATACACCAACAGGTGGCCGTCGAAACAACCGGCGGCGAGGCGACGACCATCGGGTGAGACGTCAACGCTCCGAGCCTGGGCCTTCGCGCCAAGATCGAGACTTTTTTTCGTTACGAGGTCATGGAGACGAAGCGTCGACGTCCCGTCGAAGGCTTCTTGACCGATCGCCAGTCGGTTTCCTTCCGGCAAGAAGGCCAGACTCCAAACCAGGCTGGGTTTTCCCTCGACCCAAGGCAAGTCGGCCTTGACTACAGAAGCCGCCGACGAGTTTGCGGGCCCTTCAGCCTCGCCCCGATCGACTCCTACGATGCCAACGTCCGATACGACACCGATCTCGAGGATCTCCCGTCTTCCCTTCTGGATCGTGACGAGCGAGTCCTGGATGGGTTGCTGGCCACGGAGAGCGCGCACCCGATGGACTCCGGGACGCAGTCGAATCTCCTGGACGCCCGCTCCGCCGATCACCAGCGTCTCGCCGTTTATTTGAAGGTTTAGGTTCGGGTCATCCGCCTTCACCACGAGCACACCTTCGGGCGTCCGGATTCGAAGGATGGTCGCAACCGCCTCACGGACCTTGGTCAGTCCCACGGCCTCGGATCCGCCCAGGCCGACGACCATGAGAAGGACCAGGCCGACGGCGAAGATCCACGGTCGGGAGAACAAAGATCGCGAAGGCCGAAGCGGAGTTTCACGCGAAGGCCGAACTGACCCCGAAGTCTCCTCGACCCGCCCCTGGTTCATGTCTCGGTGGCGAGCGAGGCCTTGCTCGAGGCTGTTCGCCACCTCGGTCGCGGTCTGGATCCGGTCGGCGGGATCCTTGGCGAGGAGGCGGCTGATGAGTCGCTCGAGCCAGACCGGGACCTCGGGGTTGTTTTGCCGGAGGGGCCGGGGCGGATCCTCGCAGACGCGTTTGAGCACGGCCAAGGCCGAGTGGGCGCGGAACGGAGGGCGACCCGCGGCCATCGCGTAGAGCACGGCCCCGAGGCCGTAGAGGTCGACCCTCGCGTCGATGGATTCGCTGCGGGCCTGCTCGGGGGCCATGTATTGGGGCGTCCCCGCGATGACGCCCGTGTGGGTGAGGCTCGCGTCGTCGGCCACTCGCGCCAGGCCGAAGTCGCTGAGCTTCACCCTCTCGAGGTCGTTTTCCAAAAGGATGTTCGCCGGCTTGATGTCGCGGTGGACGACCCCCTGCGCATGGGCCGCGGCCAGCGCCCTGGCGGTCTGCGTGCCGACGCGGAGGATCGCCTCGACGTCCATCGGCCCATCCTCGTCCAACCGCTCCTGGAGCGATCGGCCGGCAACGTATTGCATGACGAGGTAGGGGAATCCCCGGACCTCGTCGACCGCGTGGATCGCCACGATGTGCTCGTGGCTCACCGCGGCGGCCGCCCTCGCCTCGCGAGCGAATCGCCGACGCGCCGAGGCACCCAGCGACATCCCGGGCGCGAGCACCTTGATCGCCACCAACCGGTCCAGGGCCCGGTCCCTGGCCTTGAAGACCACGCCCATGCCCCCTCGGCCGAGGATCTCCAGCACGTCGTAGGGGCCGAGCTTCCCGATCGCCCGGGGACATTCAACGTCCGGCGGGTCGAAGAGGAAAATCCATGAGGCCGTTTCGTCTTCGTCGACCCCAGCCGGGCCGTCCTGGTCGGGCGAAGGGCTGGGAACCCCCTCCACGAGCCGGGCATCGGCCCAGAATCGTTGCCCCGCGGCCAAGTCCTCGAGGAGTTGGCGACACGGGACGCAATCCTCGAGGTGCCGCTCGAGCTCGTCGCGTTCCAATACCTCGATCCGGTCGTCCAGCAGGCGACGCAGGCGGTCCCGATCGCAGGGGCGATTCGCGTCATGAATCAAGGCCCACCTCCGGGGATTTCCCAGGCCGAATCCGCCTCGGCCTGCTCGATGACCGTCCTCAACCTGGCCATCACGCGGCTCCTGGCGATGTACACCGCACCCACCGAGATGCCAACTTCTTCGGCCACGACTTTGGCGTCGGCACCCTCCACGCCGGTCGACCAGAACGCCTTCCAGGTCGATTGGCGGAACTCAGTGCAAACCCGCCCGGCCGCCCACAAGAACATCTGGCGACGATACTCGCCCTCGAAGAAAGCCGTCTCCGCCCCATCCGGGACGGGTAGTGCATCGAGCAGGTCCCGAACGTCGGAATCCCCCGTCACGAGCGGGCGAAATCGCCGGGCCGCCAGCATGTTGATGACCAGGTTGCGTGCAATCCGAAAGAGCCAGCCTCGGAACGAGCCCTTGGAAGGATCGGGGTCATATCGATCGATCGCCCCGGCGACCGCGCGGAGGACCTCCTGGGTGACGTCCTCCGTGTCGGCCGACTGGAGCCCTTCGGACCGCGCGACTCGCTCGATGAGTGGCGTATAAATCGCGACGAACTCCGCCCAGGCACGCTCATCTCGCGGTCCCCGCAGTCGCAATAACAGGCTCATCCGCGTGGCCGGCACGTCCGCCATTCCGATCCTCCCTCAGAGAACACCGGCCACCCGTCGAGATCTTTCAAAAAAACCATGAGACGACTTCAGACTGAGAAAAAGAGACGGAATACGATCCGCAGATGACGGATTTGAAACGGGCCTCTGGATGATCAGCCCTTCGAATCACCCAAGTACAGGGACACCGGGACCACGATTGGTTGGTGGGTCCACCGAATCCGGAGCGACGAACCGAGCTGCGAGGGAACCAACGGCGGCGGCAAGCAAGGCCAGGACGCACTGAGCCAGATTCTGGAATGGAGTGTTGGGAACTCCGAGCATCGAC
Organism: Singulisphaera rosea; assembly: GCF_054877945.1. Lineage (NCBI taxonomy): Bacteria > Pseudomonadati > Planctomycetota > Planctomycetia > Isosphaerales > Isosphaeraceae > Singulisphaera > Singulisphaera rosea. The sequence continues at coordinate 103,511 of NZ_JBTYIP020000021.1, read as the reverse complement.
GCATACCTCCGTCCGATGCTCAGGGCGAGAATATCCTTTCGCTGCATCACGAGGACCAGCCGTCCTTTGACGATGTAGTCCAGGTCGAGTTGCCTCAACACCAGTCGCAGGCTGTCCGAGAGCGGGACGTCCGCGAGGTCGATATGGACCGGCGAGTTCAAGGTCTTCTCAACCTCCAGGAGTGCAACCGGCTCGACATAGATCGATAGGCCGTTGGGCAACTCGGGTGATCGTGTCATGCTCCGAATATGGGCGAGAACCGCATGGATCGGCGTTTCGTTCGGAAACGGCAATGGTACAGATCGTTCCAGCGCCTTGAGGACGGCACCGTCAGGATCGGGGATTTCGGTCAACAGGGCGGCCAGTGAGCTCGCTTGGGGAAAACCATTTTCCAGACTCCGCATCAGGTTTTCGAGTTCGGGATCGTCGAGAGGCTCCAGGCCTCGCGGCAGAGTGGAGTAGGGTAACTTCGCCCTCGACTCCAACGTCTCGCTCGCCCAGAAGGCCCGGGTGACGCTGGTATGAAAGCCGAGCGCAATGGCTCCCCATCCGAAGAGCGCCGCCCCCAGCCACCGTGCCCTCATCGACTCCGGGCCCATCGTGGCGGCAAGGACTGCCAGCCCGAGCAGAGCCGCCGTGACGACGGAGGACAACTCAAATGGGAGCGGTGAGGTGGTGAGGCCAGCGGTCATCCCAGTGGCCGCAACCAGGATTGCACCCCCGCAGAGGATCCACTCGGGACGACATCCGAAGGCGAGTGGCGTGGGGGTTTGGCGAGACGAAGCCCGTGCCGACCTGTGAGTCTCGAACTCCGGCTGCTCCGGCCACCCGGGCTGGCGGCCGAATAAGGCTCGTCCCAGTACCCCGCCCAGGACTGCGGCCAAGAGCGCCATGAGAGTCTGCCCGATCAAGAGAAAGGGATCGCGGATTGTCGGGATGGTGACCCACCCCGGACCCGGTAACGACGACCGGCCCACGAGGGCCGCGATGATCGAGTCGAAGTCCCGACCAATCGCCCTGGCGGGCGGGGGTTGGAGATTCGGAAGGATCAGGGCCTTCAAAGGGAGCAAAATGGTCTTTGTCACCAGCATGGGATGCAAGGGGTCCGTCGGCCTCGTGCCGAACACCAAGGCCAGGTAGCCCCAGCCGAAGAGGGCGAATCCGATCCACCAGGCACGCGAGGGGCCCCGTCGACAGATCGCCCCGACGACCGCGAGCAGGAGGACCGCGCCGGTCGCGAGGAACGCGACTCCGAACATCCCCACCGTCGGCAGGCGCAACGCGGCCAATCCAGGCGCGATCGCCGCAACGCAGACCATGAGCCTCGCGAGAGAAATACGCGGGGAACCCATCATCGGCTGTATCCTTTTCGTCGGATGAAACTCGCGTCGCCAATCCCAACGGACGGTACCAGTTCACTTCGAGACCAGCCACGTATCCGTGTACGAATCGACAAGCGTATCTTCCCGGTCGATCACCACAGTGCGAGCTCCCAAGGGCGAGGGAATTCCACACGGGACCGCTGGGAATCCGGGTCGATCGTGTTTCATTCTTGTTCCGCTCTCGGCTATGTTGCCATAAGGCCGCGTCGCAGGCGGAGAGGGAGCCACAAAGGAGCTCCCGACCCGACGAACCTCTCGGGCTCCTGCGAGCGTGAACCCGACGGAAACAGAATGAACAACAAAACAATTATACTTAAACCAAATCATATAGCAAATATAATTTCAATGAGACACTCGAGGGTGAGGCGTCGGCTCGTCGACGCCCGAAACCGGTGACATAGGCCCCCCCGACGTCCGACTCGGAGACTAGGCCGTGTGCAGGGCCGCTTGGCCACCGGCCAGTTCTCGACAAATCGAATAAAATATCACCATTCTCGAATTTGACAGGCCACCTCTTCAAGTCCGGGTCTCGATCGCCTCGATCATGGCATTGACCTCTTGACCGGCTGGGAATACGTTGGTTTATCCTTCGGCCCGGACTCAAGGTTCGGGCAACCTGCCGGCCAACCCCGGACGCCCCTGACGCCAACCATGTCGGACTTGAGCGACCGAGCCCAACGCACCCGATCGCGTACCTCCCGTCGGGGTTTCATCCCGCGAAAGGATTCGCCATGAATTCCCCGACGCGAACGCTCGGGCTGGTCGGGATTGCCTCCGCCATCGCGCTCGGCGTGGCCGGATCGGCCTCGGCACGCGAACCGGACGACCGAGCGGCAGTTCGAGTCGAGGCGCCTCCGACCGACCCGGCGAGTCCGAACGCGGATCCATTCGACCGCTGGGTCTTCGGTACAAAAAGCCCCCAAGACATCCAGCAGGGGCTCAAGTCATCCCTTGATAAGAAGGTGAAGGAATCCATCCAGATCTGCGGGCTGACGGAGCCCCAAAGTCGCAAGCTTCAATTGGCGGGGCGAGGCGATATCTCGCATTACTTTCATCGGGTCGAGGAGGGCCGAGCGGTCTTCCTCCGAAGTGCCGAAGATCCCGACCGACTTGGCGAAATCCACCAACTCGCCGCCCGCTTGAGGGTCGCTCGATCCGAGTCGGAATTGTTCGGGCCGGGGTCGCTCTTCGCCAAGACGCATCGGAACGCGATGGAGCCTGCGCAGCTCGAGCGATATGAAGCGGCCATGCTGCAAGGCTGGCGGACGCGGTACGCCGCCCAGCTCGATTCCCTGGTGACGACGGCGACTCGCGACCTGAAGCTAAACAACAGCCAGCGCGAGCGGTTCCGGGCCTTGCTCGGCGAGTGTCCTCCTCCTCGCCAAGGGTCGTCCGCCCTGAACAGCACGGTCCTCCTGTTACGGCTGGCCGAGATGCCCGAAGCCCGGCTCAAAGCGATCCTGACCGAGGACCAGTCGATCCTCCTGGGCCGGCAGATCGATCGGGCCAGGAAGCTTCGGGCGGAGTCGTCGGACGATTAGGCTGGTCGAGCCCCGACACCGAGTTAGTCGACTGCGTCCTTTCGTGAAACCGCCGGAAGCGTCGACGACGCCTCGCCTCAAGCCATCGAGAACGTCTCGATCATCATCCAGTGGTCGGGCTTGCCGGGAGGTCGGTCGACCACCTTCAGAGATCGGAGGTTCTCGAGTGACCGATGGATCGCAAGCGCCCCGATGGGTCCGAGGTTGAACGCCTCGCGGGCCTGGTTGGTCACCTCGACGACATCGGCTTCGGATGCCGAAGCGGCGGTCCCCAAGGCCTTGATCAAGCCGAAACAGGTGCTCGCGTCCTGCTCCGTGAGCTCGATGCTGAAGGCTTCCGCCGCGCAACGGGCAAGGAGCAGCAGGCCAAGGATCCCTAGAAACGACATGGTATAGCTCGGCGACTCCTTGCCCTCGAGGGTGTGACCGCCGAGGACGAGCGAGTGGGTCGCGAACTCGACGAGCTTCGACCGGTTGAGGGTCAGGTTCTTGAGCTTGACCGACTTGCCGTGAAGCTTCCCCCCATGGGCGCTCAACTTCAAGGAACGGTCCTGGAGTCCGTCCGTCGCCACCTCGACACTCGGCTCGATTTGGGCCGAGTCCACGGCCTCGAGAATCGCGGAGGTCGCTTGCTCGAGGATCGCGGGGTCGATGGCCTCGCCTTCGAAGCAGGACCGGGCTTCCGGCTCGAGCAGGCTCTTGAGTAATTCCCTGAGGTCGTCCTTCTGGGTCGCTCCGCTCATCGTACGAGTCCCCTTGTCGGAACCGCGGTCCGCAGTAGCCCTTGAGGGCCACGAGACGTCACGAGAGGCCTCTCGGCCCGGGGTGAGAACGTGCCCCAGCCGCTTGCCCCCTCCCATGTTCGAGTTGTAGTTTAGCCGAAGCGGTGAGAAGTTGCGTCCGGACAGCGCCGGGAACCCATCGGACGGACGGACTCGACTGGAATGCACGACAACATCGCCGATCCCCTGAAGACCTATGCCATCGTCGTGGGGATCGAGACATACGGGATCCGCGGGCTCGACCTGCCCGGCCCGGCGAGCGACGCCTGCCGGTTCGCCGGCTGGCTCCGTTCGAGGGGAGTCCCCGCCGAGAACATCCGACTCTTCGTCTCTCCGCTCCCTGAGGCCGAGCCCGAACTGGCGGCCCTCGAGTCGATTGGCGGAGTCTCTCGCGCGGGGCCGGCCGATCGCGAGACGATCCGTCGCGAATTCCTCGAGCGGCTCCCCGAAGCCCGAGGCGACCTCCTCTGGGTCTTCTGGGGAGGGCACGGTCAGCTCGGCGAAGAGGAACGCTACCTGCTCTTCGCGAACGCCTCCGAGCGGGACTTCGCCACGCTCGACGCTCACTCGCTCACCCGAGCCTTGCAAGACCGCGGATACTCCGGCTTATCTCGACAGGTTTTCATCATCGACGCCTGCGCCAACCCCGAAGGACGTCATCGCCCGTCCCATCGGCCGGATACGTTCCCATTCCCGGATCGTCGGCAACTCCCCCAACAATTCGTCTGGATGGGATCGAGGGCCGGCGAAGTGGCCAAGAACGACCCCCTCCGAAGGACCGGCCTTTTCTCCGACGCCGTCCTATCGGCATTAAAGCTCGCGAAGGACGAGCCATTCCCCCCGGACCTCTCCCGGCTCGCAACCGAGATTGGGGAGGAGTTCAAGCAACGACACCAAGCGGGAGGTTTCCGACAGACTCCGGTCACCTACCGATTCACGAACTGGGGAGGGGACGAGGTCGAATTCGACCTCCGGCAGAGATCCCCGTCCCTCGCGCCGGCGGGATGGAGCCAACCCCGCCTCCTTGCCTTGCTTGAGGCGGTCTGGCCTCGGCTGCACCATCGAGTCTTCCTCGCCCTCGGTCGGGCGCTGCCCCCTGAGTACGAGGTCGTCCAGGACTACCTCGCCTCGCTCCTGCCTCTCGGCGACGGCGATCATCCGAGCACCTACGAACCGCTCACCGGCGTTAGCAAGGTCCCGGAAAGTCCGACCGAGCCGGGCCGGGCATCGGCTTCCCTGGCGCCGAACGTTCACGAGCAGGTCCGACAAAAGCTCCGCGTTCTGTCCGACGTCACCCAAGGCGGCGACGGGATGACCGAGGGGTTCGCCTCGGCCGTGAAGAAGAGTTACGTCGTCGACGACGCCGCGCGTTTCCTCTCTCGCCAGGACGAGCCGATGGTGCTGCTCGGCGAGGCGGGCAGCGGCAAGACCCGCACCCTGGCCGAGATCGCCTCGGACCTGGCTCGGGTCGGCCGTCGGCAACTCCGACCGAAGGTGGTCATCCCGGTCCACGCGGCCCGCTTCCGGTCGTCGGCCTTTAGGGGCGCGTCGGAGACGGTCTGGGAGTTGATCGAACGGAGCCTGCCCGAGCCTTTCTCCAAGCGGCTCGGGTCGAAGCTGCTGGCGTTGGCCGGCGAGCGGCGGCTCGTGGTCTTGTTCGACGGGATCGACGAGATGGAGCGAGATGGCTATCTCGATCGCCTCGTCGCATTGAGCGAATTCGCTCGCCTACATCGGCGGGGGACCGCGTCGCTCTTCGCCTGCCGGATTAACGACTTCAGTCCGGAGTTGCGCTGTCGGATGCTCATCCTCCAGCCGTTCGATCGGCGGCAGGTCCGGGAGTTCGTCCGCAAGAATCTCCGCGGCGAGCTCCCCCTTTCAATCGACGGACGCTCGTACGATGCCGAGGCGCTCGCCGACCGGCTCATGAGCGACCGAGACGGCCTCGGGCCGACCGCTCGGAATCCGCAGATCCTCTCGCTCGTCTGCGAGTTCATCGCCGGCTCCGGCACCGGGACCTGGCCGAAGTCGCGTGCCCAGCTCTTCAGGTATCACATCGACCGGCTCTATGACCGGCTCCTAGGCCGACTTCCCCACGATCCTCGATTCGGCGAGCCCGGTCGTCGGGAGGTCTATCGAGCGTGGGCCGAGCTGGCGTTTCGGATGACTCGGACGCATGGCGGAGTCTATGTGCGCCGGGAGGACCTCACGGACTGGGGCGAGGAGCGCACCGACCTTGTCCTCGAGTCGGGATGCCAGAGCGGGCTACTCGCTCGCGTCGAGATGGGGTCGAGTGATGCCTATCGCTTCACGCATCATCGGCTCCAGGAATACCTGACCGCCCACCAACTGGCGCACGACCGGCACGCGTCCGAATCGGTCCATTGGGAAGCGCTGATCGACAACCCTCGCTGGCAGGAGACCTTGCTGAACCTCGTCTCGATGGAAGGGGGGCACTCCGAAGCCCTCGCCGTCGTCGAGGCCTCGATGGGGCAAGTCGCCGAGGAATCGCAAGGCACGTCCAAGGATCCGTCGAAAGGTCATGCGGCGGAGGAACATGAACGACTGCTGGCGGACCGTGTCGAGTTCGCCTCTCGGATCATCCGAGAGCTCGGCGGCGAGCGTGGCCGGGTCTCGCCCTCATTCCGCGACGCGTTCGTGACCAGCCTCACACTCCTGGCCCGGGGAGATCTGCCCACAACTCAGGTCAAGATGCTCCTGGCCTGGCAAAACTCTCGGGGCCTCTGTCCGATCGAGTCCCTGGAGGTCCCGCTCCGCTCCAAGATCGACTGGGTGAAGGGGCAGGCGATCGCCGCCGTCGCGTCGCAAGCGGGGACGCACGTCCGAGGCGACGCCGACCTGGTCTTCGAGCTCGGTCTCGACCTGGCGAATTCGGAGCTGGCCCGACCGTCCCGTTGCTGGGCCTATGACCGAGCCGTGCGGACGGATCCCGTCCGTCGGTCGATCGTTCTTCGCGCGGTGGTGAGCCAATTCCTATTCCTGGCCGGGGTGTTGGCGACCGGGTTACTCGTGCTGACGATGACGTCGCACGCCTATCCGCTACTGTCCTTCTTCCGGAAGGGCTTCCCGGGGTTTACCTCGGCCCAGGTCCAGGCGATTTGCTTCGTCACCTCGCTCCTGGTGGCGGGCTCGACCGCCGCAATGTCCCCGGCGCCCGCCTGGCGCCGGCTGATGTTGAGTTGCTGGGCGACGAGCCTGGTCGTGGTCTTCATCAACCGAGCCGAGGCCGGCGAGTTCCCGATCGCAGAGATCGTCTTCGGGGCGCCGCTGCTAATGGTCGTCATGGTCATCGTCGTTCAAGGGCTGTACTGGGGCGTGCAGGCGACCCATGCATGGCTCGCCGACGACCTCCTGAGCGAACCTCGACGTAAGACCCTGTTCGAAGCCGCACGGATCCACTCGGGTTGGGATTCCGATCTCAAGTTCGTGAAGATCGCCCTGGGAATCGTGTCGGGGGCCGCGGGTCTTTATGTCCTGCTCCCCCTTCTCGGAGCCTGGAGCCGCCGATTCGACCGGAGCTTCCCCGTGGTCGGGCAGGTTCTCGTCAAGGGGTTCGCCGCGCTCTTCCTCCTCGGGATGGGCTATGTCCTCTGGAAATCGGCCCTCGCGGCGTTACACCTCGTCACTCGCCTCGCTCACGACGTCACGCGCGGTGGCTGGAAATCGTTGAGAGACCTCGTCTATCAAGGTGTCGGATCCCTTGCGGGGCTCGTCGTGTATCGGGTCGGCCCCCTCGTCGTGGCGCTCTTCGGGTTCGTCCTCGTCATCGCCACGATCGCTCAGGTATCGGACACGCTTTGGTCCTGGAATATTCATATCACCTGGTGGCGACTTTTCGGCCTGCTCCTGTTTCTCGGGGTGGGTCTCGCGTTCTTGAATGTCGTGGAGTCGTTGATCCGGGATTTGTTTCGACGCGTCGCTCTCGTGAACCCGACGCGAGCACCGCGGTCGGCAGCGGAGTGGGCCCGGCGTTTCCGTCGAGGGGCGATGAACCCGGCGGTCCAGTCGGATCTCCTGCGGAGGACCACTAGCGCTTCGCTCGGGATCTCGCCCGGGCGTTGGCTCTCGGTCATCGTCGCTGTGGAGCCATATGTCGGCCAGGACCCCGCCGCCAGCGAATACTGGCGGCTTCGTTACGATCTCGAACAGAGTCATCGGCAGGAACGATCCGCGGAGGGTGGACTCAAGCCAGACGAGGGCCGCGGTGATCTGGATGAACTCTTCGGCGACTGGCCCTCGAATCGCGAGGGCGGCGTACCCGACCCTTTGTTCGACTCGACGACGGACGGAGCGCCCCCTGGCGGAAGCCCTTCGGAACCACTGAGCCGACCGCGCCGCGATCCCCTGGCGAAAGTGCGCTTCGTCGCGAAGAACCTCATCTTTGCCGCGTGCATCCTCGCATTCGCCGATCGCTCCCTTTCGGGGAATCGGACGGTCTACTGCGTCAACGGACTCTCCGACCCACTCTCCATCCAGATCGATGAAGGACGTTCATTCGTCGTCCAAACGGGGCAGATCGCCAACCTCGTCGTTACCGAAGGCGACCATCGCGCCCGGGTCTCCCTGGCCGGGAAAGCCGTCGAGACGATCCCGTTCTCCATCCGGTCGGGAAACGCATTCATCCGACTCTTCGACGACTCGATCTTTGTCCTCAACCCGATGGGTGGCGCGGTCCTGAGGCGCAAGGTGACGAGGTACGCGCCACGCCTGGGCCGTTGGCGTCCGGGGACGGACCATTACGCGTCGGGGTCGTTCGAGACGTTCGATGGCGTGGACATCCCCTTCCAACCGCTTCCCGAACGAACTGACCGGACCGATTCGGAGAAGTCCTCGGAGGTGAGGGCCAACGAGTTGATCGTCCTCCGCGAAGTCCTACCGTTTTATTGCTGGTCGCAGTCGCGTTGGTCGCTCGAACGCCAGTTCTCGGAAGCCGAACGATACCTCGGGCAAGCTCAGGCCGACCGATCGGATTACAACTCCTATATCGAGCATTGCCAGGAGAAGGGGCAGCTCGAACGCGCGAGACGGTTCCTCCAATCGGGGCTGGACCGTCGGCCGATCGACGTCGAGCGGCATCGAGCCTGGTTGTCTTTCCTGAGGATCCGGCAAGACCGCGAAGCAATCGCGACCTACCTCCGCACTCTCCTCGAATCGGCTCCCGAAGACCCGGGAGTTCTCTCCATCGCGGCCGAGAACCGGGCTCGAATCTCCGAAGCGTTGACCGACGTGAACCGCACCCTCGCGATCATCCCCGACAACTTCCACGCGTTGAGGATCAAGACAGCCTGCGACGACCGAGCGGGGGAGTTTGCCAAGGCACTCGAAGCCTGCGATCTCGCCCTCAAGCTCCGGGCCGTCGATCTCGAACTTCGCGCAGAGGCCCTCGACATCGCCTTCGCCGAAGGGGATCGCAAGGGATACGCGGGGCGAGTCAAGGCGACCGAGGACGATTGGCCGATGCTCCGCAACGGTATCTTCTCGATCATGGAATCGGCCCGGGGCGATCTCGATCGAGCGATCCGGGAGCAGGAAGAGTTCATCACCCGAAGTAAGAAATCCGCGCCCGAGTCTTATCAGGCGGCCCTCGGAGGCATGCTCATCCTGCGGCAACTCGCCGGCCGGTTGGCCGAACTCCGCCAGGTGACCGGCCAACTCGAGGACAGGTTGAGGGCGGCGAGGACGGACGCCCTGTCCGACCTGGCGTCCGGCAAGCTCGAAGGATTCGCAAGTCAGGCGGCCAAACTCGATCCCGAAGCAAAGGCAAGAGCCTATCTCGTGCTCAGCGTCGTCGCCTACGCGAACGGCAGGCTCCCAGACTCGACCCGGTGGCGGGCCGATGCGATCCATGCCCTTCGCGAATGCTTGAGTTCCTCGGCGGATCTAGCTGCGGATTTGCTCGCGTCCAAGCCACCCTACGTCGCGGCGGAGGACCTGAACCTCGAGCCGACGACCAAGGCCACGGTCCTCCTGGCCCTCGCCCAGGCCGACCCGGAGGGCAATGTTGGGTTGATCGCGATGGCGACTCGGCTGGTCGACCGATTCCGTTCATCCGATCGGCTACGGGCCTCTCAGGACTACGAGCCGATCCTGAAACCGATCGCGAAGGGTCTCGCCCGCAAAGCGCCGGAACCGCGGTCGATCCTTACGCCGCCTACGCGATGACGTCGCGGACGACGTTTCCGTGGACGTCGGTCAGACGGAAGTCCCTGCCGGAATAGCGATAGGTGAGGCGAGTGTGGTCGAGCCCCATCAGGTGGAGAATGGTGGCGTGGAAGTCGTGGACGTGGACGGGATTCTCGGCGGGGCCGTCACCGTAGTGGTCGGAGACGCCGTAGCTGAAACCTCCTTTGACGCCCCCGCCGGCCAGGAAGCAAGTGAAGCACTTGCTGTGGTGGCCTCGGCCGCGAGGTGTCAGGTCCTGCCAGGGGGTCCGGCCGAACTCCGAGCAACCGACGATCAGCGTCTCATCGAGCAAGCCGCGACGGGCCAGGTCCGTCACCAGCGCCGCGATCGGCTGGTCGATGGTCCGGGACAGGGCCCGGTGGTCGTCGATGTTGTTGTGGCTGTCCCAGTTCGTGTTCGACCCCACGTCGAAGAGCTCGACGACGCGGACTCCGCGCTCGACCAGCCGTCGGGCGATGAGGCACTGCGCGGAGAACGAGCCGGGGTCGCCGGATGTCGCGCCGTAGAGTTCGAGAGTGGATTGTGACTCTCGGCCGATGTCGAACGCCTCGGGGGCCTCGCGCATGAGCCCCTGCGCGGTCTCGAAGGTCGTCATCCGCGAGGCCAGGGCCGCGTCACCATCCCGGGATGAGAGGTGAGCCTGGTTCAGGTCGCGGAGCATGAGCTCCTCGAGCTCTCGCCGAGAGGCCGAAGTCACCGGGCTTTTGACGTCGGGCAGGGGATTGGGGCCGGGGATCACGCGCACCCCTTTGTGATAGCCCGGCAGGAAGTTGGAATCCCAAACCTGGAAGCCGTTATACGGCTCCTTGGCCGCGAGGACGACGAACGAGGGAAGATTCGTGTTGCGCGTCCCGAGCCCGTAGCTGATCCACGACCCGAGGCTGGGCATCGGGATCGTGACCGAGCCCGTATGCATCCCCAACGTCGCCGCCGAGTGGCCGGCCGAGTCTCCCGTGACCGTATGAAAGAAGCAGAACTCGTCCACGACCCCGCCGACGTGCTCGAACAGTTCGCTCACCATCTTCCCGCACTGTCCCCTCGGGCGGAACCGATAGGGCGAGGCCAGGACCTTCTGACCGCCGACGCTCTTGTCGTGGTCCTTCTGGAGCTGCGGTTTGTAGTCGAACGTGTCGAGGTGCGAGATCCCGCCGGTCATGAAGAAGACGATCAGGTGCTTCGCCTTCGCGGGAAAGTGGCCGGCCCTGGGGGCGAGGGGATGCCCTCCGTTCGCCGCCGAGGCGATCGAGAGCTGTCGGTAGAGCCCCAGCCCCGAAGCGGCCGCGAAGCCCGAGGCACGTCGGAGCAGGGACCGGCGGTTCAGCGGTTCGGCGGGCATGGGGGAGGGCCCTCGATCGTCGATCAATCGATGTATAGGAATTCGTTGGAGGCGAACAACGTCCTCGCGATCGCCGCCCAGGCCTCGACCTTGCGTCGATCGGCAGGCAGCCCTTCGTCCTCGAGTCGCTTGTCGTAGTGCTCCAGGAACGAGGCCGCTCGCGAGTGGTCGGCCGGGAGCGGCCTCCGGCCGAATGTGAGGAGGAACGCGAGGCGGAGTCGAGCCTCGTCCGTCCCCTCGCTCGAGAGCAATCGTCGAGCGAGCTTCAGCGACTGCTCGTGCACGAGCGGGTTGTTCAAGAGATAAAGCGCCTGGAGCGAGACCGTCGACTGGTCGCGCACAGGCGTCGTCACGCTCGTGTCCGGCCCGTTGAAGAGCGAGAGAAACGGATGCGGGTGGAGTCGCTGCACCATCAGATAGACGCTGCGGTGCTCCGACCCATAGAGCGCCTTGAACTGGTGATGGGCCGTGTACCGCCACGACTCCGTCGCGGGGAATGGGTGCGCGCCCGGTCGGCTTAGGTCGAGGTTCCCGCCGATCGCGAGGAGCGAGTCGCGCAGGGCTTCAGCATCGAGCGGGCGTCGGTCGGAACGCCAGTACCAGGCGTTGCCGGTGTCGATCGCCGAAGCGGCCGAGTCGTGCTCGGAGGCGAGTTGGTAGGTCTCGGAGAGCATGATCCGTCGATGCATCGCCTTGATCGACCAGCCCGAGGCGAGGAAGTCGGCGGCGAGCCACTCGAGCAGTTCGGGGTGACTTGGCGGGAGCCCCCGTAGGCCGAAATCCGAGGGGGTCGGGACGATGGGCCGGCCGAAGTGGTGCTGCCAGATCCGGTTGACCATCACGCGGGCCGCAAGGTCTCGAGGAGGCCCCTCGGTGAGCCAATGCGCCAGGGCGAGCCGACCACTCCCCTTGGCCGGCACCTCGATTCGGCCGTCGGGCTCGAAGATCTTCGGCACCCCTCGAGGGATCGCGTCGCCAAGTTTGGTGGGGTCGCCCCCTTTTTGAAGTTTCGCGTCGGTGGGCTCTCCATCCCGCACGGAATAGGCGAGCGGGGCCACGGCCATCGGCCCGGCCTTCTCGAGCCGGGCGATCTCGGCGCGGATTTGTTTGAGCTGGGCCTCGCGCTGACGGGTCGCCCGGGCCTGAGCGACCCGCGCCTGTTCCAGGCGTTCGACCGCGGCGGCACGTTCCGGGACACCGGCAACCCCGACGAGGAACTCGGCCTCGGCGATGGCGAGGCTCGCGTCGCGAGCCTTCCGCGTCGGCTCGCCTCGGGACTCGGCCTCGACGAGCGAGGCCTTGAGCCGGGCGAGGGTCTCGGCGTGAGTCGCCTCGAACTCCTTGACCCGGTCCGGCGGGACGAGCGGGGCGAATTCACTCGGGCGCGGGGCCTCCTCGGACCCGGCGAAAGGATAGCGAGTCCCGGCGAAGAAGCCGTAGAGGGCGTAGTAGTCGCGCGAGGACACCGGGTCGAATTTGTGGTCGTGGCATCGGGCGCAGCGGAGCGAAAGGCCGAGGACGACCTGGCCGGTCGTGTTCAGCGTGTCCTCGATGATCTGGTGGATGTCCTCGAGTTTGACCGTGCCGAACCGCTTGGCCTGCGCGACGAAGCCGGTGGCGATGACCCGTCGTGCGTAGTCGTCCGCGGGGCCTTCGGCCGCGAGGATGTCGCCCGCGAGTTGTTCGTGAAGGAACCGGTCGTACGGGATGTCCGCATTGAAGGCGTCGATCACGTAGTCGCGATAGAGATACGCCTCGCGGATCGGGTAGTCGGAGTTATCCCCGGCCGTGTCGGCGTAGCGGGCGAGGTCGAGCCAGTAGCGTCCCCATCGCTCGCCGTAGCGTGGCGAGGCCAGGAGTTCGTCCACGAGCCGAGCGAACGCGTCCGGCCGCTCGTCGGCCAGGAACCGTTCGATGCGGCCAGGCTCGGGCGGAAGTCCCGTGAGGTCGTAGGTGGCTCGACGGATCAGCTCACGCTTCCCAGCACGGGCGACGGGGTGTAGACCCTCCGCCCGGTGACCTGCGGCGATGAGGCGGTCGATCGGCGAAGTCGCCCAGCCGGAGGGATCCTCGGGGATCGCGACGGTCCCGAGCCGGCCGAAGGCCCAGTGGGCCAACCCTTCGATCGGCCGGGCGTTGGAAGCCTTCGGCCAGGGGGCTCCGGACGCGACCCATGCCGCGAGGTCGTCCCGAGCCGCGCGGGGCAGGGGCGTGTTCGGCGGCATCTGGAGCGTCTCGTCCTCGTGCCCGATGGCCCGGACGAGGAGGCTGCCGCCCGCGTCCCCCGGGACGATCGCTGGGCCGTTCTCGCCCCCCGCGACCATCGCCTCGCGGGAGTCGAGCCTCAGGCCGCCGCTCGCCTTCTTCTCGCCGTGGCATTTCACGCACGAGTTGGCGAGGACCGGCCGGACCTTCAACTCGAAGAAGGCCTCCGAGGTCGCGGCGTTCGGGGTCACCTCGGCCGCCGTGCCGACCGACGCGAGACCCAGGGTCAGAGCCAGCCCGAGACACATCCGGTTCATGCCGAAGACCTCCGCCTAGGCCGAAGGGCTCGTCAAGGTCGAACAATTCTCAAAATACAGTATCACGACACCGCCCGTGCCGGTAGCCTGAACGCCTCTCTTCTTTCCCCTTCACGCCCGAGTGCCGCGGAGAACGAGGCCATGCACGTGCCATCGTGGATGATCGGCGTCGCGACGATGGTGGCCCTCGTCCCGGGGCTCGCCCGTGCCCAGACGGAGCGGTCCCCGAGTCGAGGAGAGCCCGGCGATGCGATGATCCAACAATACTTATCGACCCGGGCGAAGGCACTCGACGACCATTTTCGCGAGGGGATCACGACGGCCGAAGACTGGGCAAGGATGCGTCCTCGACTTCACGGCGAGCTCCTCGACATGCTCGGCCTCGACCCTTTGCCCGCGCGCTCGCCCCTCAGTGCGACGGTGACGAAGACGTTCGAGGGTAATGGATACATTGTTGAGAACCTCCACTACCAGAGCGTGCCCGGCCTCTACGTGACGGGCAACCTCTATCGCCCCTCGAAGGTCGAGCCGGGGACGAAGCTCCCGACCATCTTTTACGTTTGCGGCCACACCCCGATGGGCCGAGACGGCAACAAGGTCGCGTTCCAGTCGCATGGGATCTGGTACGCGCGACACGGATACCTCTGCCTGGTGGTCGACACCCTCCAACTGGGCGAAATCCCCGGCATCCACCACGGGACCTATCGTGAGGGCCGATGGTGGTGGCTCTCCCGAGGGTACTCGCCCGCGGGGGTCGAATGCTGGAACGGGATGCGTGGGCTCGACTACCTCATCTCTCGGCCCGACGTCGACGCGACCCGGATCGGGGTCACGGGGATCAGCGGCGGGGGTGTGGTCACGTTCTGGATCGCGGCGGCCGACGAACGGGTCAAGGTGGCCATCCCCGTCAGTGGGATGGCCGACCTCGAGTCGTATGTTGGTGCCCAGATTGTGAACGAACATTGTGATTGCATGTTCTTCTATAACTCCCATCACTGGCCTTGGACGCGTGCCGCGGCACTGGTCGCCCCACGACCCTTGCTCTTCGTCAACAGCGATCAAGATGTGATGTTCCCGATGAACGCCAACGAACGGATCATCGCCCGGCTCGAGCGTTTCTACAGCCTCTTCGGGGCCGGGGATCTCGTCGATGCGTTCGTCAGCATCGGCGGCCACGCGTACCGCGGGGATATCCGCCGCGCAGCGTTCCGTTTCATGAACATCCATCTGAAACGCGAGGCCGGGCCGGTCGACGACTCGGAGGTCGACCTCGTGGAAGGGCCTCGCGGCAAGGAGACGTTCCCGATCGATCCCCAGACGCTCCGCGTCTTCCCGACCGGCCGCGACATCCCCGCCGACGCCAGGAACGGTGTGATCGACCAGACCTTCGTCCCGATCGCCAAGGTCGAGCTTCCGGAAATGGGCCGCTCGGAGGCGTGGCGGAAAGGGCTCCTCGATCAACTGCGACGGCGAGTCTTCGTCGATTGGCCCACGACGATCCCTGCGGCACGAGTCTTCCGCGAGTCGGAGGGTATCGTCCAACTCGAGACCGAGCCCGGCGTGGTCGTGCCGCTCCGTCGGGCCGCCCGACCGGCTGATGCGCCTAAGCCCGATCGGATTCTCCTCGTGATTTCGGGGCGGGAGGGGGAATCGCGCGAGTCGAGCCTGGCCGCACTCCCGGACGGTACTGCCGCCGGCGACCAGGCCGTGTTCCTCGAACCTCGAGGATGGGGCGCCACGCGTTGGACGCGGACGAACCCGCCGAACTTCGTCAATCGCGCCCACATGATCCTCGGCGAAACCCCAGACTCCGGCCGGATCCTCGACATCATCGCCACGGCGCGTTGGCTGACGGCGACGGAGAATCGGGCGGTCGCCCTCGTGGGGTCGGGGCCCGCGGGAGTCCTTGCGGCCTTCGCAGCAACTCTCGAGCCGGAGATTGCAGGGGTGTTCGCGTCCGCACCGCCCACAAGCCTAATGGATCGCGAAGCTCCGATCCTTCTGAATGCGCTTCGGGTCCTTGACGTTCCCGAAGCCTTCGGCCTGATCGCCCCCCGCCCGCTCAGCCTTGAAGGGGGCCAAGAGCCGTTGCGACACCGGGTCCGGACGATCTATCAGAGTTTCGAGGCCACGGGGAAACTGACCGTACGATGAAAAAGGTCGCGAACCGGACGGATGGCCGGGCGATCGAAACGTCCGCTGCGACGTGGTTGCGTTGTCGCCCGGGGAACAGTATCCAATGGCCTTATGGGCGAGACTCGACCAATGGGTCTGTCCCAAGCCCTGCCGGTTCCACGACGCCAAGGCCCATAGTCTTCAGGGGTTTCATGACGATGCGTTTGCCCTCTCCCCGAGCCAAGTCGGTTTTCGTCTTCGCGATCTTCGGAGTCCTGGCGGGCCTGGCCGTCGCGCAGGTCCAGAGCGGCCCGAACCCCCCGCGCTGGAGGCAGCACGACAACCATCGCCCGAGACCCCCTGTCGTCGAGCCTGCGGATGCTCCGATCGCGTCCAAGCCTCCCAAGGACGCGGTCATCCTCTTCGACGGCACCGACCTCGACGCCTGGAAATCCTCCCTCGGCGGCCCCGCGCGTTGGAAGGTCGCCGATGGATCTTTCGCGACGACGCCGGGGACCGGTTCGATCGAGACCAAAGGCCACTTCGGCGACATCCAACTTCACGTCGAATGGTCCGCGCCCAGCCCTCCGGTCGGCACCGGGCAGGATCGCGGCAACAGCGGCCTGTTCCTGATGGGCCAGTTCGAGATCCAGGTGCTCGACTCGTATAAGGCCCAAACCTATGCCGATGGCCAGGCCGGGTCGATCTACGGCCAGTATCCCCCACTGTTCAACGCCTCGCGCCCGCCCGGAGAGTGGCAGACCTATGACATCGCGTTCCGCCGTCCTCGCTTCGACGCGGCGGGCAAGCTCCTCGAGCCGGCGCACGTGACCCTCTTCCATAATGGGATCCTCGTGCAGAACAACGAAGAGCCCTTCGGCCCGACGACCTGGCTGAAGTCCCTGCCGTACACCGATCAAGGAGACCGAGGCCCGATCTCGCTCCAGGACCACGACCATCCCGTCCACTACCGCAACATCTGGCTCCGCGAGATTCCCGAGCGCCCCGCCCCGACCGCCAAGGATCTCGAGCGCCCGAAGGTCGTCACCCTCCCGACCGAAGTCCTCGATCGATACCCCGGCCAGTACGTCTCCGACGAGAAGCCCGACGCCCCTCCCGCGACGATCACCCGCGAAGGGGGCCACCTCGTCATCACCTACCCGTTCCGACCCCAGCCGCTCGTCCTCGAGCCGATCTCCGAGACCGAATTCGACATGCCGTTCACGGACGGACGTTTCACCTTCCACAAGGACGGCCAGGGTCACGTGACGGGCGTCCACTTCAAGATCGGGGATGGAGAGCGCGAGATGAAACGCGTTTCCAAGTGATCGGAGCCAGACAGGAAGAAATTGGCAGGCTCCCGAAGCTCGTTTTTCCTTTCGAGAACGGGTTTCGGTGGGGCTTGTCGGAGAAATCTCGAACAAGAGCCCACGTTCAGGGCTCAGTAACCCGTATGCACAGGTAAGGAATAGGTTACGGGGCAAGGATTCACCCCCGACCTACCGCTTTAGACACACCCTGGACGTTGTCGTCGTGCACGAACCGTGATGCGACGCTAGATCTTGCCGGATATGACTCTCCGAAGACATTCCTACCCCGTTCGCAGACCTACTGGTTGATTCAAAAAAGGTTGGAGAAAAA
This sequence comes from Singulisphaera rosea, assembly GCF_054877945.1. Taxonomy (NCBI): domain Bacteria; kingdom Pseudomonadati; phylum Planctomycetota; class Planctomycetia; order Isosphaerales; family Isosphaeraceae; genus Singulisphaera; species Singulisphaera rosea. The sequence goes on along the minus strand of NZ_JBTYIP020000021.1, from coordinate 85,988 downwards.
CCTGCTCCAGCGGGTAATCTTCACGGGAGCGATCCCGTCGACGAGGATGGGATGGCGGTGAGATTGTTGGGTAGAGTCCTCGTCTCGAGAGGCTTTCCGCCGAGGGTCACTATGATGGGACCGCTTCGATCACCTCGAGTCGCGCTGGCCTTCCTCCTCGGCGCCCTCCTTGTGCCAGGGATTCGAGGCGAGGAGCCCGCTTCGAAGGGCGTGGCCGCGGATGCGAAAGCCCTGGCCGCGTTCGAGAACGACGTCCGGCCCTTGCTCGTCGCCCGCTGCATCAAGTGCCATGGCGCCTCCAAGCAGGAGTCGAACCTGCGCCTCGACGCCCGGGCCGCGATGATGCAAGGGGGGGACAGCGGCCCGGCGATCGTGCCGGGGAAGCCCGACGAGAGCCTGCTTGTGAAAGCGGTACGCCACGAGGGCGAGGTGCAGATGCCACCCGGCCCGAAGTTGAAGGAGGGGCAGATCGCCACCCTCTCGCGCTGGATCGCCGACGGCGCCGCCTGGCCGGAGGAAGCGACCGGGGCAAACGTCAGGCGAGGGGCGATCACCGCCGAGGACCGAAGCTTCTGGTCCTTCCGCCCGCCCACGCCGACTCTCGCCCCGACCGTCCTCGATCGCGACCGGGCCCGTTCGCCGATCGACCTCTGGATCCTCGAGACGCTCGAATCCAAGAAACTCCAACCTGCCAAGCCGGCCGACAAGCGGACCCTGATCCGTCGAGCGACATTCGACCTGACCGGTCTACCTCCCACGGTGGAGGACGTCGACCGGTTCCTCACCGACGCTTCGCCCGATGCCTTCGCCAAGGTCGTCGACCGGTTGTTGGCGTCCCCGGCCTATGGCGAGCGTTGGGGCAGATACTGGCTCGACGTCGTCCGGTATGCCGACACGGCCGGGGAAACCGCCGACTACCCCGTACGCGAGGCCATCCGATACCGCGACTACGTGATCGACGCCTTCAACCGAGACTTGCCCTACGACCAGTTCGTCCGCGAGCAGGTCGCCGGCGACATACTCGCCGAGGAGAACCCGGACGAGGATTTCGCCCGCAAGGTGTCGGCGACCGGTTTCATCGCCGTCTCTCGGCGCTTCGGGTTCGACTCCGAGAACTACCACCACCTGACGATCCAGGACTCGATCGACACCCTCGGGCAGACCTTCCTCGGGCTCACCCTGGGATGTGCACGCTGTCACGACCACAAGTTCGACCCCGTCTCGGCACGCGATTACTACGCCCTCTACGGCATCTTCGAGAGCACCCGCTATCCCTTCCCGGGCTCGGAGCAGAAGCCGGGCGTGCGGACAATGGCCCCCCTCCAGCCTCGAGGGGAGGCGCAGGCGCGTTTCCTGGCCTATCGCCGCGAACTCGCGAATGTAGAGACCGAGTTGGCGGCGTTCAAGGTCGCCCCGAGCAAGACGACGGTCCGGCCGCTCACCGACCTCGACGGCGACTTCGAGCTCCAGGCGCAATCCGCGGGCGGAAGCACAGGTGTTCCGGTCCCCCCCTGGTCGTTCGAGGGGCGTCCCGAGGCCGTGCCCGATGCCCAAAGCCCGTTCACGAACCTGACGGGACGAGTCGGGACGATCGGCATCCGCTTCCCGAGCCCCTCGTCCGAGAATCGACTCTGGCAGCAGCTCTGGCCCCAGTGGACGGCCGGGGGATCGAAGCGTCTCCACTTCAACATCGACGTGCGGTACCACGACGGGAAGCCAGGCGGGGGCGTCTATCGACTCTCTCTCGGTCACGGACTCGGTCGCGTCCCCGCCGTCGAAATCGACCTCGGCGGCGGTTCCCTGACAATCCGCGACGGCGCCTCCCGGGTCCCGATTCGGCCGTTGAAGCCGGGCGCCTGGCTCAATCTCCAGCTCACCCTCGACCTCGAGCGTCGGACCTATTCCGGCATCGTGGGATCTCCAGGTGACCTGACGACGTTCGTCGACAAAGCCTTCGCCCCGGAATGGGATGGGACGGTCGACGGCTTCCTCGTTGCAGGGCAGGGGGGGACGGCAGAAGCAGGCCCCGCGATCGACGTCGATAACGTCGCCGTCGGCGACTCGAGCTTGCCGAGCGTAGAGTCTCCTTCGAAGGTTGCGCCTGAAATGGCCCCGAAAACCGACTTCGCCGCGATCGAGGCCGAGATCCGGACGCGAGGCGACGAAGACGGGGGCCTCGAGTTCCAAAACCGCGACGAGGCGCCCGTCCTCCCCTGGGATTTCGTCGGGACGGTCCGGGCCTCGGCCGATGCACAGAGCCCTTACCGGAATCTCTTTGATGCCGGGAAACTGGGGGCACGCTTCGCCAACGACGGTGCGAACAACGGCCTCGGGGTGACCCTGTACCCAACGCGGAACGTGGCCCGCCAGGAACGTCTCTACTTCAACGCCGACTTCCGCAATGGGGACAAGGCGGCGGCGGGATCCGGATCTTACCGCTTCTACCTCGGGCACGGCCCGGGCGTCTCGGCCGCGGTCGAGCTCTTCGCCAATGACGGGTCGTTCTTCGTCCGCAACGGTGGATCGATCGAGGAGCTCCGCCCCCTCGAGTTCGGTTCCTGGTACAACGTCCAGCTCGTGCTCGACCTCAAGTCACGGACCTATTCGGGGACCATCGGCACTCCAGGCGACCTTCGGAGCTTCTCCGGCAAGGCCTTCCACCCGGCCTGGGATGGGACGATCGACTATTTCTTCGTCGACGGCTATGGCCATATCGGAGGCGTGAAGCCGAGTCATGACCTCGACAACGTTGGTGTCCGCGACGAACCGATTTCTCCCCCTTCCACCGACCCAGCACCGAAGCCTGTCGCCTCGTCCCCCAGAGCCGGTGCAGGGGAGCTTTCCAGGACTCCCCTCTCCGTGCTGGTCAAGCAACGGGCGGAGGTGACGACAGCTCGCTCTCGGCTGGAGCGCCGCCGTACGGAACTTCTCGAGCAAGGGCCATTCGCCGCGGCGGCCTACGGCGTCTCCGAAGGAACGCCGCACGACGCGAGAATCCAGAAACGTGGGGAGCCGACCAAGCCCGGCGACCTCGTCCCGAGGCGTTTCCTCGAGGTCATCGGCGGCGACTCCGTCCCGGAAATCTCGGGAGGGAGCGGTCGCCTCCAACTGGCCCAGTGGTTGACCCGGCCCGAGAACCCATTGACCGCCCGCGTGATGGTCAACCGTCTCTGGAAAGACCACTTCGGGAACGGCCTGGTGGCGACGGAAAACGACTTCGGCAAGCGAGGACGGCCCGCGACGCACCCGGGCCTCCTCGACGAGTTGGCCCTCCGGTTCATCCAGTCCGGGTGGTCGATCAAGGCGATGCATCGCCTGATCATGCTCTCAACCACTTACCAACTCTCGAGTACGGCCGACCCGCTCGGAGATGATGTCGACCCGGGCGTGGAGCTCCTCTGGCGATTCCCCCGCCGACGACTTGATGCCGAGTCCCTCCGCGACTCGCTCCTGATGCTCGGCGGGAACCTCGACCGGTCTCGAGGAGGCGTCCATCCGTTCCCCCCCGTCGGGACCGTCTTCTCGCAGCACGGGCCGTTCGGCGCCACGTATGAGCACAATCAGCGCACGGTTTACCTGATGTCGCAGCGGCTCAAGCGCCATCCGTTCCTCGCCCTCTTCGACGGCCCGGACCCGAACGCGAGCACCGCGAAGCGGTCGCCGACGACCGTGCCGACGCAGGCCCTCTTCTTCATGAACGACCCGTTCGTCCACGAGCAGTCCATGGGGTTCGCCCGACGCCTCATCGACGGAGGGTCAAACGACGACGAACGCCTCCGCCTCGCCTACCGAATGGCCATCGCTCGCGAGCCCGACGCCGAGGAGTTGGCCTCGGGTCATACCTTCCTGAACCGCTACACTCGCGCGCTCGAATCGGTCGAGCCCTCGACCGAGTCGAGGGCGATCGGCGCCTGGTCCGCGTTCGCGAGGACCGTCTTCGCGAGCAACGAGTTCCTCTACATCGACTGACCGGACGAACCGGAGGACCGCCCCGATGCGAATCCCGGACTTCAAACCGACGCGACGACAGATCCTCCAATCTGCGGCGGGAGGCTTCGGATCGATCGCGCTGAGCGGCATGCTCGCCGACCTGGCCGCTGCCGAATCGCGTCCGGGCGTCGAGGTCGCCGACCCGCTCCTGCCTCGCCCCGGGCATTTCGCCCCGAAGGCCAAGCGGGTCATCTTCCTCTACATGACCGGCGGCGTCTCGCACGTCGACTCGTTCGACCCGAAAGCCCGACTCATCGCCGACGGTGGGAAGTCGATCAAGGTCGACAACTTCCAGGGGAAGCTCGGCGAATTCACGCTCTACCTTAAAGCCCCCCAGTTCACTTTCCGGCCTGGAGGGACCTGCGGGACGGAGGTCAGCGACCTGTTCCCCCAGGTGAGGTCGATCGTCGACGACCTCTGCGTGATCCGTTCGATGTCGTCGGACCACACGAATCACTACGAAGGGACGCTCGGCATGCACACCGGGTCGTTCACGTTCGCCCGGCCGAGCATCGGCTCCTGGGTGAGCTACGGCCTCGGAACTGAGAACCAGAACCTCCCCTCGTTCGTCGCCGTCGCACCCCGGGCTCCCTATGCCGGGACGCAAACTTGGGGCTCCGACTTCCTGCCCGGCTGCCACCAGGGGACGCACATCGTCCCCGGCCCGGTCCCCATCGCCAACGTCAATCGGCGCGTCTCCTCATCGCAGCTCCAGGAGCTCGAGCTCGCCATGGTCCGCGAGGCCAATCGGCGGCATCGGGGACAACGAGAGGACGAGCCGGTGCTCGAGGCCCGAATCAAGTCGTTCGAGACCGCCTTCGGCATGCAACACGAGGCCCCCGAGCTCTTCGACCTCTCCGGAGAGTCGGACGCGACGCTGGCCCTGTACGGACTCGAGCGGGGGAGCACCGCCGGCTTCGCCTGGCAGTGCCTGATCGGTCGCCGACTCGCCGAACGCGGGGTCCGGTTCGTGGAGTTGATCGACACCGGTTCGTCGGGGAACTGGGATTCGCACGGCAACATGATGGACCACGTGCCGTTGGCCAAGAACGTCGACCGGGCGATTGCCGGACTCATCACCGACCTCAAGTCGCGCGGGATGCTCGACGACACGCTCGTCGTCTGGACCACCGAGTTCGGCCGCACACCTTATAACTCGCAACCCGGGGCCGCCGGCCGCGAACACCATCACCAGTGCTTTTCGTCCTGGCTCGCGGGGGGCGGCGTGAAGCCGGGGATCGTCCATGGGGCAACCGACGAGCTCGGGATCGCCGTGGCGGACGGGATGGTCCACGTCCACGACTTCCACGCGACCATCCTCCACCTCCTCGGCATCGACCACGAGCGTCTCACCTATCGCCACGCCGGTCGCGACTATCGACTGACCGACGTCTCGGGTAACGTCGTCAAGGAAATCCTCTCGTGATCGCTCCCGGCCGTTGCCGCAGCATGAAGGCTCGTTGAATTCGACGACGCGAGAGGATTCGACGCGTCCATGCACCGGGCGGACATAACGTCCGGTGCAGTAACTCGGCGAGGGCTCCTCCATGCGCAGACCCGCTCTCCTACTCCCTTGGGTCGTCTCGATCGCCCTGCTCGCGACCAGTCCTCCCTCGGCGACTGCCGAGGATCATCGGTACCTCTACGTCGCGGTGCCGGGGATCCGCGACTACCTCGAGTACGGCGGACACGGGCTCCTCGTCTTCGACATCGACCAGGGTCATCGCTTCGTGAAGCGGATCCGGACCGCCGGGATCGGGCCGGCGGGAAAGCCCGAGAACGTGAAAGGGATCTGCGCGATTGCGGACTCCCACCGGGTGTACATCAGCACGATCCGGACCCTCACCTGCCTTGACCTCTTGACCGAGACCGTCCTCTGGGAGAAGGCCTATGAGGGAGGGTGCGACCGGATGGCGATCTCTCCCGACGGCAAGGTGATCTATCTGCCTTCGTTCGAGCAGGCCCACTGGAACGTCGTCGACGCGACCGATGGCCGGGTCATCGCGAAGGTCGTCCCCGACTCGGGCTCGCACAACACGGTCTATGGACTCGACGGGAAGCACGCGTATCTTGCCGGACTGAAGTCGCCCCTGCTCACGGTCTCGGACACCGCGAACCACAAGGCGGCCGGGACCGTGGGCCCGTTCGCCGCCAGCATCCGCCCGTTCACGGTCAACGGCCGGCAGACGCTCTGCTTCGTCAACGTCAACGAACTCCTCGGCTTCGAGGTGGGCGACATCACAACGGGCAAGAAGTTGTTTCGGGTCGAGGTCGCCGGCTACAAGAAGGGCCCGATCAAGCGGCATGGCTGCCCGAGCCACGGGATCGGACTCACCCCCGACGAGAAAGAGCTTTGGGTCGTCGACGCCTTCAACCAGCGCGTCCACATCTTCGACGCCACGGTCATGCCCCCGAAGCCGCTCGAAAGCATCAAGCTTCGCGACGAGCCCGGTTGGGTGACGTTTACCCTCGATGGGCGCTACGCCTATCCGTCGACGGGAGAAGTGGTCGAGGTGAAGAGCCGGAAGATCGTGGCCAGGCTCTCGGACGAGGACGGAAAGCCGGTGCAGAGCGAGAAGATGGTCGAGATCGACTTCCACGACGGGCAGCCGTCCCGGACCGGCGACCAGTTCGGACTGGGGCGGGTCCGCTGAATTAGATCCCCCGAGATCGAATCGTCCTCAGGCCAGTTCCAGGGCCTTCAGCACGTCCGCGTATCGGGCCAGGCCGTCGACGTAGTGGGAATCCCCCGACCAATCGCCTCGGGGGAGCCGATGCCCGACCGCGATCGTCCCGAGCATGGCGGCCTTCGCGGCTGTCAGGCCCATGGGTGAATCCTCGATCGCGACGGCCTCGGCGGCAGAGACCCCGACTCGCTCCAGCGCGAGGAGGTAGCACTCGGGGTCGGGCTTGACCCTCACCACATCCTCCTTGCCGACGATCGCGTCGAAGGCCGACGCGAGGCCCGACGCGGCCAGGACCGCCTCGATGTTCGCGCGCCAGGTGGTCGAGACGACGGCCAGTTTGACCCGGCCCTTCAGAGCTTCGACTAGCGGGACGACGCCGGGGAAGACCCTCGGGGAGTCAGTCAGGAGGTCGATGGTCAGCGCCTGCTTGCGGCCGACCCACCCGTCGATGTCCCCACCCTCGATCTTATGTTTATCGAAGATCTCTTTGAGAAAGACCCGATCGTCGATCTCGACGGCGCGGGCGCAGACCTCGTCGCTCGCCCCCCAGCCCATCGCGGCGAGGGTCCGCTGCCAGCTCGCGACGTGGATGTTTTCGGTGTCGGCGATCACGCCGTCGAAGTCGAAGAAGACAGCGAGAGGAGGCATTTTGGGCGGCGAGCTCGTCGAGCAGGAGGCGTCGGAAGTCGGTCACGAGAGTGTCTATTATCCCTCCGTCGGCGCGGGCCGTCAAATCGTTGACTTTCCCGGGCGCGAGCCCTATGGTTGCGTCTTTCCCCGAACGATCCCGACGTTGGGTCCGCTTCGGGGCGACCGTCGCAACAACCCGGGAGTACGCAACCATGGCTCGCCCCGTCACCTTGTTCACAGGCCAGTGGGCCGACTTGCCCATCGAAGTCATCTGCCAGAAGGCGAGCCAGTGGGGGTATGACGGCATCGAGCTGCCGTGCTGGGGCGACCACTTCAACGTCCAGAAGGCGCTTCACGACGACGGGTACTGCCAGGGGCGTCACGACCTCCTCGCCAAATACGGGCTGAAGTGCTGGGCGATCTCCAACCACCTCGTCGGCCAGCTCGTGCTGGACATCCTCGACGCGAGGACCGACGACTGGGTCCCGGAGAACGTTCGCGGCAACTCCGACAAGAAGCGCGAGTGGGCGATCCAGGAGATGAAGGACACCGCCCGGGCCGCCAAGAAGATGGGGGTGAAGGTCGTCAACGGCTTCACCGGCTCGTCGATCTGGCATCTGCTCTATTCCTTCCCGCCGGTCCCCGACTCGACGATCTCCGACGGGTTCAAGCTCCTCGCCGAGCGCTGGAACCCGATCCTCGACGTCTTCCGCGAGTGCGGGATTAAGTTCGGGCTCGAGGTCCATCCGACCGAGATCGCCTTCGACGTCTACTCGGCGGAGGCCGCGCTGAAGGCGCTCGACTTCCGGCCGGAATTCGGATTCAACTTCGACCCGAGCCATCTCCTCTGGCAGATGGTCGACCCGGTCGCGTTCCTCCGCGCCTTCCCGGACCGCATCTATCACGTTCACGTGAAGGACGCCGCGCGGACCCTGGACGGGAAGACGGGGATCCTCGGCTCCCACCTGAACTTCGGCGACCCCCGACGCGGCTGGGACTTCCGCTCGCCGGGGCGTGGACAGGTCGACTTCGAGTCGATCGCCCGGGTCCTGAACCAGATCGGCTACGACGGCCCGCTCTCCGTCGAGTGGGAAGATCCCGGCATGGACCGCGAGCACGGCGCCGCCGAGGCCGCCCGGTTCGTCAAGGAGAAGATCGACTTCCCCTCGTCCGGCCGAGGATTCGACTCGGCATTCGCCGAGGCCCAATCCGCCGCCAAGCGCTGAGCGATCCCCGTGATCGCGCCGAACGCCAAGCCTCTCGGTCCCCGGCTCAACGCTCCCCAACTCTTGACGAAGCCCCCTCATGCCCGGCACATTAGAGCATCAGGGCGGTTTCAACCCATCGGACGCGCCCGTCTCCCGAATGGAGGACGGGCGTCCGTCTTTCCCTCCTCCACGAATCGAGACCACGCCCCAACCAACCCGCGAAGGGAGCAAGATCCACGATGAGCGGCCCCATCGTCCGCAAATACGGCTTCCCGAACTTCGACAGCATCTTCGGCAAGCGCGAGCTCGAACACGGCCAACAGGAAGGCAAGAACTCCGACAACAAGTCGTCGGATGACACCCCAGAGTCGGGAAAGGCCGGGGAATCCAAGGCCGACCCGAAGGTTAAGAAGTCTGACGCCTGAGCTTTGACAAGTCCCGCGAACCTTCGAGCCGCGTCTTCCTCGGATACAAGCCCGGATCGCAACCGAGTAAAGATCTCTCGATTTCTTGCGAAAGGATTCGCTCGCTTGCGATTCGGGCTCGTAACACGTCATTCTCGAGGAATGGGGTTGGGTCCGAGCCGCTCGATCCGCAGGCTTCGTCCCCGACCTCAGTTCTCGAGATCGTCCGAGAGCGCCTCGCGCAGCTTCTGGATGACGCGAGTCTTCTCGTTGCTCACCGTCTTGGGGGCGACGCCCCACTGCTGGGCGATTTCGGCGGGCGTCTCGCCCTTGAGGGTGGCATAGATCAGCGCCGCCTCTCGGGGGTTGAGCGACTGGTCGATCACTTCCTGCAATGCCCCTCGCCAATCCGTCCTCGTCTCGTCGTCGGGGGCGGTGGCGGTCGACGTCACGGAGTCGAGCGACACGTACGACCGCTCGCGCTGGGCACGCTTCTTGACCGTGTCGACGGCCCGGAAGAAATCGGGACCTTCGGACGTCTCCCGGCTCAGGACGTCTCGGATGCCGACGTTGCCGATCTTCTCCATGAGCGAGTCGAACGGGTCGCGCCCGAGGGTCTTCAGGAGCGAGACGTACACGGCCTGCGAGCAATCGTCGTGCATCTGGACCGGGATCCCCGCCCGATACCAGCTCCGGCTCAGATACCGGTTCATCTGCGAGAAACCGGAGGCGATCGCCTTGGGATCGGTCGCGACCGGGGCCGTGCCGAAAAGGTCCGCGACCGCGGTCTGATCGAGCGCCAAATCCCAGGCCGGACCCGGGTCCGAGACGGTATTGACCTCGATCGGGCCGATGCCCGTGTACACGTCGCGCTCGACCGCCAGGTCGGGGAATACCTGCGTGCCGATGCTCAGCAGCCGGAGCGCTTCGAGCGCCTCGACCGTCGGGCGATACGATCTCCGCGATTTGGCTTCCCTTTGACCCACGGCCACCCCAGCTCCTCCCCTTACCCAAATCCCCAGTAACGACTCGGCTTCGCTTCGCGAACCACTGTCCCGGCCAAGCTTGTCAAACTTTCGACCGACCGGCAGCCATCAACGTCCGTTCACACCCTTGGATGCTCGGGCCAGGTTCTCGTTGAAGCATAGGACGTGATCCGCGGATCGAGACCCGTGGTCGTGGCCACAACCTAATCCAATCTCCAACTTCCATCGAGATCAAATCCCGTGGCCCACCCCAACGATAACACGCATGCAATCATTCGTCGAGATCCTATCGGTGGCATCATTGCAGCTTGCCACGTCCCAGGAGATCCCAGGACGCTTCGATCCGGCCTTGCCGATGGCCCAGGACGCGGTCGTGGAGGACGAAGGTAAAGTCGCTATAACCCGGTACCACAAAAACCTTTTCACCGATTTTCAAGGAGGCCTCCGGCCCGACCTCGACGGTAGTATGCTCGGCGGAGAGGCCCAACACTCGACAACCTGGATGATCCTTGACAACTGGGGTGTTTTTATACTCGCTGATCGATTTGTGCCCGATGTCGAGGATGGCGCGATCGGGGGCGGGTCGGCCGATCACGGTGGCGAACACCGAGAGGGCCGAGCGATGCCCCTCAACTTGACAATTCTTCAGGTAGTACTGACATGCAAAAATCCCGCCACCCGCTTGAAGCTCGGTGAGGCCGGGGATGTCGGCGGAGATTTGATAGGATCCGGTGCCGCCCGCGGAGACGATCGGGCAGGGGAGTCCGGCCTCCTCGACCTGTTCCTTGGCCTCGAGGAGTCGGCCGATCGCTTGCGCGATGGCGGCGCGTTTCTCCTCGGGGTCGGCGATCATCAGGGTGTGCCCCTCGTAGCCCATCACGCCCGCGAATCGGAGGCCCGCCGTGTCGGCGATCCGCCTGGCGAGTTCGACGGCCTCTCGGGCCGAGGCGACGCCGCAACGCTTCATGCCGAGGTCGACGTCGACGAGGACGCCGATCTGGACCCCCGCGGTCCGGGCCGCGGCCCCCAGGGGGCCGAGATGGTCGGGGTGGTCGGCCGTCACCTTGACGTCGGCATGTCGCTGGAGGCCGGCGAGCCTGGCGGCCTTGCTGGGGCCGACGACGAGGTGCGCGATCAGGATGTCGTCGATCCCTCCGGCGACCATGACCTCCGCCTCGGAGACCTTGGCGACGGTCACGCCGATCGCCCCCGCCTTCTTCAGGCGATGGGCGATCGCCGGAGATTTGAACGCCTTGGCGTGGGGCCGCCAGTTGAGCTTGCGCGAGCGCAGGTGGCCGGCCATCGTCTCGACGTTGTGGTCGAACGCATCGAGGTCGAGGAGGAGCGCCGGGGTGTCGATATCCGAAACAGGAAGTCCGATCGCGCTGAGCAGCATCCGGCGACCCTCGGGGGTAGGTTGCGATCGGCCCGGGACGTCCCCCCGCGTCTCCCGCGAGGAAGCCCGGTCGATCTGAATCCGTAGTTCGTACGATACGTGAATTCGGTTCGAATTGACCGGCGTAAAACTCGAGCCGGGGGCCGTTCCACGTCGAACGGCCCGACTTCACGGGGTCGGCACTCGCCGCCGTCCCGATCGATCCCCTATTCTCATCATCAAATCAACGAGAGTCAACTCAGACCTGGGATGGCATCTCAAATCGCCGACTATATTCCCGATTCAAGAGGGCGTTGGCCTCGGGATCGCCGGGGAACGTCTCGCTCTTCGCGTCGAACGTCAAGGTCCGCTTGAGCCGATGGGCGATATTACCCAGGTGGCAAAGTCGCGTGCTCACGTGCCCGATTTCGACGTCGGCGTTGGGACGATTCCGAGTCCGGATCGAGTTGAGAAAGTCGTCGATGTGGTCGGCGAACTGGCCACGGACCGGCCCGCCCGCCTTTTCGCCATCCTCGACATGCCACCCCTTCTCATCGACGATCAACGTCCCCTTATCTCCATAGAAGGCGATACCGAAGCTGGCCCCCTCGGTCCCGTGCTTGGACCACATCCGATGCTCCCAGACCAGGCAGGCGCCGGGGAACTCCCAGGTCACCACCTGGGTGTCGGGGACCTCCTGATCGTCGTCGAAGACGAATTTACCTCCGCCGGACGAGACGGTAAGCGGGGCGTCGACGCCGAGTCCCCATCGGGCGACGTCGACGCCGTGGATCCCGTTATTGCCGATCTCGCCGGTCCCCCAGTTCCAGAACCAGTGCCAGTTATAGTGGAAGCGATTCGCCGTGAACGGCCGGTCGAGGGCGGGGCCTTGCCACATCTCGTAGTCGACCCCGTCCGGGACGGGGCCGGGCGTCCCGCGGCCGATCGGTTGCCGGACTTGGTGAATCCAGGCCCTCGACATCCCCACCTTGCCAAGTGCGCCCGATCGCACATACTCGACCGCGTCCTTGATGTGACCCATACTCCGGCGCTGGGTGCCGATCTGGACGACGCGGCCGTATTTCCGGGCCGCCTCGACCATCCGCCGCCCCTCCACCACGTTGTGGCTGGCGGGCTTCTCGCAGTAGACGTCCTTGCCGGCCTGGCACCCCAGGACGGTTAAGAGCGCATGCCAATGGTCCGGGGTCGCGATGGCAATCGCGTCGATCGACTTGTCGTCGAGCAATCGGCGGAAATCCTTCTCGACCTTCGGGGCCTTGCCGCCGGATGACTCGACCGCCTTCGCCGCCTTCGCGAACGCGGCGTCGTCGATGTCGCAGAGCGCCACGACCTCGGCGTCCTTGCTCGAGGCGAAGGCCTGCGCAAGGTCGGCCCCGCGCCCGCGGACCCCGATGACCGCCAGGCGGACGCGGTCGCTGGGCGATGCCAAGGCCCGCCCGCCGGCAAGAGCCAACGCCCCGGCCGCGGCGAAGAACGTCCTGCGAGTCTCGGTCATCGACGAACCTCCGATGAGGGGGCTACGGTGAATATCCCGGGCCGTCCGCCCGGAGACCCTGTCCGCAATCGAAAGGGATTCGACCTTATCCCGGATCCGCCATCCAACCGACGCCTTCCCTTTCGTCGCGCGGACCTCGGCCAGTGCCCAGCCGGGCTCGTACCGGATCGGTTATAGCCGTCCCAAGGGTGCGTTACCAGGGTCTCGTGGCTGCCCCTGTTCCGGGTCTCACCCAGGACAATCGGGGGTAGAACTCGAGATACTCGCGGTCGCACGTGTCGACTTCCCTCCCCCTCTTACACAGCTCCACCCCCGCCGAGGCCCTCGCCTTCGACATCGCCGGGAATGGTCGCGGTTCCTGCGGACGGAAAAGACCCGATAAACAGAAAAGCATCTCGATACGATCAATCCAAAGGGCCTCGATACCTAATAAATTAAACCTACAGATGTCGCGGCTGGGTTTTGTTTTAGGGCGACGGGGCGGGGACCGGATTGCGAAGACTTCGCGAGGATTTTCACCTTGACTCCGTGAAAACTTTGCTATAATTAGGATTGTTGTTGTCAGCAGATCAGTCCGTAGACTAATAAGGGTTTTGCTCAATCGATTCAGTGTCACGCATGTTTTGATTGACATTCATTCGCCGACGAATGTGTCCCTTGTCCTCCCCGGGCGAAGGCACGAAGTTCGGCCCCCAGACCGAGCCGTCGACGGTGCCCTCTCCACCACGCCGTCCGACGGGCTTCCTGCCCGTTGAAGTCGAAACTCCCTTGGGAGCTTCCGGCTTCGACCCCGGCGCGCGGAGGCCCTATCGAGCCCCGCCGTCGACGGCAACCGTGCAGACGTCTCCCGTCGGTGCAAGCTCCAAAGGGGCGGCGCCACGAATTCGATGAGTGATCATATCATTCATTGAATTTTTGAACAGATTTTCTTCGACCTGTGGCGGGCCGATGCGGTTCTCCTTGCGCCTTGACGACGGCTTGCCACCCTTCGTTTTGGCCTGGGCGAGTGGATGGTCGTTCGAATTCGAGTTCGAGACGAGCAGCCCGTTGGGCTGACGACGGCCGTCGATTCGAGGTTAGTCGCGCCAAGTAAGGCGGTGACGGCCGGGCCGCACGGGCCCGAGGGCTTCGCGCCGGTCGTCTCCTTACAGATCTCCTCCCCGACGTCCCACGGAGCGGTGGGTCTCTCATTTACGTTGTCCTTTCGAGGCTTCTCCCGATGAATTGGCTTCCCGAGACGCAGTGTAAGCGACCCCGACGCGGATTTACGCTCATCGAGCTGCTGGTCGTCATCGCGATCATCGCCGTCCTGATCGCCCTGCTGCTCCCCGCGGTGCAGGCGGCCCGCGAAGCCGCTCGCCGGATCCAGTGCACTAATAATCTGAAGCAGCTCGCCCTGGCCGTGATGAATTATGAGAGCTCCAACGGCGTCTTCCCGCCGCACTCCACCAACTGGGTGGCCAAGTCGGACACCCAGCTCCCTTATAGCTGGATCCCGCCGCTGCTCCAGTACACCGAGGCCCAGCCTTTCTACAACGCGACCAACTTCAATATGGACGCGATGGGGACGGGGAATGGGCTGGCCAACACCACGGTCTCCTCGGCCAACCTTTCGCTCCTGATGTGCCCCTCGGAGAACAACTGGCAGCCGCTCAGGCTCATCAGCGGAACCTTGTACTACGGCATGACGAACTACATGGGCAACTACGGCGGCCCCGGCGTCATCCAGATCGCGAGCGGGACGATCGTCCCGACGAACAACAAGGCGATGTGCCCCGCGACCAACTGCTATTATTCGGGAGCCTCCTACGGCCCGGTGACGATCGCGTCGATCACCGACGGGACCTCGAACACCGGCCTGATCAGCGAGCGTCTGATCGGCGTCAATACCTCGAGCTTCACGCGGAGCAGCCCGAACGCCAGGCGCGGGACGTTCCGATCGCCGGGCGGTGCCGTCGCGGCCGGCTCGGGCCTCACGGGTGCCTTGAGCTTCTACTCGGCCTGCCGGGCCATCCCCGGGACCCAGGGGACCCGGTACGGCGGCGGCCCCGGCCAGATGTGGATCGCGACGTTCCCGGTGTGGCTCGTCCTCACCTCGTACAACCACTTCGGCACTCCGAACCAGATGAACTGCACCAACCCCGGCGAGCCCGCGGGGATCGATAGCAACTCGGTCTGGGCCGGATATTACGTCGCCCCCCTCGGCAGCGCCCCTCCCAACAGCAACCACCCCGGCGGCATTAACGAGGCCTATGCCGACGGCTCGGTTAAGTTCATCAAGGACACGGTCAATCCGCAGGCTTGGTGGGCCCTCGGGTCCCGGAATGGTTCCGAAGTCGTGAGCGCGGACTCGTACTGAGACGCCTCCTCGCGAAAAGGTGTCGCGTGGATCGAATGCGGCCCCCGCAGGTGTGGGGCCGCGTTCGCCTCTCTCAACTGGAGAATTCAAAAGGGCGTTGGCATCGGAAGGTAGGATGTCCGATGCCCAACGAATCCTTGATGAGCCCGACCCGCGAGCGTCCCTCGCCCCACGGTCGGGCGTTTTCGTTTCCGCCCGATCGATCGCGGCGTCACGCTCGCGTTTGAAGATCCCGTCCAGCCCCGGACGTAGGGTCCGACCGCCGTCCCCGCTCTCCGATCAGCCACCCGGTTTCAATGAGGGAACGTGCATGAAGCGTCTCGTCCGTTATTGCGCCATTTTCTTGCTGATGGCAAGCTACCTCGGTTGCAGCCAGGACTACCCGGCACCGCCCACCGCCGATGACCCGAAGGCCAACATGCCGGAGGAAGTCCGACAGGCCGAGGAGAAATTCGAGGCCCAGGCCAAGAAGAGGGCGGAGAAAGCCAATAAGAAGCATTGACCGATGCCGGCCCGTTCGCGGAACAGGGACCACGACCTCGCGACGAAGCCAGGTCGGTCGGCAATGCCTCGAATGGCTCTCTCCTCGAATCGGGGCTCGGATTCAGTCCGTCCCCAGGAAACGCCCGCCATCGACGCGATAGCAAGCCCCCGTGCTGAACGTTGTGCCGTCGAGGAGGTAGAGGATCAGCCGGTTGAGATCGCCGGGCGTGCCGACCCGCTTTAGGGGCGTGGCGGCCACGACCTCGTCGCGCTCGGCTTCCGAAAGGTCGGGGGGCGGGTCGATCATCGCGGGCTGGACCATGGTCACCAGGACGTCGGGGGCCAATTCCTTGGCCAGGGCGAGCGTCATCGTGGTGAGTCCCCCCTTGGCGACGAGGTAGGGGAGATAGTCCTTGTAGGGTCGATCGGTCGCCCAGTCCCCCACGTTGACGATCCGTCCCTTGATCCCGTCGTCCCCCACCCCCGCGTCGCGGCCGAGCATCGCGCGAGCGGCGGCGATGGCCGTGTGATAGGGGGCGACGAGGTTGGCGGCGAGCATGGCGTCCAGGTCTTCGGGCTGGAGCGTGGCGAACGGGGTCCGTCGGTAGACGCTCGCCATGTTGACGAGCGCATCGACCCGGCCGAATCGCTCGACGACCCGCGCGACGGCCTGCGCGGCCTCCTCGGGCATCGAGAGGTCCGCCTCGATCGCCAGTCCTGGGGCCCCCCGTGATTCGACCTCGGCGATCGTCCGGTTGATCGACTCCCGGCTCGTACGATACGTCATCGCGACCGCGGCCCCCGCTTCGGCGAGGCGCCGGGCGAGGTCGGATCCGACGCGACGCCCCCCCGTGATCAGGACGACTCGGCCCTTGAGGCTCATAGTCCACCCCAGGGGATGTCGGCGACGCCGGCCCGATGGTTCGCCGCGCGTGCCAGCACGAAGAGCAGGTCGCTGAGCCGGTTCAAGTAGACGACGAGGGTCAGGGGGACATCCTCGTCGGGCTGCCGGGCCAGCTTGACGACCCAACGCTCGGCGCGTCGGCAGACGGTCCGGGCCAGGTGGAGCTGCGCCGCGCCCGGCGAGCCGCCGGGGAGGATGAACTGGTGAAGGGGGGGGAGCTCGGATTCGAGCGTATCGATCCAGCCTTCCAGGCAAGCCGCATGCTCGGCCGTGACGGCCCCGTGATAGGGGCCGGTCGGCGAAGGATCCGCCAACGCCGATCCCAGGACGAAGAGTTGATCCTGGAGTTGGGCGAGCATGAGGTCGGACTCCCGATCGATCCCCTGACTTCGGGCGATCCCGAGGACCGCGTTGAGCTCGTCGACCGTGCCGTAGGCCTCGATCCTCGGGTCGTCCTTGGCGACGCGTCCCCGGCCGAGCAGCCCGGTCGACCCGTCGTCGCCGGTTTTCGTGTAGATCTTCAAGGCCTCGTCTCCCCGCCCCCAACCGCTCGGTCACCATTGGCGACCCCTTGTGCCCGGCCTTATACTAGGCACGCCAGCCCGTGCGGGAAAGGTCGTCTCTTCCTGGGCACTCACCGGGTCACGAACCTCAAGACGGAGCTCCTCCCCATGCTCAGCCTCCTGACGTTGACCGCCGTGCTGGTCGCCCAGCCTCCCTCGGCCGCCTCCGCGGCGGCCGGCCAAGAAGCTGCCGTCCAGGAGGCCAAGCACCTCAAGAACATCCGCCAGGTGACGTTCGGCTTCGCAAAGGCAGGCGAAGGCTACTTCCGGCCCGACGGCAAGGCGATCATCTTCCAGGCCGTCAGCAACCCGCCGCCGACGATCTTCCTGACCCCTGCTCCGAACCGGGACGACTACCAGATCTTCACCGCCGACCTGGCCAAAGACGCCCATCCGATCATGGTCAGCACGGGCAAAGGTCAGTGCACCTGCGCGTTCTACCACCCCGATGGGAAGTCGATCCTCTTCGCGTCGACGCATCTCGATCCCAAGAAGCCCGAAGGGCCCCGGGCTCCGGCCTATAGCCGGACCGAGCGGTACAAGTGGGAATTCCCCGAGACGATGGACATCTTCCGCGCGAACCTCGACGGATCGGACCTCGTCCGACTGACCGACGCAACGGGATACGACGCCGAGGGGAGTTATTCGCCGGACGGCTCCAAGATCGTCTTTACATCATTCCGCGACGGTGACGGCGAAATCTACGTGATGGACGCCGACGGCAAAAATCCGAAGCGGATCACAAACGCGAAGGGGTACGACGGCGGGCCGTTCTTCTCGCCGGACGGCAAGCGGATCATTTACCGGAGCGACCGGAAGAATAACGACCTGCTCCAGATCTACATCAACAACACGGAAGGGACCGCCGAGCGGGCCCTCACGGACAACTCGTTCGTCAACTGGGGCCCGTCGTTCCACCCCGACAGCCGGCACATCCTCTACGCGACGAGCCGGCACGGCCATCAGAACTACGAGCTCTACCTGATGGACGTCGACTCGGGGAGCGAAGAACGGATCACGTTCCAGGAAGGATTCGACGGCCTCCCGGTCTTCAGCCCCGACGGCAAGCGCGTCCTCTGGACGTCGAGCGGCCGGACGTCCGATAAGAAGTCTCAATTGTTCATCGCCGACTTTGTCATCAAAGGCGACGCAAGCGCCTCGCGCTGATCGCCGGCCCATCCTCCTCCCGGGAAGCACGACCTTTATGACTGCGAAAGACGTCATTCGTCAGACCTATGCCATGGCCGATCGCTTCGTCTCCTTGTATGTCGGCGATCTGGATGACGCCGAGATCCGGATGACCCCCGTCGAGGGGATGAACTCGATCGCCTGGCAGCTCGGCCACCTGATCTTGTCCGAGAGCCGGATGCTCGACAGGCTCGTGCCGGGCTCGAGCCCCAAGCTTCCCGAAGGGTTCGACGTTCAGCACGGTCGGGAGGACATGTCGGCGATCGACCCCAAGGGCTTCTTGACCAAGGCCGATTATCTCGAGCTGGCCAAGGCGCAACGCGAGGCGACGAAGGCGCTGCTCGATCAGGTGAGCGAAGAAGAGCTGGACGCGCCGGGCCCCGAGGCCTCGCGCAAGACGTGCCCGACGGTCGGTTCGCTGTACCAGTTGATGGGCACGCACGTCCTGTTGCACGTCGGCCAGTTCGTGGCGGTACGCCGCGCGCTCAAGAAGCCGGTGGCGCTTTGAGCGGCCCCTCGGGACCGCAACGAGACGTCCCGGAGGCGCTAATACGTGCCATCCGGGACGTCGCCCCTCCCGACCCGTCCTGGGCATCGAAGGCGGCCGACCGGCAGGCACGTTTGACGATGCCGTCGGGAAGCCTGGGACGCCTCCTCGACCTAGGACGGCAGCTCGCCTCGATCCAGGGGACCGATCGCCCCTCGGGCGACCCGGCTCTTGTCGCCGTCTTCGCCGCGGATCACGGAATCGCGGCCAGGGGGGTGAGCGCCTATCCCGCGGAAGTCACCGGCCAGATGGTCGCGAACTACGTTGCAGGAGGCGCGGCCGTGAATGTCCTGGCGCGGAGGGCGGGTGCGGAAGTCTGCGTCGTCGACCTCGGCGTCGCGTCGCTCCCCCCGAGTCTGGTCGACCTCGATCATCTCGTCTCCCGACCGATCGGCCCCGGGACCCGCGACTTCTCCGTCGGCCCCGCGATGTCCCGAGACGAGGCGTTCCGCGCGGTCGGTGTCGGCCTCGAGATGGCGGAGGCCTGGATCCGGCCCGAGGCCGTCCGCGTCGTGGCGTTGGGCGAGATGGGGATCGGCAACACGACGACCGCCTCCGCACTCCTCTCGGCCTTGACCCGGACGCCGGCCGAGCTCGTCACCGGCCGAGGGACCGGCGTCGACGACTCGGCTTACCTCGAGAAGTGCCGACTGATCGACGCCTCGGTCGCGAAACACATGCAGGGCTCCGAGGATCTGTGGGATTGGCTCGCAAGGCTCGGGGGCTTCGAGATCCTCGGCCTGGCCGGCCTCGCCATCGGCGCCTGTCGGCGTCGGGCGATGGTCGTCCTCGACGGCCTAATTAGCAGCGTCGCCGGCCTGATCGCCGCGAGACTCTGCCCGAACGTCCGTGGCTTTCTCGTCGCCGCCCACCTCGGCCCCGAGCCCGGCCATCGGGTCGTCCTCGAGGAATTGGAGCTGGCCCCGCTCCTCCAACTCGGGCTCCGGCTGGGAGAAGGGACGGGAGCGACCCTGGCCTTGCCCCTGATCGCCGCCTCCGGCGATATCCTCCGCGACATGGCCACGTTCGAATCGGCCGGCGTCTCGGAGAAAACTTCTCTTCCCTTCGACTGAGTCGGATTTCGCGCGGATTCGCGGCACGACCCGCCGGGCTCCACCAAGCAAGACCCAAGATACACCGCGGAGAATCCAGAGAGCGTCCCTCCCTCGCCGCCCTCCAGCTTCAGCCAACATTTCCTTAAGATGCGAGGAAGCCGAACTGTTCAACAGGGGACGTAGATTGGCACCGATCTCGAATGCGAATCAAATATTCAGTTCTTGAGTGATCCGTGTTTCCTCCTTGGTTAAAAAGTTTTGATTTGATATTGACTCGAATCACCAAACGGAAACGTCGATGGACATCTTAACCTCGGAATTCTCGGGCGAATTCGCTTTCGATTCCAAGAAAACGCCGTTTGCCTTCGCCGACGTCCCTTGGCGATGGAGCGACATCCTGCTCGGGTTCATCCCGCTGATCCTGCTGCGCGTGATCTCGGTGGTGCTCAAGGCCGAGTGGGTCGCCTGGATCCCTTCATGGATCTGGATCCCCATGACGGCCTTGAACATGATCTGGCTGTTCTCGTTCCCGCTCGTCATGGCTTCTTGGCGCCTGGGGACATCCCCTCGATTCTCGGAGCGTCCCGGGATCCTCAGGATCGGACTCGAGGGCCTGATCGCGCTGGGCTCGATCCCGGTGATGTGGATGCTGCTCCTCGGCTGCCTCATGGTCATCATTATGGTGAACGGCAAGCCGCCGACCCCCGAGCTTCCGCTCGCCCCGATCGCCGGCTCGCCCAACCCCTGGGACAGGATCGCCCTGGTCCTGCTGGCGGTCTGTGCCGCGCCGATTGCGGAGGAAAGTTTCTTCCGGGGCATGCTCTTCAACAAGCTCCGCCGACACATGAGTCCCTTCTTCGCCGTCCCGTTGCAAGACATCATCTTCGGCCTCGTTCATCCGTTCGGGCCGCTGCAGATCTCGCTCATCTCGGTGATCGGCATGGTCCTCGGCGCCGTTTATCTCTGGAGGAAGACAATTGTCACCTCCATGCTCATGCACGCGCTTCAGAACAGCGCGGCGTTGGTGTTGATGATGTTGCTCCTGACCTGGATGTCGAACAGTCCCCGAATCGGTGTCGGGGGAGTGGCCGTCCACGAGGGTCACCTCGTTCAAGAGATCGTCCCCGACGGACCGGCGGCCAAGGCGGGACTTCGTGCCGGCGACATCATCACGACGCTCGACGGGAATCCCGTCAGCGACACCGGCAGCCTCCTGCAATTCCTGCTCATCCACAAGGCGGGAGACCGCGTCTCCGTGGACTACCTCCGGGCGGGCGTCAAGGAACAACTCGAGGTGATCCTCGAGAATCGCGAGCAGGAATAGACGGGACTGAACCCCGTGAAATCGTAGGCAGGGTGCGCAACCGGTGCTGCATGGCAGCAACCACGCCGCAGCGTGTGCGATCGCGCCCGGCGAATCCTGCGACCCGTCCGGCCAGGGGCAGCTCAAATTTTAATCACATGTTCATTATCTCAAACAGAGCACACGCCGGGGTCCTGGGCCGAGTCATTTGGATTTGATCGGCATTACGTTCGTGAAAATCAACACGACCTCTAACTAAGCCGTTCAGCGTACATATTTCGCAGATATCGCATTTTTCCCTAGACTCGGTCGTTTTGCTTCGATCTAATATGTGCCATAGAGAGCGCGGCGAGATCGTCAATACGTACCTGTGATTCGTACTGCTCATCGGCGACGTCTCTGGCCGGCTCATTCCTCCGAGTCTTCGAGCCGGGCGAGGGCCTCGACGCGGTTGTGATCGATCGATCGGGCCGGGTTTGGCGTCGCGAGACAGTCCGTTGTCACTCGTGGACTCGTCCGCGGGGAACACCACTCCATCGCGTTGACGGCGGAGCGAGGCCGGCGGCGCCGACGGTGAGGTGTTGCTCCACGTTCGCAATGTGTCATGACACCGGCCCATTGCCCAGCCTGGAACACCGCTGATCCCGCCTTGAGTTACACCGGACACACCGATGAACAAAGCCCTCCGGAAGCGGCTCGAGTCCGCGCAGAAGCTGTCCACGCGCCGAGTTGGGGCGCGACGCCCTCCTGCCCGGGCCTCCCTGGCTTTCGAGGGGCTTGAGGACCGGGTGACTCCGGCGGTGGTGACTCTCGGCCCCCTGCAATTCGAAGGGGATTTCACCTTCAACTCCGCCGCCTCGACATACACCGTCACGAACGGCGCGGATCTCGGGCTCACCCCGACCTCGGGAGAATCCTTCAAGCCGCTGTTGAGACTCGGCGGGTTAGTGTTCTTCTCCGACTCG
Source organism: Singulisphaera rosea (assembly GCF_054877945.1). Classification (NCBI taxonomy): domain Bacteria; kingdom Pseudomonadati; phylum Planctomycetota; class Planctomycetia; order Isosphaerales; family Isosphaeraceae; genus Singulisphaera; species Singulisphaera rosea. Next base: position 63,825 of record NZ_JBTYIP020000021.1, on the reverse strand, counting down.
GACAATAACCCGACGTCGACGTTCACCGTCAACGGGAACGTCGAGGTCGATATCGCCCCCGCGTCGGCCTCGTCGCCGATCCACCTCTGGACGGGGCTGAGCGACGTGACGATCGCGGCCGCCGACCTGCTCAACTCTTCGACAGGGGTCGCGCTCGCCTCGGGGGGGCTGCCGGTCACGATCGATAACGGCAGCGCGACGTTCACCCCGGACAACCTCCGGTTTTTCGACCCCGACGACGTCCCCGACACGTCCGACGCCGTGATCCGCCTGCAAGGGAAGGTGACGGTCGCTGACACCGACACAGAGCTGACGGGCCTGGCCGGGACGGTCTCGGGCAGCAGCCAGTTCGTGGTCGTCGACCCGGCCCCGGGGCTGGGGGCGGTGCCCGGCGTGCAGCAGATGACCGCTACGCTCAAGTCTTCATTCGAGCTGGCTGGCGTGGAATTCGGCTCGGCGGCATTCACGGCCAACTACGATCGTGCGGACAACGTGGGCGTCCGCGTCGGGGGACAGAGCATCACTTTCGGCCTGGAAGGGGTCGACGTGCACGTGGGCCTGAAGAACAACGGCATCGTCGTCAAGGACGGCGCCGTGGCCACGTTCCAATTGGGGGTGGTGGAGAGCTTCAACCTGTTGGGCTTGAAGATCGATCTGGGCTCCTCCAGCCACCCGCTGACGATCGACTTCGAGCCCGGGACGTCCTCGAAATCGTCGATATTCGCCATGTCCGGCGACGTGAAGGTCTCGACGGCTCAGCAGGCGGTCAGTTCCGTCAGCAACAAGGTGTTCGACACCGTCGCGGCCTCCTTCGTGGCCGACCCCAACACCGGCACGCCCGGGCTGGAGATCGTCGGCGGCCAGGTCGATACCCTCGATCTCACGATCTCCGGCGATATCGACCTGTTCGGGCTGATGGTCTCCCCCGAGGGCCTGAACATCGACTACACCCGCGCGACCGGGGACATGAAGCTCACCGGCGGGATCAGCGTGGAGGAGTTGTTCAAGGCGACCGCTACGTTCGGCGCCACCGGCAGCGCCGGCGGGGTCCACATCAATACCTCGACGGGCGCGGTGACCGTCGACAACCTCTCCCTGGCACTGACCAACGTCAACCTGGGGGTCTTCAAGATCGACGACCTGGAGGTCGACTACTCGGTCGACCCGACCACGCTCGTGACGCAATTCGACGTCACGCTGATGATGTCCTTCCCCGAGAACTGGCGAGTGGCCGGGGAAATCGCGTTCGAAGACGACAAGCTGCAGGAGATCTCCCTGGAATGGGACGGATCGAAGCAGGGGCGCATCCCCATCGGCGACACGGGACTATTCCTGGTCGGGATGGAGGCCACCGTCCAGAACATCGACCAACCCAGGGATTTGACCGTCTCGGGCGAGATCGTGGTCGAGTTCGGGAGCGAAGTGAAGATCTTCGGGCAGGAGTGCACCCTGTTCCGGGCCGTAGGGGGGTTCAGTGCCAACGAGGACGAATTGACCCTGGGCGCCGACGTGTGGCTGGGAGCCTTCACCGACGGCAACGGCAACACCACCGGCGTGCTGGGTACGGGCTCGGGCGAGATCGACCTGGACTGGAACGACCAGGTGTACTCCGCCGACGTGCATGCGTCGCTGCTGGATGGCACGTTTACTTATGACGCGAAATTCAACTTCGACAATGGCGGCGACCTTTGGATTGCCGTCGACGCCTCGGTGAACGTGCCGCACAGCGTGCCGCTCATCGGCGGCACCCACCTCGCCTCGATGGATTTCCGCTTCTCCTACCAGGAGGACCACCCGGAAAATAGCTATGTCGCCGCCTGGACGGACATCAACCTGGTGGTCACCTCGGTGGACATCGGCTTCGATTACACGTTCGACACCAAGTCGGTGAAGATCATCGGCAGTCACGACGTCTCGAAGCTCAGGAACGAGCCCACGAACGACCAGCCGTCGGTCTACTCGTATACACAGGAGTATGACGTCCCGAATGGCGCCACCAGCGCGAACCTATCGGTCAACTTCGCGCCCAACTCGGGGACCCAGACGATCAGCGTCAGCACCGACGGCGGCAAGACGTTCATCTCCGAGGACGACCCGAAGTTCGCGCAATTGGGCTTCACCAAGCTGACGCAACTGGATACGGCCACGTCGCGGAACATCAGCATCGTCGACCCGAGCAACAAGGACAATCCGCCGTCGGTGCCCCTCAAGCCGTCGGGCGGCAGCTACATCCTCAAGCTGACGAGCACCAACTACCAGTTCCCGCCGACCTCGGCGACAATCGATAGCATCACCGACGACGGCCATGGCAACACCCTGATCCATTTCTCGCAGTCGCTGGGCGACCTCAAGGTCGGGGATTTCTTCACCGTGAAGGGATCCGACATCTCCGGGTACAACGTGGAGCATGCGGTCAACGCCATTCTGGTCAACCAGACCGTGGTGACCGATCAGCCCTACTCGGCCGACTCCCAAGCGACGGCCACCGTCGGCGGCTGGGATTCACCGCATTTCTCGGCGACCTTCTACAACCCGCCCCCCGTGATCGGCCTGACCACCCCGTCCAATCCCCACGGCGACACGATCCAGGTGCCGATCCACGCCAAGGTCGACTCGGCGTTCACGAGCTCGACCACGATGGATCTCTACCTCGATACGGACTCCTCGGGCTACGACGGCAAGCGGATCGCCCGCAACGTCCCGTACCAGGTCGATTCGAGCGGGAACATCACCTCCCTCGCTTTGGCGACCCCCGGCAACTTGTTGCCTCGGATGTACTACGTGTATGCAGTCATCGACGACGGCACCAATACCCCCGTGTTCTCGGCCTATTCCGACGGCTTCACGACCGACTACGCGATCCAGGGGAGCGTGAACGAACAGAACGAGGTCGGCGAGCCCGACGTATCGGGCGAGGGAGAAGACGGCTGGACGGTCTTCATCGACGTGAACGACAACGGACGCCTCGACTCGAACGAGCCGGTCTCCGCCCCGACTTCCAACGGCGGCTTTTACGGGATCTCCGGCTGGGTCACCCAGAACATCTCCAGCATCACCAAGGACGCCAGCGGCAAGGCCTTGCTGACGTTCACTTCGCCGCTGCCCGCGGGGCTGACCGTCGGGCGGACCATCACCGTGTTGGGCAACACCACGGATTACGGCGGGGATCAGGTGGTCGACCAGATCCTCGGCCCGACGACCTTGTTGATCGAGAAGTCCTTCACGACCGGCATTAACGGCAGTGCCACGGTCGAAGTTCCCCAGGTGCCCGACGATACGCCGTTCAATGTCGTGCTCATCAATCCTTTGCCGGATTATTTCGACTTCGGCGTGAACGGCAACACCGAGTCCCGGACCTACGACGGGACCAACCCTAAAAACGCCGACTTCGTCGTGAACGAGAAGTCGGCCATCCAGGGGACGGTGTTTAATGACCTGAACGGGTCCCACCAGCGGGCGGGCCAGCCGGGCCTCGCGGGGTGGTTGGTATTCCTGGACCAGAACCAGAACGGCCGCCTCGATCCCGGCGAGGCTTACACCACGACTCGGAGCGACGGCAGCTACAATTTCGCCCCCTTCGCCGGACAGCAAGCCGGGACCTATCACGTGGTCGTAGTCCCGCCGGCCGGGGCGGCGGCCTTGTACACGTTCGAGAATGTCAACGGCACCTACGTCTACGACACGTCCAATAGCGCGAACGTCCACGGCGGCACCCTCGTCAATGGCCCGCAGATCGGCACGGCCGCGACGTTCGGCATCGACGCACGCCCTTTCAGCGGGCCCTCGAACAACGTCCTGAAGCTCAGCGGCAGCAACCAGTTCGTCGAGGTGGCGCAACACGACGACCTGGAGCCGGGCACCGGGGCTTTCTCCGCCGGGGCCTGGGTGCGTTTCACCACCGACACGGGCTTCAAGCAGATGATCGCCGGGTCCCAGTCGCCGCAAAGTCCCTTCGAAGGCTGGTCGCTGCTCGTCAGCTTCAACGACTTCTCGCGCAACGGCTCGGGCGATCGCAAGCTCTACCTCGACCTCCGCCAGGTCGGGACCGGGCAATCCGTCGGGGTCCGCGGCAATACATCGCTGGCGGACAACCAATGGTATTACGTGTCCTTCACGTATGACCCGAATGATACGGCATCACCGATCAAGCTCTACGTCAACGGCTACCTCGACGGCAGCGGCGGCGCGGGGGCCCTGTCGTCCCCCGATATCGCGACGACCGATCAGGTCAGCTTCGATCTCGGGAACCAAGGCGGGGACAGCCCCGCGTTTCCGATGGGAGGCTTCCTCGACGACGTGAGCGTGTGGGACACGGCCCTGAGCCCCTTTCAAATCCTGGCGCTGGCCGACGGAGGCATGACCCCGAGCTACTTCCAGACAAGCTTCGCACAGGGGCATACCGTAACGCTCGACGCGTCGGGCTACGACGTCCGGCAGACGGACGACTCGGGCACGCGGAATGACTTCGGGGCCCTGGCCTTCGCGACCGTCAGCGGCACGGTCCAGGGGAATACCTTGAACGCCGGGGGGAAGCTCGACCCGGCGACCCCGCTGGCCGGCTGGACCGTCCACCTGTTGCAGGACGGGAAGGTCGTCGCGACGGCCACCAGCCGGACGGACGGCAGTTACATCTTCACGAATCTCACCCCTGGCTCTTACACGATCCAGCAGACCGTGCCGGAGGGGTGGAGGCAGACTTCCCCCTTCACGTCCGATGCGCAATTTCAGCCCACCCCGCTCGACACGAGTGGCCTCGGGCACTGGGTCGTCTCCGCCGATTTCGACGGGGATGGCCACATCGATCTCGCCATCCCCTCGGTGCAATCGAAGGAAGTCGCGATCCTGTTCGGCAAGGGGGACGGGACCTTCTCCGCTCCCGTCGAGTACGCGATCGGCTTCACGAACGCCGCCCAGATCAAGGTGGCCGACCTGAACGGCGACGGGCGGCCCGACCTCGCCGTGCTCAGCCCGAACGGCGTGGTCGACGTTTTGTTCAACCAGGGCGGGACGAATCGCTCCGCCCTGCTGAGCACGACCTCCGGCCTGTGGCAGCTCGGGGCGAGTCAGGCGTTCGACATGGCCACGGGCGATTTCAACCACGACGGACTGGACGAGCTGGCCGTCCTCTACATCCCGTCCGGGCAGTCGAATACGGCCGAGCGCATCGCCCTGCTGCACCTCGGCGCCGCGCCGGTACTCGTCGCGTCTCCCGTGGGCACGAGCCGGGCGCTGGCCGTCGGCGACATGAATAACGACGGGAACCTGGACCTGGTGACGAGCGGTCCCTCCCCGCAGCTCACGCTCGGCGCGGCCGAGCTATTCGGCGACGGCACGGGTTCATTCAAGAGCGTGAATATCATCAATTTCACGCCCGTCAGCGAATCTCCGACGGCAGTCGGGGACATCAACGGGGACGGCCGACTCGACGTGGTGTTCTCCACCACCGGGGCCTTCTTCTACGCCCTGCAGGATGCGACGGGATCCTTTCCCGCGGACGTTCTTACTTATCTCCAACTCCCCACGCCCGTCCCGACCGACATCGGCGCCTCCGTGGAGAGTTCCGGGTCCATCGCCCTGGCGGACTTCGACGGCGACCTGAAACCCGACCTTGTCGCTCTCCCCCTCTCGTCCCGGGTGGTCAATGTTTACCCGAATCAGGGGGGCGTCAATGGATATTATCTCGACCGCATCAACCCCTCGCTCATCACCCTGAGTGATTCTTCGTACTGGACCCTCGTGGCGGCCGACGTGAACGGCGACGGCCTCAACGACCTCGTGGTCACGGACTCCAACGCATCGACCGGCGCGTCGTTCGTGCTGCTCAACAAAAGCCCGGTGAACCAACCGTTGGCGATCCTCGTCACCACGGGGCAGAACGCCACGGTCAACTTCACGAGTTCGCAACTCGCCCCGAACTTGGCCACCCCGTCCGCACAGATCACGGGCGTGGTCTTCGACGACGCCAATGGCGACGGCAAGCGTGAGGCCGGCGACGTCCCGAGGGAGGGGGCCGTCGTCTACCTCGACCTCAACCGGAACGGCAAGCTCGACCCCTCGGAGCCCTCGATGACGACGCTGGCTGGCGGGGCCTATCGGTTCGGCGGCCCGGCCGGGTCGGGCGCCCACCTGCCCGACGGCGAGTATCAGGTGCGCATCGCGGACGAGACCGGGAGGATCCGCACCTCAGGCCGGCAAGGCTACGAGGTTCGTCTGGTAGGCGGCGTGCCCGAACCTTCGGGGCTCCGGCTCTTAGACTTCGGCACCGCCGTCAACCAGAGCCCGGTGCTGACCGGTGTGAGCACCTCCGGCCCCGTCGTCGAAGGCCAGACGATGGCCCTCTCGGCGACATTCGTCGATCGGGATTCCCAAGGCGCCGACGTTGCCCTGATCTCGTGGGGTGACGGCACCTCGAGCTACGGACAGATCACCGAGGCGAATGGGGCGGGTACCGTCTCCGCGAGTCACGTTTACTCCGGAGGAGGATACTACGAGGTCTTCGTGATCATGAACGACGGCTCCGACCTGACGATCGGTGGGATGGCGGGGCCGGTCGTCGCGACCGTGATTGGTGCAGGCGTCCACGCCGGAGTCCTTCGGGTCGTCGGCACCGACGGCCCTGACAAGGTCATGATTTCCAACCAGGATGGCGCCGGGCTTCAAGTGACGGCCACTTTCCTCCCGAATGGGAGTAAGACGTTCGACGCGTCGGGGATCGGGTCGATCGAGGTGTTCTTGCTCGGAGGCGACGACCGCGCCCAGATCGGCCCGGGAGTCGGCGTGCAGGCCCTCATCGACGGTGGCGACGGCAACGATTGGCTCAAGGGGGGGTCCGGCCCGGCGATCCTTCGTGGCGGGAACGGCAATGACATCCTGACGGCCGGCATCGGCTCGGCGATACTGCTGGGGGGAGCGGGTGACGACCACCTGACTGGAGGCCCGGGCCGGGATATCCTCATCGGCGGGCAGGGGGCCGACGTGCTCGATGGGAAGGCACGCGACGATTTCTTCATCGGCGGCAGTACCCGTTATGACGATGCGCTCGATTCCCTGCTCTCATTATGGGACGAGTGGAAGTCGGGACGCGACCTCGCGACCCGAGTCGCCAACATCCTGGGCGAGGGGAGCGGCCCCCGGGCGAATGGTGACGTCTTCCTCCGGGCTTCGGGGCCTGACGCCACGGTGGTCGACGACGGTGCAAGGGACGTGCTGAGGGGCGGTCCGGGACGGGATGTTTTCTTCGCCACTCTGACCGGCGCGGCTAGGGACAAGATCATCGACCAAAGCGGCCGAGATCTTCGCCGAGCCTTACTCGCCAGCCGGAGGCCCATGCTGAGACAATTCCCTCGGCGAGGGATGGCCCGGTTGGCCCACTGGGCGCACGCCCATAGACTCCCTCACCCCAAGCCGCACCCGCGACCGCATTGACGTTGCGTTTGCGACCCTGCTCCCTCTCGAGGGACGGTACGACAACGCCACACGCCGGGTCGTATGATCGGCTCTCGTCGCAGGACGAGAATCGCCCCGGTCGTTGGAACACTCTTGCTCAACCCTCGTCGAAAGCCGACGAGCCGGAGTGCCCCAGCGACTGGGGGATGATCGTCTCAAATTCCCCGAGGGATTCCGCACGTTTGCTTCGCGCGCGGCACGTGGCTATCTTGGTCCCTCACCTTCGACACACCCATCCGAGGCGAGGCCGAACACGATGGAAACCCTCTCCGATGAGATCGCGCAGGGGCCGTCGCGCGCCGGCGCCACCCGCATGCGTTTCGCCGTCCTCGGCGCGGCATGCGGCCTGGCGTTGGTGACCTACGTCCATCGCCTCGGGTTCGCCGTCGGGGCTCCTGACCTGAAGAGGGAGCTCCACCTCGACGACGAGCAGATGGGTTACCTGCTCGCGGCTTTCTTCTGGGCGTACGGCGGGTTCCAGATCCTCGGCGGTTGGCTCGGCGATCGGCTCGGCGTGAGGCACCTCCTCACCTTGATGGTCCTCGCCTGGTCGCTCGTGACGGGCGCGATCGCCCTCGTGGTCTTCCTGCCCGGGCGAGAGCTCCAGTTCGGATTCCTGCTGACTTTACGATTTCTCTTCGGCGCGTTCCAGGCCGGCGGATTCCCGCTCCTCTCGCGGATCAACGCCGACTGGGTGCCGGTGACACTGCGGGGGACGTCGCAAGGGTTGGTCTGGATGTCGAGTCGGATCGGCGGGGCCTTGATTCCGTTCATCCTCACGCCGATGTTCCAGCGACTCGGGACCTGGTGGCCATTCTGGTGGCTGGCCGTGGTCGGGTTCGTGTGGTGCGTGGCCTTCTGGCCCTGGTTCCGGAACCGGCCCGAGGATTCGACGTTGGTAAATGCGGCCGAGCTCGCGTTGATCGTCGGGGACAAGGACAGGGGCACGCGTGCGCCGTCGAAGGCGACGATCCCTTGGGCTCGCTTCCTCAGTTCGCGAAGTGTCTGGGCACTCTGTTTGGCTTATGGCTGCATGGGGTTCTCGTCGAACTTCTTCATCGGTTGGTTGCCCTCCTACCTGCGCGACCAGCGGGGCTTCTCCCCCGAGATGACCAAGTGGCTCACGAGCTTGCCGCTGGCGTGCGGGGCGTTGGCCTGTCTCTGGGGAGGGACCCTGTCGGACTTCATCGTCCGTCGAACGGGAAACCTCGCGTGGGGACGACGCCTGAACGGCACGATCAGCCTGACGATCGCCGCCGTGGCCTTCGGCTCGACCATCGTCGTCCGCGACCCGACCTTGTTGGCGGTCCTGCTTTGCCTGACCTTCGCCTGCAGCGACCTGTCGATGGCCCCCGCCTGGGCGGCCTGCGCGGACATCGGCGAGCGGTCTGCGGGGACGCTCGGCGGCGCGATGAACATGATGGCGAACGTCGGAGGTGCGGTCGCCGCGATGGTCACCGGTTCTCTTTTCAAACATGACCAGGCGAACCTGGTTTTCCTCATCTGCTCGGCCGTTTACCTCATCGGCAGTCTGAGCTGGCTCAACGTGGACGCGACGAAGTCCCTGACGACCGGGGAAGCTCGCCCCTCGGCGGCTCACTAGTTCCCATGATCCTCGGACCTTGCTTGGGATGTTGCGGCCCGCTCCCCGGTGGAAAGCGCAGGGAGGGGCTCCGCGGAAACGTCCCGGGCGGGCGGCGCCTCCGTCCTTGTCGGGTCCTCCGACTCCTCAAGGACGTCGTTTCGCTTGAAAACGAGGCTATCGAACGACCAAGGAGACGCCCCCGAGGGTGAGAGCCAGAGGACGGCCGCAATCAGTAGCAGGTGGCTCGCCATCCCGGGCTCGAAATAGGGGAAGGTCGACCACCTCCCGCGGATGAGGGCACTCCCTCCCATGGCATTGCCACCGATATTGATCGCGGTCTGGATGAATGGGCTGAGCAAAATATAAAGACCCGCACAGATGGCCGACGGCGTCGTGAACACGCCCAGCATGAGCGCCAGGCCGAGGATGATTTGCAAGTAGGGAAGGGTCGACGGATACCCCGGAGGGAAGATGTCCGCCAGGATGGCGAGATAGTCATTCAACCCCTGGTTGAAGATCGAGGAGCCCAGGCCGGCCCGGAGGAGAAACAGGGCGAAAGCCTTCGTCTTCGGTTCTGGCGGATGCGTCGGGTTGGGTATCCGCGACATCGGTCGACTCCTGCGGCGAGCGAGCCGCCTCCTTCGCGTCAGCTCGGCGGGGTCCCTTGCATCTTGGCGAGGATCGGGCCAACCAGCTCCTCCGGGACGAATCGGCCCAGCGCCTCGGCCCCGCCAAATCGAGCCACCTGCTTGATCAGGGAGCTTGAGACGTGGGAATACTCGCCGTCGGCCATGAGGAAGACGGTCTCGATGAACGGGTCGAGGCACTGATTCGTCAGCGACATGCCGAATTCATATTCCATGTCCGAGAGCGTCCGGACCCCGCGAAGGATGACCCGGCCTCCGATCCGGCGGACGAAGTGGACGGCCAGGCCGTCGAAGGATTCCACCGAGACATTCTCGTAAGACGAGACCACGCGACGCGCCAGCTCGACGCGTTCGTCGACGTTGAAGAGCAAGGCCTTGTTCGGGTTCACGCCGATGCCGACGACCACGTGTTCGAACAATAGTCGTCCCCGCCGGATCACGTCGAGATGCCCGAGGGTGAGCGGGTCGAACGTGCCCGTGAAGACGGCGGTGCGCGAAGGGTCGGACGTGCGAGGTTCCATGAGTCTCATCGGTTCGAGTGGGGGAGCCGTCATGGATCGAGGGTCCCGACGGACTCGAGCCCGCATTTCAGCCGGGCGAGGTCTTCACCGTTATTATAGACATGCGGGCTGATCCGGAGGCGACCCCTCCGACATGCCACCACGACGCCCTTGATCCGGAGTGCCCGAGCGACGGCGTCGGGGTCGACTCCATCGCGGTGGAGGGCCACGATCCCGGCGGTGTCACCGGGCCGGGTCGATCCCACGACCGACCACCCCGCCGAAGTAGCGAGCTCTCGGACCGCCTCGGCCCTGTCGAGGATCCGGCGCGAGACGGCCTCCCGGCCGATCTCCAGGAGGAGTTCGAGGCTGGCGCCAAAGGCCTGGAGTCCCGGCATGATGAACGAGCCTCCCTCCCAACGCTGGGCGTTCGGCTTGAGAGTGAAGTTGTTGGTCGGGGCGTTGTACGAGCCGACGACGCTGTGCCAACCGACGCCGAGCGGCCGGAGCCGCTCAATCCACTCGCGACGTACGAAAAGGAATCCGGCCCCCTCCGGCCCGAGGAGCCACTTGTGCCCGTCGGCGGCGAGGAAGTCGATGGGGGTCCGCTTCATGTCCACGACGAGCGGCCCGACCCCCTGGATCCCGTCGACGAACAGGGCCACGCCCCGCACGTGGCAGAGCTCGACCAGCGCATCGAGGTCATTCCGGAATCCCGACGCGAATTCGACGTGGCTGATCGTGAGCACTCGCGTCGAGTCGTCGATCGCCGCGGCGAGGTCGCGGAGCCAGACCCGCCCGTTGCGGCTCGGGACGGTCCGCAGGGTGACGCCCCGGCTGGCCAGATTCATCCAAGGATACAAATTCGACGGATATTCTTCCTCGGCCGTGACGACGTTGTCGCCCGCGCGCCAGGGGAACCCTTCCGCGACGAGGCCGATCCCCTGGGTCGTGCTGCCGACGAAGGCGATTTCCTCGGGATCGGCGTTGATCAGCGTCGCGACGTGCCGCCGGATCGACTCGATCTTCGTCCCCCAGACCGGCCAGTTTACGACCCCGTTCCGCTCCTGGTCGTCGATCCAGCCGCGAAGAGCCTGGCCCGAGCGTCGGGGCAGGGGGGCGACCGCCGCGTGGTCGAAGTAGGCCCACCGTTCCGACACGGGGAATTCGGCCCGTCGCAGTGCGTCCCAGTCCAAGGTCAGCGTCCTCCGGTCGGCGTCCGGGTTCTCGGGCGAACGTACAGAGTAGCGATTGGGGATCGACGGGACCATCCCGTAGATGATGAGTCGGATCGAGAACAGGACTCAGGCCCGGAGGGCGTCGAGCAAGGCCCGGACGTCCTCCTCGGTGTGCGAGGCCGTGAGGCTGATCCGGAGCCGAGAGGTCCCCGCGGGCACCGTCGGCGGCCGGATCGCCGGGACGAGAAATCCGGAGCCCTTGAGCCGTTCGGCGAACGAGAGGGCCCGTCCCGGGGGACCGAGAAGGACTGGTACGATCGGCCCCGTCGACGAGCCGACGTCGAACCCGCCCTCCTTCAGGCCCGACCGGAGGAGTTCCCCGAGAGCATAAACCCGCGAACGCCGCTCAGGTTCCGAGACCGAAATCACCAGCGCCTCGCGAGCCGCGGCAGCGGCTGCGGGGGGGAGAGAGGTCGAATAGACGAAGGTCCGTCCTCGGTTGATGATCCAGTCGATGAGCCGTCGCGAGCCGGCGACGAAGCCCCCCACCGAGCCGAGGGCCTTCGACAGGGTACCCACGCGGACGTGGACTCGGTCGGAAACCCCGCATGCGGACGACGACCCTCGCCCGTCGGGTCCGCAGACGCCGGTCCCGTGAGCTTCGTCGACGAGGAGGATCACCTCGAACTCGTCGGCCAGGCCGCAAAGCTCGGCGATCGGGGCGAGGTCGCCGTCCATGCCGAAGACGCCGTCGGTCGCGATCATCGAGCGACGGTACCGCCCTCGGTCGCGTCGCAGGATGCTCGCGAGCCGACCGACGTCGTTGTGGGGATAGACGCGCAGGCTTGCACCGGCGAGCCTCGCGCCGTCGACCAGGCTGGCGTGGTCGAGTCGGTCGAGGTACACCGCATCTCCCCGTCCGACGAGGGCCGAAATCGCCCCCAGATTCGCGGCGAACCCCGAGGAGAAGAGCGCGACGGCCTCCGCCTTCTCGAAGCGGGCGAGGTCCTCGACCAGGTCATGGTGGGCCTTACTCCACCCCGTGACGAGCGAGGCGGCCCCGGCGCCCCACCCGAACCTCTCGGCCGCCTCTCGGGCCGCGGCCACGACCCGGGGATCGCACGCGAGGCCGAGGTAGTCGTTCGAGCCGAAGTTGATCAGGACCTGACCATCACGTTCCAACCGCCCGGACAACGCGGAGTCGTTCGGGACGAGCCGGCGCTCCAGCCCGCGTTCGGCCCAATCCGCCGACTCGGCGTCGATCCAGGCGAGGGGATCACTCACGCGGCACTCCCGGGCCCTCGTCGGGGACCTTCAGGACTGCGGAGCACGGCCGAGGCGAGATGCCCCCCGAAGCCGATCGAGAGCTTGAGCGCCGAGCGGATCTCAAGGTGTCGGCCCTGATGGGGCGTGCCGTCGAGGTCGCATTCGGGGTCGGGGTCGTCGAGGTTCAAGGTCGGCGGGACGAAGCCGTCTCGGATCGACAGGCAAGTGATCGCCAGTTCCGCGGCCCCCGCGGCCCCGAGGAGATGCCCGATCTGGCTCTTGTTCGCCGAGCAGGCGACTCGCCCCGCGTGCGTCCCGAGCGCCCGGCGAAGGGCCTTGCACTCGAGCGGGTCGTTGGCCCGCGTCGCCGTGCCGTGGACGTTGACGTGATCGACCTCGCCGGGGTCGACCTGAGAAATCGTCAACGACCGGCCGATGACCGCGGCCAGGCCGCTCGGGTCGGGGTTGAGGTCGGTCTCGTGGAAGGCATCCGCCCCGAGGGCTCCCCCGGCCACCTCGACGTAGGCGAGGACACCCCGCTCGGCCGCGTGCTCGAGCCTCTCGAGCACGAGGATCGCCCCGCCTTCGCCCACGACGAACCCGGAACGCCCACGATCCCAGGGTCGGACGACGGACATCGGATCCTCCGACGGATGAGCCAATGCCCTCATCTTCCGAAACGCCGCGAGCAGGACAGGCTCGAGCGATGCGTCCACACTCCCCGCCAGCACGACGTCGCAGACTCCTCGACGGATCAGGTCCGCCCCTTGAATCAGGGCGACCAACCCCGTCGCACAGGCCGCCACCGGCGCCACGCTCGGCCCTCGCAGGTCGAACCGCCTCGCCACGAAGCTCGCCCCGCCGTTCGGCCAGCTCCGTTGCCAGCAATGTCCCAAGGTCGGCCCATCCGCCCCTTCCGCAAGCAAGTGGCGGTGGGCGAGCGAAAGGCTACGAATCCCCCCCTTGCTGAGCCCGATCAACGTGGCCGCTCGCTCGGGGTCGAAGTTGAATGGAGAGTTCGACAACGCTGCGTCGTCCCAGGCCTCGTCGGCCGTCTTGGCGAGCAGGTCGTACACGGGATCGCCACCCGCCTCGACCGAGGTCGGGGCCGGACATCCCAGGGGATAGGGATAGTCGGAGTTCCTCTCGGTCCCCTCCAGCATTCGGACCGCCGAGCGGCCCGACCGGATCGCCCCCCATGACTCCTCGCGGAAGCCACGCGCGAGCCCTACGCGGTTCAGGCCCGTGACGAGGCCAATGCCCGTCACGACGACGCGCGTGCGACCGTCGGAGGGTGTGCGGCGTGGGGAGACATCAGTGGAGGCCACGGGTTGGTCTCGATTTCGGCAGCTCAACGCATCGAGACACAAAGACACGATTGGGCGAAGGCCCGTTCGGGACGCGGCTTCGTCCTCGCACCGTCCTTCGCCCCGACGACTCACAGAAACGCGGTGGCGCGTCCCGTCAGATCGCGACGTCGAGCGGCCTCGGTTTCAACCCGAGGACATCGAAGAGGCGTTCGTCGCGACTGGTGCCCGGGTTCGGTGTCGTGAGGAGCTTGTCGCCGGCGAAGATCGAGTTCGCGCCGGCGAGGAAGCAGAGGGCCTGGTCGGTTTCACTCATGTGTATCCGTCCCGCCGAGAGTCGGACCATCGACGCGGGCATCAGGATCCGAGCGGTGGCGATGGTACGGACCATGTCCCAGATCTCGACCTGGGGCCGCCCTTCGAGCGGCGTCCCTTCGACGGAGACCAACGCATTGATCGGGACCGATTCCGGGGGCTCGGGCATGCTCGCGAGGGTGTGCAGGAGGCCGATGCGGTCGTCCTCGGTCTCACCCATGCCGACGATCCCGCCGCAGCAGACCGAGATCCCCGCGCCCCGGACGTGATCGAGGGTCCTCAGGCGATCCTGGTACGTGCGGGTGGAGATGATGTCGCCGTAGAACTCTTCGGACGAGTCGAGGTTGTGGTTGTAGGCGTCGAGCCCCGCCTCCTTGAGCCGTCGGGCTTGCCCTTCGCTCAACATTCCCAGGGTGCAACAGGCCTCCATCTCGAGGGCCTTGACGCCCCGGACCATCTCGAGGACCCGATCGAACTGGGCGTTGTCGCGGACCTCGCGCCAGGCGGCTCCCATGCAGAACCGCGTCGCGCCGTCGGCCTTGGCACGTTGGGCGGCCTCGAGGACATCGCCGACATCCATCAGTCCCTGGGCCTTGACCTCGGTGTGGTATCGGGCGGCCTGGGGGCAGTATCCGCAGTCTTCGGGGCATCCCCCGGTCTTGACGGAGAGCAAGACGCAGACCTGGACGTGCGACGGGTCGTGGTATTTGCGGTGAACCTCGGCCGCCCGGAAGATGAGGTCGAGGACAGGGGTCCGATAGATCGACGCGACCTCGGATCGCGACAACAGGGTGGTGGAGGCCGTCATCGTCGAGGGTACCTGGGGTAGAAGTGGAACGAGGGCACGCGGGCGACTCAGCGCCGGGCCGACTTGCAAATGACGAAGATCGCCCCGCCGGCCAAGAAGCCCGTGGCGACGTAGCCCGGCACCGGGTCGCCGGTCCCTTCCTCGGCGGGGGCCCCTTCCGCGGGCGCGGGGGCCTGGGCGTTGGCGGAGGGGGCGAAGACGACGAACAGGCTCGTCGCCAAGAGGGCGGGGGCAAACCAGCGGATCATCGGTCACGCTCCTTGAGCGGTTTCGGTCGTTTCGGGGCTTCGATCGTCATGGGCAACCACTCTCGCAAGGGCCTCACTCGTCGACGGAAGGCCGCCCGAGCCATCGCCACGGCCTTCCAGGCCGGCCCTCTCGAGCGGAGGTGGGCGATGTAGTCGTCGAGCCCGACCCCCCAGAATCGATACTCGAGCCCTCGGAACTCGAACGACCCGTTCTCTCGAGGGAGCGGGAAAGGGAGGATGGGCTCGGCGTAGGCGAAGACCAGGATCGCCCGAAAGCCCGGCCCGAACATCTCCTGCCAGCAGGCCAGGCCATCCAGGTCGTCGGTCGTGACCCAGTTCTCCCAGGGGCGTCGTCCCCTCGCGTTCTTCCCGCGCTTCCCTTTCACCTCAACCACGAGGTTGGGGCCGCAACGAGGATACAGCAGAAAGTCGGGGTTCTTCACCCCCTCTTCGCCGAAATAGGGGCGTTTGGCTTCGTCGACGGCGACGCAGGGGATCCGGATCGACCGGACGTAGGTCTCGAAGGCGGCTTCGTAATGATTCGCGCGGTTGGCCATCGCCTCAATCGTCCCGAATCAGCCCAGCGTGACGTCCGGAATCGCCGCTCCCTTCCGTCGACGGGTCAGGCGAGCGGGAAGCACGGCCTCCGCATATTCCCATAACTGTTCGGATGTTTCAAAAGTTTTCTGCGCGTGATGGACCCCCGGGTCGGCCGGTCTCGTGCCCTCCTTGCCTTTCACGAACAGGGTCCACTGTCCCCCTTTGACCGTGACGTACGTCCGAAGATGCGCGAGATACCACCGTACGGCGTCGAAGTCGTCCCACGTCTTGGGGGCCTCGATGGCGATCGTCATCGGACCAGAAGGATCGCCCGCACTCTCGACCTCGCGCTCAACCCCCCGGACAGTCCTCGGGGCAGGCAAGAGCGCCTCGGCGTACTCTCGGAGTTGCTCAACCGTCTCGAAAACCTTCTCGAACGACCAGTCGGTGTCGTATTCGCATTCGGCCGTCGTGTACTCGCGGCAGACCTTCGGTCGATCGAAGTAGACCTTGCAACGGTTATCGTTGGCGAGGTACTTGCAGACCGTCATGACCACGAGGTACCACGTCCCCTTTTCCACGTAGACGAGGGTCTCCCCGTGGGAAAGGTAACGTATGATCCGGTCGTAGTGCTTCCGGTTGACCGGTGTGTTGATCGGCAAGGAGAAGTAGCGGCAACACTTCCCCGTGCAGTGGTTGCACAGGCAGTCGCCGGGTTCCAGGTCTTCGCGGCGAATGATCGGTAGGCTCACTACGGCAACCTCAGGCGGGCGGGGACGATCCCAACAAAGTCACCAAGAATCACAAATAAATCAAAAAGATCTTTTGATTCCAAATCTTCTTCGTCTTCTTTGTGCCTTTGTGGCGAATCCTGTTCGACCCGATTCCGGCGTCTCAATCACTCGCCTTGGGGCGATTCCGGTACTTGGCGCTGACGCGAAGAAGGAAGCGATGTTCTTCGTCGGACAGGGAATGCCGCCCGTCCCGATGGAGCTTCTCGAGGATTTCGTCCATGCGTCGTTCTTCGGCCGCCTCGCGGGCCATGCGACGCTGCCGTCGTGAGTCGGACCGTCGTCGACGCCAGCGTTTGAGGGCACTCTCCCGGTAGGGTCGGACCTTGGCCGCACTCCCTTCAAGGCTCGTGTACCCTTCGGAGAAGTCGTAACCGAAGACCCCGTCGTCGAAAAATCCACCGTCTTCGAGCATCCGGGCTTCCGACCGAACGATCAGCTCGATCAGGATCGCCAGGCCGATCAGCGTCACGCCGTCGACGTTTTGCTGGACCAGCCGGATCATGCCGGCGATCCCGAGGATCGCCGCGAAGGTCCTCGCGGTATAAGGGGCGAGCAAACCGTCCTTCGCCTGCGTCATCGACGAGTTGGCCAGGTACGTCCGCAGCGCCCGCCCCATGTCGAAGGGTAATGCAGGGATGAGGTTGGCGAGGAGGAGAACGTAGTTCAGGTAGCCGAACCAGCCGACGAACCAGATCATCGACCAGGCCGTGGCCTTTTTATCGCCGATCCAAGGGGCACCCGAATCTTCCGGATTGCCGAAGGGATGCCAGACGAACTGCGCATCGGCGAGCCACAATCCCCCGACCGTCGCGATGACGACCAGCAAGTTCGCCGCCAGGCCGCCGAAGGCGACCCCAACGGACTCGTTCGATCGCGAGGCGACCGAGGCGCCGACCATGTTTCCGAGCGGCCAGAGGCGAACCTCGTCGGGTTCGACTCCGACCCAGGAGGCGGCCAGCGCGTGACCGATCTCGTGGACGATGAGGGCCAGCAGCAGCAGCCCGATCCAGCAGGCCGTGTGCTCGAATCGCGACGACGAAAACGCCGCGCTCAACAACTCGAGAAAGACGAAGATCGCCAGAGATATGTGGACGCGGACTTCGGTCCCGAACCAACGGCCCAGGCTGATTGGAGACCACAGCAACGGATCGGTCATCATCTGCCACCCGTGGTGGGTTGCGGACGTCGAATCGGAAGGAACCCGCTCTCCGGTTGATTATAGTGTACCAAGCCGCAAGGCAACCCGCAACGCGACGGAACCCCTCGACGCTCCCTTGCATCCATGGGGGGAGGGATGCCGATAAGAGTTCCGCCCTCTACGAAGGAACCCCTGACGTGACAATGCCTTTCAACGCGACCGAGTCGGAGACGTCGGTCCGGGTCGAGCTCGGTCCGAGGTCTTATGAAGTGCGGGTCGTCAGCAATCGGACCCCCGACTTCGGGGCCTTCGCCCGCTCGTGCCTGAATGCCAGTTGGGCCGGACGTCCCTGCCAGCGGGCACTCCTGGTCACCGACGAGAACGTCGCCCCGATGGAGGCCGCCTACGTCGCCTCGCTGGCCGGTGCCGGGATCACGGCCACCCTGGCGGTGGTCCCGGCGGGAGAACACTCGAAGTCGCTCGACCGCGCGGCCGACCTTTACGACGACCTCGTCAAGCTCCGGGCCGACCGGCACACGGCGGTCGTCGCGCTCGGGGGAGGAGTGATCGGCGACCTGGCCGGGTTCGCCGCCGCGACCTATACGAGAGGGGTGCCCCTGCTCATGGTGCCGACGACCTTGCTGGCGCAGGTCGACAGCTCAGTCGGCGGGAAGGTCGGCGTCAACCATCCTCGAGCCAAGAACATCATCGGGGCCTTCCACCAGCCCGCCGGCGTCTGGATCGATACCGAGACGCTCCGCACGCTCCCCGACCGCGAGTACCGCTGCGGCCTGGCGGAAGTGCTCAAATACGGAGTGATCCTCGACGCAGACTTCTTCGAGTTCCTCGAGACGAACGCGGTCGCGATCCTCGCCCGCGAGGGAACGGCATTACGCCACGTCGTCGCCCACAGTTGCCGCTTGAAGGCGGATGTGGTCTCGAAGGACGAACGTGAGGAGACCGGCCTCCGCGCCGTGTTGAACTTCGGCCATACGATCGGGCACGCGATCGAGGCGGTCGCGGGCTACGGGGGGCATTTCCACCATGGCGAGGCCGTCGCCGTGGGCATGGTTGCCGAAGGCGAGCTCGCCGTGCGACTAGGTTGGATCGAGCCCGAAACGTC
Source organism: Singulisphaera rosea (assembly GCF_054877945.1). Taxonomy (NCBI): domain Bacteria; kingdom Pseudomonadati; phylum Planctomycetota; class Planctomycetia; order Isosphaerales; family Isosphaeraceae; genus Singulisphaera; species Singulisphaera rosea. Next base: position 44,930 of record NZ_JBTYIP020000021.1, on the reverse strand, counting down.
GAATCGCATCAAGGCGCTCGTGAACACGTTCGGGCTCCCGGACTCGGCCCCGGGCCTCGACCCCGACCGACTCGTCGAGGCGATGACCCGAGACAAGAAGAACCAGAAGGGGAAGACCCGTTTCGTCCTACCCCGGAGGATCGGCCAGGTCGAGCTGACCGACGCTCCCACCGAGGTGGACATCCGGAAGGTCCTCTGAAGTGACCGAGATCCACTTGCAATCCGTACAGTAGTCGGCTACCATCCGCCGAGAACGGAGATCCAAACTCGAGAGATGAGCAGGCGACCGAGAGGCTGATGTGATGACCGATCCGGAGTTGCGCGACATGGTCTGCCTGACGTTGGTGGCGGGCGTCGGCCCGCACACCTTTCGGGCGTTGCTCGAGCACTACGGGTCGGCGGGGAAGGTCCTTGATGCCTCGGTCTCGTCCCTGCGCGAAGTTTCGGGCATCGGACCAAAGCTCGCCGAGAAGATTGCGGCGGCCCGGCGATTCCACGACGTCGAGGCCGAGCTCGACCTTTGCCGGCAGTCCAACGTGACGATCGTCTCTCGAGGGATGGAAGACTACCCCGCCTCGCTCGCGGAGATCCCCGACCCACCGAGCCTGATCTACGTGAAGGGGTCGATCGAGCCCCGGGATCATCTGGCGATCGCCATCGTCGGGTCGCGGCGGTGCACCCCATATGGGATGCGGATCGCGGAGCGACTGGGGAGCGCCCTGGCCCGCGTCGGACTGACGGTAGTCTCGGGCTTGGCACGGGGGATCGACGCGGCGGCCCACCGAGGTGCGCTCAAGGCCGGTGGTCGGACCCTCGCCGTGATGGCGAACGGGTTGGGAATGGTCTACCCCCCCGAGCACGAAGAGCTCGCCGTCCAGGTCGCCGCCTCGGGGGCCCTGGTGAGCGAGATGCCGATGGGCCAGGGGCCCCTGGCGGGCTTATTTCCCCAGCGAAATCGAGTGATTTCGGGGCTGTGTCTCGGGGTTGTCGTGGTGGAGGCCACTCCGCGGAGCGGCTCGCTCTCCACCGCGCACCACGCGATGGAGCAGAACCGCGAGGTCTTCGCCGTCCCCGGCCCGGTCGACAGCCTGCCAAGCCAGGGTTGCCACCGCTTGATCCGCGACGGCGCCCGACTCGTCGAGACCGTCGACGACATCCTCGATGAGCTCGGACCGCTCGTCCGAGAAGTCCCGGTGGCCGACGGAGGAGCCCCCGTACGACATCCGGCCGAGCTGACGCTCTCCGATCAGGAACGCACCCTCATGGGCCATCTCGCCAACCAGCCCGCCGCCGTCGACGAGCTCATCGTGCGCACGGGCCTGACCCCCTCGCAGGTCCTTGCGACCCTCAGCATCCTCGAGATGAGACGCCTCATCCGTCGGCTCCCCGGCCAGCAATTCGCCCGCATCTGAATCGCCCTTCGATCAGACCGGGCGAAGTCGAGCGTCGAGCCATGCCGAGAGGTCGGAGAAAACCTGCTCGCGTCCGAATTCGTTCAACGGCTCGTGGCGCATGCCGGGATAGGCGTTGAGAGTCTTGTCCGCAGAGCCCTCACGCTCGAAGAATCGCCGCGTTGCGGAGGGATCGATAACCGGATCGGACTCGCCCAGGAGGAAGAGGGTCGGGACGATCAGTTCACTCGCTCGGTCGAGGACCGCCCGGCCCCCGTCCGTCATCCCGAAATACAAGGGGGCGCTGATCCGGCTATGCCGGAGGGGATCGGTATGGTGGTCGGCCTGCATCTCCGGATCCCTGGTCATCATCTCGGCGGGGAGCTTCGCCGAGAGGGTGACGTGAGGTGCGTGCTTGAGGAGGAACCTTCCAACCGCGAGCTTCACGCGAGAAACCCTCGTGGCCACCACCAGCGAGGGATTCGAGAGGATCAACCCCGTCAACCCATGGGGATTCTCGAGGCCGAGCCTCAGCGCGAGCTGGCCCCCGTTCGAGTGCCCGAGAACGAAGCGAGGCAGGCCCGGCCGGGCGTCACCCGCCCACTCGAACGCCGCCCGCAGGTCGGCCACGAGGTCGTCATAGGACCCGACCACGCCCCGACGACCCGGACTCCTCCCGTGCCCACGCAGGTCGGGGGCGACGACGTCGATCTCGAGGGTCGGACCGAGGGCTTCGGCGACGTGCCGGTAGCAACCTCCGTGCTCGCCGAACCCGTGCCCGATCACGAGCACTCCACGCGGATTCTCGCGAGACCAGTGCCGCCCCTTCAGCTCGAGGCCGTCGGCGGAGCGGATGATGATGTCAATGGCTACCGTCTGGCTTGCGATCATCCCGGGACGTCTCCCTAGACCCGAGCGACCCCGCCCAGGGCGAGGGATCGACGGAACCGCAATCGATCATGTCGTGCAGGACACGAACTTCGACGGCTCATGACGGCCGCCTCCAGATCCAGGTCCAGTGGCGGTCGGAGGACATCGAGACGCCGTCCTCGGGCAAGCCGAGCTTGGAGAGCATTTCTTTAACTTCGTCCGTGGTCAAGGCAGCGTAGAGCGAGTCTCGGAAGAGGGCCTGAGCGGCTTCGGCCTCGTCACCGGCATAGGTGGAGACGAGGTGGTCGATTGCAGCCACATCCGCCGGCCGCGCAAGGTCTCGGATGAAGAGTGTACCGCCGGGTGCGACGAGCCTCGCCATCTCGGCCAGGGGCGGGGCGGGGTCGGGGATGTGGTGGATGATCGTATTGCTCACGACGGCCTCGAACGCGCCGTCGGCGAAGGGCAAACGCTTGGCGTCCCCCGCCTGGCAGCGGATCCGGCCGGCCAGGCCTGCGTCGTCGATATTCCGCCGGGCGCGTTCGATCATCGCCTCGGCCATGTCCAGGGCGACGACCCTGGCGGTCGGATCGGCCTGGCAGAGTGCGATCGGGATCCGTCCGGGGCCCGACCCGACGTCGAGGATCTCGCCGCCCCGAGGCGCGCCATGCGCCTCGAGGAAATCGGCGACGAATCGTTGGTTGACCGCCGAGTGGTCCATCTCGTCGTAGTCGCGGGCCTCTTCGGGCGAGTCCATCGCCTCGGGCTCGAGTACTCGGGGGATCATCGGCGTGGGTTCCCTGGAGGACGGTCGGGGTCAAACACCCTTGAGGCCGACGGCCGCCGCGCGAACGGCCTCGAGGCAGCCGCGGAGGTCGGGGACCGGATTCTCGGGATGCTCCTCGTATTCAAGCGCCAGGCAGTACTCGTAGTTGATCTTGGCGAGGGCCTTCAGAAGGTCGGCCGTCCTGAGGTCGCCCTCGCCAAGGATCGTGAAATGGTTCGCGTCCTTGACGTCCTTGAGGTGGACGCCGAACGTGCGCTTGCCGAAGACCTCGACGGCCCGGACGGGGTCCTCGCGCGAACGGAGGAAGTGCCCGGTGTCGACGCAGCAGCCGATCTTCGGGCTGTGGTCCTTGATCGCCGCTTGGATCGTGTCGATCTTGGCGTAACGATGCCCAGGGCCGTGGTTGTGGATGCCGATGGCGACGTCGAACTCCTCGACGAGTTTGTCGAGAGCGTCGAAGCTGTCGGGATCGGGGTCCGCCGAGAGGTAGCCCAGGCCCATCCCTTTGGCGAACTCGAAGACTCGACGATTGGCGTCGTGATCCTTTTTGGCGAAGTGGATCACTCCGTATCCGATGACCGTCACACCGTCGGCCTCGACCCGTTTCTTGTACTGGGCGATCGTCGCCGGGTTGGTGTCGATCGGGATGTGGGCGACGTACGACTCCCAGTAGTGCAGCCCCAGCTCCTTGGTGACGGCCAGGGCCTTCTCGACGTCGGCCTTCCCCCCCTTGGTATAGCCGCGTAGCGAGTAGCTCTGGAGCCCGAACTTGAACGGGCCGTACGGGCTGTCACTCGTGGACGGGGCCGCCCCCGCCAACCGGCCCATCGCCGCCGAGCCGGCGAGCGTGAGGCCTGCCGCAAGAATCTCTCGACGCGTCAATCCCCGCGAACTGTTCGGTTGCATGACTCATCCACCCCGGGTTCGCACAGAACTCACCACGCTCGGAGGACCGTCCCTGGCCCCTGCGTTCGGTCCTCGACTCGGGCCCGAGCCTATCCGAACGCGGAAACGGGTTCCAGACCTTGGCGGGAATTTGGGGGAGGCGGGAGGGCTTGTCGCGTCTTGAGTAATCGATGACGACTCTGATATGATAACGTTCATACCGGTGCGCTGCCGGGATGAATCCCCACCCCTCTCTCCTGATGGGAGGTCCGACCCATGCGACCCACCTCCAATGTCCTAGGCATCCTCAAACCCATGGGCGGTGGCGATCCTATCCCTTTGGTCAAGTCCGAGCTGATCGTGGGCCGGCGGCCATCGTGCGATATCTGCCTCGATTTCAATAATATTTCAGGCAAGCATTGCATGCTCCGGTTGCTGAACAACGTCTGGCACATCCGCGACCTGGGGAGCACCAACGGCACCACCTTCAACGGTGCCGCGATCTCGAGCGAACACAGCGTGATGCCCGACGACGAGATCGGGATCGCCGGCCGCCTCTTCACGATCGACTATGAGCCGGCCGGCCCCGAGAGCATCATGCGGAAGCACGACGACCTCGACGAAGAGCTCGCCGATACCCGCAAGCGCCACTCCCTGATGGAGCTGGCCGGCCTCGAGACCGACGACTACAAGCCGACCCGCCCCTCACGCGCCCCCGAACATATCGACCGCATGTCCACCGACGAGGGCGAATTCGACTCGCCCATCGCCGATGACTTCAACGACTCCCCGCCGCCCGCCATCCAGACCAACGACGACGACTTCTTCAAATTGATCGAAGAAGATTTCAAGCGTTGATCCTGCCCTCGCATCGACCACCAGCACCACTCGGCATCACCGCTGGGTGGTCGCGATGGTCGTTTCGCCCACATCATCGACCGCGGATTTCCCTTCGCCCTCCGCCTTTTCTCCGAAGGGAAATCCGCCGAGCTGGGAGCGATCGAAAGATTCGAGGGCTCCTCGAGACCTCGGCCGATTGAGCTCGGGGTCCTCGTCAGGGGATCGTGGAAACTGGAACCGGGGACTTGGACGAAGTCGCCCGCTCGGTCTTGTTCGAAGGACGCACGACCTCGAGAATTCGGTCCCTGGCGTCGGCGAGTTGGTTGACGACATCCGACGCCCCCATCTCGGCCAATCGATCCGCAGCCCCTTCGGGGTTTCCGCTCTCCCCCCAACGACCGACCACGATCGGCAAATCCGCGAACCTCACCCTGAGTCGTCGTACAAGGTAGCGTGCGGTGGTGAAGCCTCCCGGCGGAAGGTGGGATAAAACGACCAACGAGGGCTCCAGGCTCGAGATCTTCTCCGCGAGTTTCAGCGGGGGGCTCGCGTCGGCCAGGATCGCGATCGAACAGCCGAGCGGCCTGAGGAGGACGTCGAGCATCCTGAGGGCGAGCGCGTCGGCCGCGTCATTGGCGGCGACCCCCAGGACCGTCCCCTCAAGCCCTTCGACGGGGTCGGGACCGTTCCCAACCTCGGGCGACCCCGCGGCGAGCGACTTCAGGTCGACCTCGGGCGCGTCTTCGAGTTCGTCGAGGAGGTCGCTGACGAACCGCAGGATGAAGGCCTGCGACTGGTCGTCGATCTCGCCGCGACGAGCGTCGCGTTCGGTCCGGGAAAGGGCCGGGATCAAGATTCGGTCGAAGACCTCGACGCGCGGGGCTCGTTTGAGCTCGCACTCGATGATCTCCGAGGCCCCATCCTGGTCGTAGGCGATGAGTCGCTGGTAAAACCGGAGGTCGGGGGCGAGGGGAGGTTCCTCGTCCAGCAAGGTCGCGAAGACGCGCAAGGCCGGGACATATTTCCCCAAGACCGCGAGGCAGACCGTCAGCGGCGTCGAGAGCAGGAGGCCGAGCGCCCCCCAGAGCCAGGTCCAGAACATGGCCGCGACCAGCAGCCCGAGCGCCGAGACGCCGGTCGTTTTGCCGTAGAGCACCGGCTCCAAGAAGCTGTTCGCGGCGATCTCCAGCACGCCGAAGAGGGCGAATATCAATAAAGGTTCCCGCCACCCCTCGAAGTTCGCCAGCGAGAACAGAAACGGCAAACCGAACGCGATCGAGGGCCCGACGTAGGGGACGAAACGGAGCAGGCCCGCGAGGACTCCCCAGAGGAGGGCCAGGGGGATGCCGATCCCCCAGAGTCCGAGGGCCACGATGGTCCCGAACGCGGAGTTCACGAGCGTGAACATCGTCAAGTATCGGCTGATCCGTTGGCTGACCTCTTCCAGGGTCCTGGTCGTGACGCTGACCCGATCCGGGCCGCCGAGTCGGATGACCCGGTCGCTGAGGTCCTCGCGATTCGCGAGCATGAACAGGACCAGGATCAGGACGAAGGAGGCGACCCCCAGGGATTCGAGATAGGGGCCAACGGCCTCAGAGAGCCGCTGGGTGTAAGTCGGGGCGGCGACGACGTTCACGGGGACAGTCCCCTTGACCTGCGACGGCCGGTCGAGTGTTTTGGCGAGGTCGGCCCCGACATTCGAGAGCTTCTGGATCGCTCCCTGCTGCTTCGGCTTCAGGAACCGGAACTTCTTCAGGATGTTTTCCTTGAGGTGCGAGGCATCGGTCTGGCTCGCCAGGGTTGTCAGTTGCTCGCCCACCTTGTAACCCACGGCGCCGAGGAGCCCCAGCGTCAAGACCACCGTCAGGAGGACGGCGGCAAATCGAGGAATTCCTCTGGCCTCGAGGAATCTCGCAATGGGGGCGAGCGCGAAGCTCAGCAGGATGGCAAAGGCCAGGGGCTTCAGGACCTCGGCCGCCAGGGACATGAAGGCGATCACGGCGAGGATCAGAAACGTGATCACGATCGGATGATGCAGAGGGTGGGCGTGTCGCCGGCTGGCCATTGTTCGGGCTCCTAGAATGATCGTCGACGCTGGGGCAGGGGAGGGCGCCGGACTTTGTCGCGGTCCGGCGGTCGCACCTCGCATCACCGGAGATGGGTTGGGGACGCGAATGGCGTGCCCACGACAGTGGCGCGAGAGTTGCCCCCAGTCGTTTCAGGCAGTCGTGACCGGGTCGAGCGCCGCTCCCTCGGGAACGGGTCGTTCACCAAACCGCGGACATACGAGAGGAGAGGACAAGGCGATGACGTCGAAGACACCGAACCGTCGCGAGTTCATCCAGGCCGGCGTCGCCGGCGTCACTGCGGCGGGGCTCGCGGGCGCCGCCGAGCCGAAGACGACCAACTTCGGAGGGATTCCGGTCCGCCCGTTGGGAAAGACGGGAGAGGCGGTCAGCCTCCTCTGCCTCGGGGGGCATGCGTGCACCAACCCGAAGAAACTCTCCGAGGCCGAGAGCCTCGCGCTGATCCAGCGTGCCGTCGACGAAGGGATCACCTTCATGGACAACGCCTGGGATTATCACAACGGCCTCGCCGAGGAGCGCATGGGGAAGGCGCTCGTCGTGGGAAACCGCCGCGACAAGGTCCTCTTGATGACCAAATGTTGCGGCCGGACCGCCAAGGATGCCCAGTCGAACCTCGAAGACAGCCTCCGCCGACTCAAGACGGACCGCATCGACCTCTGGCAATTTCACGAGATCGTCTATGACAATGATCCCGACTGGGTCTTCGCCGAAGACGGCGCGATCCACACCGGGCTGAAGGCCTTGCAGGAAGGGAAGGTCCGCTACCTCGGGTTCACCGGCCACAAGGACCCGTCGATCCATCTCAAGATGCTCAACAAGCCGTTCGCCTGGTCCTCGGTCCAGATGCCGCTCAACGTGATGGACGCCCACTACCGGAGCTTCCAGAAGCGAGTCCTCCCGGTCCTCAACGAACGGGGGATCGGCGTCCTCGCGATGAAGAGCCTGGGAGGGACGGGGAACATCGTCACCGAGGCCGGGATCCCGGTCGAGGAGGCCCTCCGGTACGTCCTCTCGCTGCCGATCTCGACGCTCGTCACGGGCATCGACTCCGTGAAGGTCCTCGAGCAGAACCTCAAAATCGTCCGGGAGTTCAGCCCGCTGTCCGACGAGCAACGTCAGGCCATCGAAGGGCGAACCCTCAAGCTCGCCGGCGACGGCCGATTCGAGCTCTTCAAGTCCTCGAAGGTCTTCGACGGCCCCGTCCATCGCCAGCAGCACGGCTTCGCAACAAACGTCTATTCCTGAGTGTTCGCCACGAAAACGAAGACGCCCGCGTTCGCAACGAACGCGGGCGTCCCGATCTGGATTCAAGCGAATTTCAAGCGTAAGTGGAGTGGGTACGCCGCGACCCCTCCTCCTCGAAAATGCGGCGGACGGAGACGACCAGGTCGTTCTCGACGTCGACCGAGACGAGGATGTGCCCTTCCTCGAGCGCCGACGCGAAATGCTCGGCCTCGTGCTCGGGGATCCCCGAGCCGATCAACGCTCCCAGGAGTCCGCCCGACGCCGCACCGATGCCCGCCCCCGTCAACGCGGCGGCGAGTGGGCCGCCGATCAGGAAGGTCCCCACGCCCGGCAGGGCGATCGTGCTGCCGAGGAGCGCGAGCCCGACCAGCGTCCCCACGGCCGCCCCGGAAACCGCCCCCGCGGTGGCCCCTTCACCGGCAAGGTCATTGGCCCCGGTCGTCTCGATCAGCTCGGCTGCGTCGATGCTGTCTCGCATGGCTATGCTGATCGCCGGAGACAGGATCCCGTTGGCATTCAGACGGTGGATGGCGGCTTCCGCCTCCTCCCGAGTCGCGAAGAGTCCGACGACGGTTTGCATGGTATTTGCCCTGGTAGAAATGAGCCGGGCGGCTCCGCTCAGGGGGCCGCGATGCGACTCCCACGGAGGGAATCGACGACCTGCTACCATTCACCAAGGCAAACGTCGGGCCAACGCTTGCCGATAGGCGTGGGTTTCCGGCGGCCCTCGAGACGAGAGGAGAAGCGACCTTCTTACCGGGTCGTGCCATTGCTCAGAGACGGGAAAGACAACCGCCCAGGCACCCGAATGGGGATGCTGAGCGGTGACGATCGGCACAGGGTCAGGAGAGCCCCGTAATCCGAGCCTCTTGATCGACGTCGATGCGTTCGGCCGCCGGGCGGACCGGGAGGCCGGGCATGCGGACGATCTCGCCGGTGAGGGCGACCAGGAAGCCCGCGCCTGCCGCGATCTCGACGTCGCGGACGGTGAGGGTGAAGCCTCGAGGGCGACCGCGCAACTTGGGGTTATCGGAGAGGGAATCCTGGGTCTTCGCCATGCAGATGGGCAGGGCACCGTAGCCGAGCTTCCGGGCCTTTCGGAGCTTCGCCGCGGCGTTGGGGAGGATGTTCACCCCGTCGGCACCATACATGGCGCGGGCGATCGCCTCGATCTTCTTCTCCGAAGACCATTCGAGGGGATACAGCGGCGTGTACGGGGTGTTCTGGCCGGAGGTCGCCGCGACGACCTTCTCCGCCAGGTCGGCGGCACCGGCACCTCCCGCCCCGAAGACGTTCGCGGTGGAGCTCGAGATCCCACGATCCCGGCAGAAGCGGTGAACGACCTCGAGCTCCTCCGGCGAGTCGGATGCGAACTGGTTCAAGGCCACGAGCGTCGGCTTGCCGAAATGGGCGGCGCTATCAAGGTGGGCCGCGAGGTTCTCGAGCCCCTTCTCGACGGCCGCCGGATCGGCGACCGTCAGGGCCTCGAGGGCCTGTCCGCCGTGCATCTTCAACGCCCGGACTGTGGCGACGATGACGATCGCCGCCGGATTCAATCCCCCGACGCGGCACTTGAGGTCGAAGAACTTCTCGCCGCCGAGGTCGAAGGCAAAGCCCGCCTCCGTGACGGCGTAGTCGGCGGTCGCGAGGGCCATCCTCGTGGCGAGGATCGAATTGCAGCCGTGCGCGATGTTCGCGAACGGCCCGCCGTGGACGAACGCCGGAGTCCCCTCTCGGGACTGGACGAGGTTCGGAAGGAGCGCCTCGTTGAGGATCGCGGCGAGCGAACCGGTGATGCCCATCTCGCTGGCGTGGACGGGCCGGCCGTCGTGGTCGTAGCCGATCAAGATCCGCTCGAGCCGAGTGCGGAGGTCCGCCGGGGAGTCGGCCAGGCAAAGGATCGCCATCACCTCACTCGCGGCGGTGATGTCGAAGCCCGTCTCTCGGGGCACACCCTGGCTCGGCCCCCCGAGGCCGATGACGACCTTCCTCAAGGCGCGGTCGTTCATGTCGAGGACGCGCTTCCAGAGGATGTTCCGGGGGTCGAGCGACGTGTCCTCGAAGTGGAGGCGGTTGTCGATCGCCGCGGCGAGCAAGTTATGGGCGGCGGTCACGGCGTGGAAGTCGCCCGTGAACTGGAGGTTGATCGTGTTCGAGGGTTCGAGGCGGCTCGCGCCTCCCCCCGTCGCCCCCCCCTTGCGGCCGAAGACCGGACCCATCGACGGCTGCCGAAGGGCCAGGGCCGATCGCTTGCCGATCTTCCGCAACCCCTGGGCCAGCCCGATCGAGACCGTCGTCTTCCCCTCGCCGGCCGGCGTCGGGGTGATCGCGGATACCAGGATCAGTTTGCCCGGGGCTCGTTCCGAGACCTCCAGCGCCTCGAGCCGGACCTTGGCCTTGTCGCGCCCGTAAGGCTCGAGGTGCTCGTGTGCAATCCCCAGGTCGTGGGCCACGTCGGCGATCGGTCGCAACTCAGTCATCGGAGGTCCCATAAAGAACGTTCATAAAAAAAAAACTTCAGCAATCGAGGGCGGCCGTCCCGGCGGCCCGGGCGTCCCCGTCTCTTCCCTCGCCGATCCCATGCTCATTTGCTGGGGCTAAGATACTTCTCGAGCCAGCTCGTCACCTCGCGCCACCAGACGATCCGGTTGGCGGGCTTGACGATCCAGTGCCCCTCGTCGGGGAAGAACACGAAGCGGCTCGGCACGCCCCGGCGCTGGAGCGAGGTGAACATGCCGAGCCCTTGGGCGTCGGGCACGCGGAAATCGAGCGCCCCGTGGATCACCAGGGTCGGCGTCTTGAAGTTCTTGACGAAGGCACTCGGCGAACGTTCCAGGTAATGTTCGGCTTTTTCCCACGGGGGGCCGCCGAACTCCCACTCGGGGAACCAGAGTTCCTCGGTCGTGCCGTATTTGCTCGTGAGGTCGAATACCCCCGCGTGGCTGATCAGCGCCCTGAAGCGGTCGGTGTGGCCGGCGATCCAGTTGACCATGAAACCGCCGTAGGAGCCGCCCGCGGCCGCGACTCGCTCTTTATCCAAGAATGGATACGCTTTCAACACATGATCGAGCCCGAGCATCAGGTCGTCGTAGACTCGTCCCGTCCAGTCCTGGCTGATCTGGTCGGTGAATTTCTGCCCGTATCCGGTCGAGCCCCTGGGGTTGATCGCCACGACCGCGTATCCCGGCGCGGCGAACATCTGGTAGTTCCAGCGGTTGTGCCACTCGTCGTGCCAGGCCCCCTGCGGCCCGCCGTGGATCAGGAACAGCACGGGGTAGGTCTTCTTCGGGTCGAAGCCAGGGGGACGGACGAGCCAACCCGACACTTCGTCGCCGTCAGCCCCCTTGAAGGTGAAGCCCTCGGCGTCGGACAGCGAAAGGTCGGAGAGCAGGGGGGCGTTGTGCTTCGTCAGGGCGGTCAGCCCCGTCCCGTCCCCGCGTACGGTGTAGACCTCATTCGGTGATGCGGTGTTGCCTCGGAGGAAGACGAGCGTCTCGCCATCCGGCCCCGCCTGGACCGAGGTGTTGATCCCCCCCTTCACGATGCTGTTGAGGCGCTCTCCGCCTCCAGACGGGGGAACCACCTCAATGATCGGCTCCTCACCCCGATCGTCGATGACCGCGAAGAGCTTCGATCGAGCCCCGGACTTCGCGGGGGACCAGGTGTAGGAGCCAATCGGCCGGTCGAACGTGGAGGTCCAGTCCTCTACGGTGCCCGACTCTCGACCGAGGACTTTGAGGACCCACAAGTCCGACTCGAAGCCCGCCCTCGCCTGGCTGAGGTAGGCGATCCGCGACCCGTCGGGCGAATAGCTCGGCTGGGCGTCGGCGCCGGGGTTCGAGGCGGTGATGTTCTTCGGCTCACCCCCCTCGAGGGGGACGGTCCAGACGTCCGTGTTCGTCGACCAGGCCTGACCCTCGAGCGGTTCGGCGGTGAAGGCGAGCTCCTTGCCGTCCGGGGAGAACGCATAGTCCGACGAGCCGCCGAAGGGAGCAGGGGGGGTGTTGACGTCGAGCTTGGGCGTAAGGTCGCGTGTCTTACCGCTCTTAACGTCGACGACGAAAATGTGGCTACGTTTCCCTTCGTCCCAGGCGTTCCAGTGGCGGATCATCAACCGATCGTAGACCCGGACCTTGCTCTTGGAGGCTTCCTTCTCCTTGTCCTTCGCGGCCGTCTCCTCCGGTGTCTTCCCCGGATAGACTTCCGCGGCAAACGCGATCGCGTCCCCCTTCGGTGACCAGATCGGCCCTGAGACGTCGATCGGCAGCTTGGTCAACGGACGTGCCTCGCCGCCGTCGAGCGCGAGCAGCCAGACCTGCGTGGAGCCGCCCCGGCTCGACGTGAACGCGATCGTCTTCCCGTCCGGGCTCCAGCGCGCGTGGCTGTCGGCCCCCGCCGAGGTCGTCAGGCGCTTCGGCTCGCCCCCCGTCGTGGCGACCAGCCAGAGGTCGCTGCTCGTCTTGTCGGTCGCGCGGTCGAGCTCAGAGACCACGTAGACGACCCACCGGCCGTCGGGCGAGAGCTGCGGCTCGGAGACAGACTTGACCCCGAGCAGGTCGTCAATCGTGATCGTACGCCCCGACGCAAAGATCGGGGCGTACAGCATCAAGCCGAACATGACACCGATGAGCAGCCGCATGGGTGAAGATTCCTTCAAAGGTCTCAGATCCGGCCGTGGCCCATCTTCTTCAGGATGGGCGTCAGCGCCAGTAGGACGATCGCAGGGCCGATCGAGCTGAAGATGAGGAAAGTCCAAAGATGGACGCCGGACCCTTCGAGTAAATGCTCCAGCATGCCCGCGAGGAAGTTGGCCAGGGCGGTGCTCGCAAACCAGACGGCCATCATGAGCGATGCGACCTTAGCCGGTGCGAGCTTGTTGACCAGAGAGAGGCCGATCGGGGAGAGGCAGAGCTCGCCGACGGTGGTGAAGAAGTACACGCCAACCAACCAGAATGGCCCGACATGCCCCGCTTTCGCGGCCTCGGATTCCGCAGTGGCCATCAACACGAATCCAAGACCTAGGAGCAGAAGCCCGACCCCCATCTTCGCTGTCGACGTCAGAGCGAATCGCGTACGATCAAGAAAAGTCCACAAGATGGAGAACAATGGGGCGAGGGTAAAGATCAACATCGGGTTGACGGATTGATACCACGATGCGGGAAACGGTTTACCGAAGACCACTCGATCGGTCTTCTGGTCGGCGAAGAGCGTTAGCGTACCACCCGCTTGTTCGAAGCCCATCCAAAAAACGATCGAGAAGATGGAAACGATCAAGATGACGAGGATGCGTTGCCAGACCGCCCAAGTCATCCGCTCATTCTCGACCATACCCGAACCCGTTGGCGTCTGGCGAGAGGCCGAGACCGCCGTTACGAGCTTCGTCACCATGGTGTAAACGAGTGAGAGGACGACCCAGTAACTAATGGCGGCAAGCGAACCCAGAATTCCTCCCCAGCGGCCGATGGCCGCGTGTCGGCTCCAATCACCCACACTTCGAACGATGCTCGAACTGGGGAGAATCGCCACATAGACAAATCCGACGCCGATCAGGACGAGCAGGGCGATGTGCGTCCAATCCCTGGCGTTGAGTTCGCGCGGCCCCTCGGCCCCTCCCGGAGGATAGCCTGCCAGGCCAAGTGATTTCTGAAAGATCGTGAATATGATCAGGCCAAAGAGCATCCCAACCCCGGCCGCACCGAAGCCGAAGTGCCACCCGACGGTCTCACCGAGCGTCCCGCAGACAAGCGGTGCGAAGAAGGCCCCCAGGTTGATGCCCATATAAAAGATGGTGTACGCGGCGTCGCGCCTCGAATCGTTCCGGGGGTAGAGTTGCCCGACCATGGTCGAGATATTCGGCTTGAAGAACCCGTTGCCGAAGATCAGCAGTCCCAACGCCATGTTCAGCAAGGGCTGGAACGCCATCGCGAAATGGCCGAGTGCCATGAGGACGCCGCCGATCAGGATCGCCTTCCGTTGGCCAAGGTATCGATCCGCCAGGAACCCGCCGAGGAGCGGGGTCAGGTAGACGAGCCCCGTGTACGTCGCGTAGAGGCTGAGAGCATCGCTCCTCGCGAAATTCAGCTCCTTCGTCAGGTAGAGGACCAGGAGGGCCCGCATCCCGTAGTAGCTGAACCGCTCCCACATCTCGGCGCCGAAGAGGACATAAAGCCCTCGGGGATGACCGGTCGTGCTAGGCCCCGGAGCGACTTCCGATACGGCGATCGTCGACATGCACCACTCCCTGTTCGGCGGTTGGGAGGAGAGGACCGCAACCACGGGCCGGTTCGATCAACGCGATGGCGGCTCAAGTCCAAGCCGACGCACAAGATTAACGAATCGAGCAGTCATCCCCAAGTCCCTCGTCCGTCCGCCCGCCTGGGGCCACCTCCGGCGAACTTGACCAGGACGGAAGCCGAGCGATCACTTCCGCGACGACTGGCGGAGCCACCGCAGCAGATAGGGCATGCAGGCGACCGGGCCGGGCTCGGAGAAGAGCAGGGGGGCTCGGATCAACTCGGCGTGGTTCGCGTGGATCGTCACGTGTTCGGTGGCGCCATCGAGGCGAGTTCGCGCCACGGAGACGCAACCGTCGCCCGTCCCGTCGCTAATCTCATCGAGGCGGCGGCTCATGTCGGAGGTCGTCGCGCGGGCGAGACCGCCCAGGATCCCCCCTCCCCTCCGTACCGAGTCGATCTGGTCCTCGACCTGCTTCCTGGCGGGTCGCGAGAGGATCCCGACGTCGCCCGCGAGGATGTAGTAGGGGACGTCACGCCGCCTGGGCCGGGCATTCAGCCTCGTCAGGAACGTGCTGCCGGGAGTCAGGTCGGTCGCGGCCTCGCCGAGACCGTCGCCCAGTTGCGAGAGAGCCTCCGTCGTCTTCTGACCCCGGGCCGCCTGGACGCTCTTCATGAGTTGGAGGAGTGTCTGGGCCTTCGCGAGACTCGACCCTTGGTTGACCGGGGCGACCATGAGGAGCGCGGAGACGTCGTTCCCGTAGGCTCGCGGGTCCTCGACATAGGAGCGGGCAAGCAGGGCCCCCATGGAGTGCGCGACGATCGCCCAGGGACGGGTTTCGCCTTCCTTCTTTCGGAACGCCGCCCAATCCCGGGCGAAGCTCACACAGGACTCCTCGAGGCTCCGGTTGTAGGGATAGTCGTAGACCACGACCCCGTACCCGGCGTCCTCCAGCGGTTTGACCAAGTACACGAAACCGCCCGACGACGAGTTGAGGCCGTGGACGAGGCAGACCGTCGGCCGCTTCGGATCGTTGGGGCGGTAGGTCTTGAGTGCATGCATCCCATAGTCGGCCCGATTGCGGGCCTCGTGGTCGATGTGTTCGACCAAACGACGGAGCGACGCTCGCCAGGCCACGGAGCGATCGCCAGCCAGCTTCGAGGGCGACAGAGTCACGACTAGGCTGTTCTCGCGAATCGCCAGCGTCGCATTCGGTCCCAGGATCTCTCCGAGCATGCGCCGGGACAGGTCGCCGCCAAGCCCGACGATGGGGATGCGGACCGAAATACGCGGGCGCATGATTGCGACCCCCGTCGAACGGCCAAGCCGCTCGACGAGATCCGCCAGGTCGATATCGCGCGTCGCACCGATCGGGACACGGATCTCGACGAGATCCTGGCCGCCGTCTCCGGAGCCCAGCATGCCCGCGATCGCCACGATGCTGAGGAAAATCCGTCTCTTCGGCATCCATCCCTCATCCCTCGGCCGGACCCGATCGCCCGAAGCCGGCGAGGATTATAACCCCAGCCGCATCGCCGGCCCAAGGGCGGACAGTGCGTCTGGCAGCCATCGCGGCCGGCATTCTTGCCTCCGAGTCCACATGGCGAGGTCGGAGGATCAGGTTTTCCGATGAATGTCATCAATCGGGGCCCTGCCCGAAACTTCAGGAGGTGGCCTGCGCATCGTCAATGGTAGGGGAGCCACCTTTTCAGGGCGACTAGGGGTTTCTCGAATAGTTCCCATGATAGCGCACCGACAAGGATGCAGAGGAGGAAGACCCCGATCCCGACCGAGACCGGCAGCGCTGACCGCCCGTAGTGGTTGGCCAATCCATAAACTATCGGAAAATTATAGAGATAGATTCCATAGCTGACCTGCCCGAGATAACACATTGGTCTCGCCCGGAGGAGTCGCAGGCCAGGCAGGCCGGAATGGATCACGACCAGAGCGACGACACCTGCGAAGCAAAGGCTCACCAGGAACAGGACAAGCGACTCCGCGGCCGAGAGCGGGCCGCTGTACTCCTCGGACCTCGGCGCGGCCGAAACGAGCGGCGAGCAGAGGACCACGACCGCGACAGTCGACGACGCGGAGAGGATCGCGAAGCCGGTCCGTAGGGTCCGGAGCCGATCTCGAACCCATTCACCGTCCCGCAGGACAACCGCCAGCAGGGCGCCGAGGGCCAGCCCATCGGATCGGGCGGCGAGGGTCCAGGGGTGGACCCCCAAGGCGCGGAGGATCACCGAATTCGCCATGATACCGATGAGCAGCGGAACCAACGGAGCACCGCGCAGGAGCATCAATAAAGGCGGCCAGATCAGGTAGAAATGCTCCTCGATCGAGAGGCACCAGAGGTGTGCCAGCGGCGGCCAATGGATCGACGGCGACTCGACCCCGTAATACATCACGTTCTGCGAGAACGTCAGGTAAGCAAACACAATCTCGACCCGAAGTTCCTGCCAAAGCCCCGGGCGGAGCAGGAGGACGATCCCCACAACCGCGAAGTAGGCCGGCCAGGTCCGCAAGGCCCGCCTCGCGTAGAACTTGAAGAGGAACCCTTCCCGCTCGCCGTGTCGCAGCACGATCGAGGTGATCAGGTAGCCGGAGATCACGAAGAACAGCTCAACCCTGGACCAGCCGAAGAAGAATGTTCTCGGCCAGATGTGATATGAGAGGATCGCCAGGGCTCCCACGCCCCGGAGAAAATCCAGTTCGTCGACGCGCGAGCCGGGACGGCACGGTGACACCTTGGCACGGTGAGCCACCGAGGGAAGGGACATGGCAGGGAACTCCCCATCGTGCCGAAGCCTTCGCACCCCCAACTGGTCAGGGAGCCACAGTCCCGACGATCGGTATGGTCACGGGGCCGCCTTCCTGATTCTTGAATACGATCACCGCATCGATCTGGAAATCCCCAACCGTTGCGGGAGCGGTGACGGAGAACTTGACGATGGCCATCTTTCCGCCGGCCGACTTCACGTCGGCCGACACAAGCTTGTCGGTCAGACGGACCCCGGCGACCTCGATGGGGCGGGGGCCTGAGGCCCGCAGGACGATCGAGTGCGACCACAACTCTCCCGGCCGTAGCGTCCCGCACCAGATCTTGCGAGGGACGCCCACGAACGGTATCGCCTTGGTGAGCGAGAACTCGACTCGCGTCGGGGCGACCTCCTCATTCTTCCAGGGGATGAGCAAAGACTCGGTCACGGCCTCGTTTTCACCCCGACTCGCCGTCCAGCGCCAGGTCAACCTGTCCGTCACGGTATCGGGTTGCGAGTCGTTGAGCTTGTCACCCCTGTGCTCATCACGGCCCTTCAGAGTCGCTTCGATCCGGCCCGCCCGGATCGTGGCCTCCGCCGGTTCGAGCGGGAGGCCCGATACCATCCTTAGCCGGGAGACCTGGAATTCTCCCGACATCGCCTCGTCGCCGATCCCTTGGAACTGCGCGTGGACAGTCCGTGGCGATGGGGTCGCATCCCCATCCAGGACGCCCTGAATCAACAGGGAGCCGAGGGTCTTGCCCTCGGAGTTCAACTCGATCCGGACGGCCAGCGTGGGGGAATTACGAATTGCGATCGTGACCGGCAGTTCGTAACTCGAACCTGGCAGGAGCCGCTTGTGAACGATCCCTTCGCCGATCGAAGTGCACTGGCACGACCTGCTGACCGAGTCGATCACGACCGGCCGATTCCCCTGGACGCGAAATCTCGCGTCCAGCTTCAACTCGCTCTTGTGTCGGCCGACGAATCCAAGATTGAGCACCGGCCTGTCGAACAAGACCGCCGACTCGACCGGGGGGACTGGGTCCGGATTGCAACCCGACAATGCCGCCGCGAGCGCGATCGGGCCAAGCCTCGCGGCGTGCTGGCGATCCCGTGAGCGACTCATGGCGCGAGCGTCCGAGTTTGAGCGGTGGTATCCGCTCGCACCCGCGTGCGGGAGACGATCCGGACGAGATTGTAGGCGGCCAACGCGAGGAGAGGAATCAAAAGCCAACGCCCGATCCTCTCCGCCGGCCCGGCAGCCGCCGATGGCCCGAACGTCACCGCGTACCCCTTCCAGACGCCGTCCATGGCTCGTCGGGGCTGATGTGCGATCTCGATCGCGTTATCGGGGTCGAAGATGTCGAACTGATCCTCTTTCACCGCACTCAGAAGAACATAGTGGCCCTTCGCCGGATCGCCCGACGAGTGGATGAGGAGCAGGGCAGGGGCATTGCTGACGCCGAACTTCGCCGGGTCGAATTGGACGAGTTGGTACGGAAGTCCATATTCGCCGAGGACCGCCCCGACGACGCCGATGGGGACGTAGGCATCCGTCGGCCGAAACCGGGCGGGAAAATGTTCCAGGATCTCGGCCAGTGGCGCGTCGATCCCTTGGCTGTGCAACGCGGCGCAGACGCTGGCTACCGCGCAGTTGGCATTTTTCCCGAAGGACAGGGCAGCATCGCCGGGAGGATGTTCATGGTCATGGTCATGCCCGGAGCCGGCGGCCGTGAGCAGGCAGGCGACCAGGCCGAAGGTCACCGCCCGGGCCATTGTGGCAGGCCGTCCAGTCTTTAAATATTTATTCACGATCACTTTCTCATATTTTTTTGCGGACCAGGATCGTGGCCACGACGACGATCAGGAGGATGATGTTCGAGGCGATGATCACAAGGCGTGATCGGCTCATGCTCGGCGAGACCGGGATGATATTCCGTATTCGGTCTTCGAGTGAGACGCCGATCACCCCCCCCTTCTTTGTGTCGAGGTCGAGGTAATTCGTCCCCTTGGTGAACTCGGCGGCGAAAGCGTCATTCGGAAAGTCGAAGTTGGCCTCGACGCTCTTGACGACCAGCTTGCCATCTTCGAGGTGCCCGATCGGCAGGGTGCCATATTCCTCGTCGCCTTTGAGCCCCATCGGCCGGACCGGCCCGAACATGCAATGGGTGATGAGTCGGGGATACCACCCGGCGTCGGTGACCTCGCCCGCCTCGTCCCAGTAAGTCGCCATGACCGGTATCAGGTCATCGCGACGGCCGATCGACCATTGGCCTCGGAGTGTCTCGATCTGATCGATGATCACTCTCACGAGGTCCGTCCGGCTCCCGGCGAGGATGTCATCCCGGAGCTTACTGCCCCCGTTTTTGCCGTCGCCGAGGACGACCCACCGTGCGATCCAGGAGGCGAGCCCGTGCTTCGAAGGGTCGATCGCCGCCACCCACATCTCACCAGGGTCGACGTTGCCCGCCCGCCCGAGTATGGCGTAAGACCTACCGTCCTTGCCGGGCCGTCGACCGAGCGATCGGACTTGTACTCTCGGCCCCCAGAACACGTCCATCGGGTCCAGTTGGACCCGGATGTGTTTGTGGGGGACCATCGGCGGGAGCATGCCGTTGAGCGAGATCTCCGACTGGCCATACCCGACCGGATCGATCTTTCCGACGAATGGGTATGGGTCGAAGCATCGCCACTTCCCGTCCCCCGCAAGCCGGTAGATCTTGAAATCTCCCCCCGTGAACGAGGCGAGATTGCGCGACTTCGCATCCTTCGACCGGACATCGAAGTTGGGAATCTCGTCCTGGATCTCCATGCCGTCCGGCCCCACGGTGTACCACAAGCGGGTCTTCGCGAAACCGGAATTCTTGCCCGAGGCCACCGTCTTGAGTTGCTTCAGATGATCCTGGATCTGGGCTGAATCCTTCTCGGTCAGCTTGCTCCGGTTCGACGCCATCTTTCGATTGAGAAATTCGATCTCCCTCCGCGTGCTATCGCGTTGTTCCTGGGGAATTTCCAGGGTCCATTCGGTCATGACACGCAGGGTCACGAACGATTTTCGATTCTGCTGGTAGACCGACCAGAGCTCATCGACCGACTTCTGATCGCCGGGCACCTGGAGTAAGGCCACCGAGAGAGAGGCAAGCAGCAAGGGAGCCCACATGGGCCATCTCCAATTTCATGGGACTGGTAGTCCGGGGCGGGCGACTCGCAACTGCGCCGATGACACGTAACCTCGTTGACCGGGGGCATTACTGCGAGACACGCGTGACCTCTATCGTCTGGAGCCGACCCGATGGTCGGATCGAAGCGATCCGATCCGATCCGATCCGATCAATTTCGCTGGAAATCCACTGGCCCGCCGAATCGGGCGGGAACTGGGGGCGATCCCGCCCGGCAGGCCGCTCAACAGTCGCATGCGCAAGCCGTGGCTGCCGCAGCACAATTACTGACCCAACCGGGATTGCACCCGGCCCCGAGGATAAAACACCCCACGGTTGTTTTGATGTCGTCAGCGCCGCAGGTGCATTTCGCGCAACTGGTCAAGGGATTGTATCCCAGACAGGAGGGATGCACGCCAGCCGAACAGCCGCTCGATCCTCCCGAAGCTGTGCAGGTGCCGAGGGGGTTCTTGATGCAGATCGTGTCGGGCGTGCATGTCGTGCAGGCGATATTCGGGGCTCCACAGTAATACCCGCCGCTCAACGATTCGGCCTCGTGACGGGTGAGGGTGCGATACCCCTGTCCATAGCTCGCGGAGAGCTGAGAGGCGAGGGCGATCCCGGCGAGGGCGAGGAGCGAAGCCATGTAACCTTGGCGCGACATCGGTTCACCTTTCCATCGAGAAAGCAACGGGCACCGACCATTACATTTTATGCATACATTCGAACCGAGAACCTCCGAGCATCGACCTCGGTTGACTCGCGGGTCGAAGATGCAATCGCATCTTACTCTCTCTCCTCTACGTGTCGTGAACAATTTTTTCGAATTCCGACAATTCGACAATTCGTGGCTTGAGCCGACTCGCCTCACGTCGACGACCGCAGGCCCTGGGTTACAGCAAGGATTCTCGAGGTTTCCCGCCTGAATTGGGAGTATTCGCACCGGAGCCGATTCTCTCGTACTACGACAAGAAGAGTGAGTCAAGACACCATCGGGCCATAAATAATGTGCCGATGACGCCGACCCGAGACTTGCCGCGCTTTTGTGCTCGACGACTCCGGGCGGGGCAGGAGATGGCCCTACAGCAGGCCGTGGCCGAGGTAAGTGGCAGGCGGATCTGCATCCGCTCCCGCGTCGAGACACTGAAACGCAAGGGGGGGGTGAAATAGAGCCTGATGGAATTGGTGACGATTCAGCTCCATCGCTCGGGCGCGGCCCGGTCTTGGCGGTGCCGTTTGGGTGCGTTGGGTCCCCTCACCTATGATTTCAGTTGGACAGAATTGACACTATGGCACTATCGAATGATTCAGCGACCTCCGAGCCTCGTCCGCCTCCACCGGGGTGATCCGGTAGATATTGATCGAATAACCGGCCCGGGCAATAGGGCGGAAGTGGCGGAAGTATTCGAACTCGTGTGGGAAAGTCTGGCGGAAGCCGCCCCGTCCGTCTGCGATCGGGAAAGAGGTGCCTTGGAGGAAATTCACGCTCACGGCGTAGTATCCCGGCCTCGGCCCAACCTCCGTCGGGCTAGCTGGCGAGGTCCCCGGTCCAGGTGGCGGCAATTCGAAAGCGATCCCCGCCAATCCGGGGTCGAGGTCGAAGTTGTAATAGGCCAGCCGCAGCGGACTTGCCTCGGGATGGGCGCCGAGCCAATCCCGAAGCCGGAGCAGATCCTGGCCCCAATCGATGTTGCTGTCGACGAGATGCCTGGGCCCTCGAGTAGGGCCGCCGGCCGCCTCGTTGAAGTAGGACAGGCTGGACGGATAGACGCTCAAACTACTCGCGATCGAGGCGGTCAGAAGGCCCCATGCGAGCCACCTCGCCCTCGATTGGACACCAGCCACGATCCGCCCGGCGCAGATCATGAGGTAGGGCAACGCAGGCACAACGTAACGCGAATGCAGCGTGTAGCCCGTCTGAGTGCTGACAAAGATGAGGATGGCCGCCGAGGGTACGAGGAGTGCCAGGTTCTCGAGGGGGAGGGACTCGCTCGGTCGGCGAAGGAAGACCTTGGCCAGCCCCCAGATTAGGAGTATTAGGGTCCCCAGCGGAAGCTTCACAGCAAGGGCGTAGAGGTAAAAGTACCACCAACCGTGCGAGCTCCAGGAGCCCGCCATGTAGGACAGGCGAGTGTTCTCAAAATCGACGCGCTGGACGTCGATGCCCCGGAGGAAGTCCGAGGGCAGGGGGACGGGAAATGTGCCGGGCCAGGTTCCCCGGAAACGATTTCCGATCGAATGGTCGGTTGTCCCAGACAGAAGATGGCTGATGAACGGATAATCCCCGAGCCGCTCGCCGGTCCCTTGGCAGGTGTAGCCGAGATTGATGACGTTGAGGCTGAGAGCGACGATCAAGAGGAATTGGCCGACCGTCGGCCTCGGCCCGACGGTCGGCAACATTCTCCCGAACCACCAAAGGAAAGGCCAGGCGGGATAGAAGACGAGGAGCGTGAATTTGGTCAGCTCGGCCACTCCCAACGCGAGGCCCGCCACGAGTGCCCATCGCCAAGAGGGCCGTTTGAGGAAGATCCAAAAGGCATACGAAGCCAGGAGGCCCGCGACGGCCGCAGGGATGTCGCTCGTGACCAGCGCCGCGTGGCCGAGGATGTAAGGCTCGAAGCACCAGAGGCCGAGGGCCATCAGAGCGCCGCTTTCGCCATGGAGGCTCCGCGCCCATCGGTAGACGAGCCATCCGCCAAGGACAGACCATCCCACCCCCGCTAGCCGAGAGAGGCAAACGAGGTCGAAGATCCGGTGTCGATTCGCCTCGATGAACTCTCGGCCCGCCTGGAACTCCTCGCGAACAGCAGGGTCGTCCCGGAGGTGGGAGAAATCGAGCCGAGGGTGGGCCGCGAGGGTGGGTAGGACGGCGAGCAACTTCGGGAGCGGCGGGTTGACCCGGTAGATCGTGAATCGCCCGGTCGTCCAGTAGCTGACCCCGGCCACGACGTTCATCGCCTCGTCGACGGTGATGAAGTTCATCCGGAGGGGGAGCACGAGTAACCCGGCATGAACCACGATGAGGCCGACGACCAGAAGACGCAACGGCCGACCGGCCGGGGCCGGTCGAATCTCAGTCTCCAGGTCTGGGGATGGCCGCGAGACGGACACCGAGGCGATCTCCTCGAGGAAGAGGAGGCGGTTCGCTGAAGGTCGCTACCACGGCGGAGTATGACCCGTCCCTCGATCGATGACAATCCTGGCGTGGCCAACGCCGCCATGTCGAGCTCGCGCGATCAGCCCCCGACGCCAGGTATGCCCGTGATCGCCACGATGTCGAGGAAAGGCCGCCTCGTCGACATCCGCCCCTCATCCTTCGTCCGAAACCGGAGCGGTTTACAACCCCGCCTGCGGCGCCGTCCCGTGGCTACCCGGAGCGTCTCAGGCCCTATGCACACAGCATTTCGGGTCTTAAACCCGGCAGGCAAGGGCGGGACCCCCTGCTTTTCCCCGGATCCCAACGTCTGATAATGGTGATTATGTTCGACTCGGGGGTTCGCCCTAGTTTCGGCCTTCCCAGCGACCCCAGGCGGTCGCTTCAGGACTAACTCTTTGGGAGATCGCATTGCCTCCGACCGAAATTTGTGCATGATGTGCGGGCAATTCCCCCCGTGGCGATTGCTCATCTTGAGGTGCTTTTCACGGAGGTCAGGGTTATGCGGTCACGGATGATCTCTGCGATTACTGTATGCGCGTTAAGTAGTGGTTTCGCGAACCTGGCCGAGGCCACGCCGTATTACAACGTCACCAACCTCGGCGTATTGGATCCCTCCTCGGCGGAGCCGTCCCTGCTCGATGGGCAAAGGGTCATCGGCTCCGCCTCGACTGGCTACTACGCCTTCCCCCAGACGGTGACTTCGGTCACGGATAGCTCGACGGGCGCGGAATGGGCGGGCTTGCCCGGCGTCGAGGGCGTCCAGGGCACGGCCATCCCCCAGCCGACCTTCTTCCGCATGATCCCCACCTCGGTCAATTCCTCCGGCGCGGTCATCGGGGGCGTCCCTTCCGGTGAGAGCCGCGCGAATCCGTATTCCACGTTGACCCTGGGTTACGCTCAATTGCTTCCCAGCGGCCAGTACGGCCCCTTCCAGCCCCTGATCAATGGAATGGATCACTCCCTGGCTCTCAGCCAGGCGAACCAGATCCTGGTCATCGGGGCCGACGCCAAGCTGGTCGACCTCAACGCCGGGACGGTCAGCGACGTCCAGAGCCTCGTGCCGCCGACCGTGCTCGCGCGATTCCCTTACCTGTTTCCGTACGCCATTTCCGACAACGGAACCATCCTCGCGACGGCGACAGACTCCTCGGCGGCCAACGCTGTGACACTGCTGCTATCACCCTCGGATCAGCCGTTGCCAATACCGATCCCCGAGCCCTCGACGTTCGTCGTGATCACGGCGGGTACCGTCGGTCTTCTAATCCGCCGAAGATCGCATGACCTGGCACATTGACCGGAGTCGGCAACCAGAGCCAACGCCCCACTCGAGTCATGTCAGAGTGGGACATTTCGTCGACCGAAGCGTAGCGTCGAGGTCGCCCTACACCATGGCAGTTCATATTGACACGGAACGTGATTTCTGAAGAATCCGTCGTTTAGTCTCCTCGTTTGAATACCACCCAATAGAGATCCATCCAACGGAGCTTGGAATCTATGCGACCACGGATGATAAGTCTAATCACCTTATGTTCGATCAGCACTAGCTTGGTAGGCCCGGCCGAGGCCACGCCGTATTACAACGTTACCAACCTCGGGTCCGGATACTCGTCACTCTCGCATCTTGACGGACAATATGTCGTCGAAAGCGAATCCGGCGTCTATTATTCATTCCCGAAAACTACTTACTTACCCAATGGCTGGAGGCCTCCCGAAGGAGCGACCCTTCCCGGAGGCACTTATTACACGGGCTGGCAGGAGTGGATGAAAACGACCCTCTCGATGCGCCCCTTCGAAACCAATACGTCCGGGACGTTGATCGGTACACTCCCATCCGGTCAGCACTACTCGGATCCGTTCTCAGCGCCGATTGCCGGGTATGTTCAATTGCTTTCCAGTGGCCAGTACGGTGAGTTCCACCCCCTCCTGCTTAACGATGATGCTCAGCGCCTCGATCTCAGCCAGACGAACCAAATCCTCGTCCGCAATCTCTACGACGGTAGCGCCAAGCTGGTCGATCTCAATCGAGGTACGGTCAGCGACTTCCGAAGTCTCTTGCCGCCGGCCTTGGCGGCACAATTCCCAGAGACTCACCAACTAGAGCCGTACGCCATTTCCGATAACGGGACCCTCCTCGTTGGTGCCTGGTTCGGGACGTGGATGAATCCATCAGACAAGTCCCCCATAGTTCTTTTACTATCGCCTCCGGATCAGCCCTTGCCCTCGCCTGTCCCCGAGCCGTCTACGCTCGCCGTGATCGCGGCTGGGGTTGTCGGCGTCTCGTTCCGGCGGTGGCTTCGCCGCTTGGCTTGAAAGACCCCCTCCGGGGAAGGATCCTTGGGGCGATCACACGGAGCGTCAAGCACGATGAGAAGAGACACTCTTCCGTCGAAGGTGGAGAGGACCGGCGACCCGACCAGCGTCGGTCTCGTCGACCAGACCAAGTCACCGACGGCCGAGGTCGCGTCCTGGGTCGCGCATGCAACCGCGGGCTTCGTCGCCCTCGGGATCCTGATGCGGGTCGTTCGCTACCTGCTGAACTACCCGCTCTGGTGCGACGAGACGATGATCTCGGCCAACTTCCTCCACCGAGGATATGCCGACCTCTTCCGTCCCCTCGACTATCGCCAGGTCTGCCCGGTCCTGTTCCTGGTCATCGAGCTGACGTCCGTCCGCCTGTTCGGTTTCTCGGAGATGGCCTTGCGGCTCTTCCCGGCCGTGTGCGGGGTGGCGAGCGTGCCCCTCTTCCGGCACTTCGCCGGGCGGATCCTGTGTGGGGTCCCCCTGCTCCTGGCCGTCGCGATCTTCGCCGTCTCCGGCTGGCCGCTCCGCTACGTGGCCGAGGTGAAGCCATACGGTTCGGACCTATTTGTCGCCCTTGCGCTCCTCGCGATCGCCGTGGAATGGATGCGGGAGCCGGGGCGTTCCCGATGGATGTGGGGTCTGGCCCTCGCGGCACCGTTCGCGGTCGGCCTGTCCTATCCAGCAATCTTTATCCTTGGCGGTATCGGCATCGGGCTCTTGCCCAAGGTTTGGCGTTCGCGAAACCGTGAAACGTGGGCCGCGTACTTCTTGTTCAACGCCGGCGCCGTGGCGACATTCCTGGTCCTCCTGCCGTTCTACAAGACCGCTCCCCAGGATCACGTCTATTTCCACACCAACTGGGCCCCGGCGTTCCCGCCGCTCTATAGCTTCACCGCGTTCGTCCGCTGGTTCTTCTCGGTGAATACCGGTTATATGTTCGCCTATCCCGAAGGGGGCGAGCGAGGCGCCAGCTCACTCACGTTCCTCTGCTTCGTCGTCGCGGCGGTCGTGCTCTGGAGGCGAGGACAGAAGACGGTGTTCGCGATCTGCCTGGCTCCCTTCGGCCTCGCGCTCGTCGCCGCCGCGATCCATCGGTATCCCTACGGGATGAGCGCCCGGACGATGCAATACATCGTCCCCATCATCTGCCTACTCGCCGGCCTCGGTGTCGCCACTTTGATTCAAGCCTTGCCCAGCCTCCGGGCCAGCGATCAGCTCTTGAAAGGTCTCGCAATCCTGCTCGCCTGTCTCGGGCTGGGGCACGTGGGCTACGACGTCTCCCATCCCTATAAGACGGCCAGCGACCAGCGAGCTCGCGCCTTCGCCCAGTGGTTCTGGACGGAGCAATCGAACTACGGCGAGGTTGCCTGCGTCCGCGAAGACTTCGGCATCGAGTTCCAGCCGGAGCACTGGACCAAGGACGTCACGGATACGTATCTCTGCTACCAGCGGATCTATTCCCCGAAACACCGTCGGGGGCAGCCGGTCCGCCTCGACTTGGTCTCGGAGGCTCGCCCCTTGCGGTGCGTGCTCTTCAACGAGGTCCCGCAGAAGACCCCGGGATTCCAGCGTTGGATGGCGGAGATGCTGGAGCACTACAACCTTCGCGAGGTTCGAAAGTATCCGGTGAGCTCGGTCGAGAAAAAGCTTGGGGCCACCTGGCATTCGCTCTACCAGGTCTACGAGTTCGTCCCCAAGGCGGGAGCCGAGCCTCCGAAAATGATCGGGACACTCGAGCGTCAAACCGCGGTGCGCTGAGGCCGGAAGACCTGCCCACATCCCCATGACGTCCCCCGCGGGTCTTGCCCGCGTGGGACGTTTCGTTTACAGTACAAAGGGGTTAGGGAACGAGATCCGGGCTCGAAACCGGAGGGGCGTGGGGCGTGGCATTGCTGGAGACATCGCTGGGCGGCTGGCCCAAGCGGCAAGGGAAGGTTCGCGACGTCTATGACCTCGGCGACCGACTCCTGATGGTCGCGACCGATCGCATCAGCGCGTTCGACTGGGTCCTTCCGAATGGGATCCCCGACAAGGGGCGGATCCTCACGGGGGTCAGTTCGTTCTGGTTCGACTGGCTCGACGTCCCGAACCACATCCTCTCGCTGAACGTCGACGACGCCGGACTCGATTTGGCACCGGAGGTCCGCGAGTCACTCGACGGGCGGTCCATGCTCGTCAAGAAGGCGGAGGTCATCCCCTTCGAGTGCGTCGTCCGTGGTTACCTCTCGGGAAGTGCGTGGAAGGAGTACCGCGCGAGCGGCACGATGTGCGGCGAGCGCCTCCCCTCTGGCCTCGTCGAGAGTGCCGCCCTCGATCGCCCTTATTTCACGCCCGCCACCAAGGCCGAGTCGGGGCATGACGAGAACATCCCGTATTCGCGACTCGTCGACGAGATCGGCCAGGATTTGGCCGAGACTCTTCGAGACCGGAGCATCGCCGTCTACCAGGCGGCCGAAGCCCACGCCCGGACCCGCGGCCTGATCCTCGCCGACACCAAGTTCGAGTGGGGGATCGATCGCGAGGGAACCTTGATCCTCGTGGACGAGGTCCTGACGCCGGACAGCTCACGCTACTGGTCGTCGAAAACCTACCGGCCCGGGGGGCCCCAACCCTCGTTCGACAAGCAGTTCGTCCGCGACTGGCTGGAGGCGACGACTTGGGACAAGTCCAGCCCTCCGCCCGCCCTCCCCGACGACGTCGTGCGGAAAACCCGCGACAAATACGTGGACGCGTACGAGATCCTCACCGGTCGCGACTTTCGTTGGAAATGACATGCTCCGCTACATGACCGCAGGCGAGTCGCACGGGCCCGCCCTCACCGCGATCGTCGAGGGGTTTCCCTCGGGGATCGTCTTCGACGCCGAGTTCATCAACGTCGAGCTGAAACGACGCCAGGGAGGCTACGGCCGGGGCAAGCGTCAGACGCTGGAGACCGACCGGATCATCGTCGATTCGGGCACATATCACGGCGTCACCACCGGCGCTCCGATCACGCTCCGGCTGGTCAACAACGACGCCAAGCTCGAACGCCTCCAGGAGCCCCCCTCCCCCCGCGGCGGCCACATCGACCTCGCCGGGTCGATCAACTACCAGACCGGGATCCGCCAGGTCCTCGAGCGCGCGAGCGCCCGAGAGACCGCGCTGCGTGTTGCGGTCGGGGCTCTCGCCAAGCTCCTCCTCCGCGAGCTCGACATTACGGTGTTCGGCTATGTCAGCGAGCTCGGGGGAATCCTGGCCCCGCCGCTTTCCTTCGACCTCGCGGTCCGGGATGCCAGCCCCGTCTATACCTTGAACCCTGAGGCCGACCCGGCGATCGTCGCGGCGATCGACGCCGCCAAGGCCGCGGGCGACACGCTTGGTGGGATCGTCGAGGCCGTCGTCACGGGTTGCCCGATCGGGCTGGGAAGTCACGCCCAGTGGGACCGCAAGCTCGACGCCCGCCTGGCCCTCGCCGTCATGAGCATCCAGGCGATCAAGGCCGTCGAGTTCGGCCTCGGCGTCGAGGCCGCCCGGCGGCCCGGTTCCCAGGTCATGGATCCGATCCAGCACGAGGCTGGTCACGAGCCCACCGACCGTCGCTTCGGCTTCCGACGCCCCACGAATAACGCGGGCGGGATCGAAGGGGGCACCACTAACGGCGAGCCGATTATCGTCCGTGCGTCCAAGAAGCCCATCAGCACGCTCGCAGCCCGCGGCCCTTCCGTGAACATGGCCACGAAGGCACCCCAACCGGCGACTTATGAACGCTCGGACGTCTGCGCCGTCCCCGCCGCGAGCGTCATCGTCGAGAGCGTCGTCGCGTTCGAGATCGCCGCGGCGATCGTCGAAAAATACGTCGGCACCAGCCTCGGGGCCATAAAGGCCGCTCACGACGCGATGCACGAACTGGGCAGGGCCCATCTCGCCGACTGGGGGAAGGGATCTGAGAGTAGGAAGTAGGCAGTAGGCAGCAAACAGTAGGGAGATGGCAGGAGAAGGAAGCAAGGAGGAGGTCGGGAGTTTGATCGACAGATGGCGAGGATGGCCGCAGATTGAATCTTCAAGCTATTTAAACATCTGCGATCATCTGCGCCATCTGTCGATCAAACTCCTCGTTTCTTATCCGTGTTTCATCCGTGGCTAAAAGGATCCTCGCGTTCGGTCAATCGTCGAGCGGCTCTTCCTCGTCCTGAACGTTGTTAGGCGCTTCGAAGTGGGCGGCACCTCGGTTGGCCATGATCTTCGCGACGAGTTCGTCGGCGATCGCCGGGTTATCGCGTAGGTATTGCTTGGAGTTCTCACGGCCCTGGCCGAGCCGGAGGTCGCCGTAGTTGAACCACGAGCCCGACTTCTCGATCAGCTTGTCGACGATGGCCAGGTCCATCAGGTCTCCTTCGCGGGAGATCCCGTTGCTGTACATCATGTCGAACTCGCAGACCCGGAACGGGGGCGCGACCTTGTTCTTGACGACCTTCACTTTGACGCGCGAGCCCGTGACTTCCTCGCCATCCTTGACCGGCCCGATCCGGCGGACGTCGATCCGGCAGGAGCTGTAGAACTTCAGGGCCCGGCCGCCGGGCGTCGTCTCGGGGCTGCCGAACATCACGCCGATCTTCTCGCGGATCTGGTTGATGAAGACCAGCACGCCCTTCGACCGCGAGACGCCCCCCGTCAGCTTCCTGAGCGCCTGGCTCATCAAGCGGGCCTGGACGCCGACGAACGAGTCGCCGATCTCGCCTTCGATCTCGGCCTTGGGTACCAGGGCCGCGACCGAATCGATGACGATGATATCGACCGCGTTCGACAGGATGAGCATCTCGGCGATCTGGAGCGCCTCCTCGGCGCTGCCCGGCTGGCTGACCAGGAGCGACTCGATGTTCACGCCCAGCCGCTTGCACCACGACGGGTCGAGGGCATGCTCGGCGTCGATGAACGCGGCCACCCCCCCGTTCTTCTGCGCGTTGGCGATGGCGTGCAGGGCGATCGTCGTCTTACCGCTCGACTCCGGACCGAATAGCTCGACGATCCGTCCGCGCGGGAGGCCTTTTCCGCCCAGGGCAAGATCCAACGAGAGTGCCCCCGTCGGGATCCCCTCGACTTCCAGGTGGCTCCCCTCGCCGAGCTTCATGATCGCGCCGGCGCCAAACGCCTTCTCGATCTGCCCGAGGGTGTTATTCAACGCCTTCTCTTCGGCGGATACCGCCGCCGGCTTCACGTCCACCTGCGTCTGTCGCTTGGCCACGGCGTCTCCTCCCTCAGATCAACCGAGATACTGGACACACGATCACTAATTTAGCGTAAACCTTACACCCTGTCAAGGCTTTGGCCGGCTTTTGCGAGACCGCAGTCGGGCCCTGGCCAGAGGCGCGTAGACGGGGCCTTCTTTCGTGAGGCTCGAAGCATACGTGACGACTTCGTCGATCGGGATCATCCCAGCCGCCCAGTTGCGATAGTGGTTGAGGAGCGGGGTCAAGTCGAACTCGGTCGACTCGCCACGCTTTGATTTCATCCTGCCGAGGGTGACATGGGGCTGAAACTGGTTTTCATCCGCGGGATAGCCCGTGTCCGCGACCGCCGCGACGACGGCGGCCCTCAGTTCGGCGAGACCTTCGAATTCGACACCCGAGAGACCGACCCAGAGGGTTCGGGGGCGCTGGGGATTGGGAAACACGCCCAGGCCGCCGAGGAGTAGTTCCAGCCGAATGAATGGTTTGCAGGCCTCTTCCACGGCCTGGCAGACTCGGTTGAGGTCGGTGTTGTGGACGTCGCCGAGGAAAGCGAGAGTGACGTGGAAGGGCAAGACCTCGGACCAGCGGACATTCGGGATCTCGGGGGCGAGCAGCGACTGTAAGCGTCGAAGCTTGATCCCGAGGGCTTCCGAGACGCCGATCGCCACGAACGTACGAGTGGTTTGCATCGGAAGTCAACTCGGACCGGACGGAGGACAGCACGACGGGACCGCAAGCACTGGGAGTCCCCCCTCCCCTTGTTCGAGAAGGCAGGTCTCCCCGGAGTCATCCGAACGAAGGCGGCGGCGACCTCCCCGGCCTGGGCAAGCTCGAGGACGGGCCGCGAGTCGCAGGCCCGTCGGGACGCCGTCCTGATTAGAAGCTCATCATGGAGCGATACTGACCAAGGCGCGCGTCGATCTCCGGCCGCTCGGTCCTTTGGAACCGACGGAGGCTGAAGTCTTCGACGTTGAAGCTGGCGATGATGGTCCCATAAGCCATGGCCGTCTTGAGCGTGGCCGGGTCGGTCTTGCCGACGGAGGCCAGGTAGCCCATGAAGCCGCCCGCGAAGCTGTCGCCGGCGCCGGTCGGGTCGACGACGTCCGCGAGGGGGAACGCCGGCATCACGAAGGATTCCTCGGCGCTCAGGAACATGGCGCCGTGCTCACCCTTCTTGATGATGACGAACTTCGGCCCCAGTTCGAGGACCTTGCGGCCGGCGCGGACGAGGTTGACCTCCTCGGTCAGCATCCGGGCTTCGCCGTCGTTCAGGAAGAGGCCATCGACCTCGCGGAGCAAAGCATAGAGCTCATCACGCTGGGTCTCGATCCAGAAGTTCATCGTGTCGGCGACGACGAGCTGTCGCTTATGAGCCTGCGACAGGACCTTCCGCTGCATCGAAGGGCTGCCGTTGGCGAGGAAGACGAACGGCGTCTCGGCGAACTTGGGCGAGAGGTCGGGGTTGAACGTCCCGAGTACGTTCAAATGGACCTCGAGGGTCTCGGCCGTGCTCATGTCCCCTTCGTACTTCCCGCGCCAGCGGAAGGTCGAGCCCCCCTTCTCGATGATCAGTCCCGAGGTGTCGACCTGACGCGCCTCGAGCATCTCTCGGTGGACGTTCGGGAAGTCTTCCCCGACCACGCCGACGAGTCGGACGGGCGTGAAAAAGCTCGCGGCGTAGGAGAAGAACGTGGCCGAGCCACCCAGGGCGTCATCGACGACTCCGTGGGGGGTCTGGACCGAATCAAAGGCGACGGAACCGACAACCAGCAGCGGCATGAATTTCCTCCGGGGGCCTTGGGTCTTCGCGAAAGTCGTGGCGACTCGACCGGGGCGCCGGGGCGTGCGTCGGCGCCACAGACGGGTCGATCAAGAGGAGGCCAACATGGTCAACGTGGCAGCGATCCGGGCGCGGCAGGCGTCCCGGCCCAGGATCGCGAGGCAGTCGTAGAGACCGGGGCCGACCCCCTGCCCCGTCGTCGCGACCCGGAGCGGGTTGACGACCTGTCCCATCGGGTGCCCGTGCGACTCGGCGTAGTCGTGGACCGCCTTCTCCAGCGTGGCGAGGTCATAGGGCTCGACGCCGGCAAGGACCTGGTCGAGCTCGCCCAGAATCGTCGACACGCCGTCCTTCCGCAGCCGCTTCTTCACGGCGTCGGGGTCGAACGTGAGGGTCTCGGTGAAGAAATAGCGGCCGAGCGTGAGGATGTCGGAGTAGACCTTGAGCCGATCCCCGAGGGCCGTGACGACCGCCTCGATCCGGGCGAGCGTGTCCGTCGACACGGGCTCGCTCACGAGGCCCTCTTTGATGAGGTACGGCAGCACCCCCTGCACCTTCGTCTCGAGGGGGAGCGTCTTCATCCACTCGCCCTGGAGCCAGAAGAGCTTGTCGGGGTCGTGGCTCGCCGCGGCGCTGTTGACCCGGTCCAGGGTGAACTTTTCGATGAGCTCGGCCCTGGAGAAGATCTCCTGGCTCCCGTCCAGGCTCCAACCGAGCCGCGACAGGTAGTTCATCATGGCCTCGGGCAGGTACCCCTTCCCGATGAACTCGTCGAGCCCCACCGCCCCATCCCGCTTGGAGAGCTTCTTCTTCGATCCGGGAGCCGCCACGTACGGCACGTGGGCGAAAGCCGGCAGCGGGTAGCCCAGGGCTTCGAAAACAAGGATCTGTGAATACGTATTCGCGAGGTGCTCCTCGGCGCGGACGACATGGCTGATCTGCATCTCGGCGTCGTCGACGACGCTCGCGAAGTTATAGAGCGGGGTCCCGTCGGGGCGCACGATGACGAAGTCGCCCATCTCGTCGGTCTTCTGCTCCACGTCTCCCTTGATCAGGTCGTGGACCACGACCTTCCGGCCGAGCGGCACCTCGAACCTCAGCGCATAGGGCCGGTTCTCGGCCTGATACTGGGCCTCCTGCTCTTCGGTCAGGGGCTTGCGCCGGAACCGATACGCCCGCTTGTAACGCTCCGACTCCGCCTTCTCCGCGGCGCGCTCGGCCTCGGTGCTGTAGTCCCGATAGACGTTCCCCGACGCGATCAAGGCCTCGGCGGCCCGGGTGTAATGCTCCGCGCGCTGGGATTGGAAATAGGGACCGTGGCTGCCGCCGACTTCGGGGCCTTCGTCCCAGTCCATCCCCATCCAGCGGAAGCCGTCGAGGATCAGGGCGATCGCCGCTTCGACGTGGCGTTGCTGATCGGTGTCGTCGATCCGGAGGAGGAACTGCCCTCCGAAGTGGCGGGCGAGTAGCCAGTTGAAGAGCGCAGTCCGCACCCCGCCGATATGGAGGTAACCGGTCGGGCTGGGGGCAAATCTCGTGCGAACGGTCATGGTTCAGGAATCGGGCGGGTGATCGAAACCGCTTACTAACGAACGGATTGGGATCACGATAGGGAGTTTCCCACACGGTGTCAACCGCTCGCGCGCGTCGTCCAAGTGGTCTTCGATCGCAACGAGCTCGTCACTTCCCGGGGTGGCGAACGTAGTAGAGTTCGGCCGGAGCCTCCGGGCGATCTCGCGCGCCGACCTGATCTCCCGCCTTGGTCCCCCTACCCAACCCTCTTTATCAGGGCGGTAGTTGCGGAGGTAGGGGACTATGTTAAAATTATCATTATGCTCGCCCGCTCGGTCGACCGCCGGTCTAGTCGAAATCCTCCTCCATGTTAGGGCTCGAGCAGGGAGCCGCCGCCATGTCCGATTCCAATATCGACGCCGAATCGCTGGCCGAGCATGCTGTCATGCTGGGCCTGGTCAACAACGAGCAGGCGTTTCAGGCTAAGGTCGATGCAACGGACGGCTCGTCCTCGGCGCTCCTCCGCTCGATGCTCCGCAAGGGGATGCTGACCAGTTGGCAGATCGATCGACTCCAAAAAGGGGATCCGACCGGCTTCTTCTTCGGCGGCTGCAAGGTCCTCTTCCACATCGCGGAGGGGACGTTCGCGCGGGTCTATCGCGGCCAGCGGCAGTCGGACGGACGACCCGTGGCCATCAAGGTCCTCCGCCAGCGCTTCGTGGCGGACCGTGGCGCCATCGTCCGCTTCGAAAAAGAAGCCGAAGCCGGCATGCGGCTGAACCACCCGAACATCGTCCAGATCATCGACTACGGCGAGCAGGACAAAAAGTATTACATGATCATGGAGTACGTCGAGGGCTCGAACCTCCGCGACCTCCTGAAGATCCGGGTCCACATCGACTCCAAGGTGGCCCTCCCGCTGATGATCGGGCTCGCCAAGGGTCTCAAGTACTCGATCGACAACGGCGTGACCCATCGCGACATCAAGGGGACGAACATCCTCGTCAGCCACGGCGGCGTCGCCAAACTCGTGGACTTCGGACTCGCCACGATCGAAGGCGAGGACAAGAAGTCGTCCGCCTTGAATCAACGGACCGTCGACTACTCGGCGCTCGAACGCGGATGCAATAGTCCCAAGGGGGACCCTCGGTCGGACATCTTCTTCCTCGGATGCGTCTTCTACCAGATGATCACCGGCAAGGCGGCGATGCCGGAGACCGAGAGTAAGGACATCCTCGAGAAGATGCTCAAGCGGAGCTTCCACGCCATCAAGCCCTTGGGCGAGCACCGCTACGCGCCCGACGAGGAGCTCACGCGCGTCATCGAAAAGATGATGAAG
This sequence comes from Singulisphaera rosea, assembly GCF_054877945.1. Taxonomy (NCBI): domain Bacteria; kingdom Pseudomonadati; phylum Planctomycetota; class Planctomycetia; order Isosphaerales; family Isosphaeraceae; genus Singulisphaera; species Singulisphaera rosea. Next base: position 9,375 of record NZ_JBTYIP020000021.1, on the reverse strand, counting down.
ATGGACCTCTCCGCCCGCTATAAGAACATGGACGAGGTCATCAGAGACCTCACCGCTTATGAGGAGCGCGTCAGCAACCCCGAGCTGTTCAAGAAGGAAGAGACCGAAGACGTCGTCGAGTCCGAGCCGATCTTCATGTACCGGGGCGATGAGATCGTCGCCGTGGACGATGACGCGTCCTCGAAACGCAAGGGAAAGGCCAAGGCCCAGGAAGAGGCCAAAAAGGAGCCCGAGGCAATTGCGGAAGCCGAGGACGGTTCCGCGACAGAGGTCGAGATCTCCACGACGGCCCCAGAAGAAGACCCATTCGACCTCGAGAGCTTCGAGATCAAGGCTTTCCACCAGAAGCAGATCCTGTGCGTGGAGACCCAGAGCGAGATCCAGGATGCCTTCCGCAAGTCACTCTCGAAGATGGGGTATCGGGTCTTCCTGGTCAGCGACGCCGAGCTGGCGGCCGAGCGCTATCGCGAGTCGTTGCCCGACGCCGTCATCTTCGACGCCGACGGGCTCGGGTCCGAAGGGATCGACACGTTCCTCGCGATGCGTGACAAGGCCCACGAGGAAGGCCATGACCTCTCGGCCCTGGTGATCCTCGGCCCGAAGCAGAACGGCCTCCGCGCCAGGATCCCGACCGAAGACCGGCTCATCGTCCTCGGCAAACCCGTGAGGATGAAACAGGTCCAGGACGCCATCAGCCGCCTCATCCCCGCGGGTTGAGGCGCGTGGCCGATGAGATCTCGCCCTGCCCGATCGTGTTGCATTGAGGCGATACGACCCCGACCCACCGCGCGGATTCCGGAACCGCGTGAACTCGAGCTCTGGATTCCAGCCAGGGGTTTGAGATATCGTCGATCGGATCGGCTCCCGACGGCATGATCGTGCTCGAGGCGGCCGATCCGCCCTCGAATCGTGCCCAAAGTCGCTCACCCCGCCGGTTTTCACCCCGCCGTGGAGCCCGCAGATGACGCTGCCTCGAGCCGCGGCCTTCTCGTTGATTTGGATCGTCGCATTCGCCGCCACAGCCTACGGAGCGGAGCCAGGCCCTCGCCCGATCGACTTCAATCGCGACATCCGCCCGATCCTCTCCGAGACCTGCTTCCAGTGCCACGGCCCGGATGCCGCCAAACGCAAGGCGGATCTCCGCCTCGACACTCGAGACGGGTTGTTCAAGTCCGTCGTGGTCCCACGCAACGCCGAGGAGAGCGACCTCTACACGCGACTCATCGCCGAAGACGACGACGACCGTATGCCCCCGCGTTCGCTGGGGAAGGATCTCTCGGCCGAGCAGGTCGCCCTTATCAAGCGCTGGATCGACGAAGGGGCGGAATGGCGAGGACACTGGGCCTATCTCACGCCGGTTCGACCGAACATCCCGCAGGTCGAAGGACCGGCGGCTTCCAGGAATGACATCGATCGGTTGATCCTCTCGAAGCTCAAGGAGAGGGGATTCTCCCCTTCGCCCGAAGCCGACCGGATCACCCTGATCCGTCGCCTGAGCTTCGACCTCACGGGGCTCCCGCCGACCCCGAGCGAGGTCGACGCGTTCGTGAATGACAAGGCGCCCGACGCCTACGAGTCCCTCGTCGATCGGCTCCTCGGCTCGCCCCACTTCGGCGAGCGGATGGCGATGTACTGGCTCGACCTCGTCCGCTACGCCGACACGACCGGGATCCACGGCGACAACCACCGCGACGTCTCGCTCTATCGCGACTACGTGATCAAGGCCTTCAATGAAAATATGCCGTTCGATCAATTCACGATCGAGCAGATCGCCGGGGATCTCCTCCCTAACCCCTCGGACTCGCAACGCATCGGTTCCGGCTACAACCGGATGCTGATGACCACGCAAGAAGGGGGCGCCCAGGCGAAGGAGTATCTCGCCAAGTACTCGGCCGACCGAGTCCGCAACGCTTCGACGGTCTGGATGGGGGCGACACTCGGTTGCGCCGAGTGCCATGACCACAAGTTCGACCCGTTCAAGACCCGAGACTTCTACCGGTTCGCCTCGTACTTCGCCGACATCCAAGAGGTCGCCGTCGGAGCCCAGGAACAGACTCGGATGCCGACGCCCGAGCAGGCAACCGAGGCGAAACGGATCGACGCGAAGATCGCGGCGATCCGTAAGACCTTGGATACGCAGACGCCGGAGCTCGACCGGTCGCTGGCCCTTTGGGAAGAAGGCCTCCAGGCCGAGAAGGTCGCCTGGGACGTCGTGAGGCCCATCTCGACCTCGTCGACGAACGGGACGGAGTTGAAGGTCCAGGACGACGGTTCGATCCTCGCGACCGGCCCCTCGCCCGAGTCGGACACCTACACTCTCTCGTTCAAGATTGAGACGAGCCCGGCGACCGCCATCCGCCTCGAAGTCCTGCCCGACGACTCACTTCCTGGACATGGGCCGGGCCGAGCCGCCAATGGGAACTTCGTCCTCAACGAGCTCCAGGTCTCGGCCAACGGCGCCCCCCTGCCCTTGCGAAAGCCTTCCGCCACGCATTCGCAAGCCGGTTACGACGTGGTCGGTTCGCGGGACGGCCAGCCCAACACCGGTTGGGCGATCCTGGACCAGACCGGGCGAGTCAACGAGGCCGTGTTCGAGTTGGAGTCCGACCCGAAGGTCGAGACTTTCGAGGTCCGGTTGCAACAGGCCTATGGTTCCCAGCACACGCTCGGGCATTTTCGGGTCTCGATCACCTCGTCGGCCCGCCCGATTGTGGCGGGAGGCATCGGACGCGGCCTGCCCCCCGAAGTGGCCCAGGTCCTGGAGGTCCCGCCCGGTTCGCGTTCCGACAAGCAGAAAGCGAGTCTCACCGCCTATTATCGAGGGATCGCGCCCGCGCTCGAGACTCAACGGAAGTCCCTTGCGGACGAACAAATGCGCAAGGACGACCTCCAAAACGTGATGCCTCAGACATTGATCTCGATCGCCGTCGAGCCTCGCGACATCCGGATCCTCCCGAGGGGTAACTGGCTCGACGAATCCGGACCGATCGTGACCCCCGCCGTCCCCGAGTTCCTGAGGGTCGGCGAGCAACAAGGCCCTCGTGCGACCCGCCTCGACCTGGCCCGATGGTTCGTTTCGCGGGAGAATCCCCTGGTCGCCCGGGTGTTCGTGAATCGGCTCTGGAAGCTGGCTTTCGGCCAGGGGATCGTCACGACACTCGACGACTTCGGCTCGCAAGGGACCTGGCCGACCCACCCCGAGCTACTCGACTGGCTTGCCGTGGAGTTCATGGATCGCGGATGGGACACCAAGGGAATGCTCCGCCTCATGCTCCTCTCGTCGACGTACCGGCAGTCGTCGAACGTCACCGAGGCCTTGCGGCAAGGCGACCCATACAACCACTGGCTGGCCCGGCAGGGCCGATACCGCCTCGAGGCGGAAGTCGTCCGGGACAACGCCCTGGCGATCAGCGGCCTGCTCTCTCCGACGATCGGCGGGCCGAGCGTGAAGCCTTACCAACCCGTCGGCTACTGGTTCCATCTCAACTTCCCGAAGCGGGAGTATCAGAGCGACCACGGCGAGGGGCTCTATCGTCGAGGACTCTACACCTACTGGTGCCGAACCTTCCTCCACCCGAGCCTGCTCGCCTTCGACGCCCCCAGCCGCGAGGAATGCAAGGTGGAGCGACCTCGGTCGAACACTCCGCTCCAGTCGCTCGTCTTGCTTAATGACACCACGTATGTCGAGGCAGCTCGGAGTCTCGCGGAACACATCGTCCGCGAGGGAGGCGACGACTTCTCGAAGAAGCTGGTATGGGCCTATCGGCGTGCGTTGTCGCGGCCCCCTCATGCCGACGAGGCGAGGATCCTGGAGGCCCTCTACGGCAAGCACCTCGACCACTACAAGTCGGATTGGAAGGCGGCCGACGAGCTGGTCCATACGGGCGAACGCGACGTACCCTTCGACCTCGACGTCCCCGAGCTGGCCGCGTGGACGTCGATCTCGCGAGCGATCCTCAACCTGCACGAGACGATCACGAGGAACTGAGATGCAACCTCTCGACGCTCTGAAGTCCCATCTCACTCGGCGGTCGTTCTTCGGTCGGGCCTCGACCGGGATCGGGTCGCTCGCCTTGGCCTCGCTCTTGAACCCCAGGCTGCTCGAAGCCGGATCGAACAAGGTCGAGCGGTGGACGGGGGTCGTCGATCCTCTGCACCACGCCCCTCGGGCCAAGCGGATCATCTACCTCTACATGGCCGGCGGCCCCTCGCACCTCGAGACCCTCGACTACAAGCCGAAGCTCGCCAAGATGCACGGCGAGCCGATGCCCGAGTCCTACACGAAGGGGATGCCGATCGCGCAGCTCCAGGGGGCCAAGCTGAGCTGCTTCGCGCCCCAGCATGCGTTCCGGAAGTTCGGCCAGTCCCAGCAGGAGATCAGCGAGGTCTTCCCGAAGATCGGAAGGGTCGCCGACGAGATCTGCATCATCCGGTCGATGGTCACCGAAGCCATCAACCACGACCCCGCACATACCTTCATGAACACCGGTACGACCATCTCGGGCCGGCCGGCGATGGGGTCCTGGATCAACTACGGCCTCGGGAGCGAGAGCGAGAACCTCCCCGGCTTCGTGGTGCTCACCTCGCTTGGGAAGGCGGGCCAGGCCCAACCCCTCTCCGCGAGGCAGTGGCACAGCGGCTTCTTGCCGAGCAAGTTCCAGGGGGTCGAGTTCCATTCGAAGGGCGACCCCGTCCACTATGTCGGCAACCCGAGGGGGGTCGACGGGACTCGCCAGCATGAAGTCGTCGAGGCCGTCCAGCAGCTCGACCAGCTCCATGACGCGGTCGTCGGAGACCCGGAGATTGCCACGCGGATCAGCGGCTATGAGACGGCCTTCCGGATGCAGACGAGCGTCCCGGAACTGATGGACATCTCGGGCGAGCCCAAGCACATCCTCGACCTCTACGGCACGCGCGGGTCCGATGGCTCGTTCGCCGCCAACTGCTTGCTGGCCCGGCGGCTCGCCGAGCGCGGGGTCCGATTCATCCAGCTCTACCACCGCGACTGGGACCACCACGGCGGGATCAAACGCGACGTCCAGATCACGGCCGAAGAGGTCGACCAGGGGGCCGCCGCGCTCATCCTCGACCTCAAGCAGCGCGGGATGCTCGACGACACACTCATCATCTGGGGCGGCGAGTTCGGCCGGACTCCCATGGCCCAGGGGAGCGGCCGAGACCACCACATCAAGGGGTTCTCGCTCTGGATGGCCGGCGGCGGGATCAAGGGAGGGATCAGCCACGGCGCCACCGACGAGCTCGGCTACGCCTCGGTGGAAGACATCGTCCACGTGAACGACCTCCACGCGACCATCCTCCACCTCTTCGGCATCAACCACGAGCGGCTGACCTACAAGTTTCAGGGACGCGACTTCCGCCTCACCGACGTCGCCGGCAAGGTCGTCACGCCGATCCTCGCGTGAATACCTTAGAGGTAATCCGGGGCGTTTTTCGACTGCCACCTCGGGAGGATTGGACCCGATCCGAGTAGCATCGGACTCCCCTCGGATTTCGGCCGCGATTTGACGACGACGGTCCAACTCGTTACACTGCGAACCCTTGAGTGCAGCGTACCCGAACCGGCCCTAGCAAAGCCGCCCCGGGCGGGTCGCCCGTGGGATCTCGGCTGGAAACCCTCAATCCGCGAGGAGTAGATTCGTGGCTTTAGCGGTGAAAGAGCTGATCGACGCAGGCGTCCACTTCGGGCACCGGGCCAGCCGGTGGAACCCGAAGATGAAGCCGTATATCTACGGCAAGCGCAACCTGATTCACATCATCGACTTGAAGGAAACCGTGCGCGGCCTGCTGCGTGCCACCAAGTTCTTCCAGCGAGTCGCGTCTTCGAACGGCCTGATCCTCTTCGTGGGGACGAAGCGACAGGCGGCCGAGACGATCGCCGAAGAATGCAACCGTTGCCAGATGCCCTACGTGACCGAGCGTTGGTTGGGCGGCACGCTCACCAACTTCCGGACGATTCGCAGCCGGCTCGAGCGGCTCGAAGAGCTGGAGAACACGCTCGACGGCGAACAAGCTTTCAGCTACTCGAAGAAGATGATCTCGACGCTCACCCGTGAGCGCACGAAGATCGACCGCAACCTGTCGGGCATTCGGCACATGACCCGCCTGCCCGAAGCCCTCCTGGTGGTCGACCCGCACCGCGAGCACATCGCGGTGGCCGAGGCCCGCAAGCTGGGCATCAAGGTTGTCGCTTTGCTCGATACCGACTGCGACCCGGATGTCGTCGACCTGCCGATCCCGGGCAATGACGATAGCATGCGGTCGATCGAGTTGGTCGTGAAGCATCTTGCCGACGCGATCCTCGTGGGCAAGGCCTCGGCCCCGCCCGAGCCCCCGCCGCGCGAGATGAGCGAGCCCCAAGGGTCGGGACGTGGCGACCGTCGTGGGGACCGTCGTGGCCCCGGTGGTGGTGGTCCTCGGGGTGGTGCCGGGCAGCATAGCGGCATTTCCCGCGCGGCCGACCGACGGCCGGACGCTCCCGTCAATGCCGGCGGCCCCGCGCCGGAAGCGGCTATCGAGTCGGCACCGGTGCTCGACGCTCCGCCCGCGACCGAGGCCGAGGCCCCGGCACCCCAGGCCGAGGCCCCGGCACTCCAGGCCGAGCCCGAGCAGCCCGCCTCGCCCGAGGCCTGAGTCGACCCTCGGTGTGCGAGTCGAATCCGAATGCCGGGAGGCCTCCGTGGCCTTTCGGCTTTCGTTCGGCCTGGTCCGTCCCGAGAGGGAACCCCTCGAGACGGCGGCCATTGAAACCCAAGAAGAATCACGACCTACCCCGAACGACGACACGAACCGAGAAGCGGGCGGGATTTCGCCTGCTCACGTTCGTACGCGAGGAGAACCGCCGATGGCCGAGATTACGGCTCAGGCTGTCAATGAATTTCGAAAAGCGACCGGGCTGGGTCTGATGGAGTGCAAGGCGCTCCTCAAGGAAGCCGACGGCGACGTGAAGAAGGCTCTTGTCCTGGCCAAGGAAAAGCACGGCAAGAACGCGGAAAACCGCGCCGGCCGCGCCACCACCGCCGGCCGGGTCGAGGTCTATATCCATCACGACGGCAAGTCGGGTGGCCTGGTCGAAGTCAACTGCGAGACGGACTTCGTCGCCCGCAACGAAGAGTTCCGCCAGCTCGCCAAGGACCTCGCCCTCCAGGTCCTCGCGGCCAACCCGATCTGCGTCCGTCGCGAGGAGATGCCCGCCGACCTGGTGGCCGAGCAGAAGGCCATCTTCATCAGCCAGGCGTCGGACAAGCCCGAAGCGGTCCGCGAGAAGATCGCCGAAGGCAAGCTCAACGCGTGGTATGAAGAAAAAGTCTTGTTGGACCAGATGTTCGTCAAAGACTCGGCCAAGTCGATCCGCGAGATGATCCTGGCCGTCAACGCCCGGACCGGTGAGAACATCTCGGTCTCGAGGTTCGCGCGATTCGTCGTCGGCGAGGGGACTTCGCCGGCCACCGAGTGATATGCCAACTCGGCCCGAGTTGGGACTGGCTCGTTCATCTCAACCCGGGCCGTGGTTTTACGTCTCCCAAGAGGATCTCGACGATGGACTCCGTGACCCCGTACGGTCCCCCGATCTTCCGACGCGTCCTGCTCAAGCTCTCGGGCGAGAGCTTCTGCCGGCCCGGTGAGGGAGGGATCAGCGTCGACGAAGTGAGCCGGATCGCCCGCCAGGCGTCCCGGGTGGCTGCCGCCGGGGTCGAGTTGGCCATCGTGGTCGGCGGGGGGAACATCCTCCGGGGGGCCACCCTGTCGCGCGGCTCCGACGTGATCAAGGAAGCGACGGCCCACTACATGGGGATGACGGCCACGGTCATCAACGGCCTCGCGCTCCAGGACGCGCTCGAAGGCATGGGCTGCGAGACTCGGCTCCTGACCACCATCCGCATGGATGAAGTCGCCGAGCCATTCATCCGAAGGCGTGCCCTCAGCCACCTCGCCAGGGGACGCGTCGTCGTGCTCGCGACCGGGACCGGGAGTCCGTTCGTCACCACCGACACCGCCGCGGCCCTGCGAGGCAAGGAGATCGGGGCCGAGGTCTTGATGAAGGCGACCCGAGTCGACGGGGTCTATTCGGCCGATCCGGAGAAGAACCCGCACGCCGTCCGCTATGACTACCTGACTTACGAGCAGGTCCTGCGCGACGACCTCAAGGTCATGGACATGACCGCGATCGGCATGTGCCTCGATAACTCCCTGCCGATCCTCATCTTCAATTTCAAGAAGGAAGGCAACATCGAGCGGGCCATCGCCGGCGAACCGATCGGGACCTGGGTCAGCAACAAGATTCGCCCCACCCGATAAGCGCCCGAACCGAACCGACCGGTCGTTTGCCCTCGGCCCCGAAGCCCGCCTCGAGAAGGCTCGGCGCCCTCCCACGCCCCGATGACCGAGGATCCCAGCGAGTTCACGCGCCTTTTGGAAGGACTCGTGATCGCGGGGCGCTTCGATGCGAGCGTCCCTCCGCGAAGTCCTTGCTGTTGATCGGCCGGGGCGGCCGTGCGAAAATTCTCTTGGTAGGTAGACGGGGGCCGGTGATGAGCACCCTCCCCTGCCCGTCCCTGTGAGGTGTCCCATGAGCATCGAAGAGATCGCGCTCGAGGCCGAAGAGCGGATGGAGAAGAGCGTAGCCCTGCTCGCCGACCAGTTCCGCGGCGTCCGGACCGGGCGTGCCAACGTCGGCCTCGTCGACTCGATCCGCGTCGAATACTACGGCTCTCCGACCCCGCTCAAGCAGCTCGCGAACCTGAGCACGCCGGAACCTCAGCAGATCCTCATCCGGCCGTTCGACCCCTCGGTGATCGGCGACATCGCCAAGGCCATCCAGGCGAGCGACATCGGCCTCACCCCCAACTCCGACAACAAGGCCATCCGCCTCAACGTCCCATCCCTGTCGGTCGAGCAACGCAAGAAGCTCGTCAGCCGCGTCAAGGACCTCTCCGAAGAGGCTCGCGTCGCGATCCGAAACATCCGCCGCGACGCCAACAAGCAGGCCGACCAGGAACAGACCGACAAGATCCTCACCGAGGACGACCTCGAAACCTGCAAGGAAGAAATCCAGACCCTCACGAAGCAGTACGAGACCAAGGTCAACGATATGGCCGAGAAGAAGTCCGCCGAAATTCTCGAGGTTTGAAGATTGCACGAGGATTCGAGGCCAAGAGAGATTGACGCGGACCGGGCCAATCTGCTATAACATGATCCACGCGGGGCGATTAGCTCAGTTGGCTAGAGCACCAGCTCGACACGCTGGGGGTCGCAGGTTCAAGTCCTGCATCGCCCACTCGCTACAAGTAATTCACTGAGTTACTTGTCTCTGGTTCCATCATGAGCGGCCCTGCGGGGTAGTCCTAGGACTACCCA